>JAZRGT010000016.1:0-20515 GCA_045644325.1 Eubacteriales bacterium | reverse complement strand
ACAACAGCAACGGGAAAGTTTTCGTCCACCTTTTTCAAAAGGTGGCGGTTTCTTAAGGCAGAGCCTTAAGTCGCCCAGCGGAGAAGCAGCGAAAACGGTTGCCTTCGGCAACCCCACAAGCTTCGCTTGCTCACCCCTTGTGCTTTGGAATGGCGGCGCCCCGCCGACATTCCGGAAGGAGTAAAATCTCCCCATCGGGGAGATTTTCGCTCCTTCACTTCGCATTCGTTCAAATCGTTTGCAAATAATATCACTATAAAGATGAAAGCTCCCCCATCCCGTCAAAACGGGATGGGGGAGCTTTCCGGGATGCCGGCGGGACGCCGTCATTCCGAAGCACACAAGAGTGTTTCGACCTCTGCGGAGGTCGACTTAAGAAACTTTTTTGGAAAAAAGTTTCTTAAGAATTTTCAAAAAACTTCTCGCTGCTGGTGTCTATTGTTCTAACTTGACCGCCTTAAACTGCCCCTCTGAAGCAAACACGAAAAGTTTTCCGTCAACTATCGTCGCTCTCGTCCAACCTTCGTCTGAAACTCGGTCAAATTTCACGTTTGCGGCGGGGACTATCGCTCCACCGTTGAAGTGGACAAGGATATAATCGCCGACATCCGATCTTGAGGTCATCAGACCGAAGAGATTATCCTTCCTATTTATATAATAGGATTTGTAATCCTCCGAAAACTCCACACCACGGAGCTCGTAGGTGCATACCGACACGACCATTCCGTTTTTCTCCTCATATATCTCCAACTTGAGATGATCTCTCGTATTGCCGTAGCCGATTCCGAGCAGATAACCACCCTCAAGCTCGATGAGCGAGGTCGAGAAACCCTCGATCACGCCCGTGTCGGTGTAGGTGATATTGCTCATATCCGAAAGGTCGAAGAAGAACACGGGGTCGGTGAAGCTTACCACTACGGCGGTGCAGACGTATGCGCTGTCGCCGTCGAAGCGGACCGATGCAACCTGCTCGCCCTCGGGGGCAAAGCCGATGACGCTACCGATGATCCCATAGCTTTCGAGATCAATGCAATAAAGATCGGCGCTTCGGTAATTTTCAATCGAGGTGTAGTTATAATTGTCTACCGTATGATAGCGCTTTCCCGTGCGAGTCCAAGTCTCGGTCACAACGCGGAGAACGCCGTCCTTTTCGTCGAGCGAATACTGATCGTTCAGGAAGCCGTCAACTCTGACCATGCCCTTGTTTTCAAGCACGCCCGAGGAGTAGGAAATGGTATAAATATTGGTCTGATTGATACTTTTCGCAATGATCTCGTTGTCATTCTCGCCGGGCTCTTCATAGTAGCCGTAATAATTACAGCCGAGGAAGATGTTGTTTTCGGAAACCGAAACGACCCAGGCATTGTCGAGCACTGCAAGGCTACCGAGTACGTCAAGGCTCTCGGCATCGAGCATCACGGCGACGGTGTAATAAGCATTGGTGCAATCGTCATTATACAGAATGTCGGGCGCGGCAAGGCTCTCGCACTCGCCGTTCTTCGTGATCTGCGGCAAAAATTCGCTTTCATCCGAAAAATCGGGCTCGTTATAGATCGGCATTCCCGTGACGAGCAAGAGATTTCCGTCCTTCATGCGCGAGGCGATGACGTTGCCAGAGATCTCAACGATCTCCGCCTCCTTGATGTCAGCGGCGTTTGTGACGTCGAGCATCACGGCGATAGTTTTGTTATAACCGGGGATGATGACGGTCAACTTCGTGCAGTCGGGAGATAGGAACATTTCGCTCTGTAATCCGTTGCCGGCATAAGTGGCGAGAGAATCGCGCACGTCATATTCATCAAGCTTACACTCGCCCTCGATTGAGTAGGAATAGAGAATGAGGTTGTAGGGATCAAGATAGAAAATATTCTTGTCGCTGCGCTTGAAAAGGTCGCCCTCGATCACTCCGTCATACTGATTGTCGGTGACTTCCTCGTATTTGTCTGCAAGGCTGCCCGAATCACCGGGTGCGGCATCGTTTTCGGTGGCAGCGAAATACAAGAATTTTCCGGCACGAAGAACGTACTTTTCAAAATTGTTTGCATATTGGTGATTTGCCGGTCTGCAGGCAAGCTCTTGCACCTTCAGCATCAAACCGTAATACTCGCTGTTCGAGTATTTTGACAAGTCCTCAAGCTCGCCCGAAAAGGGCAGAAAAAGCCAAAGGCTCAAAAATACAGCAAAAATGCTGATGCAAGCCGCTAAAACAGTCAATTTTCTCCGTTTCACGCCCGAGCGGGGCGCGGTGGGGTCGGCTTCGCGGATGTATTTTTCGTCCACGTTACCAATTTCGCGATAGATGTCTTTATTTTTCATAGTTCAAATCCCTCCTTGTGTAGATGTTCCCTGAGTTTTTGCCGAGTGCGGAAAAGGAGCATTGTGACGGCACTTTCCTTAAGTCCGCGCGCCGCCGCGATCTCACGCACCGTGCAGGTGTAAAAGTATCTTTGCATAAAAATGATCCGCGTTTTTTCATCGAGTGAGGCAAGAAATGAATTCAGCGCCTCGCGCAAAGCAAAGCTTTCGCCCATTTCCTCGCCCGAAGGATCGGACAGACACTCGGAAAGCTCCTCGAGCACGAGCGCGACCTCGCCGCGCTTTTGCGCCGACCTTTCCTCGAGCCGATTCAGCGCGATATTTCGCGCGATCCTGCCGACGTAGGGCTTCAGCGGATCGGGTTTTTTCGGTGGAATGCTGTTCCAAAGCTTCACATATGTATCGTTTTCAACTTCCTCGGCGTCCTGATCGTTGCCGAGGAGACGCAGGGCGATATATCGGCAATACTTGCCGTACTTCTTCGCCGCCTCGGAGATAGCACTCTCGGCGCGCGCCAGAAAGAGTTCAACTATTCGTTTGTCGTCCATTTTTATGCTCCTTTCTTCTGTCATAAAGGCCTTTCATCCTAAATAACAGGAAAAATGGGGAGAGTAACACTATTTTTTATAATTTTATCATAATTTTAGAGAAATTGCAATATCTCGCTTCGCGAGAGTGATAATCCGCCCGTTGGGCGGAGTGATAATCTCGCTACGCGAGAGTGATAATTTGCCTTCGGCAAAGTTAAGGTGAATTTTCTCGCTGCGCTCGAAAATTTCCGATCAAATTAAAGACAACAGCAACGGGAAAGTTTTCGTCCACTTTTTTTCAAAAGGTGGCGGTTTCTTAAGGCGGAGCCTTAAGTCGACCTCCGCAGAGGTCGCCCCCCTTGTGCTTCGGAATGGCGGCGCTCCAGCCGACGTATTTGCCTTCGGCAAAAGCCGACTCTGTCTTGTCGGCTTACGCCTCCTTTTTCCTGCGGAAAATCGCCAGAGCCGCGGAAGGAGTAAAATCTCCCCCGCGGGGAGATTTTCGCTCCTTCACCCCGCGCCGTCCGCAGACGGCGCAATACCCGAAAAGTGTAATACTATGAAAATACCCGCACGGCTTACGCCGTGCGGATTCTGTTATTTATTGAGGTTGATAACACGGAATTCGTCGGTGTACATGATATACAGATAGCCGTCAATAACAATAGATCTGGAATAATTAACGGCACCGCTTCTTTCAAAATACTCCTCGGCTGCGATCTCGAGATTTTCGCCGTCAAATTGAAGCAGAATGTAGCCGGTTCGCCATTCCCAATTACCCACTCTTTCGGTAAAAGCGATTCCGATATATCCATTTTCGCTGTCAAGGAAGTAGGAGTGATATGACGTTGCAAACCTGACATTCACCCTCTCGTATGCGCAGACAGACTCAACTTTTTCTCCATTTTCGGCATATATCTCGACCTTGAGAGTCACGTCATCAAATCCGTAATCATCGCCGTATCCAATGCCGAGAAGCAGACCATCGCCGAATACCTTGAGCGAGCTCGAATAGCCCTTGATCGTTCCGGTATCTATCGAGGTAATATTCTTGTAATCGGAAAGGTCGAAGAAGTAGACGGGGTCAAAGTAGATTGCGTTACCGTTCTCATCTATCTCAACCTTGGCGGTGCAAATATACGCCGTGTCACCGTCAAAACGAACCGATTTAACATCCTCACCCTCGGGCGCGAAATTTTTAACCGAAGCGATCATCTTATTTTTAGAAACATCATAGCACCAGAGATTGCAGGCAATATCCTCGCGTTTTCTCTCATAGGTTATATTATTTCTGACCTCATTCTCCGACGTTGTGACGGCGCGGATCACGTCACCGTCAAGGTCAACGGCATAGCGGTCGTTCAGGTAACCGTCAAGTGTAAATCTATCAACCAGCTCAAATCCGCCCTCGCCGTAAGAGATAACGGCAATCTCCGTTTTCTCGCGGTATACGGTAGTCGGGTAGGTATCAATGACCGTATTTTCGCTTTCGCTGTACTGATAGCCCGCTAAAATTTTGTCTTCAAAAACAGTAAGAACGTCTGTTGAAAATGAAAGGAGCGCAAGCTTATCTTCGACCGTCAGTGTCTGTAAATCGATCTGTAAAAAGATCAGATATTGTATATTATTCATTTTATCAGGAACTATGATCTCGTCCCGTTCAAAAGGAACCTCGGAGCCGACTCTGAAAGGCGGCGTAACGGTAACGGCTTCGGGGAGAAAATCATTGATCAGTGAAAAATCCTTATACAGATCAACGTCCATTTTATGTGTATACGCAACAAGCAATTTCCCGTCATTGATCCTTGACGAAACATATTTGCCGTCGATCTTGATGCCGCCCCTTTGATACATATTCGAGGGATCCGAAACGTCGATCTCAACTATTACAGATCCCATAGACGATCTGTAAGCAATCACGTACAACTTGTCGCCGTCTTCGGAAAGATACATCTCTACGGGTTTATAATCATTTACCCCCATCGTTGTCCCAAAACTGTCAAGAGCTCCGCAAAGTACGCTCTTATCCCCATCGATCGTGTAAGAATACAAACATTTTGTATCGCTGGAAAGATAAAACAAATGCGTCTCCGTACGCTTGAAGAGATCGGGCTCGATGATCCCGCTGACCTGATTGTCGGTGACCTCGACGTAGGTTCCCGAGCGGTCTTCCTTCCCTGCTGAAGCCACAAGAGAGTCGGACTCCATAAACTCATCGGTAGGTCGCTCATTTCTATGCAACTCGTAATAATATTTGTATATCTCGAGTCCTATATACTTTTCGAAATTGTTTTTCGGAAGCGACTTCATTTTCCTTTCATTGTAGAATTCAAAGGTTTTCAGATAAATATCGTAGAATTCGTTATCCTTTATCAACCCCAACGACTCGGGCAGCTCAACCGAATACGGAACAAACAGCCACAGAGTCACAGAAAGAAGCAGCATTGAGATACACGCCGCTATAATGGCAAATTTTCTGCTCTTTTTACCCTTTATCGGTGCCGTCGGGTCTGACTCAGCTATCAGATCGGGCGAGATGTTGCCGATCTCTTCGTAAATATCATTCTTTTTCATAAGTCGATCCCCTCCTTTGTAAGTTTGTCTTTCAGTTTCGTGCGGGTGCGGAAAAGGAGCATAGTTACCGCACTTTCCTTCATTCCGTGCCGCTCTGCGATATCGCGGATGGAGCAGTTGTAGAAATACCTCTGAAGGAAGATGATGCGGTCGCGCCGATCAAGAGAGCGCAAAAAGCTCTCAATCGCCTCGCGCAGGGTGAACCTTTCGGCAAGATCGGCAGAACCCGAGCCGTCGGCTATCTCACCGAGCTCGTCGAGTGCAAGATCCGATTCGCCGCGTTTCTGCGCTTTTTTCGCCTTGTAACGGTTAATGGAAAGATTGCGGCAGAGCGCGGCAAGATAGCCCTTGAGCGAGCAGGGGTTTTCGGGCGGTATTGAATTCCACGCGCGGAGATATGTATCGTTTTCAACTTCCTCGCTGTCGCGCTCGTCACCGAGAACGGAAAATGCAATATAACGCAGATATTTGCCGAATTTTTTCTCCGATTCCGCGATTGCCGCCTCGGAGCGGGCGAAAAACAGGTCGATTATTTTTTTGTCTTCCATGTTGCGCACTCCTTTTTGAAGGTCCTTCATCCTACAAGACAACTTTTGGGCGGGGGATAACACTAGTTTTTTATATTTTAGCATATATTTTGAGAAAAATCAATATCTCTCTTCACAAGAATCAGACTACCGAGTCGTTTTTGATCGGATAAACCGTCGCTTTTCTATTGACTATTCCCCGATACTATGCTATAATTATCTTACCAATATTTATCAGGAGACAACAGACATGAAACGTACATTATCTGCTGTTATGGCACTTCTTATGCTTCTCGGAGTTGCCGGCACCGCTATCGCTTGCAGCGATCCCACGGGTGGCGAGGATACTGCGGCAACCACTACAGCGGCGGCGGTCATTGAAGGTACCGTCGCGGAAGAAACGGTTGATGACCGTTACGACAGCGACGGCTATCTTAAGGATGAGCTTGACCCCACCCTCAATTTCGGCGGCGAGACCGTCAACATCTTCGCGTGGGAGCATACCCTCCCCGAGTTTGACGTCGAGGAACAGTCGGGCAACATCGTCGAAGACGCGGTTTACAACCGCAACGCAAGAACCGAGAGCAGACTCGGTGTCGAGCTTGAATTTACCATCACAAAGGGCAACAGCTCCGCTTTCAAGGATTTCTGCCAGACTCTTTCCAACACCATCAGCGTTGGTGAGGGTGCGTATGACCTCATCGGTTGCTATCTGCGTTCCGCGGGCGTTCTGACGATCGAGCACATGCTCGTTGACCTTCTTGAGGTCGATCATCTTGATTTTGAAAAGCCTTGGTGGTCGGATAGCCTTCTTGAGCTCAACACCATCAACAACCGCCTCTACTTCACCTCGGGTGATATCGCTTCTACTCTCATCTATCAGATGATGTTCATCGTTTACAACAACGATCTCGGCGAGCAGCTCAACCTCACCAACCCTCAAGCACTTGCTCTTGAGGGCAAGTGGACTCAGGAGCTTCTCATTGAAATGTCCAGGGGCGTTTACTCGGACCTTGATAACGACGGTAAAAAGTCGGAAACCGACCGCTACGGTCTCTTCTCGATCACCCATCCCCTTCTTGATATTTTCTATATGGGATCGGGCATGAACTACGTCATTCCCACCGCGGATGGCAATCTTACCCTTTCTGAGGACGTTCTCAGCGACAAATCCTTTGCCGTCATCGACCGCTTCAACGATCTCTATCACAATTCAAACGACGGATTCTTTATCAAGACGGCATCCGCTACCCTCTACGCGGAGGGCAATTCCCTCTTCTACAACGTATCGGGTCAGCATCTTGCACAGCAGTTCCGCAACTCGGAGATCAATTACAGCATCCTTCCCGCGCCCAAGTTTGACGAAACGCAGGAAAATTACCGCACTCCCGTTGCCTTCACCCACACGATGTACTGCATCCCGATCGACGCAAAGAACACCTCAAAGTCGGGTGCGGTGCTTGAGTGTATGGCATCCGAGGCATACCGCACCGTTACCCCCGCACTCTTTGAGACCGCATTCAAATATCAGTATTCCAAAAACCCCTACGACGCGGAGCTCTTTGAGGTCATCCGTGACAACGTAGTATTCGATATCGGACGTCCCTTCTTCGATTCTCTCGGCGGTGACTCCTCGAGCCCCATCCGTGTCTGGAGAATGCAGATCGAGAACGGCGTCAACTCGCTTGCTTCTGCAGGTAAGGTTCAAATGAGAGGCTGGAACAGATCCTTGACGAGCCTCTCTGAGGAGCTGAAGAACACTAACTAATAAAAACCCCCGCACGACTTACGCCGTGCGGGGGTTGCTTTTCAATTATTCTGCACGCTATAAAACGCGATCACACGGTCGTTGCCTTTTCTCAAAAGGAACCATCCGCTTCCGCATGCTGATACGCCGTCATATCCCGTAACTGCATCCGAAATACGATTGAAGCTCTCGTCAATTACGAAGATCTCGCCGTTTTCCTTGACAGCCGCAATACCGCCTGAGAAATAGCACGCATCGTCGTACATCTTAAGAGTCTTTCCGTCGTAGGAGAGGAAGCCCCATTTGCCGTCCGAAGTGCTTACAAGTGCATATTTTTCTGTTTTGCCAAAGATATTATAGAAGTTTCCGCTTGCAAATTCCTTGTCACAAACCGCTGCAGAACGAGTGGGAAGGATCATGCCCTTCTCGTCAACCTTGCATTTGGCAACGTCGATCAGATAATATCCGTCCGAAACCTTTCCATTTTCAACGATCTTTGCGAAAATGAGAGTTCCGTAGTTTCGGTTATCATAAACGTAAGACTTGTTAATCAGATATGAGCTTTCCATATCCTCGCTGAGGAGGAGATGATAATAATCATCTGCGGAGGAATAGATCTCAGTATCGATTATGGTATATCCTCCGGGGAAATACGACATATAATGTCCGTCGCCGATCGAGGCAAATATCATACTGAAATACCAAGGCTCAACGAGAGGATGCCGCTCGACGAGGTGACCTGCGGAGGCGATCTTTTTACCCGTCCGGTCGACTGCAAATATCTCGCCCTCATAGTTGATCAGAACCATTTTTCCGTTGATATACGCGCCGTGCGAGATGAGATCGCCGTAATCCGCGATCTTGTTGCCGTGGCTGTCGTAAATGTGAACGGTATAATAGTTGCGCGCCATTCCCATATAATAAGAATCATAGGTAATGGTGACGAGCATTCCTTCGGTATAGTGCTCGATATACTCGCCGTCATAGGTAGATTCATAGAAGGAGTCGGTTACCGATCCCGTTCTTTCAAATACTATCTTACCGGTCGAATCAATGACGTAGGAAACCGTCGTGGTCTTTACAATGTTGTACGGGGTGCCGTCGAATTCGTCAAGCTCGACACCGACGACCTCCTTCGTGCGAACGAAGCCTATTGCATATCCCTCGGAATCGGGGCAAACCAAGCCGTCAAAGGGACCTGCGAGTACCTTGCCTGCTTTATCGATAACGTAATACTTTCCGTCGTACTTAACACCAATTGCATTGCCGTCAGACCAAGAGGTCCATTCGGGATTAACGTGATCGGGAATTATCGAAACAAAACCGCTTCTCTCGCTTGGCAGGACCTCTGCGCGGTAAAAGAGCTTGTAATCGGAATATTCGGTGATTGAGCCGTCGGGCTCCGTCATTTTGATCAGATTGCCGTTTGCATCATATTCGTAGGTTATAACGCCGTCACCATCATAATAGTTGGTGGATTCTTTGACAAGAAGTCCGTTTTTATCGTACTCATACTTGGTAACCGTGGTGCCGAAGGCATCAATCCTTGCGGACTGTGCAAGCTTGCCGCTGTTGCCATAAGTGTATTCCACGGTATACGGCATATTGAAATTATTGTTTATTTCTTTGCTGAGTCTACCTTCGCCGTCATATTCATACAGAATATTATACTCTGCATCCTCAATACTGCTCCACTGCACCTTTTCAACAAGAATTCCGTAATCGTTATATATATATTCGACAATGAAGTTATTCTCTGTTCCCGCTTGCCATCTTGCAGTTTCGAGCAAGAGACCGCCACGGTCGCTTTCGTATAAGTATTCCGTAATATACTCTAATCCTCTGGAGTCGGTTTCGTGAGATGCTTTAATATATCCGTTATCATTTACCGTATACTCGATAACGGACTTATAAGCTCCGGATGAGTTGCTGAAGGTTTCCTTACCACATACCCAAACGAATTTGTCAAGATACTCGCTTACGTCTTTTTTGTCCTTGATGCTTAAAAGCTTCGCATATGCCTCTTCGTATTTGCCGCTGTTAAGAAGCTCGACAGCATCACTGTATATCTTGTCTGCATTTTGAACAGAGGGATCGCTTATTCCGCAGGAGGAGCACTTGCCGTCCTTATAGCTGTGACCTATCGCGGGGATAGCTTTGGATTCCTTCTCGCCGCACGAGCAGCTTCTTTCCTCACTACCCGATTCGGTGCAGGTTGCCGCTTTTTTAACGCTCCAAGCACTCCAGGAATGAGTATGCGGAGGCTCTGTCGTAACCTCGGGTGCCGCTGTGGTCTCGGGTACCTTTGTAGTTTCGGGCGCCTTTGTAGTTTCGGGCGCCTTTGTTGTTTCGGGTGCCTTTGTAGTTTCGGGTGCCTTTGTAGTTTCGGGTGCCTTTGTTGTTTCGGGTGCCTTTGTTGTTTCGGGCGCCTTTGTAGTTTCGGGTGCCTTTGTAGTTTCGGGCTCCTTCGTCGCTTCAAGCTCACTTGTAGTCTCAACTTCGACGGTTATTCCGGGTGCTTCGGTGGTATCGGGAGCTACCGTCGTTTCTTCGCTGCCTTCATCACAAGCGCTAAAAAGCATTGCGAATGCAAGCAACAAAGCTATCAATATGAAAGACGTTTTTTTCATATTTTTATCCTCCGATGTTAAATGATAATAGATTTATTATACACCTAAATCTTTTATTTGTCAACAAATTTGGAAAATATTGCATCAAAAAGCGACGGTAAACACTATCTGTCACTATTTTTTTCAAAGACCTTGACTATTCCTCGATTTCGTGATATACTTATGTCAATAATCAAAAAATCGGAGGACAACCCTATGATCCGTGCTGCTATGATCGGCTTCGGCGGTATCGCCCAGTCACATAAAAACGCATATCTCTCCCTTGAAAAACGCGGTATTCCCGTAAAGCTCGTCGCTATCTGCGACATCGACCCCGAGGCTTTTAAGCGTCGCATTACAATCAATATCGAAACCGGCGAAGCGGGACTCGGCGGCGACTTCCGCACCTACACCGACCTTGAAGAAATGCTCGCAAACGAACAGATCGACCTCATCGACATCTGTCTGCCCACTCCCCTGCACTGCGAATACGCGATCAAAATGCTTGAGCGCGGCTATCACGTTCAGAGCGAAAAGCCGATGGCTCTCACAGAGGAAGAGTGCCGCCGTATGATCGAAGCGCGCGACCGCTCGGGTAAGCAGCTTATGATCGGTCAGTGCCTGCGCTTCTACCGTCAGTACGAGTTCCTCAAGGCTTGCATCGAGGACGGCAGATACGGCAAGCCCACTGCCGCTCACTTTGACCGTCTCAGCGGACCCCCCAGATGGGGCTGGAACAACTGGTATATGAAGCCCGAGCTTTCGGGCGGCGTAATCTACGACCTCCACATCCACGATTGCGATATGATCCGCTGGCTCTTCGGCGAGCCGAAGGCTTTCTCCGCAGTTGCGGCTGCTACTTTTGTAAAGCACGACACCGTTTTCGTTCAGTATTACTACGATAATCTCCCCGTCAGCGCGGTTGCGGAATGGTCACTCAAGGGCACCAAATTCAACGCAGGCTACCGCGTCGGATTTGAAAAGGCATCCGTTATCTATGATGCAAACGGCGTTAACGTATATTCCAAGGAAGACGGATCGGTCGAAAAGATCGAGATAGCTCCTTACGGCGGCATTGAGGCTGAGATCGAATACTTCGTCGATTGCCTTGAAAAGGGTATCACCCCCGAAAAGAATATGCCCGAATCCTCCGCACGCACCGTAGCGATCGCAAATAAGCTTCTCTACTCCGCCGACCATATGGGCGAGAGAATAGAATTCAATCCGACTATTTAACACTAAAAAGCCTCCGACCCCAACGGAGGCTTTTATCCTAAAGGACTCTTCTTATGAATAAACAAGATTTTCTTTCACATTGCCTTGAGGTCTTCGGCACGTCGCCCGATTATCCATTTGACGAAGATTTCGAGACCGCCGTGCTTCGTCACGCGGACAACCGTAAGTGGTACGCGATCGTAATGCGCGTTTCGCGGCGTAAATTCGGTCTTCACAGCGATGAGGTGATCGACGTGGTCAATCTCAAACTGCCGACCGAAATGTTCGGCTCATTCGATGCGTCCGACGGAGTCCATCCCGCGTATCATATGAATAAGCACCATTGGATCTCAGTCCTCCTCCCCGATGCACCCGAGGATATCGTGCATTTTCTCACAAACGTCAGCTTCGAGGCGACGAGAGCAAAAAAGAAGCGTACGAAAATCGCACAATAAGTGCAGTTTTCTTCCATATAAATATATCATCAAACGGAAAGGAATTTGACTATGTCCTATTTGAATCCACGTATCGCAGGCGCCGACGTGCGCGTTATGTCCAGCAATATTCTATTTGATAAAACCCTCCCCGACCGCCTCTCTCTGATTGCAGATTATTACCGCGCGAGCGATGCCGATCTGATCGGTATGCAGGAGGTCAACCGTGTCGGAACTGCTCTTTTCGACACGCTGGGCGACATCTACGCCCCCGTCGCGCTCCGTCACCCCGAGGATAAGCATTGTTTTACCCCCATACTCTACCGCCGCGACCGCTTTGATCTGATCGAGGGCGGCAGTGAGCTTTACCGCAGCCGCGGCACGGATACGAAGTCGATGGCGTGGGCTGTCGTTGCCGACAAGCAGAGCGGCAAAAAGCTCGCTATCATCAACTCTCACGGCTCGCTGATACTGAAATCCTACAATCTTGAGGCGACCGACGCCGTCGAGGGCGAGCTGTGGCGCGTTGACAACGTCTGCCAGATGCTTGAAAAGAAGGATGAGCTGCGCGCAAAATACGGCTCCTCCCTTCCTGTTTTCATCACGGGCGACTTCAACACCCACCCGCACCGCGAATCGATTCAAAATATGAAGAAGGTACTGCCCGACAGCGCAGATATTGCGACCGTCAGTGCTACACAAGACATCAATTCCTTCCACCGCGTCCCCGGTCGGCCCTGCGAAGCAGGCACCCCGATCGACTTCATCTTCGTCACCGATGATGCCGTAAAAGTCCTCGTACACTCCATCCCCAGTGACGAAACCGCCCTCGCGATCTCCGACCACTGCCCCGTCTGCGTGGATGCGGAATTGACCGTTTAATAAAGCGATGAGATCGAATACAGATATTGGCAAATCCCCCTTCATCGTCGAACTGACTGACATAGATTTTGGTGCACCGAAACAACTGTTGCGCTCGTTCCGGCACTCGCCCTGCGCCGAAATATTTCATCGAAATTTGAAAGAAAAAGCAGGTATCGAAGCCGTTGCTACGTTTGCATACGGAAATCTTGAGTTCTATCCGCAGATGCAATTATATGTGTGGGTGCAAGACTCGGCGGTCACAGAGCAGATCTTGAAAAACACCTCATCTCAGTCCTGCAATCGCCGTCATCCGCTGTTCCGTACCGTTATCGAGTGCCTGATAGATGCGCTTCGGGAGAATGGCAACAATGCATCGGCGGGCGTATCAGACCTTTGGAGGATGCAGCAGGAGAGCGATGAAAACGGTGAGGATAAAATATACGTCAGCATCACGCTACTGTCCTATTTGCGATGCTACGCCGACGAAGTATTCGGTGCAACGGCAAGCGAGATCTCACAAATTTTCGCAAACCGCTTCCAGTCATACGAAAAATTGACGTGCAACGCGTTCTCTTTGGAAAGCGGACCGCTCGCGCATAACCATTTGTATCTGTTTTTCACTCCCAAGGATCAGGAACGCGCCGAAGCCTCGGGTGATATCGAAAAAATGAAAAGCCTTGCGTATGATATTATCAGGACGAAAGACGCTTTGGGCTTTATATCATATGAAACCTACGCCCCGCAGATCGCAAGCAGAAGACATTTGACAAGTGAGCAATTGTTTTTTATCGCGAAGGAGTAGGAATGTAGTTTTTTGGCCTGCATAATTGAGAAAGCCTCCGACATAGCTGTTGCTATGCCGGAGGCTATTTTTAACTTCTTGCCATAATAATCAGCCTATCTGTGTGATCACAAGATGCGCGGATACGGGGCGAGTTCCGCCTGCGAGGGGGGATCGTAAGGGCGGCGTTACCCGCAGGATTGCGGACCGTCAAAATCGAATTGACCGCCGTTCTGGCAGTTGTTGCAAAAGCGATCGCCTGTGCCTCGCATAAACGGATTTTGTCTGCTCATAAAAATTACATCCTTTGTAAATTTGGGTGAAGCACCATTACATTATATGTCATTTCGTGACGAACAGATACCGACTCTGTTGTATAGCTGATATGAAAACGACAAAAACTAATCATATTAAACATCGGAGGATGAATATGAAATCTATTTGGGAAAACGACTCACCTCGAGTGCAATTTAATATATTAAAGGAAAACAAAAGCACCGACGTTTTGATTATTGGAGGCGGTATCGCGGGAATTTTGTGTGCTTATAAGCTGAAAAACGCAGGCGTGGATTGTATGCTGGTGGAAGCGACGGAGATCTGCGACGGAATTACAAAAAACACGACGGCAAAAATTACCTTGCAGCACGGTTTGATCTACGACAAAATGATACGTCGCTTTGGTGAAAACAAAACTCGGCTTTACGTAGAAGCACAGGAAAAAGCGTGCAAGGAATACACCCGACTTTGTGAGAGCATCAATTGCGACTATGAAATAAAAGATTCCTACGTCTATTCCTTAAATGACCGAAAGAAAACCGAAAAGGAAGTCTCCGCCCTGAACCGCATCGGGGTGAAAGCAGAGCTTTCGGATGCAAAAGAGCTTCCATTCAAGGTTGCGGGTGCAGTACGTGTCAAAGATCAAGCGCAGTTTCACCCGTTGAAATTCCTCTATACAATTGCAAAAGATCTGCCAATCTACGAGCATACAAAGGTAGTAGAGCTGGTGCCGCACAAGGCAAAAACCAATTATGGCGAGATCACATACAAAAAGCTGATCATCGCAACCCACTTTCCTATACTCAACAAACACGGCTTGTACCCATTAAAGCTCTATCAGCACCGTTCATACGTTCTTGCACTCAAAAACGCAAAAAACGTAGAAGGAATGTATGTGGACGAATCGGACACGGGTCTGTCCTTTCGCAGCTACGGAGATCTTCTGCTCCTCGGCGGTGGCGGACACCGCACGGGAAAGCAAGGAGGTTGTTGGCAAGAGCTTGAAGACTTCGCAATGAAACACTTCAAAAACGCCGAGATCGTCGGCAAGTGGGCAACGCAGGATTGTATGACTCTCGACGATATACCTTATATAGGTCAATATTCGGGATCCACGCCCAACGTCTTCGTTGCAACGGGATTTAACAAATGGGGGATGACCAACGCTATGGTCGCCGCCGACATTCTCTGCGACCTTGTCAGAGGAAAGAGCAATCCTTATGCCGCCGTTTTCGACCCCTCACGCACTATTTTTCACCCACAGCTTGCCATAAATGCTTTTGAGTCAACAGTTGGACTTATTACACCCACTACACCACGGTGCCCACACCTCGGTTGCGCCCTCAAATACAATAGCGCAGAGCACACCTGGGATTGCCCCTGCCACGGCTCCCGCTTCACCGAACACGGTGAGCTGATCGATAACCCCGCGACGGATGATCATAAATTTATTTCTAAGTGAGTCAAGCTGTAAGTTTCCATTATATAAATTAGCCTCGGCAGGGAATTTCCTTGCCGAGGCTGAATTTTTTATTCTCTTGTCAGCACGTAATACTGAATTCTTCCCGCGAAAGAATAATCTCCCGATTTCCATTCAAGGATCAAAAATTCTTTCCCCTCGTGTTCGACAATTTCATATGCGCATGCTGTTTTACTGTATTTGTTAAGTTCAAGTCCTTTTGTCCAATTGACCATGCTTTCGCGATTTTTTGTAACGGTTATCAATCGGCCGTCCGAAAGGAATTCAACACTCTGAAGGAATAATTCTCCGCCTTTCCAAGTTTTTCTTATCGGGTTAAAATCGTTGCGGTTTCTGATGAAATCAAATGTCTTCCAAACACCGAGAACCTTTTTATCAACAACGAAAGGATGATCTATGTTATCGCAGAGCTGAATTTCTTCCTTGGACACGATATGAGCGTTATCGGTCTGCTCATATACCCAGAGCTCGGTTGCATCGTCTTCGTGCATTTTAATCTCAATAAACATCAGCTTTCGACCTTGGTCGGTAACGATAGTATACGGATGTTCTATAAGCTCCTCACGGTCGCCTGTAAGCGTATATATTTTTCCTTTTGTCCATTTTGGAATAACCCAATAAGGCTGACCGCCATCGATGAAGTGCAACTTCTGCAGCCATACCGAATGTGAACATTTCGGTTTCCCGTATACAAAATGCTCTCGTGTCGGGACAATATCCAAGAACTCCCACGTTCCGCAAGCTTCGGGATCGTCAATGAACGAAATTTTCGTATCCTTGGTATAAAGTTTTTGATCCTTGCGCGCACAAACCGGAAGCTTTAGCTCCACCGTTCCGTCCTCGTGATAGATTTCATAATACGCGCCGCTGGCTTCGTAATTTGAACCATCAAGATGCTTGATTATCGCTTTGTAGGCATCGTCAAGTTCATCCTCTCGGCAGACAAGCGACGCAACCGAAACGCCGAACGAAATGCTCTTTTCTTCAAATCCCGAATTTTTCGGCAGATTTCCGACAAGTTCAACGCAAACCGCAAGGTCGAAGTCACGCTCGCGGTACTCGGTTTCATAATTGATAATGATTTTACGCTTGCCGAGAACCGACTTTGGCAAGACTTTTTCGATCTCTGCAAACCCGCGGAGGGCATCGGATTTCGATTCGTAAATTTTTCTGATATACGCGACACGGATTTCGTCGGTCGCGCGGATGATGATATTGAACATTTTAGACTCTCCTTTGGTCAGGTTGTTTTTGATGCTTTCGATTTTCCTTAACTGTTTTTCGGTGGTTTCGATGAGCAAATTCAGCTCGCCGAGCTTTGTTTCGAGCGCCGTCGCAATCTTCGCGTTATCGTTCGCCGTGAGCTGTGCGCGTATCTCGTCAAGCGAGAATCCGAGCTCCTTGAGCGCGATTATGCGGTAGCAATCCTCGAGCTTCGATGCCGAATAATAGCGATATCCCGTGAATTTGTCGATCTCATCGGGAATCAGCAAGCCTTCCGCGTCATAGTAGCGCAGAGTCTTGACCGAGATATTACAAAGTTTTGATAATTCACCGATCTTATACATAGCTTTTCCTTTCGCTCGTATTTTGGGCAGCCGAAACAGCGCTATTTCAGCTCCGCAAGCATAGTATATCATTACAGTTAAGGGGAGAGTCAATAGTTTTTTCAAATAATTATAGCATATTTTTATGATTTTTTCAAGTGACGATAAAATCATAAAAACCGCCTCCGACGGAAACCGTCGGTGGCGGTTTTTGTTATCAAAATTTAATTCCCGCCGGGGCCGTCTCTGCGTGCGCGGGTGTCGGGGATCTCGATCTTACCCTTGATATCGCCGGGATTGGTAAGAGGCTTTTCTGCCTTTTTGCTCTTCTCTTTTTTCATATCCTTGCTTTGCGCCATATCCGTCACTCCTTTCCACCATTCAGTTTTCTCTCTTTCAAACCAATTCATACAAGTCATTAGTTGGCGGCAGACAGCTGTTGGCTCGACACACGTAATAGGTGGTCTTGCCGTTTTTAAGCGGATATTCCTCCGTGGGTTTTGACAAAACGACGATCGCATTATGCGGTAATTCAAGAGGCTCGGAGCCTTTATCGGTATCTGCATCCGTTACGACCGTAATTTTCGTTGGCGGTTTTTCATATTCCAGAAGCGCGGTCAAAAACATTGCGTGATTGGTGGGATATTGCGCTGCTCGCGACCCGAGAAAATCAATCTGTCGCTCCGCCGCGGCTTTGTATTTTTCCTCATCCGTAAGCAACGACAACCGAACAAGATTATAAGCCATCAGCGAATTTCCGCTTGGGATCGCGCCGTCATAGGTCTCCTTCGGGCGCAGGATAAGTTCTTCGTGTCCCTCTCCGTACAGATAAAATCCTCCCGTATCGTCTTCAGAATCACTCATAACTTTGTCACACAAAGCTTTTGCGCGCTCGAGATATTCGTTTTTCAAGGTTGCGCGGTAAAGTGACAGCGAGGCGAAGATATATGCGGAATAATCATCAATAAATCCTCTCACGCCCCGTTTTCCCAAATGAAAGCTGACGTAGAGCGCATCGCCGTCGCAAAGATATTTTCCTATAAATCGGTCGGCGTTTTGTGCGGCTGCAAGGTACGCCTCCTTTTTGCTGACAAGATAAAGCTCGCACATTGCGGCGATCATCAGACAGTTCCACGAGGTTAATATCTTCTCATCACGGTGGAGCGAGTAACGCTTTTTGCGGTAATCGTAAAGCCGAGGCAAGGACGGCTCAAATGCTTTATCCGAAGGGTCACTTTTCAGCAGATTCGGGATGCTTTTTCCTTCAAAATTACCGTCATCCGTAATATTGAAATGGCGGTTGAAGCGCGCTCCGTCCTCTCGTCCCAGCACCGTTTCGATCTCGTTCGGGGTGAACAGATAATATTTTCCTTCCTCGCCCTCGCTGTCGGCATCCTGCGAGCTGTAAAATCCGCCATCGGGTGAGGTCATCTCGCGCAAAATATAGCCCGCCGTTTTTTCCGCGATTTCGAGATACAGTTGATTGTTCGTCACGCCGTAAGCCTTGCAGTAGGCGAGGATGAGCAGCGCGTTGTCGTAAAGCATTTTCTCAAAATGCGGAACGAGGAACTTTTTGTCGGTTGAATAGCGGCAGAATCCGAATCCGATGTGGTCAAACATTCCTCCGCGGTACATCTGCAAGAGCGTGTGCTCCGCCATTTGCAAACACGACGGCGTTTTGTTGCGTTCGTAATATTCGAGTAGAAAGATCAGATTGTGCGGCGTCGGAAATTTCGGCGCCCGCCCGAAACCGCCGTACTTTTCGTCATAAATGCGCTCATATTGCGATGCCGCCAAGCGCGTCAGATCGATATCCGCAACGTCAGACACGACCTCCGCGCCATTAAGATGCTTGACGATCTTCTCCGAATCCCGCAAGAGCATATTTCGGTCGGACACCCATTTTTCGTGTATCGCAAGCAACAGCTCGCGAAGACCTATCATACCTCCACGCGAGGATCTCGGGAAATAGGTTCCCGCAAAAAACGGCTTTTGATCGGCTGTCATAAAGATACTCGTCGGCCAGCCGCCGCTTCCCGTAAAGGCTTGACAAACCGCCATATAGACGCTGTCAATATCGGGCCGTTCCTCCTTGTCCACCTTGATAGAAATATAATATTTGTTCAGCAATTCCGCGATTTCTTCATCCTCAAAACTCTCGTGCGCGAGGACGTGGCACCAATGGCACGCGCTGTAACCGATGCTCAAAAAGATCGGTTTGTCCTCTTTTTTCGCTCGCTTGAACGCTTCGTCTCCCCAAGGATACCAATCGACGGGATTGTCCTTGTGCTGAAGCAGATAGGGACTCGTTTCGCCCCCTAATCGATTGCTCATATCATCACCTCCGTTATAGATTTTATTTTTTGCGCGGTGCAGGTGAATTATACGCGAAATTGGCAGGTATACGTCCGCGCGAACCGCAAATAATATTCATAAAACAAGTTGGAGGTAAACACATGAAACCCGACGAAATGCCACTCGGCTTTTCAATGGCTTTGGCAAGAAATCACGACGCCATGCGTAGATTCGCAACGCTCGACGAGGCGCGACGTCTCGAGATCATCGCGGGAACACACGGCGTGAAAAGCAAGGAAGAGATGCAGCAATACGTGGACAGCATCGTACCGAACAGGGACGGCGCGAAAGAGGAATAAGCCGCGGTATCATTTTCCGTTTTTTGCATACACTTCCCTCCTGCGGGAAACAATAGTATCAAAACCGTAAACGGAGGTCGATTTTATGTTCAAACACGAAAAACTGTTATTCCATCCCGTGGGGGTCGAAAGACCGAATCCGCAGTATGCCGTCCTGCTTCAGGAGCAGCTCGGCGGCGGCAACGGCGAGCTGAAAGCCGCGATGCAGTATATGTCGCAGAGCTTCAGAATCAAGGATCCCGAGATCAAGGATCTCTTCCTCGATATCGCCGCCGAGGAATTGGGGCATCTTGAAATGATCGCGCAGACAATCAACCTGCTCAACGGTCACGATGTGGATGCGGCAAAGGTGCAGGCGGGAGAGATCCAGACGCACGTTCAGAACGGACTCAATCCCGGGCTCATCAACGCGTCGGGCTACTCTTGGACTGCGGATTACGTCACCGTCACGGGCGATCTTTGCGCCGATCTGCTCTCTAACATCGCGTCGGAGCAACGCGCGAAGGTAGTCTACGAATACCTCTACCGCCAGATCGAGGACAAGAAGGTGCGCGAAACCATCGACTTCCTGCTCAACCGCGAGGAAGCGCACAATCAGATGTTCCGCGATGCCTTCAATAAAGTGCAGCAGACCGGTTCCAACCGCGACTTCGGCACGACCAAGGCGGCGAAAATGTATTTTTCAATGTCCGATCCCGGACCGAACGCTTTTGCAACGGGCGAGACCCACGCGCCGGCGTTTAAGTAATATTCAAGAAGCCTCGGCAGGGAGTTTCCTTGCCGAGGCTAAATTTGTTTATTTCTCATAAATTGAGAAAAAATCTCACAAACTGTGCGCTTGATTGAACCGTAAAAATATGGTATACTATTATCACCGGTAAAACATAAGCCCTGCGCAGATGCTGACAGAATGGAGATATAGTATGAAATTGAATTTAGGAAATCAAATACGTATAAACCG
>JAZRGT010000015.1:0-36887 GCA_045644325.1 Eubacteriales bacterium | reverse complement strand
ATTGCGCGCATCAAAGCCGCGGACAAAAAAGCGCGAGAGCTTTCCGCAGGCAAGCTTGATCCCGCAGACGACACACTCTACTCCCCCGACGAGGTACGCGCAATGCCGCCCGCCGAGGTAAGAAAAAACATGGAAAAGATCCGCCGCTCAATGAAGAGCTGGCGATAAAAACACTTCAAAAAAGAAAGGAATTTTAAAAAATGGCACTTAACAACTTTATTTCTAGCGTATGGAGCGAAACTCTCTACTCCCAGATGGACAAAAAGTACATCGCCGTAGCAAACTGCAACCGTGAGTTTGAGGGCGATATCAAGAACCGCGGCGACCGTGTCAAGATCTGCGGCGTTGGCAACATCAACGTCTTCGACTACACCAAGAACGAGGATTTTGAAACCGCAGCACAGGAGCTTGGTGACGTAGTCAAGACCCTCATCATCGATCAGGCAAAGGCATTCAACTTCCAGATCGACGATATCGAAAAGGCGCAGACCAACCCCAAGCTTATGGATGCGGCTGTAAGAAACGCGGCGGCAGCACTCGCAAACGTTGCGGATCAGTACGTATTCTCTCTTTGCAGTAACGCAGGCTCTAATATCGCCGCATCTGCAACCGTTGATAACATCATCCCCCTTATCCTTGACGCTCGCACCAAGCTTCTCAAGCAGAACGTATGTGATCCCAATGACATCGTTATCGAGGTTTCCCCTGAGGTCAGCAATCTTATTCTCAAGAGCAAGATCAATATTTCCAATGATGATACTGCGCTTGAGACCGGTTGCATCGGCAGTATTGCGGGCTGTAAGGTATACGTTTCCAACAATATCCCCGTTAGCGGAAACGTACATAAATGCATTGCACGCTCCAAGAGAGCGATCGCTTTCGCAGAGCAGCTTTCCGAAATGGATGCCTACCGCCCCGAAAAGAGATTTGCAGACGCCGTTAAGGGTCTCCATCTCTACGGCGCGCAGGTAATCTATCCCTCCGAGATGGTAAGACTCGACCTTACCGTTTCCGCTTAAAATCTAGGAGGGCGAAAATGAAACTTCGCTCGGTTTATCAGACAGCGCTGAAGCTGATCGGAGAGGTTGATTGCTCTCTTTCCGAAAGCGAGCTTGAAGAGCGCGCGCCCTACATTGGTGCCGCGCTCTGCCGCGAGGCTGCTTCACTCGACCGCGCATACCGCAAGGCATTCAGCATCGGTGAGGCGCAGGAATTCGAGGGACTTTACCTCGACCTGAACGCGGAATTTCCACTTGCCGATCGCTTCGCTCCCGCCGCGGCTTACTATATGGCGGCAATGCTCATCCTCGATGAGGACACCGAGCTTTACGAAAAGCTCTTTGAGCGTTGGTGCGATGCACTCGCGGCGATCTCAGCGGAGATCCCCTTCGTCAAAGGCTCAACAGCTGACGTTTATCCCGAATAAATAGCAAAAACGGATACTCAATTTTCCTGAAAAGGGGTTGAGTATCCGTTTTTATTATATGCAAGCAATAAATTCGCCGATGTTGTGAACCGTGGAAACGACGGTATGCGCGTCTTTGCCGATAACTTCGTCAGAAAGGTAGTCGGCATCGATTCCGCGTTTTTGAAGTCTGGCGAGGAACTTTTCCGCATCCTCGACTCGCTTGAAGGATTTTTCAAAGCTTGCGGGGAAATCAAGAGTTTCGTATCCCTGCTCGGACGAAACAGCATCAACGATCTTTTCGCCGATCTCGGAGAAAAGCTCCGCGTTATCACGGAAATCTGCTTCATTTCTCGATTTTTCGTACTTCGTGGCGACGGTCACGATGCCCGGGACTGCGCGCTTTGCCTGTGCGCAAGCAATGTCTCCCGCGCAATAAAACACCGAGGGCTTACCGTGCGACGCCGCAATATAGGCGTCCATATCGATCTCGCCGATATATTTGCCGTTCAGCTTATAAAACTGCACGGTTTTACTGCTCATCGTATGCGCGAGCACGCCTCCGAGAGTGCCCTCCATAGCGTGGTAGCCGAAATAGCAGACGCAATCATAATCGTCGGCAAAATACATTCTCGGCTTTGAAAAATCGGTTTCGAGAAGCGTAATGCGCGCGTCGAGATCAGCGGGATCGATATTGTGACCGCCGCCGTGGTTATCCCAGAGAGCGATCTTCTCCGCGCCCGCAAGGAAAAGCGCATTTGCCGCCGCGTTTACCTCAAGCACGCCCTGGCGTCTTGCTATCTTCCATTCGTCGGTCTCTTTTGAAAGAGCCTCGTACGGAACTCCCTTGACGTTGTTCACACCCTCAAGGTCGAGGGCGATCAAAATCTTTTTATACATATTTCACCTCTGAAGAATAGGGTGAAGGAGCGAAAACCACCCGAAAAGGGTGGTTTTACTCCTTCCAAGCGGGCACCGGGGGCGGCACCCGCTTGAAGCGCAGGGGAAATGTTTCGCGCTCTGCGAAGCGCGACTTAAGGAACTTTTTGAAAAAAGTTCCTTAAGTATCTTCAAAAACTTTTACGCTACTGTTGACTTTAATTTTATTGTAATCGAAAATTTCCGAGCAAAGCGAGGAAATTCACCTTAACTTTTCACTTTTCACTTTCCACTTTTCACTACGCCGCAGGCGCATCACGCCCAGCTGATAGTTCTCGGCTTATCCTCGGTCATAACGATGGGAGCAAGGACGGAGATCGCTTTGCGAAGTCCCTCGTCAACGGTCATGATGCTGTCCTCGTGCTCGATGGAGATAGCTCCGTCGTAGCCGCAGAGGCGGAGGTTGGAGATAACGTCTCTCCAGTAGCTCTCGTTGTTACCGAAGCCGACTGCGCGGAATACCCACGCGCGGTTAAGCTCATCGCTGTAATGCTTGGTATCGAGAACGCCGTTCTTTGCGGTGTTGTACTTGTCGATCTTGGTGTCCTTCGCGTGGAAGTGATAGATCGCGCCCTTGAGCTCGCGGATAGCGGCAACGGGGTCGATGCCCTGCCAGAGAAGGTGGGAGGGGTCGAAGTTCGCGCCGATAACGTCGCCGACAGCCGCACGGAGACGGAGGAGAGTTTCGGGATTGTATACGCAGAAGCCGGGGTGCATTTCGAATGCGATATGCTCAACGCCGTGAGCGAGTGCAAATGCGCCCATTTCCTTCCAATAAGGAATTACCTTATCGTTCCACTGCCATTCAAGGATGGCAAGGAAGTCCTCGGGCCAGGGGCAGGTTACCCAGTTGGGGAACTTCGAGCCCTCGCTGTCGCCGGGACAGCCGGAGAAGCCTACGATGGTCTTAACGCCGAGCTTTTCCGCAAGAAGGATAGCCTCGCGAAAGTCCTTGTCAAAGCTCTCTGCGGTAGCCTTATCGGGATGCAGAGGGTTGCCGTGGCACGCGAGAGCCGCGATCTCAACGTCGTATTTCTTAAAGGTTTCAACGAATGCGTTGTATTTTGCCTCGTCGGCAAGAAGCTCTGCGGGGTTGCAATGAGCCTTTCCGGGATATCCGCCCGCGCCAACCTCAACGGTATGTACGCCAAGCGAGGTGAGAATCGACAAGGACTCATCAAGAGTCTTGTTGCCGTAAAGATTTTCAAGAACACAAAGTTTCATAGTTTTTCTCCTAATTAATTATTTCATCTTATAAACTTGCTTCGAGCCTGCGCTGATATATTTGACCATTTCGTCGATCACCGCAAGTGCAGCCGCCTTGTTTGGGTATTTTCCCGCGCATTCGCAAGAATCGCACCAATGTACCCAAATTCCGTATTCCTCGGAATCCTTCTTGACTCTGCGCGCTTTGATCGCGTGAACAGGAAGAATGCTCTTGCCATCCTGTGTAAGGACCGTCAAAAGAATCGGAGATTCGCCCGATTTGAGGTTTGACATAGCGCTTTCCACCGCATCCTCTACTGCACTTTCTACGGCATCTTCTACCGCATCTTCAATAGTGCTTTCGATATCATCGGAAAGATCATCAAGCTTTGATGACAGCTCGGATAACATTTCCTCAATTTTTTCGAGTCTTTCTTCCATATTTTCCTCCCACTTGAATCACTATGTACAAATTAAATTATCACCTGTAGAGGACGGCGCCCTCGACGTTTCGTGCGGCTTAAAATTATTCATTTTTCATTATTCATCATTCATTATTCATTTGACACATTAATGAATAATGAATAATGAATCCGCTTCGCTGATGAATAATGAATAATTAGGTGTATGTGCACCGTCCTCACAGGTTTGACTTAAAATCTGTAAATATCGCCCGTCTTCGCGGAGGTATAGATACCCTCAAGAATTCTGGTTACGGTATACGCCTGCTCGGGGGTGACGAGGGGAGTCTTATCGTTTACGATAGCTTCGATCCAGAGTCTTGCCTCGCGGTCTGCGGGGGATTCGTTGCCGTTGCCGTCATAGAATGCCGCGCCCTTTGCGTCGAGGCTGGGCTTGAACTCATACTGCGCGTTGTGTGCAACGCCGTTGATGCGGAGACCGTTGATCATATCCGCGCCTGCGAGAGTACCGCAGAAGGAGGTTACAGCCTCGCGGGGATCAGCCACGTTGAGTGCCCAAGCGGACCCAAGATTGATGGTCGCGCCGTTTTCCATAACGATGAAGCCGAATGCGGAATCCTCAACCGTGAACTTTTCGGGATCCCAGTTGCCCCACGCGTTGCCCTGATGCTCGGGGCCTGCGCTCGCAAGCTTATGGTAGGTTGTACCTACGCAATACTTGGGCTTATAGTTGTTAAGCATATAAAGAGTGAGGTCGAGGGCGTGGGTTCCGATGTCGATCAGAGGACCGCCGCCCTGCTCGTATTCGTTGAGGAACACGCCCCAGGTGGGAACTGCGCGGCGGCGAAGTGCGGTTGCCTTTGCGTAGTAAATATCACCGAACATACCGTCGTCAACGAGCATCTTGAGATATACTGCGTCTGCGCGGTTACGGGTCTGATAGCCGATGGAGAGCTTCTTGCCGGTTCTTTCAGCGGCATCGAGCATCTTCTTTGCTTCAAGCGAATTGATCGCCATAGGCTTCTCGCACATAACGTGCTTGCCTGCCTCGAGGGCGTCAACGGTGATGAAGGAGTGCGAACGGTTGGGGGTGCAAACGTGAACTACGTCGATGGTAGCATCCGCAAGGAGCTCCTTGTAGTTTTCGTACGTCTTTGCATCAGCTGTGCCGTACTTTGCGGCAGCCTGCTTTGCCTTTTCGATAACGATATCGCAGAACGCAACCATTTCTACGTTCTTAAGCTTTGCCAGGGAGGGCATATGCTTGCCGTTTGCGATGCCGCCGCATCCGATTATACCAACTCTTACCTTTTCCATAATAATTACCTACCTTATGTTTGAATTATAAAAGATTGCAGTTTACAAGTGGATCAGTTTCCGGAAATTGCGATGTCCGAGAACATTACGTCGGGCGCGCCGAAGCTCGATCCTGTGCCGAAGCTGAGGTTATTTGCAATTGCGGTGACCTTGAAGAGGAGCTTGTAGAAGTTGTCCGCAACCGTGATGTTCTTGACCGCGCGTGTCTTCTTGCCTCCCTCAACGAGGAAGCCTGCCGCCTGAAGCGAGAAGTCTCCGCTGACAGCATTAACGCCTGCGTGCAGACCGTTCAGCTCAGTAATGTAAAGTCCGTCGCCGAGCTTTGCGAGAAGCTCTTCCTCGGTGAGCTCGCCGGGCTTGAGATAAAGTCCCTGAACGCCGATGCCCTTTGCGCTGGTCGCGTTACCCGTGGTCTCGGTGTCGAACTTCTTTGCGTACATACGGTTGTAGAGAAGTGTCTTGAGAGTTCCGTCCTCGATGACGCTCTTGGTGTAGACAGCTACGCCCTCTGCGTCGAAGGGACAATGACCGAACTTCTTCTCGTGGAAGGGATCGTCGATGAGGGTGACGATATCAGCTGCGACCTTTTCGCCTTCCTTGCCCGCAAACATCGTGGTCTTGAGGAATGCGGAACGAGCGGAGAAGAGTCCCGAGAAAACGCTGATGATGGATCTCATTGCGCCGCGTTCCATAATGATATTGTACTTTCCGGAATCAACGGGCTTGCCGCCGAGCTTTGCGAGCGCACCCTCGTGAGCGAGCTTTACGAGCTCGTCGTTGGTGATCTCGTCCGCAAACTTCATTTCGTAATTTTCCTCAGCGTCCTCACCGTCCTTGACAGCGGCAACCGCGCCCTTTGCAACGTAGCCGGACTCATAAGCAAGATCGAGTCCCGCAGAGTTGAAGAAGCTCGATTCGGATGCGGAAACCTGCATAAAGCTCTGCGAACCTTCAACAACCTTTTCCTGCGCCATCAGCTTGGTCTGGATATCCATAGTATCCTTGATCATCTCCTCTGCGGAGGGGATGACGACCTCTTTCTTTTCAACCTTTTTATATTCGGGAGAGCCCTCAAAGAGGGGAACCTCGTCTGCATCATCTACAACGAGTGCGCTCTCGCACGCGCGGCGAACGAGCTCGGCTGCCTCATCGGCAGTGACGATGTTACCCGAAGCGTATCCGCTCTTGCCCGATTTAACGCATCTTACGCTGATGCTCGTGCTCTTTTCATAAGTAACCGAGGAAATATCGTCCTTAAGCGCCTCAACAGCCGCGCTTGTGGAGGAACCCATTTTTACCTCGTAGCCTTCTGCGCCGTAAAGAGTTGCGGCTTCGGCTACTGCTCTTTTAATAGCTTCTTTCATTTCGATTTACTCCTTTCGCTTACTTGCTTCCGCCGACGGTGATATCCGAAACGCGGATGAGGGGCTGTCCGACGTCTGTCGGAACCGAACCGCTCGACGAGCCGCACATACCCTGTGCGGTCTCCATATTCTGACCGACCATATCGATCTGCATAAGGATCTCGCTGCCCGTACCGATCAGCGATGCACCCTTGATGGGCTCGCAGATCTCGCCGTTGCGAACGATATAACCCTCGCGAACCGCAAAGTTGAACGCGCCAGTGAAGGGGTTGACCGATCCGCCACCCATAGCTGCGGCGTAGATACCGTTGTCGATCGACTTGATGATGTCCTCGTTCTTGTCGGGACCGTTTGCGATATAAGTATTTGTCATACGCGAGGTGGGCTCGTAGGAATAATCCTGACGGCGGCCGCTCGCGGTGGAGGGCATACCCATTCTGCGCGATCCGAGGCGGTCGATCATATAGGAGGTGAGGATACCGTCCTTGATGAGGGTGCGTTTGATCATCGGCATACCCTCGTCGTCGATATTGCAGGAGCCCCAACCGTTCGGGATGGTACCGTCGTCGATCGCGGTGACCTTGGGGTTAGCGATCTGCTGACCGAGCTTGCCCGCCATCTGCGACATTCCGATACCGACGCTTGTAGCCTCAAGAGAGTGACCGCAAGCATCGTGGAAAATAACGCCGCCGAAGCCGTTGCCGATTGCAACCGTCATCTTACCCGAGGGGCAGGGAACTGCCTTGAGGTTGACCATAGCCTGGCGCGCTGCCTCTTTGCCGACTTCCTCGGGATTTACAACGCTGTCGAAGAGCTCCCAGCCCATGCTTCTGCCGGGGTTAGAGCCGCCCGTCTGGTTCTCGGAGCCGTCGGATGCGACCGCGGAAACGCTGATACGGGTGCGAACCTGTCTGTCGCCGGTGTAAAGTCCTTCGCTGTTAGCAACAATGAAATTCTTCTCGTTCGAGGAGATACCGCCCGATACCTGAACGATCTCGGGAGCGTACTCGTAAGCCTTGGTGCAAGCCGCGCGGAGAAGCTCGGCTCTAACTGCCGCGGGAACGTCGGAGGGAAGGGTCTTGATGGGGTGAATATTCGTGGGAATTCTTTCGGTCAGATAGAAATCGGGAATTCTCTGCACGGGGCTGCCGACAGCCTGTGCAACTCTCTCCGCACACTGACGGAGTCCCGAGGGAGTGAGATCGGAGGTGCATCCGAAGTATGTCTTTGTACCAACGAAAGCTCGGATACCGACACCGCCGTGCACGCTGTCAGCAACGGTCTCGATCTTCTTGTTTGAGTAGCTTACGCTGTTTGCCTTGGAGTATTCCGAGTAGACTTCGACGAAGTCTGCGCCGCCGTGAAGTACGATGGCGATAAGCTCGGACATTGTTTTCTTATCAAGCATTTTTGTGATTCCTTTCTTGATATTATAATTTATATGATTTAATTATATCATAATATTTTATTAATGTAAATAAGTATTTGGAGATTTAATAAAAATCTTAAATCTACTTTCGGCTCTTCGCACAAAAATGCCCTTTGGTTTTTGTGCATATTCTCTAAATCAAAAAACTTATGTGCGATAATAAAAATGTATATGGACGAATTTGAAATTTTCCTAAAAAATCTTAAATAAACGCTTGCAAAATCTATCAATTAATGGTATAATATTTCTGTGTGAAAAAACACGCTGAATTTGAAAACAAAAATTTTTATAAAAAAGAAAGGTGCTATCAATCATGGCAAAACACATCGTCGATTGGACCACAATTACCAACTTCGTAGTTGACTCTTTCGTAGGCTACGGCATTCCCCGCGAGGATGCAGAGATCTGTGCTGACGTTCTTCTCGAGAGCGACAAGCGCGGTATCGAGTCCCACGGCTGCAACCGTTTCAAGCCGATCTACCTTGACAGAATCGAGGCAGGCATTCAGAACCCCGTAACCAATTTCGAGATCATCAAGGAGACCGAGACCACCGCTGTTGTAGACGGACATGACGGTATGGGTCAGGTTATCGGCTACAAGGCTATGCAGATGGCTATCGATAAGGCTAAGAAGTACGGTATGGGTATGGTTGCTGTTCGTAACTCCTGCCACTACGGTATCGCAGGCTACTACACCTCCATGGCTGCATCTCAGGGCTGTATCGGTATCACCGGTACCAACGCTCGTCCTACCGTTGCTCCTACCTTCGGCGTAGAGGGTATGTTCGGTACTAACCCCCTCACCCTCGGTGTTCCCACCGATGAGGCTTTCGACTTCAACTTCGACGGCGCTACCTCCACTTACCAGAACGGTAAGCTCGAGTACTACGCTCGTCTTGACAAGGACGCTCCCGCAGGCGCACTCGTAACCAAGGAGGGCACCGCATACGTTGGTAAGTCCGCTGACGCTCTTAAGGATATGGCAAAGGGCGAGTGCGCACTCTGCACTCTCGGCGGCCCCGGCGAAGAGGGCGCAGGCTACAAGGGTTACGGCTACGCTATGTTCGTAGAGCTTCTTTCCGCAGTTCTTCAGGACGGTTCCTACGGTAAGGCTCTTACCGGTCTTAAGGACGGCAAGAAGGTTCCCTTCCACCTCGGTCACTTCTTCATCGCTATCGACACCGACCACTTCCTCGGCGAAGAGGCTTGCCGTAAGAAGGCCGGCGAGATCATCCGTGAGGTTCGTTCCGCAAGAAAGGCTCCCGGAGCAGAGCGCATCTACTCCGCAGGCGAGAAGGAATATGAGATCCGTCTCTCCCGTGAGTCCGGTGTTCCGATCAACGAGTCCGTTCAGGGCGAAATGTCCGCAGTTCGCGACAAGCTCGGCCTTACCCAGTACGTATTCCCCTGGGAAAAGTAATTTAAAAAGAGGATTTTACTCATATGAATTACAGAGAAGAATCGCTTAAAAAGCATGCGGAATGGAACGGTAAGATCGAAGTTACCGCTCGCATTCCCGTAAACACCCGCGAAGACCTTTCTCTTGCATACACCCCCGGCGTTGCGGAACCCTGCCTTGCAATTCAGGCAGATTACAATAAGTCCTTCGAGCTTACCCGCCGTTCGAACCTCGTTGCCGTTATCACCGACGGTACCGCAGTTCTCGGTCTCGGCGACATCGGTCCCGAGGCAGGTATGCCCGTTATGGAAGGCAAGTGCCTTCTCTTCAAGGAGTTTGGTGACGTTGACGCGTTCCCTCTCTGCATCCGTTCCAAGGACGTAGACGAGATCGTCCGCACCATTTATCTCCTTTCCGGCTCCTTCGGAGGCATCAACCTCGAGGATATCGGAGCTCCCCGCTGCTTCGAGATCGAGCGTCGTCTTATCGAGATGTGCGATATCCCGATCTTCCACGATGACCAGCACGGCACCGCGATCGTAGTTGCTGCAGCTCTTCTCAACGCTCTCAAGATCGTTAAGAAGGATATGGCAGAGATCAAGATCGCTATGAGCGGCGCAGGCGCAGCAGGCGTTTCGATCGCAAAGCACCTCATCAATATGGGCGCAACCGCTGGCAACATCATTATGTGCAACAGCCGCGGCACCATCTACGAGGGCAAGCCCGGTCTCAACTCCGAGATCCAGGAGATGGCTAAGATCACCAACAAGGATAAGGTTGACGGCACTATCGCAGACGCACTCAAGGGTGCTGACGTGTTCATCGGCGTATCCGCTCCCGGCACCGTAACTGCTGAGATGGTTTCGACTATGGCAAAGGACGCTATCGTATTCCCGATGGCTAACCCCACCCCCGAGATCATGCCCGACGAGGCAAAGGCAGGCGGCGCACGTATCGTTGGTACCGGCCGTTCCGACTTCCCCAACCAGATCAACAACCTCCTTGCATTCCCCGGCATTTTCCGCGGTGCGCTTGACGTCCGCGCGTCGGTAATCAACGAGGAAATGAAGGTTGCAACCTCCCGCGCACTCGCTTCTCTCATCAGCGAAGCAGACCTCAATGAGGAGAACATCATCCCCTCCGCGCTCGACAAGAACGTCGGCAAGGTCGTAGCAGCCGCAGTTGCAGAGGCTGCACGCGCAACAGGCGTTGCAAGAATCTAAAACCGATTCAAATTAAAAGAGGCTGTCTCGCTAAAAAATAGTGAGGCAGCCTCGGTTTTTATATAAGAACGAGTAATTAATCCAAGTTTTTGAAAAATAATACTACGAGACTGTAGGGACCGACGTCCTCGGCGGTCCGTGGGCATAAAATTAGATATTTGATGAAATCCAGAAACTATAAATCAATCTCTTGTTTTTATACACAGCAATAACAACATTGGGCTCGGACCGCCGAGGACGTCGGTCCCTACAGTCTCGAACTGAAGTATGCTATTTAATATCATTTTATTACACGTATTATAAGCAACGATTATACCTAAAGGGACTGTCCCACTTTTTGCAGCGGGGCAGTCCCTTTGACGCTATTTAAAGAAATCGTCGATCTTGCAGCCGATGACTTCGGCGAGCAAGGGCAGAAAGGTTATATCGGGATAACATATTTCCTTTTCCCATTTATAAACCGCCTGCGGGGAAACGCCGAGCTCCCTTGCAAACTCGCTTTGCGTGACTCGGTTGTCGCGTCGGTATTCAATAATTTTTTCCGATATTACAATCTTATTATGTATCTTTGCACCCTCTTTCAAAATTTATCCGAAAACACAGCGTGTGGGGTGCATTTTTGTAATAAAAAACGCACCCCTTCGGATGCAAAATATCAGTCTTCCGTCAAATAAAGACGGGAGGCAAACACGACATCCGAAAAATATAAAGCTTTTTCATCTTCGTCACCTCCTTTGTCCGTTTGATAATTTTTCTTACGCATTTATTATATCACAATGCAGAAGCGTTGTCAATAGCTCTTTTTCAACCGTTGGTTTAATATGCTGATTGAACTTTAAATAAAACTATCCCCGATACACATTTGCGTATCGGGGATGGCTTATAATTATATCTTACCGTCAGCTTTTTTCAGTCTTTCAAGCATTTCCGCTTGACTTATTTCAAAATCCTCACAGGTCATAAGCTCGGCATACGTGAACAATCCATCAAGGACCAATTGCTCGGAATCAAGCAACTTGATCACTTGATCCGGAAGCGTCCACAGCCCGCGGCTATCGATAACGCAATCGCCGCTTTCTAATATTTTTACGTTGTCGAGCTGTAATCTTGAAATATCGTTTGAAAGGAGTATACGTGTTTTTCCCTCGCCGCTGCAGGTGCCATCCTCAAAGGTTTCGACGATCGCCCACACTGTAAGATTCTTTATCGGTAAGGCAATGCGATTCTTACTTGTTTCACAATAATATTCACCAATAAATATCGGCTCGGTAGGTTCAGATGACACACCAAGCGCATTATCAATATCACTTGCGCTCAGATAATCGGGCTCATCCTTAAAGATTTCTTTCATAAGCTCTGCAAAGCCTGCATTTAATCCATCTAAGTTCAAAGTATTTTTCTTATCGTCAGACATCGTGATATCTCCTTCTATTAATGTGCATTATGAGGGGGGAACAGTATTATGTCAGGCTGAATCTGTTATCACCGATGATGATATCGACCGTGATCTGATCGGCGAATTCACTATCTCCGAAATGCTTGAATTTCTTTAAGATCTTTACTATCATATCTGCGGAGTCGTCGAATTTTCTCTTGATAACGTCCAGACCGATCACTTCAATATGAAGCTTTCCATCGAGGGTGATCATATCCGTCAGACAGTCCCAAAATGCATCCCAGTTGCAGCCGTACCAGTCGGGAAATTCCAGTGAGTCCCGTATGATGAAGTGCATATCGTAATAGTTTTTTACGTTGGTAAAATCTATCACATAGTGCTCCTTATAGTTGTCATCTTCATCGTCTTCTTCGTATTCGTGTTCTTTGAATTCGTTCATACTGTTTCTCCTTAATATGTTACCTCGTAGAATGTGTGATAGTGATCATAGGTGACAAAGATCAAACCGTCATTTGAATAAAGAATGCGTTGCCTGTTTCTTTTGCCCGAAACATAGTTGATATCTGCTTCATACCATATTCTTCCGTTGGAATATGGAAGTTTTTGGTTTCCGTTATCATATATATCTCCACCTATCATTTTTCCTGGAAGATCTTTTGATAGTTTCTTTTTCCAACCAGCCTTTATGGCTGATTTTTTATCAATGTAATAATCGGGCAGTTTTCTGTATTTGACCAAATAAGCGTCTGCGCCGTTTTCTCCAAGATCCGTTGAAGTACCCACTTTCAGTGTTCTCATAGGAACGTATTCACATTTGCATTTTTGGTGCGCGGCAATCTCGCTTTTATACTTTAAAATTGATATATCATAAATTGTACCGTGTTTTTCTTCACAAAGTTTGCATGTTGTTCCGGTTAATTTGGACTCCCAATTTGCCCAATTTGTACTGTTTCCTCGGAGTTCTCGATCTTGTAAAAGATTGTTGACAATATTCTCTATGATTGTTTCAGGCATTTTTCACCTAAATATATTATACATTATTTTTTACGGATACTCAAGTCCTTTTTGGAAAAGAGTATCCGTTTTTTTATTTAAATGGGATAAACGTCGGCGATCGAGCCTTTTACGAAGGGGATCTCAGCCGAGATCGCGGCGAGTGCGTCGCACCAGCGGTCGAAGAGCTTTTCGTAAAGCTCGGTGTCCTCGTCGAGGATGAGCATTGCCGCCATATAGTACGCCGCGGCGGGGGCGAAGCGGTCGGCGAGGGGAAACTCGGAGTCGAGGTCTATGTAGAGATCATTGATCTTTATAGCCTCAACCATTCCGAACGCCTTGCGGTACGCGCGGTCGAGTGCGGACGCCTCGGTGCAGAGGGCGGCACCGATATAGGGTGCGCGTTCCTGAAGCTCTGACTCGGACGCGGTGCATTCGACTTCACCGAGCAGCTTCAGCGCGGTTTCGTAAATGTTTCGCAGGAGCATTTTTTACCTGCTCTTTCCGATTACGCCGCGACGGTGAGGTCGAGTCTTACCATCTCGGAGGGGTAGATGACCTCCGCGCCGTAGAGATGAAGACCCTTGACGGCGTCGGCAAATCTTTTCTCGGGACGGTAAGCGTCCATCTCGGAGAGCTGCTCCGCGAACGCGATCGCTCTCTTGGAGCGTGCGAGACATTTGTGAACGTTACCGCTCGTTACGATATTGTTGGAGATGAATACCTTGCAGCCCGCAACGGTACCGATGCATCCGGTCTCGAGCGCGGTGTCGGTGTTAGCGACGTTGATCTTGTTCTTGAGAATGAGTGCGCCGACGGCGGGAGATACCTCGATGACGATATCGCCGGGATCGCAGACGTTGTTCTCAAGAAGCTTGGTTCTCGCGTCGATGATGAGGGAGAGAATGTTTTCGACGGTCGCGGAATCCGAGATGCTGTCGCCCGCCTTGTCGCAGAGAGCGAAGATGTACTGATCTGCGGTGTTTGCGAGAGCCGCAGCGGCATTTCTTACAGCCGCATCCATAAGCTTGGGGTTGCTCTGCGCACGGTCAATATCATCGATCTGGAAGTTAAATGCCTTCGCCTGGTCGATGACGAGGGTCTTGACGGAGTCGGAAAGCTCCTGCGCGGCGGTGTCGAAATCGGCATTCTTGGTATAGTCGAATACGTTGATGTCGCCGACACCGCAGATCTTTACGCGGTCGCCGCGACCCTTGATATCGCCTTCGAACTCACGGTTGCAGTTTGCGACGGCGATGTACTTTTTGCCCATCTGGGAAAGAAGAGTTTCGCTCCATACGGTAGAAATAAAGTTAGTAAGTGCCATAATAAAATTTCCTTTCTTTTTTGAAAAATGTGTTTTTTTATCGCCAGCTCTTCATCGAGCGGCGTATTTTTTCCATGTTTTTTCTGACCTCGGCGGGCGGCATTGCGCGCACCTCGTCGGGGGAGTAGAGACTGTCCTCGGCTCTGTTTATTCTGCCGGAGGACATTTCGCGGGCGCGTCGATCTGCTTCTTCGATCTTTACGCGCCTTACTTCACGGCGGCGCATTTCAAGCGCATAAGCAGCGGCGGGCGGAATCCCGCGCTCAATATCGGCGTTGAAGGAATCGGGGAGAGAATTCAGATCGGCATCGGGATAGAGCTCGGTGAACTCGCGCCATCCCGCGGAGATCTCGCGTGCGGTGCGCTCCGCAGTTTCAAGTCTGCGGCGCAGGTTTTCAAGCTCTGCCTGAAGATCGGGAGCTGCTTCGCTCACTTCATTTTCAACTTCGGTTTCGTGAATCTCATCGGGGAGATCGGTGATCTCCTCGATGATCTCATCATTCATCGTCTCGTCCATCCTCCGCCTCCTTTCTGTGTGCCTCGGCGAGCGTTATACGGTCGGGGAGAAGACCTTCGGGAAGTCTTTCAAGATACTCCGCGAGCGTGATATGACCGCCGTCGAGCAGACGGTCGAGTACGCTCTGCGTTCCCGATGCCGAATAGCGCGCGCTGTCGCATACGTCGATCTTGGCGCGGAGAAGTGATGTGTGCAGACGGGAGGGGAAGAGTCTTCCGAAGCCATCGCGTGTTCGGAGCGGTCTGCCGTCAGGGCAGAATGCGAGAGTCATATCCGCCCAGATGCACGCCATTTCCTCGAGACAGAGGTAGAGCTCACTCTGAACGTGCTCAAGTGCCTGCATCGATGCTTCTCGTAGAGCGAGGATCGCGCTTGTATTCGTCGGATTGACGTTACCGAGCGCAGTATCGGTTGCACCCGAAAGCTCCTTCGTGGTCGCGATCGCATTTTCGATCAGTTCAAGGTATCCCGCCTCAAGCTGACCCGTTCCTACGACGGTGACAGCATCCGAGAGATTTCCGCCTCCGACAGCCGCGATCGCCTCACCGATCTCGTTCGTCCACTCGGGGATGCGAGTGCGGTCGTAGATGACCTTTGAAAATGCCGTGTCGGTCATGTGCTTCATCAGCATCGCGTAGGCGCGGTTGATGTATTTTTGGTTGGCGATCATCGAGGTAACGGGCGTGTTGCCGAAAAAGCAGTTTTTCGCCGTCTGCCACGAGAAGTGAGCCACGGGATAGAGCTTGCAATCTGTCACGGCGCGGCGGATAAGGCAGTCGCGCGTGGATTTTTCAAACACTACTCTGTCTCCCTCGCGGAAGAATTTGATGAGATACGTCGCGCGCGCCTCTCCCGCCTCGTATTCGGGCTCGTATTTTGCAAGTTCGCCCGCGCCGCGTTCGTTAATTTCCGATGCGGAATCGGGCTGAATTCGCGAAATATCCTTCTCGCTTACACCCGACGAGCGTGCTTCTCGGCGGAGGGCGTCAACGCTTGCTCTGCCTGAGATTATCAGATAATCCTGAGACTGAATATCGGGATTCGTGACGTCGGCGGGGAATACGTTTGCCGAGTCGATCGTTTCGGTGAGAATATCTCCGCGCCAGCCGCCTCCACCGTCGCTTTCGGTATCCCACGAGCAGTAGAGAAGTCCGTCGCCCGTCAGCGCGGCATCATAGAGCAGGCGGTAGATGAGTTTCTGCAGGCGTGCGTGCTCCCAACGGTAGGCGGCATTTTCCGTCAGCACCGCAAGGGTGCTTTTGATCGCCTCGCCTTCCGCGGAATTTGCCGCGAAGGGGAGATTTTCGTCGGTGTACGTGATCTTGACGTCACCCACAGCCGCCGATGAAACGAGATAATCGACTATTCGGCTGATGACGTTGAAAACGGGTTTTGGAAGATCGCCTCCGCCGCGCCATTGGTCGCCTCGGTAGAAGCGTTCGTTTTCCTCTGTGCGGGAGTAGAGACCGATCTGCCTTTTGTAATTTCGACCGGCTTCGTACTGTCGCCAAGTCTTTTTTTGTGATTCGGTAATCATATTTACTCCTTTTTATTTTGCTGATAAGATCAGGCTTTGAAACTCTGCGGGGGCATCGGCTTCAAGCTTCACGCGTAGCTTTTTGAATCTCGGAAGAGGTATTTTCTCCGTGATGCAGCTGTCCATGCCGTCGAGATGAATTGCCCTGACCTCGCCACGCTCGTTTTCTAATTTCACCTCGGCACCTTTTTTTCCGAGCTTGCAGTAAAGGATCAGGTCGACCGATCTTTTTATGCGCTCGGGGGTACCGAAATCGAGAAAATGCGTGGCAAACTCGGTCTTGACGGTGAAATCTCCGTCAAATTCCGAATCTTTTTCAAGACCGTCCGAAAATACGCAAAGAGCGTTACCGCAAACGAACGCGGGTGAGCCGCCGTAGCTCAAAAGCTTTTCGGCAAAAATGCCTCGGTAGAGAGTCCAATCCTTCAGTCTGGTATTGTAGACGAGCATTCTGCCTTCACCATCGTCTGTGTCTGCGATATAGATGCTCTGCCTTCCGGGGATAGATAGCAGGGCGAGGTTTTCTGAATCGTTGGGGAGAAGATCGGCGACTCTGTCCGAAACGAGCGTTGCGCTGCATTCATCAAGCACGCCCGATCTGGAATTCCAACGCCAAAGCGCACCGGAGGAGTAGGTCAAAGGATCATTTTCGCAGTATGCCGCGCCCGAAAGTATTTCGGAGCCGATAGCGGAGTTGAGCATAAAGATCTTTGGCCTTAGGTATTCGGAATTTTTTTCCTCGCCTTCAAAATCAACGCACCACGCGTTCGATTCGGTGAAGAGAAGGGCGCGCCCATAGTGCTCCGCCATTCCCGATATCGGACTTGCGCCGCTTCCGACGCAGATCTCGGTGGTTTTCGCGAAGTAGAGCGGAAGCTCGTTTTCGTCGGTCCTTGAGGAATAGACTCGCATATAAAACTGCACGGGCTTTGAGCAGTAAAGAGAGCACGATTCGCCGGGGGCGTAAAAGCAAAGCCGCTCGCCGCCGTTGTTGCCGAAGACGAATGCGCGGAGAGGTTTTGAAAGCTGATGCTTCTCCGATGCCTCGGGAACGAGCGTAAGCCAGAAAAATACCTCGCCTTGGTCGATCGTTTCGCTTGAACGAATGATTGCGACTCCGTCGGAATTGTGTGTGAGCGTAAATTTGTCGCTATCCTGAACCTCGATGCCTACCTCAACGCGGTCGATCGATGCGGCTTCAATGCCGAGATAGAAGCTGTTTGTTGCCTGGTTTACCGTATAGGAGATCATTATGCGGTCGGATAAATAGTTGATATGCTCGTTTACCGCACCTCCGTAGGCGGGATTCCAATTCATACCGTAATAGGGCGCGTAGCCCTCGACAGCGGAGAGCTCTTTGCCATCGTGTCGGTGGAGTGTTTTTCCGTCGTGAACGTACATTTCTCCGCCGAAGCAGAAGATTTCTGCGTTACCGTGCTCTGTTGTGAGCGTTCCAAGGGTGGAGATCTCACCGCTTGCTGTGTCGGTTACCTCAAAGCGGTTGCCGATGACGGCGTAGAGATTGTCGCCGCGGGTGAAATGACCGCGAAATTCGCCGTCAAGCTCGCGTATCTGACGGTAACCTCTGCGCGAGACGAGCGAGCCGTCGGGGCGCACGTCAAGATTTTCAGCGGAAAAGAGCTTGCCCGCACGCCGCCCGTCAGCGGTTCGGTCGATGCCACCAAAGCCGTCCTCGTGTCCGCGTTCAACTCCGAGCGCGGATTTGAATTTGATTGCTGACATAGTTGTTCCTTTCTTTGAATTTTCATTTTTCGGCGCGGTACAGACGTTGAATTTCAGTCGAAAAATGAATTCGAATGATTCTTTCTGAATCTGAATTTGTGCTCCGTAGCCTCAGACGTTACAAAACGGCTCATCAGCGCGTATCTCAGAGCCTCGGGCGAGTGGGTGACCGAGTGCGGCTCACCCGAGGCGTCCTCGGAGCGGTTTTTGTCGAAGAGAAGTGCGGGCATACAGCGTATCAGCTCGCGGCATCGGCGGCTGATGATCAGACCGGGGAGCCCATCATCTCTGTCTTTTAGGTATTCGCGCATAAGTCTCCAGCCGGGGATGCGTCGGTCGTCAGCCGGACGCATCGGCGGCATACCGGGTGTCTCCTGCATTATCTCAAAGCCGCTTTTGCCCGTGTCCTGCCGACGGTTCCAAAGGTCGGGGGATGCGACGGCAAATTCAACATTCTTACCTCTGCAAAGCTCCGAGATTTGAATCGCCGCTTCGCCGAGCGTCAGATTCGGCGCGCATAATTCGTCGGTGACGTAAACTCTGCTCTCTGCATCGGAGATGCAGATATATGCGGCGAGCATATCGAAGCCGTAGTCGAAGGCAACGATCGTGTGTCTTGCGCGCGGGATGGCATTTTCTGCGCAGACGTGCCGCGATTCGTCGAATTCGGTGAAGAATTGCCCTTCGAAAACGTCCCATTTACCGTAAAGCCAAGCCTCGCGAAGTCTCGGCGGCAGAGTTTCCAGCCTGCGCACATAGTCGGGATCGGCGCGTGTGAGAACTCCGTTGTCGAAGACCGTCGCGGGAATGAAGGCGTAATCGTCGGCGTTCTCGCCACTACGGTATTCGCGGTCGATGAATAGCCGCTTTACCCAAGCGTGACCGACACCGCCGGGGTTGCATGTGAGATACATACGCCTCGGGCAGTTCCGAGTGCCTCGCAGACAAGCCTTGAAGATTGAAAACTGATATTCGCTCAGTTGCGTTGCTTCGTCGAGGGCTATTACGTCGTATTCCTGCCCCTGATAGCGAAGGGCGTCGCGCTCGGCGGCAGAGTAGCCGAGGGTTATGGTGCTTCCGTTTTCGAAGATGAGGGCACGGTCGCGCTCGCTGTAGGTGAGGATCTCACCGTACTCTGCGAGCAGAGGTTGCAGGTGGTTTGAACGCAGCTCGGGGAGAGTTCTGCGCACAAGCAGGCAGCGAAGTCCGGGGTATCGCAGACACATAAGCACCAGCTTTCGCCGAAGAGCCCAGGATTTACCTCCGCCGCGCGCACCTCCGTAGGCAACGAACTTTTGTCGGCAGGCGAAAAATTCGCGCTGACGGTCGTTCGGAACACCGCCGATGCGGAGCGAGCGCTCGGGCGGGCTATCCGCCGTCCTCGTAAGCGTCATGATCGAAGATCAGGCGGAGCTGACCCGTGTCGGTGACTCGGGAGACCTCCTCGGTTTCGCCGGCATATCCGAGTCGGAGCTTGAGATAGACCGAAAGGATGGAGGCGGACATTTCCGAGTTGAGAGCCTCGTCCTCGAGAGCGGCGCAAAGTGCACCGTGAACCTCGGGACGGGTGTGGCGGAGTCTTTCGAAATCCGAGAGGGTGGAGTGGGTAAATCGGCAAAAGCCTGCGACGTTCGGTATTCTGCCCGCGTTTTTGCGTTTGCCGTCCGCGCCCTCGTCGCGGCAGCGGAGAAGGTAGCCGTCGAAAAGCTCGACGATGCTCCCGTCGTCCGCCGCCTCCTCGAGGGCTGTGCGGCAGGGTAAATTTGGCGGTAATGTCTCGTTAGCGGACAATCTAACCTCGCTTTCCCGTCTGTACCGATATCATTTTATCGCCGATGAGAGTCTCAAACCGACTCAAACAGTCTCACATAGTTTCAAAAGTCTCACGAGTTTTGCCGAAAAAAGAAAAAACTCCCCGATTTCGGAGAGTAAATAGCCTCAAAACTTTAATAAAAATGAAAATTTCCGCCCAAATCGGGCGGAAATTCACCTTCAACTAATAACTAACAACTAACAACTAATAACTAATTATTCCTCAATCCCCATCATCGCCATAAGTCTCTTATTAAACTCCTCAGCCGTATTATATCCCATCTTCTTCTGGCGGTTATTCATCGCGGCGATCTCGAGGATGATGGCGAGGTTTCGTCCGGGGCGGACGGGGATGGTCAGCGAGGGCAGCTCAATGCCGAGTATGTCGATCTTTTGCTCGTCAAGTCCGAGGCGGTCGTACATCTTGCCCTGAACCCAGGATTCAAGATTGATGACAAGGTCGATCTTCTCGGTGTTCTTTACTGCGCTTATACCGTAAAGTCGCTTTACGTCGATGATACCGATTCCGCGCAGCTCAACGTAGTGGCGCAGGATCTCGGGTGCCTGACCGACGAGAGATTTCTTTGATACGCGCTTGATCTCGACGGCGTCGTCCGCGATAAGTCGGAGACCTCTCTTTACAAGCTCAATCGCGGTCTCGGATTTACCGACTCCGCTGTCACCGAGGATGAGGATACCCTCACCGTATACCTCAACGAGAACGCCGTGGCGCGTAATGCAGGGAGCAAGGTGAACGTTAAGCGATGCAAAGAGCGCCGCCATCGTCGCAGATGTCAGCTCCTCGGTGAGAAGAAGCGGAACCTCATATTCGATGCAATATTTAATGAACTCGGGGAAGGGCTTGTTGCCCGATGTGAAGATGATTGCGGCGGGCTTGTGCGCCACGAAATCGCGTATATGTGAGTCGCGCTTTTCATCTGTCATAGCGGTGAGATATGTGTATTCCGCAATGCCGATGAGCTGAATGCGTTCGTGCTCAAAAAAATCGAAGAATCCCGACAGCGCAAGTCCGGGGCGGTCTACCTCGGGTACGGTAATGAAGATATCATCAGCATTTCCCGCAATATATATTTCTTCAAAATTGAATTCCTTGATGAGGGAGGAGAGCGATATTCTGTTCTTTACTTCCATAGTTAACGACCTCTTTGAATTTTATTATATATAGTATACCATAAAAACGCATCGGTTGCAAATGGTTTTTGCAAATTTTTTTATGAAATTGAGAATATTCATATCCGCGACACAAAAATATGATATCATTTAGTAGATAATTATATGCAATAGGAGTACAATATGAATTTCAAGACTGTAAAGCGCCTGGCGCTTGCTTTGGCGATGCTCATCTGCCTCACCTCCGTTCTCACTTCCTGTGGCGTAAAGCCGATCAAGAGTACGGAAGAGGAAGCTGCTGTCATCGGCACTATTGGTAAATACGAGGTAAAATACGAGGAGCTTCGCTATCTCGTTCTGAATTTCAAGAAGGATATGGCTCTCCGATACGGCGAGGATATCTGGACCGATCCCGCCAAGGCGGAGACCTATCGTGATGAGCTTTGGGCTCAGGTAAGCCGTAAGATCGTCAGCGACTATTACGCGGTTCAGGCAATGGCTGATTATTACTATATCGGCGGCGGTGCCGAGGCTATGATGACCGAGGATGCTATTCTCGATGCCGTTCAGGAAAAGATCGAGGAAGCGGTTGACGAGTGCGGTTCCAAGAAGAAGTACAAGCAGATGCTCGCGGAGCAGTACCTCACCGACAGCCTTCTCCGCTTCTATACTGCCGCAGAGACCTGCGCGACAGAGCTTTTCTTCATTCTTGCGCAGGACCTCGGCGAGATCGAGAGCAGCAACGAGTATATCACGGATTATATGCATTCCGACGGTTTTATCCGCACCAATCACATCTTCCTCAAGGGCGTGACTGCTGAAAATCGTGCTCTTGCAGAGCAGCTTTATTCGGAAATAAAGTCGAGCGATAATCCCGAAATGGACCTGATCATGCGCAAGGGATTCTACTGCGCTGATTATACTATGACTACCATCCACGGCAAGTATTTCGCCCGCTACACATCTGATTACGGCGACGAATACGAGCTCGCGGCGTTCGAGCTTCGCGAAAACGAGCTCAGCGGTATTGTTGAAGCTCCCGACGGTTACTATATTATCATCCGCCTGCCCCTTGAGGAGGATTATCTCAAGCTGAATTTTGAGGATTTCAAGGACGATATTATGGGCTCGGAATTCAACAAGCGACTCGCCGAATATAAAGAGACACTTTTCTTTGAGCTCAATGATTTCGGCAAAACGATAGACATTCTGGAGATTGAATAAATGGGAGGCTTCAGCGGCGGAAGGCGCAGGGCCTTCCGAAGCCGCCACCGCACCCCTATGGGCGAGGGCGGACGGCTGGCTGTAATATTCGTTTCGCTTGCGCTCATTCTTTTCGTTATTGCCGTTATGCTCGGCAATCATCTTCGTAACCTCGCCGAGGGCGTTGAAGTTATGTCAAACGGCGAAACCACCGAGTCGGAGCTCTATTACGCGAATGCCCCCGCCGCTACGATCGCGCGCGGCATTGTTTTCGGCGTGAATTACTCCGATATCGCGGAAACCAAAGAATCTACAGCAACTGAAGAAACCGGAGACACGTCGCAAGCCCTTGACGAGATCGAGTACGACGCAGTTTCCGTCACTCTGCGCAAAAAGCTTTCGGACGGGAAAATGGCACTTGCGTATTCCTCACCGATAAGCCTTGAATACTCGATTGACCTTGTGGGAGATATTCCACTTTCTGACGGAATCTCGCTGATCACCGAAAATTGGGGAACAAGAACGACTGTTTGCGGCGTTTTTGAAATCGATTACCCGAACCTACCCGAGGAAACGCGCGAAATAATGCGCGCGTACGAGATATCGCTTATTTGCGAACTCGTTGAGGCGGGGATCGACGAGATCCTTCTCGTCGGCTTTGCCGCAGACACAGGTGCCGGAGTTTCCTTTATCTCCGACGTTTACGAAAGAGTAGGCCGCAGAACCGTTATCGGACTTGCGCTGCCTTTTGATTACGTCAATCTTGCGGGCAGAGCGGGACTTCTCGAGCTTTCAAAGAAGTGCGCCTTCCTCGCCGTTGACCTTTACACTCCCTCTGTTCCCGTACTTATGACGCCCGAGGCGTTGATTACAGACAGAGTTGCGCGCGTCACAGATCTGCGCCGAGAGTTTCACCTCAGGATCCTTCTCGGTTGCGGTAACGATCCCGACGGCGACAGCCAGACTCGCGCGGCGCTTGATCGCGGAGCGAAAAACACAATGGTAGGCCTCGGCTTGCCTGATGCTGAAGAGATTACGGAAACCGAATCCCAAATTACCGAATAATTCAAGAGCAGAACCGTGTTTGCAATGCGGTTCCGCTCTTTTTTTGCACAAAATTTTTTATTAACATATATTTGCTTGACATTTGACTTATTATGTTGTAAAATATAAAATAGTGAATTATACTCTGATTTCGGAGGAGTTTATGTCGAAAGTCATTACACGAAAGAAAAAAACGGGTAAGGCGATGCTTGGCTTCGCTCTTGTGTTGCTCATAACCGCCGTTATATTGCTCGGTGCGCTCGTTTGTGCTGCTTTTGTTATTGCAAAAGGCCCCGCTCGATCGGCTTCCGATCGGCTTTGCGCCACCTTTGCGGAAAAAAGCTACCCTATGGCAGGGCTCTTTTTCAGCGCAGAGGAGCTTGGCGAGGCAGTTTTCTATATGCCTCCCGAGGTTGTTGAAAGCGATATCGCGCTGACGGATACTAATGAATACAGAATTTCGCTTCATTATATAGATGACGCGTCGTACGCGTGGGATGCCGTCGTGCTGACGGGCATTGATCCTGCATCGCTCTCGCTGTCGCGAGGGGATAAGGGCGTTGCGGATGCTGATTACGCATTCGGTCTTTACGGAAATCCCGATGCTTACATCGTCGGCGATTACCTTTCCTATCGCGGCGAGACCGACGAGATCTATTGCTTCTGCGCTATGAGTGCAGATGGAGTGCTTGATGTCGGTGCGCGCACCGCGTACGAAGCGGCAAATTCGGGCTACGTCTGGGGCATCGCGGTCGACCGCGTGCTTATGCAGAATTCCTCGCCCGCATCCGATCTCGGCGGCGGATACGCATCGCGCGTGGCGATCGGTCAGGCGGCGGACGGATCGATCATTCTTGTCTTTGCAAACGATCGCGGAATTTATCCCGCCGGTATTACATATGACGAGCTCGCAGCAATAATGTTCGAGTACGGTGCGGTCAATGCCGCAGCTATTCGCGCCGAGGGTGCATTTTACTCGGACGGAGTCGGTCAGCTCGGCTCTAAAAATGAAAACGGCTTCACTCTGACCGTTGGGGGAGGTGCAAACTGATGGCAGATTTCCCTAAAAACCGTCCGCAGGACATAGGAAGCAAGGAAAATATCAATTCGATGGCGCAAACGGGCGGAAGTCGAAGTGAAGCGACCGCGAAGATCGGCGTCGGCATCGACGCAAGCTTTGCGCGCGGAGAGAGGAGAAGACACCCGCGGTCAGGCGGACTTCTGAAGGCCTTGGTCGTTTATTTTTGCATCGGATTCCTCCTCGTTTCCTCGCTGACAGTTGTTTTTTGGCGTTTTATCGAGAGCAACGAAGCGGGCACTGCCTCGGTTTTCGTTGAGAATTATATTTCGGAAAAGGATATCGAGGCTTGGCAACAGCAGCTCAGACTCAATCTTCCGAATACGTATCCCGATTACGAAGATGCATCGCGGCTTGCTTACGACGTTCTTTCTCCCGCGCTCAAGCTCGGAGAGATCACGTATCTGCGCCGAATCTCGCCCTCTGCCGAGGGTTATCCTGTCTACGAGCTTTTCTCGGACGGCGTTCGTTTTGCCTCGCTTGTCATTCGCGACAAGTCTGTCGGATTTTTCGTGCCCGGCGAGTGGGAAGCTGTGCGGATCGAGTTCGATATCGCTTATTTTGACGAGGTGGACTTCCCCGAATATCGCGTGACCGTCCCCTCGGGCGCAACCTTGAAGGTCAACGGCTCGGTGATCACTACCGAAATGAAGGAAAAATACACCGTGTCTTACCCCGCGATATCGATCTTTGAGGAGGGACACGAAGTCGCACCCTGTGACGTTTACGTATTTGACGATATTTATTTCCTCCCCGCTGTTTCGGCAACGATTGACGGCGAAGTGCTTGGCTTCAGACAGAGCGGCGAGCACGAATTCTTCTTCTATTACCCCGAAAACGCAACTCATTCGATCACCGTAACTCTCCCCGTCGGCGTTGACGCATACGTCAGCGGCATCAAGCTTACCGAGGAATTGGCGAGCCGCGAGGAGGTCGATGGCGAGCTCGGACAGCTCGACGACGGCGGCACGGGCACGCTCCCGCGCCTCAGCGTATGGACTGTCGATAACCTCTTTGGCGAGGTCGAGGTCGAGGCGAAGATCGGCGACACTTCGGTCGCGCTCCTTTCGAGTGAGGACGGCAATTATAAATTTGACACTCCCGCAGAGTGCAAGTATACCGTAACCGTACTTGTTCCCGCCGGCGCAGAGCTTTTCGTCAACGGAAAGGCGATCTCGCAGGATGCCCGTCTTCAGGACGTAGCGAGTGCCGAGGATATTGCCTACGGCTTTACCGCGCTGGGCAGATACGAGGTATCGGAGCTTGGCGTGATCGAGGGCGCAGTTCCCGATTTTGATAAATACATCATCACGGGTTACCTTGCTGAGCCGAATGTGACCGCTAAATTCAAAGGCGAAGATCTTCCCCTTGCGGGCAAGAGCGTCCAGGGCTACGAGGTCAGATGTGATTTCGATTACAGCTCGGGTGACGTTTTCGATGCCGAGCGCATAGCGGCGGCTGAAAAGTTTGCCGAAAGCTATATTGCATATATCTGCGGCGGCGGAGCGTGGAACGATCCCGCTAACGAAAAGACCTTCAACGATAACTATAACGCGCTCAAGGCACAGATGATCGAAGGTACTGCGGGCTACGTCGGCGTTATGGAATCCTACCGCGACGTTAACCTGATGCCGAAGTACGACAGTTTTGTCATTGGCGACAAAAAGACCGTAGATCTCGTTGCATATACGAAAAACAGCCTCTCCTGCCGAGTCGAGTTCATCGTAACGCGCACGAGAACCGTTGACGGCATAGCGCAGACCGACACCCTCACAGGAAGCATCAGCGTTCTGCAGGTGCTTTATAAGGGTGAGTGGAGAGTTTGGAGCTTTGTTTATGCACCGACGGTAGAATGATAATTGTTTGTTTATCATAACCAAAACCAAATAATAAAAATTGTGCAATAACACAAAATTGCAAGTCAGGAATGAAAATTTCTTGACTTGCTTTTTTGTTTATGGTAAAATAAAATTGGAGAAATAGAAAAAACTTTTGAAAAATATGAAACTAAATCGGGTCGTTTTGTGTCTATATAAGTGAAGGGACAACCGAAAAAGGAGGTAAAGTCTATGAAAAAATTGTTATCCGTAACCCTCGTCCTCGCCTTTGTATTGGCTGCCTTGAGTGCAATTGCCCCGCTGACCTCGGCGAAATCCGCCACGATCAGCGAGAGCGAAGCGAAGGAATTGGTAGAGAAGGCTTATCAATTTTGCTGTGATGCCAGAGTTGGTGATTGGAATGATAAACTTGTTGATTACAAATCCGAAGACGTTTGTGAGATTTACGTTTCCCGGATAGACAGGACGCTGACCTACAGACCGGTATATGAGTCAAAGCTCCCCGGCGGATCATATTCTGCAATGTGTGAGACAGCGAAAGATATTTATACCGCGGAAATTGCAGAGCGGGCTTATTGGTGTTCGGTGGCAGGTTACGATTTGCCGATGTATCACGTTGCCGAAAACGGAAAGGTTTACGGACACGGGCACAGCGATTATGCGCCTTGCTATATACACATAAGTATACCGAGTCGTGCATACTCGAACAATCGAGGCGAGGGCAAGATCTACTTAAAGATACTTTCGGGCGATTCCGAAACCGCGACAGCGATAGTATCTACCGAGTTTTATTGGGCAGACGGTCCGCGATCCTATTATTGTGAGGCAGTTGAATGCAAATTTGAAAATACGTCCGACGGTTGGCGGATCGCAGAATCTGAATTAAGCGTGCTTTTGGCTTCGTCCAAAACCGTACTTGATGAATACCGCAAGGCTAACCCCGAAAAAGTTAATCCCGAGGTTCTGAAGCTCATTGACGCCGAGGCGAAGTATACTGTTGACGATTTGGTGATGGAGTTAATAGTAGATACTTATTGCGATTACTATAAAAGATACGTAGATTATGCAAATCGTGAGCAGAAAGAAATTAATGAAATCGTAAAAGAAATCACAGCCTCAGACGGATCAAAGCGTACGATGAGATACGTTGAATATGCCGAGGATGTTGGAATAGATAACTTTGCCTGGGCATATTTAACCGATGAATTATACGAGGAGTTTTTAACCAAAGCGTATCACGACAATGAGTTTGATATGTTTATTACCGAAGGTGACACGAAATATGTTGCAGTTATTGAGGGAATCGATGACCTTTCATATGTGTATGACCCCAACGAAGTAGTTGTTCGGGTTATTGAATCCACCGATAAAGAAGCCACGGCACTTGTTTATTGTGAACTCAAAGAGAAAGGAAAAACTATCCCGATATACGTTGAATGCAAATTTGAGAAAGGATATGAACGGTGGTATATTGCGGAATCGGATTTTGTTGATATGCTGACCTCGGCTGACGGATTTGAATATACCGTCGGCGAAGCCCCCGCAACGGGCGACAACGCATTCGACACCATCGTCCTCTGCCTCGGCGGTATGGCGATCGTGATGTCCGCGCTCTGCCTTGTTCGCAGAAGAAGAGAATTTTGATCAAAATTTACCACGAAGAAAGGACGGTAAAACTATGAAAAAATTATTGTCGATCATTTTAGCCCTCACTTTCTGTCTTGCCGCCTTTTCGGCACTTGCGCCGACGGTTGCGGCTAAATCCGCAACGATCGACAAGAAGGAAGCTAAAGAATTGGTAGAACAAGCTATGGATTTCTTCTATGACGCCAGAGTAGAAGGATATAACGAAGATATTGTGGATCATAAATCGGGAGACCGCCGCAAGGTGTATTATCCCGAATATGACCTTAACGTGACATATCTGCCGGTCTATGAAGCCAAGCTCCCCGGCGGATCATATTCCGCAATGTGCGAGATTGCGAAGCAGATATATTCGGAGGATATAGCATCGGATTCTTATAATTTGGAAATATACCAAAAATCCGACGGATCGATCGAAAAATACTCGAGATTTTATCTTGATGACAACGGAAAAGTTTTTGCAAATTATTTTCCTGAGTACGGATATATTTTTATTGACGATGATATTCCGAATATTATTCAAAACATAAAAGGCGACTCTTCTGCCGCGAGTGCGATCGTTGCAATAAAATCATATTGGTCAGACGGTCCCCGACCTTATTACTATTTTCCTGTCGAGTGCAAATTCGTGAATACCGCCGACGGTTGGAGGATTGCGGAATCCGAATACAGCATTCTTTTGGCAAGTGATAGTAATTATCTCGATACTTACAGAGAAGAAAATTCCGAAAAAGTGCGCGACGAGGCTTTGGAGATTATTGACGTCGAAGCAAAATATATCGTCGATCAGCTTATTAGCTCAATTTCCTTAATATATGGTTACAAGCAGTATTATTATGATTATACTCAGACGAACGGCGAGGAATTTGTTTCTATCTCAAAAGAGATAATTACGGACAAGGGTGAAAAGAAAACAATACAGTATTTTAAGCTTATTCACTTCGGATGGATAATCGGTTACGGCGAGAGTGAAGAGACGATAATGTGCTATGTAACGGAATCGGCGTATAAGCTTTTTGAGCGCGCATATGCCGATGAGGATTTTGCAACAATGATCATGGAAGGCGGGGACTATTACATTGCCGCGCCCGAGACGGTCAATTTTGCTTACGATCCCGAGACCGCTGTTGTAAAGGTTATCAAATCGACCGACAAGGAAGCGACCGCGCTGGTTTACTGCTACCTTATCAAGGACGGCGAGATGATACCGATAGTGGTTGAATGCAAATTTGAGAAATTTTATACAAGGTGGTACATAACCGAATCTCCCTTCGTCGATATGATCACATCTGCCGACGAGTTTGAATATACCGTTGCCGAAGCACCAAAGACCGGCGACCGTGCATTCGACACAATCGCCGTCTGCCTCGGCGGAATGGCGTTGATAATGTCAGCACTCTGCCTCGTGCGCCGCAAAAGAGAGATACTATAACTTTTACCAAGAAAGGACGGTAAAACGATGAAAAAGATTTTATCAATCATTTTAGCCCTTACCTTCTGCTTTGCCGCCTTTTCGGTACTCGCGCCGAGCGTTTCGGCAAAGAGCGCGACGATCAGCGAGAGCGAGGCGAAGGAGCTTATTGTGAAGGCGTATGAATTTTGCTGGAATGTTAGAGCGGGATATGCCCATATTCACGAAAATTCGAATGAATATGAAATTGTACTTAAATATGGAGAAGATTATCGGGATTGGGAAACCTATTGGCAGGTTATAGAAGACAATCTGCCCGGCGGTTCGTATGAAAAAATGTGCGAATACGTAGAAACCATCTATACCAAAGAGGCTGCCCCGAAGGCTTATGCTTACAAGTGGACATACCGCGTATTACCTTCTGAAGGCATGTGGGACGACCTAAAACCCTTGTTTTACAGAAATGAGGCGGGTACTTTATATGCAGATACAGTGTACTTATCTTATAGAGGAGTATATCTGTTCCCCAATGCGGAAAATGTTGAATTTGAGATAATTTCGGGAGATTCAAAATCAGCAAAAGCGAATGTATCTGTAAAATTCTTCTTCGCCGACGGTCCGAGAGCTTATACTTTTGACCTTGTTGAATGTCGATTTGAAAACACCTCTAACGGTTGGAGAATTGCAGAGTCAGAGTTGAGCCTTGCTTTGGCAACAGAGCACGTATATCTTGAGGATTACCGCGCGAAAAATCCCGACGCCCCGAATCCCTCGGGCGGCGGTATATTGATCCCGGATGTTAGAGAAATACTGCTTCCCACTATCGCCGCATTGAAAAAAGATATTGATAAATATTATATTTGGGAGTACTGCGAAGATTCCGCAGTCGATAAATTGGTTGCCGGCTGCAAAGCTACTGTCGAAAAGGTTGGTACTGAAAAAGTCGGTGACGAATACATTGTTACCGTAAATGGTGAAGAGACTATTCAGTTTGTTTATGATTCGGATGATACGAGGATCAAGATAGTGGAGTCAACCGACAAAGAAGCCACTGCGCTTGTTTATTTCGAGTTTATTGATGGTGATAAAAGGGTAGAGAAGGCTGTAGAGTGTAAATTTTCAAAGGGTTATTCGCTCTGGATGCTCGAGGATTCGCAGATTATTGATCTGCTGACCAATCCCGATGAATTCGCTCCTTCCCCCGACACCGGCGACAATGCATTCGACACCCTCGCCCTCTGCCTCGGCGGAATGGCGATCGTGACGTCCGTTCTTTGCCTTGATCGCAGAAGAAGAGAATTTTAATCAAAATTTACCACGAAGAAAGGACGGTAAAACTATGAAAAAGTTTTTATCAATCATTTTAGCCCTCACCTTCTGCTTTGCCGCCTTTTCGGCATTTACTCCGAGCGTTTCGGCAGCCGATGCGGAGTTTACACAGAAAGACGCAAAAGCACTTGTTGATGCGGCGGCAGAGCTTCGCAACGGTCTGGGCGACTATTTGGCGAAGTATCAAGCCTTTCTGCTCAGCGCCGCGGGCGAGGGGTTCAAGGATAAAAGAATATACGTTGAAGTGCCGCGTCATGCTGAGGAAGCCGAGTATTATCCCTTGATCGAAGAGTTTCTGCCGGGTTCGTCCTATGCCGCTTTTGAAATACTCGCAAGCGAAGCCCTCGTAGGCCCTTTGGCTGAAAGAATCTGCACTAAGGCTAATTCATACAGCTTGGCTGATCTGATTATCACCGAGGACGGCGAAAGGTTCATTCTCCCGGGCGTAACCGAATATTTCTACGTCCCCGACCGCAGCAGAGTGGAGCTCACCGAGGTCAGCGGAAACACCGCAACCGCAAACGTCTATTGTGTCAAACCCGAGTATCCGCGGGACATTTCGATCTGCATTGAATGCAAATTTGAAAAGACCGACGCGGGCTGGAGAATCGCAGAGTCGCCGTTTTCGGATATGCTTACGGGTGCAGTGTGGAGTATCTATTATACGTATACAGAAAGCGACATCCCGACAAGAGAGCTTGCTGACGAGTTTTCGATGATAATCAGGGATACCCAGTATCTTTTCCTCCAAACGCAGGTATACGGTCCCTCGAGCTCGAACGAGGTAGAGATCGACGGTTATAAATACAGCGAAATTAACGGGACAAACCGCCCGTCCGATTGGCTCGAGAAATATAAGAAGCTTGCCGCAGATACCTATTCTGAAGATATTGTCGATCTCGCGTTCAGATTCAACCGATACGACTTTATTCTTGATCGGTATATCGATAATGCACCGCTTTTCGTTGAGCGTGACGGCAAGGTTTATTGGTATTATTTGGCGGGCGATTATGTTCAGATATATGCTTCAAGCTATGCCGTGGATTTTGACAAAGAACTGATCTTCGACCGTATGGTGATCGGAGAAAAGGAAGCGATGGGTTACGTTTTGTATTGGAATCAGCCCGACGGCCCGCGCGAATATTGTTACAATCTACGCTGGATACCCGTCAAGTTCGTCAAAACTGCTGACGGTTGGCGACTCGGTGATTGCACTTTGTTCAGACAGTATTACGATCCCTCGAGCGTTGAAGACGGCGAGATAATCACTGTTCTCGATAAAGACGTTTACTACAGATACGGCGTTGATTTCGATACCTATAATTTCAAGGATTATCCCCCAAGCGACGAAAAATTCGATAAGGCGAAAGCACTCGATTTGATGGGTACCGCGTACGATATCTATCTTATGACGCACGAATACGTTCCGATGGAGGATCATTCCCCGATTGAGTACAGAGATGAGGCGCGTTACGTTATTCTCGATGAATCAAAGATGTATGGCGGCTCGTTCAGAGCCTTTGAGGACGCGATAGATGCGGTCTATGCACCCGCAACCACCGTAGACATAACGAGAAGCGCGTACCGATATAAGAACCGTATGCTCTTTATGCAGACTGCGGGGAAAACGTGGATCGCTTACGGAGAGGGACTGCGTTCGTTTTTCGATATTCCCAAAGAGGGATTGCAGCTTGAAATACTTGAACAGAGCGAAAATCGCGTTGTCGGTAGAGTAAAGGTCAGAATTCCGTATGGTGACGAGAATAGGTTCGAACCCTACGAAGCCTACGTTGAGTGCATCTTCGAAAACTCCGCGTTCGGCTGGCGTCTCGGCGAATGCGCATATACCGATATGCTGACCTCGACCGAGTTCGAACGCACACCCGTAAACAATCCCGACACCGGTGATAGCGCATTCGACACCATCGTCCTCTGCCTCGGCGGTATGGCGATCGTGATGTCCGCGCTCTGCATCGTTCGCAGAAGAAGAGAATTTTGATATTTATGACACAAAAAGCAAGCCTTTGTGCTTGCTTTTTTGTGTTAAATCAAATTTTTTACCACATTTATTTGCCAATGACTTGCAAAATTGATAAATTTGTTGTATAATGTTATATGTATGAGCAGATTACTCTGCAATCAATTTTTTAGTATGTGAGGCAAAACTATGAGCGAAGTTAAAAACGTACAGAAAACAGGCTGCGCCGTCATCGGCTACGGCGGAATGGGCGGCTGGCACACCAGATATATGCTTGAAAGCGATGTTGCTTACCTCTGCGGTATCTACGACATCAATCCCGTAAAGGTCGAGCTTGCGCAGACCAACGGCATCCGCGCGTATGAGTCCCTCGAGGAGCTTCTTGCGGATGACGAGATCAAGTTCGTTACCATTGCGACTCCCAACGAGGTTCACGCAGAGATCGCGATCAAGGCTCTCCGCGCGGGCAAGCACGTTATCACAGAGAAGCCCGTTGTTCTCAACTCGAAGGAGCTTGAGGAGGTCATCGCCGTTGCTAACGAGTGCGGCAGACTCTTCACCGTTCACCAGAACCGCCGTTGGGACATCGACTTCCGTATGATGCGCGAGACATATCTTTCGGGCAAGCTCGGCAAGGTATTCTCCTGCGAATCGAGAATCCACGGCTCTCGCGGCGTTCCCGGCGACTGGAGAGGCAAGCCCGAACACGGCGGCGGAATGATCTACGACTGGGGCGTTCACCTCATCGACCAGATGCTTCACATCTTCGAGGACAAGAAGATCAAGCAGGTTCGTTGCCTCTGCGAGCATATCACCAACAAGGAAGTTGACGACGGCTTCAAGCTCGACATCATCTTTGAGGACGACACCGTCGGTCACATCGAGGTCGGAACTCACCACTTCATTTCGCTTCCCAGATTCTATATGACAGGTACTTCGGGCGCGGCTATCATCAACGATTGGCGCGACCGCACCAAGGTTATTTCCTGCAAGACCGTTGAGGAGGGCGAGGTTAAGCCCGTCGTTACCGCCGCAGGTATGACCAAGACAATGGCTCCCCGCTCCGAGGACAGCCTTGAGGAATCCTACATCGAGCGTATGGACTCCGACGTTCACGATTATTACCGCAATTTCACCGCTGCTATCCGCGGCGAGGCAGAGCAGATCGTAAAGCACAACCAGATGCGCCGCGTTCTCCGCGTCATCGAGGCTGCTTTCGAGTCGGATAAGCTCGGCAAGACTGTTGATTTTGAGGAAGTATAATGACTTATCTTTTCGATTTTGACGGCACTCTCGTCGATTCGATGCCGACCTACGCCTCGCAGATGCTCCGCATCCTCGAGGAAACCGGCACGCCCTATCCAGATGACGTAATTAAGATCATCACGCCCCTCGGCTATATCGGCACGGCAAAGTATTATCTCGAGCTCGGTATGCCCCTCACCTTTGAGGAGATTACCAAGCGTATGGGCGATTATATGTACGAGCAGTACGCGAATAACATCCCCGCAAAGGATACCGTCCGCGAAACGCTCCTCGCGCTTCGTGCGCGCGGCGATAAGCTGAACGTGCTGACCGCAAGCCCGCACCTGACGCTTGATCCCTGCCTTAAAAGACTCGGACTTTACGATCTTTTCGATAACGTCTGGTCCTGCAATGATTTCGATATGACCAAAGCCGACCCGCAGATCTACGTTGAAGCGGCAAAAAGACTCGGCGAGCGAGTCGAGGACGTCACTTTCCTCGATGATAACCTCGGCGCCTGCCGTACCGCAAAGACAGCGGGAATGAAGGTCTACGGCGTTTACGATGATTCTTCGGCTGAATACACAAAAGAAATGAGCAGCGAATTTGACGGATATATCGTCAAGTTCAGCGAATTACTTTAAAGCGGAAAAGTTTTTGAAGATTCTTAAGGAACTTTTTTCAAAAAGTTCCTTAAGTCGCCCTCCGCAGAGGGCGAAATCTCCCCTGTGCTTCGAGCAGACGGCGCCCCGCCGGCTGTTCGGAATAAAACAAGCCTCACCGGGAACGGTGAGGCTTGTTTTATTCAATCTATGATTAATATTCAATCTTAAAATAATCAAGATACTTCTTGAATTTATCCTGCGCGGCAAGGCAAGTATCCAGCAAGTATCCGCGCTCACGAGTCCATTCTGAAAGTCCGCGGTAGTAAAACATCTTCAGCTCTTCATCAATAATGAAAGGAACTATGTTGTTTCGCAGACATTCCTTGAAAAGAATAAGCCTACCGACACGCCCATTTCCGTCTTGAAAAGGATGGATGCATTCAAAACGGTGATGAAAATCAAGTATTTCCTCAAAAGATTTTTCCTTTTTAGCGTTGTAGCTTGAAATCATAGTCTTCATTTCGTACGCTACATCATCTGGCATAGTGGTTTCTCTGCCGCCAACTTCGTTAGGAAGTTTCTTGTATTCGCCCACGGCAAACCAAGATTTTCTGCTGTCGGACGTTCCGTTTTTGAGAATGCGGTGAAGCTCTTTTATAAAGCTTTCCGTAAGCAGATTGGATGCGTTGTCAATGATAAGATCAATACAACGAAAGTGATTTGCCGTTTCAACCACGTCATCGACCTTTACACCGGCATCCGATATCCCTATTGTATTGGTTTCAAAAATATAGCGTGTCTGGGCGTGAGTAAGGCGACTGCCCTCCATATGATTCGAGTTATACGTCAGCTCGATCTGTATTTTATGATATATCCCACCCGAAACAGCGGACTCCTTTTCACGCTTTAAAATATCGATAAGAGAATCTGATGCTGCATCTTTTCGAGGTTTTCGCATCGGCTTTTGTGCATCTTCTGGGATCATCCAAGTCTTGCCGAGAAGAATTGCGCCTGCAACGCGACCTTCTGCACAATAATTACGCACACTGCGTTCAGATAATTCCCATTTTGTTGCCGCTTCGCTTGCGGTGATGTATTTCATATTTAGCACCTCAGTGATTTTTTCTATATAATATATTATATCATATTATCGGCAAAATATCAATAGAAATATAAATAAAATCACAGATATTTTGCCGATATCGGCAAAATATCTGTGGCTTAGTGGTCGAAAAGCAGAGGTATCTTGCCGATAACGGCAATTATATTTTTATCGGATAATCTCCAAATGCCATATTGCATGAAATCCCTTTCAGAGAATATTGTTGCATTTCTACGGTAGCTATGAGTATGCAGAGGCAGGAATGATACATACGATGAATCTCGTATGTGAGTCCAAGCGATTTGTGTTTTGATACCTTTTCAATGACAATGCCCGTTTCAATTAGTGCGTCAAGAGCGTCACGCAATGTTTTTTCATCAAAACGGAGTTTTTCCTGCATTTCGCCGAAACTGATATCGCTCATTGATATGATTGCGAGACAGACGAGGAGATTATTTTTATCCGTTAATGCGGGAAGGAGTTTGACTGCAAAGTCAACGGTATCACGATCAATGCTTTCAAAGAAATTCTTTGTCAGGATAGCACCGTAGCCCTTGCCGGATACAAGTGACAAACCGTTTTCATTGGATAAATGAAGCGGCTCGTCGTGAATAAAGGTTTTATGGCTTTTGTTATTCCATTTGCTTATGCCGTGATGTGCATATCCAAAGATTTTGAAAGCGTCCTCGTATGATTCTTTGCTTTGCTGTGGATACTCGGCGACCTTATCAAAAACTTTGTTATAAATATCGGTATATGCATAATCGTCACCGTAATACAGATAATCTATGCTCACACCGAAATAATTCGCTATAAGCGGAAGTGTCAATGTGTCCGGTTGAGAGGTGTTGGTTTCCCACTTTGAAACCGCTTGCGGAGAGATGTTAAGCGCAATAGCTAACTGCTCCTGCGTTATGCCCTTCTGTTTTCTGAGTTCTGTGATGTTCTTGGCAATATTGATCTCTTTCATGATCTTTTTCCTTTCAGATTTCACCGCGAGCTCTTCGGTTGTGACTACATTATAGCACAAAGAAGTTCAAAAGTAAACAACTTTATACGACGGGCGGTCAACCAATGGTTGTCGAGACAAAAAATCTCACTACCAACAGTAGAATTTGTGTCAACAAACAAGGCATCACCGCGTGGGTGATGCCTTGTTTGTTCGGAATGCCGGCGGGGCGCCGTCATTCCGAAGCACAGGGGGAAGTTTTGCCCTCTGCGGAGGGCGACTTAAGGCTCCGCCTTAAGAA
>JAZRGT010000014.1:0-52642 GCA_045644325.1 Eubacteriales bacterium | reverse complement strand
GATCCGCAAACTTTTGAAAAAGTTTGATCAAAACTTTTGGTGTTTTAGTAGTTTATTTAAGCATCGAAGCGAGAGTGGTCTCTGCTGCTGCGAGAGCGTCAGCGATGAGAGCTGCGTCGCGTCCGCCCGCCATAGCGTTGTCGGGACGTCCGCCGCCCTTACCGCCGGTTACTGCGGCAACTGCGGAAACGATCTTACCTGCGTGTGCGCCTGCCTTAACTGCATCAGCACCGCAAACGGTGATGAAGTTGAGCTTGCCGTCGGTGTTGACAGCGAGAACTGCAACGACGTCGCTGCGGCTTGCCTTGATCTCGTCAGCGAGAGAACGCGCAACCTCGATCGCCATACCGTCGAAACGAGCGGTGCAGAGATTTACGCTGCCTACTGCCTTTGCGCCTGAGAGGAGAGAATCGAGCTTGGTAGCCGCGAGCTTGGAGTTGAGGGACTCGATCTCGCGCTTAGCGGAAGTAAGCTCTGCTACGGTAGCAGAAGCCTTCTTTGCAACGTCAGCGGGATTGGGAGCCTTGAGTTCGCGTGCAGTTTCGGTGATGAGGTTGTCCTTCTGCTTGATCAGCTCAAGAACGCCGAGTCCGGTTACAGCCTCAATACGGCGAACGCCTGCCGCAACGGAGGTCTCGGAAGTGATCTTGAACAGACCGATCTCACCGGTATTGGAGCAGTGAGTACCGCCGCAAAGCTCGGTAGAGAAGTTGCCCATCTTGACCATACGAACGGTTTTGCCGTACTTTTCGCCGAAGAGTGCCATTGCACCCTCACTCTTTGCGGTCTCGATGTCGGTTTCCTTGGTTACGATGGGAGAAGCGAGGAGAATGTGAGCGTTTACAAGACCTTCAACTTTTTCGATCTCCTCAGCGGTCAGAGCCTGGAAGTGGGTGAAATCGAAACGGCAAACCTTGTTGCTGACGTAGGAACCAGCCTGCTCAACGTGCTCACCGAGAACGGTACGAAGAGCCGCCTGGAGAAGGTGAGCAGCAGAGTGGTTGCGCTTGATAGATGCGCGGCGCATAGCCTCGATCTCTGCGGTTACGGTGTCGCCAACGCTGAATACGCCGTTTGCAACGGTGCAGAGGTGGAGGTAGATGCCGTCGGTTTTCTTTGTATCGGTTACGCTGAGAAGCTTGCCGTCAGCGTAGATGGTACCCTTGTCACCGATCTGTCCACCGCCCTCGCCGTAGAAGGGAGTGCGGTCGAGTATGATGGTGCAGTCGCCCTCGCTGACAGAATCAACGAGTTCGCCGTCAGCCATAATTGCGAGGATCTTTGCGTCTGCGGTAGCCGCGGTGTAGCCTGCGAATTCGGTAGCGGGGATGTTTTCAAGAAGCGACTTGGAGGAGGAATCCCAACCGCCGATGTTAGCGCGAGCCTCACGAGCGCGTTTCTTCTGCTGAGTCATCAGCATCTGGAAGGTCTCCTCGTCAATTGCGAGGTGGCTTTCCTCGGCGATCTCACGGGTGAGGTCGATGGGGAAGCCGAAGGTATCATAAAGCTTGAATACCTCTTCGCCCGAGATCACGCCGGAGTTCTCGGCGAGAGCGTTGCGAACGAGGTTGGAGAGGATAGAAAGACCTGCGTCGATGGTAGCATCGAAGCGCTCTTCTTCGATCGAGAGTACTCTCTTGATGTAGTCAGCTTTTGCCGCAAGCTCGGGATATGCGCCGCAGCTTTCGCCGATAGCGACAGCTACAACGTCAACGAGGAAGGGATGATCGATTCCGAGGAGCTTACCGTGACGGCAAGCGCGGCGGATGATTCGACGGAGAACGTAGCCGCGTCCCTCGTTGGAGGGAATAACGGTGTCGGAGATCATAAACATTGCGCTGCGAACGTGGTCGGTGATAACACGGATGGAGATATCGTTCTTCTTATCATCGCCGTATTTCTTGCCGGAGATCTCGCAAACCTTGCCGATGACCTTCTGAATGGTGTCGACCTCGAACATATTGTCAACGCCCTGCATTACGCAAGCGAGACGCTCGAGACCCATACCGGTATCGATGTTCTTCTGTGCGAGCTCGGTGTAGTTGCCCTGACCGTCGTTGTTGAACTGGGAGAATACGTTGTTCCAGATCTCCATGAAGCGGTCGCAGTCGCAACCGGGCTTACAGTCGGGAGAGCCGCAGCCGTACTTTTCGCCGCGGTCGAAGTAAATTTCGGAGCAAGGACCGCAAGGACCCGAGCCGTGCTCCCAGAAGTTATCAGCCTTGCCGAGGCGGACGATTCGCTCTGCGGGAACGCCGATCTGATCGTGCCAAATGTGGAAAGCTTCCTCATCCTGCTCATAGATAGAGGGCCAGAGAAGCTCTGCGGGGATCTCGAGAGTTACGGTGAGGAACTCCCAAGCCCAAGCGATAGCCTGCTCCTTGAAGTAATCTCCGAAGGAGAAGTTACCGAGCATTTCGAAGAACGTACCGTGACGAGCGGTGTGACCTACGCGCTCAAGGTCGGGGGTACGGATGCACTTCTGACAGGTGGTGACGCGGTTGCGGGGAGGAATTTCCTCGCCGGTGAAGAACTTCTTCATAGGTGCCATACCCGAGTTGATGAGAAGAAGGGATTTGTCGTTGTGGGGAATAAGGGGATAGGACGGCAGACGGAGATGACCTTTCGATTCAAAGAAAGCGAGATACTTCTCACGAATGTCGTTGAGTGATGTCCATTGCATGACTTTATATCCTTTCGAAAATTAAATTACATATAAATAAATACATAGATAAATTATTATATCACGAATACAGAAAAAAGTCAATAAAAAGGCGCAAAAAAGACGAAAAAACGCACCCAAACGGTGCGTTTTTTCTCATCTTTTGCGCTTGATCTTCTCAATGATCTCGTCGGTATCGCAGGAGTTTGAATCCGCGGGGATTTTAACCGTCGCGCCGTCTTCGGGGGTGAGGACGAGTATCTGAACCGTCTTTTTGCCCTCGGGGGCTTCGATCTCTTTATCCTCGATTGCGGTCATCGTTCCGAGAGGCATGGTATAGTTTCTCTCGGTTACCTTCGGTGCGCCATCGGGAGTTGCGCAGAAGTCGATCTCCTTGATTTTGAGGGTGAAGGTCTCGCGGCCGAAATCAAACTCGGATATACAGTAGATGCTTGAACGGAGTTTGCGATCCTTTCCGAGCTTAACGTATCCGCGGCGACAATCGAAAAGCTTCAGCTTATAGCTTGATTTCGGCTCGAGGGAGTTCTTTTCAATGAACTCGCGGACGTGGGCGTCGTATCCGTCGTCCTTTACCTTCTTGCTTGTGAGAAAAATGTATGCGATTATACAACTTCCGCCGATATAGCAGCCTATCATTGACGCCCACCAATAATAGGTCAGCCATCCGACGAGGAATCCTATCATCCCAACGACGCCGCCCGCGAAAAGGACACTCTCAAGCTTATCGCGATTGGGTTGAGTGAAATATCCGGTTGCTGTATTTTGATTGTTTTTTGCCATTGTCTTTACTCCTTTGTCTTTTGCTATATTATAGCATAAAGCACATTTGTATTTTTGAATGTGGGATAAAATATGTGTTCCGGGGGATAATCGATCGATCTGATTATATTATACCGTATAATTGGTGAAAGTCAATAACCGCGTAGTTGAGCTCTTATAACGCTGAGGTTGATATTTTCACCGTTCACTATATAAGTGTCATAAAATGCGAAAAGGTTTGGCGCCGAGGGAATATTTTTTTGATTTTTTGAATAAATTTTATCAGCAGACAAGCAAGGAGAGAGAAAATGACTGATATTCCGAGCATAGTTAGGTTGGCGTTACCCGAGCGGATAAGGAGCGAGATCGAGGAGGTCGCAAGCGGCTTGCCGCGAGTAGAGGAGATCAGAATTCACCGAGGGCGGCGAGTGACGCTCACGTCTGCGGGTAGAAATATACCAACACCCGCTGTAATGACGGGCAGTGAAATCGACCGCACGGTAATGCGGCTTTGCGAGGGCTCGGTCTATGCCTTTCGCGACACGATCGCGGAGGGATACATAAGCCTGCGCGGAGGAATTCGTGTGGGAGTGTGCGGAAGGGCGGCTATGTCCGGCGGAAAGATTTGCGGAATTTATGACATGGATTCGATTATAATCCGAATTCCTCATCCCGCACCGAAAGCGGGCCGTGAGCTCGTCGATCTGCTACGCGAGATGCACGACACCTCGGGCATTCTGATCTATTCACCGCCCGGTGTTGGTAAAACCACGCTTTTGCGCGCGCTGACTGCAGAGCTTGCTTCGGGACAGGATGCGCGGAGGGTGAGCCTTGTCGATACGCGCGGTGAACTTTCGTATTCACTCAAAAGTTCAGCACTTTGCTTGGATATTCTGACAGGATATCCGAAGCATATAGGCATCTCGATATCGGCAAGGACGCTTGGTACACAGCTGATAATCTGCGATGAGATTGGCAACCGAGCGGAGGCTGATGCGATCTGTGAGGCGCATAACTGCGGTGTTCCGCTTATTGCAACGGCGCACGCGGGTAGCCTTTATGAGCTTCTTGCAAAGCCCGGGATCGCGACGTTGCACAAAAGCGGTTGCTTTGGCGCGTACGTCGGGCTTTCACGCAAGGGTGATTTCGGCTTTGATTATGATATCTGCAGGAGGGAGGACACGGGGATTGTTTATACTTAAAGCCATCGGTTCGGTCGCCATTTTATCTTCAGCTGTGTTTTGGAGTGTATCGCAAAAGAAAAGGGACGTCGAGCGCCTTCGGCGACTTGAGGCACAGATCGCATTCGTGCGTTTTGTTCGCGATAGGATCGACCGCTATCTTACGCCGATCTCGGAGATTTTGCGAGACTGCGACGAGAGCGTGCTTCTCGGCATCTGCATCGGGTGCGAGGAGTCGGAATGTATCGATATCGAGGCTCTGCGCCGACTTTTGAGATCGGGAGATTTTTATGCGGACGGTGGTGAGATAATGGATTCCTTTCTTTCCTCGCTCGGTTTATCGTATCGCGAGGGGGAGCTTGCGGGGTGCGATATATGTCTGCGCGAGCTTAATTCGGTTTACGAAAAGCTCCAAAAGGAACTGCCGCGCGAGCGAAAGGGAAGATGCGTGCTCGCGCTATGTCTTGCGGCGGGCATAGTGATAATTTTGATTTAGGGGGCGTTTGTTTGGATATAACCTTGGTGCTTAAGGTGCTGGGAGTCGGAATACTCGTTGCGGTTTCGGGACAGATACTTTCAAAAACGGGCAGGGACGAGCAGGTGACGTGGCTGACGATTTCGGGAATACTCGCCGTGCTTTTGATGCTGATAAGCGAGCTAGGCAATCTGCTCACTACTCTGCGCACGCTTTTCGGAATCTGATGGGATTTGATACGTACAAGCTCTGCGGCGTGGCTATGATCTGTGCTGTCTCGGCATTTCTTTTACGCTATGTGAAGAAAGAGTTTGAACTTCCGCTGACACTATCGGGTAGCATTCTTTTACTCATTTCGGCTTGCGCTATGGCAAGACCGATTGCGGAATATCTGACCGGGTTGATCGGCTCGTCGCATCTCGTTGGAGATGCCGCAAATACGCTTTTGCGCGCGCTTGCAATCGCGATGATGACGAAGCTTGCCGCCGATCTGTGCCGCGAGATGGGGACACCGTCTGTGGCAACTTCGCTCGAAATGGCGGCAAAATTTGAGATCGTCATTCTGACCTTGCCGCTGATCACATCGGTGATCGAAAGCGTAAAGGAGCTTTTTGCGGGTGCGGGGATATGAAAAGGCTGTTTTTTATCGTTTCATTGATGATCATTTTATCGTTTCCTCTTGCAGTTTCCGCAGAGGAAGTGTCATTGCCCGAGGGCTTTGAAGACTTTGCCGAAGCGATTCCCGATGACGTCGCGGAGCTTTTACCCGAGGGATTTTTTTCGGGGGATTTCTCCGGTCTGTCGGGTGCCGTGAACGAAGCAAGCTCGCCGGGATTTTTGCTTGGCACGGCGTGGCGTTTGTTATGCGGAGGGATGGAGAGTGCGCTTGGTACCTTCGGAGTGTTGGTGGGGCTTTTGATCTTATCGGGACTTTTACATACGGTTGCCGAGGGAAGCGTTGGCGGCTTGAAAAAGGGAATCTCGTTTGCGATCGGCGTTTCAACGGTAACGGCGGCGGTCGGCATTCAATTGCCGCGCATAATGGCTGTGAGTGATTTTTTTGGAAGATTGGCAGTTTTAATGAATTCGCTGATACCCATAATGGGAGTGCTCTACGTTTCGGGAGGAAACACGATGGGGGCGGCGGTATCAAGTGCATCACTCCTTTTGCAGATAAATCTTATCGAGCTCGGAACGACGGCGCTCGTCATTCCTTCGGTCAGCGTATGTATGGCTTTAACTCTTGCAGATTCTTTGCTCAGCTCTCCGCTGAGGTTTTCAGGAATAACAGCTTCGATAAAACGGACACTTACCTTTGTTTACGGACTTTGCTCAACGCTTCTGACGGCTTCGCTGTCGGCGCAGAGTGTGCTTGCCTCGGTGGGCGACAACGCGGGTGTGCGGACGGTAAAATTCGTTGCGGGAAATATGATTCCCGTGGTGGGTGGAACGGTCGGAGAGACATTGAGGACACTCGCGGCGTCGGTTAAGCTTCTCAGGGGAACCGTTGGTGTTGCGGGAATTATCGCAGTTGCGCTCGTGCTTTTGCCGACACTTGCCGAGCTTTTTCTTACGAGGTTCGTTTTCAATTGCGCGGCGGCGGTGGGTGAGCTCATCGGATGCAAAGCCGAGTCGGGGCTTTATCGTGAGATCGCATCGCTTTACGGCTTCATTATAGCCGCGGCGGCGATGGCGTCACTCCTTTGCATTTTTTCATTGACTCTTTTTGCTGTAGGTAGCGTCGCGATCGGAGGCAATATGGGGTAGGTGAATACTTTATCGGCGTGGTCTGTGCATCGGCGGTGATCACGCTTATAGGAATGCTTTATCCCGATGATAATTCGGGAGTGCGCCGAGCGCTTGATTTTTGTCTTTCGCTGTGCCTTCTGATCGCTGTAGTCGCTCCTATGGGAGGAATACTTCGTGACGCAGGTGAGATGATGAAGGAAAACGTAATCGAATTTGTGATCCCCGAAGCTGATATGTCCGCGGAGGAGGCTGTTTCGGCGCTGATTGCGGAGGAAAGCAGAGAAATGATCGAGGCAAGGCTTGAAGAGCTGATCTGCGATGAGTTCGGGCTCGTTCATGAAAGGGTGGCGATCACGGCATCGGTTTCCGTGAATGATTCGGGAGTGTCGCTAGATCGCTTGACGGTCTGGCTTTCGGGGGCGGCACTCGCCACCGATCCGCGTGAGATCAAGTCCTTTTTAACACAATATACCGATGCAGAATGTGAGATAGTTGGAGGTAAACCGTGATAGAAAAAAAGAACCGCGCGGCGATCTATGCGATCCTCGGCGCGGCGGCAGGTCTGCTTCTTCTTTTATGGGGAAGCTTCGGAGGTACGGGGAGAGAGGCGGTGTCCTTGTCGGATACGGATGAAATTGAAGCGTATTGCGCCTATCTTGAGGCGCAGGCGGTGAAGCTTTGCGAGAGCGTCAAGGGCGTGTCGGACGTGACAGTTACGCTTACTCTCGACGGAGGCTTTGAACAGGTCTATGCGACCGATAAGACTGTTTCGGGCAATACGCAAAGCTTTGAGCACGTTAAGCTCGGGGCCGGCTCGGGTGCACAGCTTTGCGCTGTGTCGGTGTCTGCTCCGAGGGTTGCGGGGATCGGCGTCACTTGTCGCGGTGGAGGAAACGATCGGATTCGCGCCGAGCTGACCGAGCTTCTTTGCGCCGCGTTCGGTGTTGGCGCGAATAAAATTTATATTACCGAGGCGGGATAGGAATATTTGTCCAAGCTTTGGAATAAGTTATAACACAAACCAAATCAGATTTACGGAGGAAAAACAATGAACAAGGAAGAATTTGGCGAGAAGATGCGTGAGTTTTTTGAGCGACTCGGACGGCGGAATCTCATTATTATCTGCAGCGTGCTGCTTGTCGGTGTGATCGCCGCGGCGGGTTGGGCACTTGTGCCCGCTGATAAGGGTGAAGATCTGCCTTCAGGTGCAGACGGTGCGGATACCGCAGACGTTGGCGCGGAGAAGGAAGAGGACGGTTATTTCGTAGCGTCTCAGCTCAGCCGTCAGAAGGCTCGCGACGAGGCTATGGAAGTTCTTCAGAGTGTGATCGAGGACGAAAACTCGAACGAAGAGGCAAAGGCGACTGCGCTTGCCGACATTGCGAAGATGGCGGAGGATATGGAAGCCGAGGCGAACGTTGAAACGCTTATTATGTCGAAGGGCTTTGCGCAGTGCGTTGCGGTTATATCCGAAAACGGCATCAGCGTTGTCGTTGACGTTGCCGACACCGCTCTGACACCCGCACAGATTGCGCAGATCAACACCATCGTCTATGAGCAGACGGGAATCACACCCGACAAGACCGTTATAATCGAAAAGTGAGTGAAAAGAGTTATTTTGCCGCGTCAAATACCGAGAGGGGATTCCTTTCCTACTTTGCGGAGATATTCCGCAAGAGGGCGGAGAGGTGCTACATAATCAAGGGTGGTCCTGGCACGGGCAAATCGCGGCTGATGCGCGAGATGGGTGCGGCGGCGGAGAGCTCGGAATACGGCGTTGAATATTACTATTGCTCGTCGGATCCCGATTCGCTCGACGGAATATTTGCAGAAAGAGGCGGTGATAGCTTCGCCGTGATCGACGGTACGTCGCCTCATTCGGAGGACCTGATCGCCCCCGGTTGCGTTGACAACATTATAGACCTCGGAAGATTCTGGAATTCTCGGTTTTTGTGCGAAAGACGGCACGAGATCGGCATTCTCGCTGAAGAAAAGAAAAAAGCCTACTCTGCCGCGTACCGTGCTCTTTCTGCTTACGGCGCGCTGACAAGGTTGGCGGATGTTCTTGTCGCTGAATGCGTTGATACCGCTGCGATCGCAGAGGAGTGCGCTAAAATCGCGGTCAACCTCAAGCCGTTGCCTCCCCTTCGCACACCGCTTTGTGCAATCGGAATGAAGGGCTTACGGCGGTTCAACACCTTCAAAGAAGCCGCTCATCACACGCTCAGTGTTACCGACAATCGCGGATACGGCTGTACTTATCTGTATTTTGATGCACTTGTTCGCGCCGTCGGTTTATGTCGTATGTCTCCCGATCCCGTGTTTGCAGATAGATTCACGGGAATTCTGACGGATGGAGTGGCGGTTATCGCATCTTCCTTGACGGATAGGGGAGAGAGTACAATCGATATTTCGGATTTTGTTTGCAGAAGCGAATTTCTCATTCAAAAGGATCGGATAGAAGGACTTCGTGCGCTTGCCGACGGTGCGCTCGGTGAGGCGTCCGCTTTCTTTGCGCAAGCAGGCTCGACACATATGAAGCTTGAAAGGATATATGCTTCGTCGATGAATTTTTCGGAAAAAGAAGCATATTCCGCTGAACTTTGCGCAAAAATCGCACGCGGGGACTTGTAAGTCAGGAAAATTTATGATAAAATAATACCGACGTCAATTGACGTCGGTATTATTTATGTAATATTGATTAAAGAGCCTTAACGATCGCCTCGGTATCGCGACAGATAACGAGCTCCTCATCAGTAGGAATAACGTAAACTGCAACCTTGGAGTCGTCGGTCGAGATCTTTACGATATTGGGCTGACGGAGAGTCTTATCGTTGACTTCCTTGTTGATCTTGATTCCGAAGTATTCCATATTCTCGCAAACAATCTCGCGGAGGCGGGGGTTGTTCTCGCCGAGACCTGCGGTGAATACGACAGCGTCAAGTCCGTTCATGATCGCGCTGTAAGAGCCGATGAACTTCTTGATCTGATGCTTGAGCATATCAACTGCGAGCTTCGAGGTCTCGTAGTGCTCGTCGGAAGGACCGTTTGCGATTGCGCTCTCGAGGTCGCGGGAGTCGGAAGAGAAGCCCTTTGTAAGACCGATGTAGCCGCACTTCTTGTTCATATAGGAAGCAACCTCGTCAGCGGTCATATTTTCCTTCTGCATAATGTAGGGAACGATAGCGGGGTCGATGTCGCCGCAGCGGGTGCCCATAAGAACGCCTGCAAGGGGAGTGAAGCCCATAGAGGTGTCCATTACCTTGCCGTCCTTGACAGCGGAGATCGAAGAACCGTTACCGATGTGGCAGGTTACGATCTTGGTGCCCTCAGCCTTGCCGCCGAGAAGCTTGATCATCTCGCCTGCAACGTAGCGGTGAGAGGTACCGTGTGCACCGTAGCGACGGATACCGTGCTTTTCATACATATCGTAGGAAAGACCGTACATATAAGCCTCGGGAGCCATGGTCTGATGGAATGCAGTGTCAAATACGAGAACCTGAGGAACGTTTGCCATAACAGCGAGACATCCCTGGATACCCTGAATGTGTGCGCCGGTGTGGAGAGGTGCATAGTCATAGCAGAGCTTGAGCTTCTCGAGAACCTCCTCGGTGAGGAGCATGGACTCGGAGAAGTAGTAACCGCCGTGGACGATTCTGTGGCCGACAGCCTCGATCTCGGACATATCGGAGATAACGCCGATTTCCTTGTCGGTGAGAGCTTCGATTACGATACGAACAGCGTCGGTGTGGGTGGGAATAGGAAGCTTTTTCTGAGTACGGGTCTCTTTTACGAGATTCTTGTGGTCGAGGTCGCCAAGGTCCTGACCGATACGCTCGCAGATACCCTTTGCCTTGACAGAGTAATCGGTAGTATCAAAAAGCTGATACTTAAGGGAGCTGGAGCCTGCGTTTACAACAAGCAGTTTCATTTTGTTTTTCCTCCGTGAAATTGATATAATAATACTAACCTATATATTATACTACATATTTTTAATAATTTCAAGTATAAATATCAAATTTAAGTAAATTATAGGGAGAATCACCCGAAAAATGAAAAACGTCGGAATAATATGCGAATATAATCCGCTTCACGGCGGACATAAATATCAGATGAGCCGTCTGCGCGAGATGGGAGCCGAGCGCATAGTTTGTCTTATGAGCGGCAACGCTGTTCAGCGCGGAGAGCTTGCGATAATCCCGAAGGCTCTGCGCGCGAGGTCCGCGGTTGAAGCTGGTGCGGATGCGGTTTTTGAGCTGCCTTTTCCGTATTCTGCCGGAAGTGCGGAGTTTTTTGCCTCGGCGGGAGTGGATATTTTGGCGCGTATCGGTATTGATACGGTCGCATTCGGCTCGGAGTCGGGCGATATAAATATGCTCCGTGATCTTGCAAGGAAAGCGGAGGATTACAAGCCTTCCGAGGATAAAAGGATAGGAACGGCGTCGGACTATTTTTCCGCACTCGGCGAGCTCAAATCGAACGATATTCTCGGCATCGAATATTTGAAAGCGGGAAAAAAATATGCCCCGGGTTTGGATTTTGTTACCGTCAAGCGAGAGGGCGCGGGTTATCACGAGGATGCGGTGAACGGCGCATATCCGTCCGCAAGCGAGATAAGACGTGAAATTCTTGAAGGAGATATTGGAAATTACAGTGATTTTCAACTCCCGAAATGCTCAAGGCGTGCAATACACGAGGCTTTTGCGGAATGTGAGGTAGCTTTATTGGAAACGGTGCAGAGCGCGATACTGTATTTTTGGCGAACCACGGATGTTGAGAATGCTTCGCAATGTGCTGAATGCTGTGGCGGAGTTGCGGGGAGACTTGCGTCATCCGCGCGGGAGGCGAGATCGCTCGAAGAAATGCTTTCCTTGGCGGCGACGAAGAGATACACCGATTCCCGCCTGCGCCGTGCAATGCTTTTCGGTATGCTCGGCGTCACTCTTGATGATTTGAAGCGCCCCGCAGAATACGTCGAGCTTCTTGCGGCCAACGGAACGGGAATCGGGCTTATATCGGCTGTGAAAGGTATTGAAATCGTATCGAAACCGTCGAAGGTGCCGCAGACGGCGGCTGGATTGCGACAGTTTGGGCTTGCGCGTAAGCTTGATGCACTTTACACATTGGCGATGAGCTCGCCGAGAGAAACGGGATTTTTTCTTAAACAAAGTCCCCTGATAGCCAAAAATGATAATAAATTTTGAGCAAACTTAAAGAAAATTCAAAATACGATTGACTTTTGACTTAAAATATGGTAAAATATAATGTAATGTGCCGCACTGTCGGCAAATACTCAATTTGGAGGTAACAGATGGCAAACGCAGAAAATTTTGCCCCCGTCGAGGGTAAGTATCTCAACTTTTTGGATCAGCCCCTCGTCCGCGAAGGTCACACGATCTGCTACGGTGACAAGAGCGAGAAGTGCTTCCTGATCCTTGAGATAATGTCTTATAAGAAAGAGCGCGGATATGATCTGCCCGACAAGATCTTTATTCAGGTCGTTGATTCCAAGGACCCCGGCAAGATCATCAAGCAGGGCGAAAAGGAAGGCCTTTCAAACGCACTTTCCATCGGTATGATCTGGCTTGAAAGAGCAAACAGAGCGTAAAATGAAAAGGCACAAAAAGGATCTCCGCATCCTGCGGATCTTGACCCTGATTTTGATGTCGGCTATGGTGCTCTGCACGCTCGGATGCGATTATATTTACAGCCTCGGCGATGACGTAACGAGCACGGAGGAGACCTCTGCAGAGACCGCTGGGCATGATGAAACGACCGCGTCTCCGACGCCTGCCGAAACTCTCCCCGAGGGAACTTCTTCACCCACCGATTCGGAAACGCTTCCCCCCGAGGTTACGACCGACGCCCCCGAAACCAACGAGCAAGGTGAGATCATCACTTACGTTGATCCCTTAACGGGTCTGCGTCTTACCAAGGACGTTTCGCGCGTGCGCCCGATATCGCTGATATTTGATAACGTAAGCATCGCCGCACCTCAAAGCGGTATATCGAAGATGGATATACTGATCGAGGTGATGGTCGAGGGTGGAATCTCGCGACTTATCGGCATTACGAACGATTATCTCGGTGATAACGGTCAGGGTACGCTTGAGGTTTACGGTCCCATACGCTCGACAAGACCTTATATGGTCAGTCTTTCTCAGGCATTCGGCAGTCTTATGGTCGGCGCGGGAGGAAGTCCGCAGGGCTACGAAAAGATCGCACAGCTCGGTCTTAACTATATCGACGGTGTAAACGACCGCTACGCGCTTCAGGGCTTTTACAGAGACGTTGAACGCTACAAGAGCGATGGCTACGAGCATTCGCTTATGGTAACGGGCAAGGGAATTAAGGACCTCGCGGAAACTAATTCCTATTCTATTTCAGGAAACACAGCAAACGCCTTCAACTTCATCGACGAAGGCAAGCAGATGTATCTTTCGGGCGGCGCAGCGACGCACGTAATACTCAAGTATTCGCTCTATCAGCAGGTGCAGCTTGTATACAGCAGCCAGACGGGTAACTATTACCGTTATCAGCACGGCGACGTTCCTCATCTCGATGCGGAAAACGGCGAGCAGCTGAGCTTCCGTAACGTGATCGTACTCTTTGCGCAGACAAGTAATATCGTAGGCGATACCGAGGGTAGACTTAATGTCGGTACCACGGGAAGCGGCGACGGATATTATATCTCGGACGGCAGATACGTTCCGATAAGATGGAGCCGCGCAAACGATACCGCTGAGCTCGTGATCACGGGTATAGGCGGTGAAAAGCTTACCATAAACCGCGGTAAGACCTTTATCTCTGTTGTAAATTCATCCCTCAAGGACACCTCGTCCGTCGAGCTGAATTTCAAGGTCAGCAACTGACACTTATTAAAACAATTTAATTCCCGAGGTGCGAAAGCACTTCGGGACCGCAATGGGATGTCGCCAAGCGGTAAGGCACGGGACTTTGACTCCCGCACTCGTCGGTCCGAATCCGGCCATCCCAGCCAACACAAAAGCCACGCGAAAGCGTGGCTTTTGTGTTGGCTGGGATGGAGACGATGCGAACCGAGCCGCGAAAGCGGCGTCGGTCCGCATTCGCCGCCCGAAGATCTGCAAGCTCGCTTGCAAGGCGCAGGGCGAGCGAATCTTCGCCAAAGGCGAATATCCGACCGTTGTTATGAATCATCAATACTCGGTCACGAATCCGAATGCCCTCGCGCGATTCACGCGAGGGCATCTTCGAAATTATAAGTCTGTTTGTGGTGGGGAGTACATCACATTCGCCGCAGGCGAATATTTCACTAAATCCTTCAAATCTGAATTTTTTCAGAATTTTGTAGATGCATTTCGGGCATTTCGGGTCTGTAGACAGATTCGAACCCTCGAAACGGTTGAAATGTTTAAAAATTTGTGCTATAATGAATATATAACACATGAATAAGGAGATTTTGTATGTTTCCGACTGATATTTGCCAAAATCCTATTTTAGATAAAGTTAAGGCATTTGTATGTGGCGGCATGCCCATAACAGAATTTATGGAAATGTACGCGCGATCAAACAATATTGCGGATTATTTGGATTCTATTATTGATCACATAGAAAAACATAATATTCCTATTCAACGTCAAACAGTTTTGATAAAAAATGTTAATCAAAATCAACCGTTTGAGCAGAGATCGTATGTGGAACGATTTATAAAAGCTTTTGCACAGGATTTTCGTGATCTTTCTGAAAAGTGGAAAGAAGCCCCACCCAAAGTCAGCCCCTATCTCAATAAACTATCTCCGTTTACGGCGGCGGGGGCGTATGAAATACATAATATAGTTTCTGATATTTATTACCAAATTGATTCCGTTTCTGAACGAACAGCCAAATATCATGATGAATTTGTATTCTCTTTGGATGTGCTCCCCGGATACCTTGCCGGTGGCATTTCTGCTGAAAATTATATAAGTCAGAATATCTTGTCAAAATATCCTTCTTCTATGAAGAATGGTGAAAGAAAACGCTTGGTAAAGGAAGAAATTAAAACAGCTTTTCCAAGAGATTGTAAAGGGTATCCCCGGTGGATTCAAATGCCGGAGTGGCCGATGGGATCTAATGAAAAACCAATGGCATATATTGGTCAAAAAGCATTTGAACGTTTTTCCGAGTACTATTTCAGAGACACGGAAACCAACGAAAGAACCACAGTAAAACAGTGGTGGTAATAAGTACATAGATTTGTTTGCGAGCCGGACTTTTTGTTTTCGGAATTTATCGGTAAAATCTCAGGAATAATTCTCATTTGTGACTAAATCACAGAAAACGCAGGAATAAAATGCTATAATATACTCGTAAAGAAAAAGGAAACATAAAAGAAAGGTAAAAACAAAATGTTTAATTCATATAGATACAACAGCAGCGCAGTTCTCGGAGCTCTGCTCGTGCTGTTTGCAGTAGGGCTTTTGATAGCTTAAATGCTCCGATTCATATAGCCTCCCGCCTCGCGGTATATCCGCGGGGCGGATTTTTATATTCTAATAACTATTGCAATCTCGCCACATTTGTGCTATAATTAACTTGTTATAAAACATCGAAGGATTGATAGAGAAAAACGGACTCGCTCTGTGAGAATAAAACTGCTTGAAGCGAGAAAGGCGGTGGAGTTATGTTCGGTGCGATATACGGCGATGTGATCGGCTCGTATTATGAGGTCCATTGTACCAAGGATTATAATTTCGTTTTTAATCAAGACAGTAGCTTTACCGATGACAGCGTACTGATCGCGGCTGTATGCAAGGCGATAATCGATGATCCTTCGGATATTACAGCCTTTCGTGTGAGCGCTCGAGTTAAGGAATATGCTGCGCTGTACCGTCAGTATTATGCTTATTATCCGCACGCGGGATTCGGAAATATGTTTATCGCTTGGGCGAAAAATCCGTATGCCAAAAACGGGCGCAGTTATGCAAACGGTGCCGCGATGCGTGTGATCCCGATCGGATACGCTTACTCGACTATGGAGCAAACTCTCCTGCAGGCAAAGGTTTCCTGTATGCCAACGCATAATAACCGCGAGGCGATAAAAGCCGCACAAGCTGTCGCTGCGGCGGTTTATCTGGCGCGAAACGGGGAGGGGAAGGATAAGATAAAAGAATTCTTGGAAAAGAAATTCAAGTATAATTTATCGATTCCTCTTTCTGTTATCAAAGAAAGTCACGTTTTCAACTGCCGATCGTCATACAGCGTGCCGCCCGCGATCATTGCATTCCTTGAATCGACCGATTATGAAAGCGCGATCAGAAATGCGATCTCCCTCGGCGGCGACGCCGATACGCAAGCTTGCATAGCGGGCGGCATCGCGGAGGCGTATTATAAGGAAATTCCCGAGCATATAAAACGCTTTTGCGACGGTAGGATCGACGGTTCGATAAAAGCTGTTGTAAGAGTTTTCAATAAACAATTCATTCAAGTGAGAGGATAAAAGTATGACTTCAAAAGAAATAATCAAAAGATTGATCGCGCACGATGATGCGCCGCGTTTCGGCTATGCTTTTTTGGATCAGACCGATTTTACCGGTGTCAGAAATTTACGACAGGTAAATATGCCGCTTGATCCTTATGATCAATGGGGCGATCATCCCGAGCTGAAGGCCTTGACCGGCTTCAGCGGTGAGGTGCGCCGCGACTTTTACGGCAATATTTACGGCAGATTCAACGGAAAGACCAAGGGCGAGTGCATTATGGGTGCTATTCAGGATTGGGATGATTATCGTTATCCCACCATCGAATTTGATCCTGCATACCGCGACGAGCTTTTGGCGAAGGATCTCGCGAATCACGAAAAATTCGTGCTGACCACGGGCAGAGCGATCTTTTCGCGTCACCGTGATGCGCGGCTTATGTCGAATGCGCTTATGGATACGATCGAGTACCCCGACGAAGTTTCGAGCTTCATTGACTCACTCGTCGATCAGGAGATCAAGATCATCCGCAATATTGCCGGATGCGGTGTTGACGGATGGATAATTTACGATGATCTCGGAATGCAGACGACCACGTTTATGTCGCCCTCCACCTTCCGCGAGATATATAAGCCTGCTTATAAGAAGCTTGCCGATGCCGTGCACGAGGCGGGAATGGCGATGTTCCTTCATTCTTGCGGCTATAATTACGGTCTTATGGAGGATCTTATCGATGCGGGAATCGACGTTTTTCAGTTCGATCAGCCCGATGCGTATCCGAGCGAGGTGCTTGCGAGTGAATTTGCGGACCGTGCGGTCTTCTATTCTCCCGTTGATATCCAGAAGGTACTTCCTACGGGCGACCGCGAGCTCATCGAAAGACGCGCGCTTGAAATGTGCGAGCTTTTCCGCAAGGCGGGCGGCGGTTGGATCGCCAAGGATTATCCCTCTTACTCCGATATCGGCATAGATCACGCCTGGGCACATTGGGCGCAGGACGTCATAGTTGCAAACAGTAAAATCCAATAAAAGGTGAAGAGACATGAAAAAACTTATGACATCATTATTGGTATTGACTTGCGCGCTTCTCGGATTCTCGCTTTCAGCTTGTACGGATGATGCGAGTAATGAAAACACTGCGGAGACCTTTCCCGAAACTTCCGCTCCTTCTGTTGAGAGCACCGAACAGGTCGACTACGGCACACTTGCGATCGACGACGTTTTTGCGTGGGTAGGTTATCCCGAAAACATCGTGATCCCCGTTTTCTCGAACCCCGAGCTTGCGGAAAAATTGAATTTCGAGTATGATGCAAACGGCATCACGATCGATCCCGAAACCAATTCCGTTACCGCGCTCAAGGCGGGCAGATATGAGGTCACGGCTAAATCCGAGCATTTCAGCGCGGAATTTATCGTTCGCGTTGAAGAGGTAGATACCAAGAGTCAGAAATTCAGCGCGTCGAATTTCGCTTCTACCGCCGAACACCGCAAGGCTCAGTGGGATAAAAACGGCAACGCGGGCAAGACGACTCTATTTATCGGCGATTCCTTCTTCGACACGGCATTCTGGACGGGCTTCTATTCCGCTGAATACGTCGGCAAGGATGCGCTCTGCCTCGGCATCAGCGCAACGACCACCTACGACTGGGAAGAGTGGATCGGCGGCTGGCTTGCGGAAACCGAGCCGAAGAATATCGTTATGCATATCGGAACAAACAACGTATATGACGACGGCGACACGATCTTTGGTGCACTTTCGGCATATCAGAGGATGTTCCTTATGATGCACGAAAAGTTCCCGAATACTCATATTTATTGGTTCGGCGTTTCGCAGAGAGCGTACGACAACGATAAGATCGCGAAAGTGACATCGATTAATGAAGGTATGCAGAAGTGGTGCGATGCGCTTGGTTTTATAACCTACATCGACACGCCTTCACAGCTTACCAAGGATATGCTCAAGGATCAGGTTCATCCGAAGCTCGAGTGTTACGGCGTTTTTGTTGATGCGCTTGCAAAGACCGATATAGTCATCGAGGATGCGCCCGTAGCACCCGTAGTTCCCGAAGCGGAGATTCCTGCGATTTCCTTCGCAAAGACACAGACTATCGCCGCGGGTACGGCTATCTCGAACGTCAACTATAACGGCAAGAATCTTGCCAAGAACTATATTCTATCGGGCAAGCTCGATATAACGGATATCGGCACGAACGCGCATATTCAGTTCGGCATACTCGACAGCGGCAATAACAGAATCCTTCTCTGGGATAATGAGTCGCGCGGTAATTTTAAGCTTTGCATTCCGTACGATACCAATGTTCCCGCAGAGGATATTTATACCTACACCGCAGGTCAGACGCTGACTATCGAGTGGAAGATAGTTTGCCACAACGATTACGTCTACTTCTTTATCGGCAACGAGCTCAAGCTTGTTTATACCGCGATCAACAATACTCAGAACGCTCCGCTGCTGCTCGGATCGGAAAACGTTCAGTGCACCTTCTACGATATGCAGGCGCTCACTCTTGCGGACGATAAGGCGGAATATGATAAGGCAATTGCGGAGTTGGATGCTATTATCAACAAATACAGTCAGTATAAGAATTACGAAAGATTAAGAGTTGATTAAAATGGAGAAATACGCATGGAAAGCGCGGATCGTTTCGGGCGCACTTGATGAATATATCAAACGCCACGATGCGATCTGGGATGAAATGAAGCAGGTGCTTGCAGATGCGGGGATCGTTAATTATACGATCTGGAACGTTGGTGACGAGCTTTTCGGTTATTACGAATGCGAAAAGGGAATCGAATACGCCGCGCGCGTTCAGAGGGAAAGTCCCGTCGTTGAAAAGTGGAATGAGTATATGAAGGATATCCTGATTATGGAGCTCGACCCCGTCACGGGCGCACAGCCGCAGCTGACGAAGGTGTTTTCATTTAAATAAAAAACAAAGCAGAGAGGCGTGCCTTTCTGCTTTGTTTTTTGGGAAAACTATTGACTTTTCTTGAGTTTAATTATATAATATAATTATCTAATATTTTGAAAGGATATTGCTATGAAAAAGAACGCAATTATCAGACTTACAGCAATTGCACTTCTGCTTGCAATGCTGACGGCTTCTATCGTTGCCTGCACACCGATAGAAGGCGATGTAACCGATTCGGGAACCGAGGGACCTTCTGTAGAATCCTCCGTATCCCCCGATACAACTGAAGCTGAGGCTACCACCGAGGCTGAGGTCACAACCGCACCCGAAGTTACCACCGAGGCTGAGGTTACGACCGAGGCACCTTCGACCGAGCTTAAGGATTACGCTGCCGCTGCCGGATGGTATCTCGGCTACGTCGGCTCCGACACAAACTCGAGCTGGAAGGAAAAGATCAACCCCACTGGCGGATACTATTCCTACAGTGACGTTATCAATCTCGGTCCTGCGGGAAGTACCATCACCTTTACCGATGATAACACCAATGCCAACGGCGACACCAATTTCGCATCCGCAGCCGCTTACGTTTTCTCCTCCTGGAAGAAGGAAAACGGTACTTGGGTAATCGACCTTAATAGTTACAAGGCAAACGGTACTATGGCTGAGTACACCGATGCGAACGGCGCAAGAACCTATACTTATACCTCGACCAAGGATAACGAGTGCATCCGCCTCTGCTTCCGCTCGGGTCAGTCGACATCCTTTACTCCCGCGGCATACCCCGTCGTAACCGTAAAGTCGACCAAGGCTCCCGTGATTGAAAAGGATGATCCCAACGCAGATGTGGTAACTACCGCTCCCGAAGTTCCCGCAGGAACCGAGCTTTCCGTTAAGTGGAATGCCGGCTACGTAGGCTCTTCGACCAACGGTTACGGATTTGCAAATGACATCAACCCGAATGAAAATAATTACGCTTACACCGACGTTATCGAGATAGCAAAGAAGGGCACCAAGGTGACCTTCACCGATAAGGCTGCAGGCTCGACCTCGGGCAACGCATACGTCGTTTCCTTCTGGAAGAAGGATGGCGCAAATTGGGTTATCGACACCTCCAAGCACAATATCCCCGGCGGCGGTCAGTACGTAATTTCTTCCGGAAGCTACGGCGTAGAATACACCTATATTTCCAGCGAAGACAATGAGTGTATCCGTTTCTGCTTCCGCTCGAACGGTCTTAGCAACAGACCCAAGATTTATTCTTCCGAAACAAACGAGCCCGGCACTCTCCAGGATATCATCGATGCTGCAGCAGCTGCTGAAAAGTGGTTCGACGAAGACAAGGCTCGCGCGTACTACGATATTCTCAAGGGCAAGACTTTCACCGTTATCGGCGACAGCTACCTTGCAGGAAACGGTCTTGATAAGGAGCTTGTATGGCCCGCACTTCTCGCGAAGAAGTACGATATGGTATTCAACAACTACGGTATGAACGGCTCGACTATGTCGAATTACGTTACTACCAACAATCCCATGGTCGTCAGATACGCCAATATGGTGAACAATAATCCCGATATCGTTATCATCGAGGGCGGACGTAACGACTACAATAAGAACGTTCCGATCGGTGAAAACGGAAGCACCGACACCAAGACCATGAAGGGTGCGGCAAGATTCCTTATCACCAAGATTCAGGAAAAGTATCCGAACGCTCTCATCATCTGCCTCACCGTTTGGGAAGTTGGCGGAAGCAAGAACAGCGCGGGTAACTACTGCAGCGATTACGGCAAGGCTCTCCTCGAGGTCTGCGCCGATATGGGCGTTCCTTGCATCAACGCAATGGATCAGGAGCTGACCGGCGTCAAGATGACTGATGCGAACTTCAGAGCCAAGTATTGTATGAAGGCAAGTGACATCAGCCATCTCAATGCAGACGGTATGAAGCTCGTCTTCCCCGTATTCGAAAAGGCAATTGCCGATTTCTACGCAAATAAGGGTTATTAATTCAAATAAAAGGAAAAGCCGCGCGTGAGCGCGGTTTTTCTTTATGAAATTCCGTAAAAGGCTTGACAACTCTCAATGTCTGTGGTAAAATACAAAAAACGGTGGGGGTTAATAATGAAAAATACTAAATTATTTATATCTGCATTGTGTTTATTGTTTTTTGGTATTTTGATTTCGTGCGGCGGCGCAGAAACACCCGAAGAGACAACCGAAGAATATTTGGAAACCGAAGTTGTTCCCGAAAAAGAGAAAACGGTTATCATTGCCGAGAGGGGCAAGAGCACCGAGTTTCAACTTGTCTACGGACTAAAGGACGATGAATCGCCAAAGGCTGCTTTCCGTTTGGCGAATTTAATTAAAGCACGTACCGATATTGAATTGGAGAGAGTTGCCGATGCGCAGGCGGCGAAAGAGAAGAACTGTGAAATACTGATCGGAGCATATAACCGCCCGGAATGTGCCGAATTAACTGATACGCTGAAGGATGACGAATATGCCATAAAGGTCGTATCCGACGGTGAGAAGACTAAAATAATTTTTGCTTATAAAGGAGAATTTGCGCTGATGTGTGCTATGGATAGATTTAATCAAGAATATGTAAATGAAGAAAGCGGAACCTTTGCAGTGCCTGCCGATCTTGACGTGAGTGGCAGCTTTTCCGCGCAGGATGTGATGATAGTTTCGACCTTGCCGCAGCTCCGCGACCCTTGTATTTTGGTCGAGGACGGTGTTTATTACGCTTACGGCACGCGCTGGATCGCTTTCAAAAACACTTCGGGCGATCTTCGCGGAGAGTGGGAAGAACTTGGTGTAGTCGCGCAGATTCCCAAGAACGCGGAGACAAACTACTGGGCGCCCGAGGTTCATAAATACAACGGTGCGTACTATATGTTTACGACCTACCGCTCGTCGGTTACGGGTCACCGCGGATGCACTATTATGAAATCGGATAGTCCCGAGGGACCTTTCGTTGAGATCACCAATGGTCACATTACGCCGAGCGATTGGGATTCGATAGACGGCACCTTCTACGTTGATCCCGACGGTCAGCCGTGGATGGTGTTCGTACACGAATGGACGAGTACCGACGATGGCATAGGCAGAATGGCGGCGGCAAAACTCTCGGACGATCTGACTCATTTTATTTCCGAGCCCGTTGAGCTTTTCCGCGCAGACGATCCTTCGTGGTCGAAGGCGCAGGTTACCGACGGCTGTTGGATGTACCGCACCGAGGACGGACAGCTTCTGATGCTCTGGTCGAACAGCGACAGCGCGGGATACTGTGTAGGTATCGCACGCTCCGCCGACGGACGAGTTGATGGTACTTGGACTCAGGATAAGGACTTGCTCTACTCGAAGAATATGGCGGGTATGAAATATGACGGCGGCCACGGAATGCTCTTTTACGACACTGACGGGCAGATGTATCTCAGCATACACTCGCCAAACCGAGGCGGTCAGGACAGACTTGAAACGCCCGTATTTATCCCGGTTCGCGAGGAGAACGGAACGATCGTTTGGGATCTTTGGAAGAAAAAATGATATGAAAAAGCCACGCTCAAGCGTGGCTTTTCTGTTTATTAAATTAAACTATAGCGCAGAGTATTTCAAGCGCGATGCGGAGGGAGTCCTCGTCGGGGGCAAGACAAGAGCTGTGAAGCACCTGCTCGTCGCCTTGGTTTTCACCGCGGCAGCCGATGTTGAAATAACAGCATTGTGCGTGCTTACAGAAAAATGCGAAATCGTCGGCGCCAAGGCTGGCGGCGTCCATCTTCTGCACTTTTTCTTCGCCGAGCAATTTGCCGATCTTTTGGATAGTGCTCTCGGTCAGCGAAGAGTCGTTGTAAAGCACCGGATACTCGGTGGTGTAATTGATCTCCGCCGTCGCTCCGAAGCCTTGTGCGGTGTTTTCGCAGGTCTCGCGAACGATTCTTTTGAGTTCTGCCATAACGTCCATATCGAGAGCGCGCAGAGTACCGTTCATTTTGACCTCGCCTGCGACTACGTTGCCCGCTGTGCCGCCGTTTATCGTTCCTATTGTTACAATAGTCGGCGTGGTGGGGGCAAATCTGCGTGAAGGAACCGATTGCAATGCACTAACTATGCCCGCGGCGGCAACGATCGCGTCGATGCCCTGCTCTGGATGCGCGCCGTGGCATGATCTGCCGCGAACGGTCAGTTCGAAATCGGTGACCGCCGCGTTCATTGCACCCGGGAGATATGCAACCGTTCCCACTTTATCGGTCGGCGCGATATGGAATCCGAAAACTTCGCGTACTTCGGGATTCTGCATACATCCGTGCTTGATCATATCGTCGGCTCCGCCCACGGTTTCCTCCGCGGGTTGGAAGAAGACTTTGATAGCGTGGTCGAGCTCGTTTTCGTGCGGTTTCAGCAACAGAAGAAGTCCGAGCGCCGCGGCGAAGTGGATATCGTGCCCGCAAGCGTGCATAACGCCTACATTTTTCGATGCGTATTCAAGTCCCGTTTCTTCGGTGACGGGCAGAGCGTCAAGCTCGGCGCGTACACCGACGGCGTAATCGCCCGTGCCAACAGAAGCTACGACTCCGCAATTATCGGGCAGGACGGTATATGAAATACCGTTTTTGTCAAGAACGTCACAAAGGTACGCGGTGGTTTCTCTTTCCTCGCCCGAAAGCTCGGGGTACATGTGTACGTGTCTGCGAATTTCGATCACTTGGGGCAGAACGCGCTCTATTTCGGAAGAAATATTCATCAGTCTACCTGCTTACCGTCCATAAAGACAGCGCGTGTTTTGGTGAGATAGTGGAAGGGATGTCCGTTGTAAACGACGATGTCAGCGTCCTTTCCGACCTTGATCGAGCCGACGCGATCTTCGATTCCGCAGACCTTTGCACCGTTGAGGGTGATTGCGCGGAATGCCGCCTGCTCGTCGAGTCCTTCACGTACTGCAAGACCTGCAAAGTAGGGAAGCATCCAGAGCGCGCAAACGTCGTGGTCGGTCGTGAGGGTAAACTCAACACCTGCGCGAGCGAGTTCGGCACACATAGCAAGGTTTCCTCCAACTGTTTCGGGCTTGCCCGCGGGACCGATGCAGGGACCGACGATGGGCATTATGCCCGCGCGCGCGATCTCTTCGATAATATCCGAGCCGCCCGTGGTGTGTACGGTTACGCAACGGAGGTTGAATTCCTCGGCAAGGCGGATCGCGGTGAGAATGTCGTCACTGCGGTGCGCGTGAACGTGCATGGGGATCTCGCGCTTGAGCATAGGGATCAGAGCTTCATATTTTGCATCAAAAACGTCGTCGCCCTTTTCCTTCTTTGCCATATAGCGTTTTGCTTCAACCATTGTTCTGCGGAAGATAGCGGCGATAGCCATACGGGTCATGGGCGAGGAACCTCCCGATTCACCGTAATTTCGCTTGGGATTTTCGCCCATTGCGCACTTCATTGCGGCGGGGGTCTTGATGACCATATCAGCGATATTTCTGCCGTAAAGCTTAACGGCGGCGGTCTGACCGCCTATGACGTTAGTTGAGCCGGGGCAGGCGTTGACGGTCGTGATGCCCGCGCGTCTTGCCTTCGGGATAGCGATATCAAAGGGATAAAAGCCGTCCATTACGCGCATATCGGGGGTGACGGGATTGGTAGTTTCGTTGCAGTCCTCACCCTCCCAACGCTTTCCCTCCTCGGAAATACCGATGTGGGAGTGCGCGTCGATCATACCGGGGAAGATGAATCCGCCCTCGGCGTCAAATATCTCGCCCGTGAAGGCGGGAGCATCGGCAAGCGAGCCGAAGCCTATTATCTTGCCGTTTTCAATATCAACGTAACCGTTTTGGTAACTGCCGCATTCAACCGTGTGCAGCAGACCGTTCTGTATACGAATCATTTTTATTTCTCCTTTTTATTGGGGAATTACGAAGGATGCGATCAAAAGAAGTATTCCCGCCGCGACGCGCGAGATTATCAGCGCGTAAGAACGCCGTTTTTCGCTGAAAATCTCGATGTCTGCGGTGGTCTCGGGAGTGAGATCGTCCTCAAAATCCTCGCTTTTTTGCATAAATGCGGGCTTGTGGCGTTTCGTTTCCTTTTCCTTTCGCAAAGAGTAAGGCGTTTTTACCTTTTTAGGTCTTGATTTGTGGAAGAAGGGAAGCGAATCGGTCATTTTGAGGTATTCAAACCATCCGAATGCAACGAGTATTGCACCGACTGCGCAAAGTGCCCAGATAAAGTGCATTCTGTCGCGGTATAAGCCGCCGACGATGGCGGATATGACGAGTCCCGTGCCGAAATAGGAAAAGGTTCGGCGAAAGAGCACCAGACGGTAGGTTTTTGCCTCCTGTGGTGTCAGCTTGTTATCAGGAGAGCGCATTCCTGTATCCTTCCAGCTCTTTTGCGTTTGCATAGATGAAGTGTCCGGGGGTGATCTCTGTCCATATCGGCTTGTCTTCCGAATAGTCGTGCATAGCGGGATCGTATTTTACGAGCACCTTGTCGCGCTCGGTGTCGGGATCGGGATGGGGAACTGCGGAAAGAAGAGCCTTTGTGTAGGGGTGAAGAGGATGTGCGAAAAGTTCCTCTGCGGGAGCGAGCTCGACGAGGTGTCCCTTGTGGATTACGGCAATGCGGTCGGAAATGAATCTGACAGCGGAGAGGTCGTGCGCGATGAAGAGGTAGGTCAGCGAGCGTTCGCGCTTCATTTTGTTGAGCAGGTTGATGACCTGTGCTCGTATAGATACATCAAGCGCGGATATCGGCTCGTCTGCAACGAGAAAATCGGGATTCATAATCAGGCTTCGCGCGATACCGATTCTCTGACGCTGACCGCCCGAGAATTCGTGCGGGAATCGGGAGGTGAATTCACCGGTCAAGCCAACCTCGGAGAGGATGCTTTCGACCTTTGCGATTCTGTCCTCCTCGTTTTCGTAGAGGTGGTAATTGTAAAGTCCTTCGGAGATGATGTAGTCGACCTTGGCGCGCTCGTTAAGCGATGCCATGGGGTCCTGGAAGATCATCTGCATCTGCATATGAAGCTTCTTTTTATCTGCGCGAGAGAGCTTTCCGGTGATCTTGGAGCCGCCGAACTTGACTTCACCGTCGACGTTGTTTGTATAGATACGCATTATAGCGCGTCCGATTGTGGTCTTACCCGAGCCCGATTCGCCGACGAGCGAGAGGGTTTCGCCTTTGTAAATATCAAAGCTTACGCCGTCAACTGCGCGGAAGATACTGCCTGCGACCTTGAACTTTACCGAAAGATCGCGGACGGTGATAAGCTTTTCTGCGTTTGTGTAATCAAAGGGAGCTTCGGGAATCTGCTTTTCGTGAAGCTCTGCATCACGCTTGATAAGTGCGGCACGATAATCCGCCGCCTGAGGGGAAAGGAGCCAAGTTCTTGCCCAATGCGTATCCGTTACAGGGAAAACGGGAGGTTCTTCCTCGAAGTCGATCTTCATTGCATCGGCGTTTCTGGGTGCAAAGGCATCGCCGACGATCTTCTTGAAAAGGCTGGGCGGTGTGCCGTGGATCGAATAGAGGTCGTTACCCTTGGTTCCGAGCTGAGGAAGGGAACGGAGAAGTGCTTTGGTATAGGGGTGCTCGGGAGATTTGAAGATATCGTGTACGTTTCCGTACTCTACGATCTTGCCCGCGTACATTACCGCGACCCAATCGGCTACGTTTGCAACGACGCCGAGGTCGTGAGTGATGAACACGACGCTCATTTTAAGCTCCTTCTGGAGCGATTTTATAAGGTCAAGCACCTGTGCCTGAACGGTAACGTCAAGCGCAGTGGTGGGTTCGTCGCAGATAAGGATTTCGGGTCTGCAGGCAATTGCGGTTGCGATAACTACTCGCTGACGCATACCGCCCGAGAACTGACCGGGATACTGCTTGTATCTCTTTTCGGGCTCGGGGATGCCTACTTTTGCGAGAAGCTCGATCGTTTCAGCCTTCGCCTCATCGTGAGTTTTGCCGAAATGCCACATAATGACCTCGGCGATCTGCTCGCCTATAGTGCGGACGGGGTTGAGGGAGGTCATAGGGTCTTGGAAGACCATTGCGATCTTTTTACCGCGCACCTTGAGCCACTGTTCCTCGGTGGTATATTTGACCATATCCTCGCCGTGGAACCAGAGCTCGCCGTCCGTGATTCTGCCGTTTTTGTCGAGCATACCGAGGAAGGTCTTGGTAAATACCGATTTACCCGAGCCCGACTCGCCGACGATGGCGAGAGTTTCACCCTCGTAAACGTCGAGGGAAGCGCCGCGGATGGCTGTCAGCTCTGCGCCGCGGAGGTTGAAATTGACCTTTACCCCGCGCGCAGAAAGTAATCTTTCGCCGTTGTGATAGGGTGCGCTTTGATCTATGATATCACGTTCGCGCTCGATAGCGGCAATTTCTTCGGGGGTAAGCTCGACGATTTCTTCAGGGAGCGCTGTATTTTTCTTCTTTTTCATATCAGTGCTCCTTTATACGTGGTTTCTGGGGTCGGATGCGTCTGCGAACTTGTTGCCGAGGTAGTAGAATGCAACTGTGATGATGCAAAGAACAGCGGCGGGCAGGAGCATCTGGTAGGGGTGAAGGGTAAAGGATGCGCGTCCGTGGTTGACCATATTACCGAGGGTGATCGCGTCAACGGGCATACCTACGCCGACGAAGCCGAGGAATACCTCGGAGCCGATCGAGTAGGGAATGCAGAGCGCGGCTTCCATAATGATAAGGCTGATGATGTGGGGGATTATATTCTTCGTGGCGATGCGGCGCATAGGTGTACCGAGGCACTGCGATGCGATATTGTATTCGGCATCACGGATGGAAAGAATTCTGTTGCGGAAGAAGCGCGCCTCAACGATCCAGCCTCGCGATGCCATTGATATGAACAGCGTGATAAAGCTTGTGTTCATAATATAAGCAAGCAGGACGAGATAAACTGTCGAGGGGACGTTGGTCATAATGTTGTAGACCTCGATCATAATGGGGTCAAGCTTCTTGTTGTAGCCCCAGAGCGCACCCATTATCATACCGATTCCGACGTCGGAGAGTGCGATGCAGAATGCGAGGATGAAGGAATTGCGGCATCCGTACCACGCGCGGGCAAAGATATCTCTGCCGAGTGCATCGGTGCCGAAGGGGTGCTTGAAGCTCGGACGGTGGTTCCAGTCCATTGGATTGATCGATACCTTGGTGGGGTCGATGGGCGAGATCAAGGGGTATAAAAAGCTCATAAGCAGTATGATCGAAACAAGCACGCAAAGCGCGATGACTGCCTTTGATTTAAAGAAGGTGCGAAGGGTCGATCTCCAATATGAATAATTGGAGGCACCCGTCTTTTCGCTTTCCGTTGCGCTGAATTCAGCCGCCTCGAATAGCGACTGATCGCGCATCAGAGAATTATGTAATGAATTTAATTTCTTTTCGGAATGGTTCATAATGACTCCGGTAAATTGAAATAATTATTAATCTGCAAGTTTAATTCTGGGGTCTACAAAGGTAAGCAGAATGTCGCCGAGGAATACACCGAGGATTGACATTACTGCATACATAAGAACGAGTATCTGAACAAGATTGTTATCCTGCTGCTTGATAGCGGTGGTGAGAAGACCGCCGGTGCCGGGGATCGCGTAAAGCGTCTCAATAACGAGCGAGCCCGAGATGATGTTGAGAAGGTCTGCGGGGAGGTATGCGGAAAGCGGGATGATCGCGTTGCGGAATATGTGCTTTTTAAGCACCGCGCTCTTGGAAAGTCCCTTTACGGTCGCGAATTTAACGTAATCCTGATTTTCCTCGTCAACCATAAATCTGCGCAGCCACAGCGCGTACCACGCGATGCTCGAGAGCGCAAGGCTGATGATGGGAAGCAGCCAGGAAAGAGGCTTATCATCGTAATAAACCATGGGCAGATTGAACCATTTGGATATCTGCACCTGAATGAAAAAGAGATAAAGCAAGCTGGGCACGGCACGGATGATCATTATGTATCCGTTGCCGAGGGTGTCTCCCGCGCGGTCGCGGAAGCGTACCATCATAAGACCCATTGCAAGTCCCGCAACTATGCCAAGGAGCATCGACCAGAAGCCGAGGAATGCGGTTACGGGAATCTTTTCAGCAAGGAGGGTGGTGATGGGAACCTTTGGATATACGGTTATGCTTCGTCCGAGGTCGCCCTTGAAAAGATTTTTTACGAAACGTCCGAGCTGAACTATCGGATGATCGAGGAGTCCGAGATTTCGCAGATACGTCATTCGGGTTTGCTCATCTGTTTCCTTGATCATTTCATCGGGAAAATATCCGTTGAGGGGCATAAAGCGCAGAAGCATAAATACCACAACGAATACGATCGCGATCGTTATCAGCGAACGGAAGAGTCTTTTGAGAATATATTTAGTCATAAGGCCCGATCCTTTCGATCAGTAAGTTGGTGATTGAAAACGCCGCTCCGCCCGCATTGGTTTGGGGACGGAGCGGCGTTATTTAATTCAGTTTAATATCAGTTCTGTGCGTTCTTGTTTGCTTCCCAAGCAGCCTCGAGAATCTTGTACTCGTCAAGAGTGAGGGCTTCGGTTGCAACCTTCAGACCCTTGAAGCGTACGTTACCGTAGAGGCATCTGGGGGAGGTGAAGGGAATCTCGTAGCTCATGTGGTAGCCGCGGAGAGAGGAGATAACGGGGATCATGTATGCGCCCTTGAGCAGGTATGCCTCTGCCTCTGCGAAATACTGAAGTCTTTCGTCGAAGGTAGCAGCTGCGAGAGCCTTTTCGATGAGTTTGTCGAATTCGGGAACGTTGTAAGCACCTACGTTCTCAGCACCTTCGGTGGTAATTCTGCCGAGGATACCGGAGGGATCTGCGTAACCGGTGGAAAGAGAATCCCAGTAAATATCGTAGTTGAAGGGACCCTCTACGTTTCCGCCGACGGTGCCGTAGAAGTCTCCGCTGGTGTCGAATGCGAGCTCAACGTCGATGTAATCTGCGCCGATTGCCTGCTCTACCATTGCCTCGAAGAGCTGAGCCATAATGATCTCGCTCTCATCGTCGGTTCCGACGTAGATGAGGGTTACGGGGAGCTTACCGTCAACCGAAGTCTTGATAACGGGGAGGTAATCAACGTCGCCTGCGGTAACGCCCTTGATGGTGCCGTCTGCGTTGCAAAGTTCAGCAATAGCGGCCTCCATGAACTTGCGTGCTGCCTCGGGATCTGCACTGTAGTCTGCGTTTGTTACGTCTGCGAGAGGAGCGAGCTGAGTGTAGTCAACGCCCTGGGAGTTGAAGATTGCGCCTTCTGCGTTGATGGTGTTACGAATGAGTCTGGAAGGATCAACGGGCTCACGGAGTGCGCCGAAGGAGGCACGGTTTACAGCGTGCAGAAGAGCCTTACGGAAGTTTTCGTTCTGAACGAAGGTATTGAACTCGGGGTTAGCGCCCTTGAAGTCGAGCCAGAGGTAGTTGGTGGAGAAGCTGAACTCGTTGGGAATGAGGTTGTCGCCCCACTCGCCGTTCTGGAGAGACTGGTAAGCTTCGGACTCAACGGAGGTGTAGTCGAGCTCGCCGCGCTGGAACATCTCGAGAGAGGTGGTTCCGTCGGGAATCATCTGATATTCAACGGTCTTGAGGCTTACGTTTGCAGCATCCCAATACTTTTCGTTAGCGGTGAGCTTGATGAGCTTGTCACGCTTGAATTCGGAAACGTAGTAAGCGCCGCAGTAGAGCATCTTGGTGTTATCAACGCCGAAGTCCTCGCCGAGAGCCATTGCGTAATCGTACTCAATGGGGAGGAGGAGCATGGAGCTTTCGATGAGAGAGAGGAAGTAGGGGGCGCCGGATTCGAGGGTGTACTCTACGGTGTACTCATCGAGAGCCTTAACGCCTACGATCTCGGAGAAGCGAGCCTCAAGATCCTCACGCTTGGTGGTGGTGTCGATACCGCAGTCGATATCGTCGAGACCCCAGTAGTAATCGTAAAGACCCTTGATAAGGTTACGGACAACTCTGAGGGAGTATGCGCCGTTGAGGGGATCGCCGATGTACTTGATACCGTCAACAAAGTCCTGAGCGGTGAGAGCGTACTCGGTTTCAGCACCGGTGTGGTCGATCCACTTGAGGTCCTTACGAATCTTGAAGGTCCAAACGGTATAGTCTGCGTTGTGCTCCCAGCTTTCAGCCATAGAGCCTACGTAATTGCCGTAGATGTCGGGCTCAACAAGACCGTCGATACAGTTGGAAACGATCTCGCGAACGGTAGCGTAGGAGGTGGAGAAATAGTTGAGGGAAGAATAAGAAGTAGAGAAATACGTTTTGTAGGTATCTCTGTATTCCTTGCTTGCCAGAATCTTTTCTGCATCCTTGATTGCCTGTTCGGGATTGATCTCGCCGCCGTTATCCTTACAGCCGGCAAAACCAACGAGGAGCATACAAAGCACAAGCATCATAGCAAGTGCGCGCTTGAAGGTGTTTTTCATGATGAAAACCTCACTTTAAAATTTGTTTTAATAATTGTATCACATTTTTAATAAAATTACAATACTTATGGCGCGATTTGTTTCGATTTTTTTGCAAAAAATGCAACTTTTTTTGAGAAACATTCAAAAATGAAAGAAAAACAACGAATTGCGCCTTTAAAATGACATTTTTTGCAGAAAAAGAAGGCGTTTCCGTCTTGAACGGCAAGAGAGACTGTCAAGCATTGACAGTCTCTCTGTGAATAATTATTCGGTTTTGTAAACTTCATCTGCAAAATATGCGTTAGTATTGGCGTGGAGTCCGTTTTCGTCCTCAACTGTGATGCGGATGTAGTTATCGTCGGGATCAAAGGGGAATGCCGCGGACGTGATCAGCTCACCTCTTGCCTCGACCTTGCGTGCTCTGCGAACGCCGTAGTTGGCGGTGATCCTTCTTGCGCTGCTGCACTCGATGTGAACCTTGCCGTCCTCAAACCAAAGAGCCTTGATCTCGGGACCCTGCGATGCGTAGAAGTTGCCCGCCTCGAGTGCCTTGGTGATGGTTTTGTATTCAAGCTTGTCGGCTTTGATCATAGTCCATCCCTTAAAGGAATCGTTACCCGGGTGACCGAAGGGCTGACCGTCGTGGTTATCGTCGGTTGCGATGCAGTAGAGTCGCTTGCCGGTCATAAGCATCGTATCGTATGCCGCGGGGTTGTAATCGTCGTAGCCGTGGAACCAACAGCTTCCGTTGACGATCTCCATTGCGTTCATATTCTCATAGAAGGCGAAATCAAGTGCGGTTTCAAGTGACCACGCGGGATGGTTGTAGGTTACGAAGAAGCCCGCATCTCTGCCGCGTTTCATCATATCGCTGATTCCCTCGGGGGAATAAACGCGCTCGTAATCGGGCTCGTTTTCGTCAAATTTGACCTGCGAGCTATAAATATTCTTTGCGTTGCCCCAGGTGTATTTATTCCTGTGCCAGCAGACTTGGGTGATATTGTCGGGCTCAAGAGCGATGAAGCACATATGGCAGCATTTGCAGTGCTTGTCCCACTTGCCGGGAGCATTTACTTCCATTTCATAAGAGTTGAGGGGAAGGAAGTTCTCGTCCGCAAGCTCGGGGTGGGGAATGAGGACGTCGTGATCGGTGTAAGCGATGACGGAATAACCCATTGCCATATAGTTCTTTTTCACTTCCTCGGGAGTCCAATTTCCGTCGGAAACGGTTGTATGGCAGTGAAGATTAGCTTTATAAAAGTTGCCGGTTTCGGGGAGCAGATATTTTTTCATAGAAGTGACCTCGCAGTGTTTTTTATGATTTTATCACATTTTGCTCTTTGTGTCAATATTTTGAACGAAAAAAGATGGAGGGATTGAAAAAGAAAAATATTTATGATATAATGATTTAGGAAAGGCGGTGTAATTATGGATAAGATTATGATTGAAAAGGCGCGGTCGCATTTTATCCGCGCATCCGAAGAGTTCGGTTTTACCTTTATAAGTCCGTATCTTTTGGACGAGGAAACCGGAATAACTGCCTTTGGTTATATTGCGGGGTACGGTTCGTATTACGGAGCGGTTATAGATTTGATTGAACCGCCGCTTTTCGAGACAAATGAGAAACTCGCTGCGATATGTAATAAAAAGAATATGTGGTACAGCTTTTTGAATGTTGAACAGTTAGCGGGCGAATATGATTATGACTATTTTCAAGAGTTGCTTGAGGATTGGAAGATATTTTCGCACTGCGACAACAATGATCTGTATGTATCTCTGCACGATTGCAAAGCCGAGCGGGCTTGGTTTGAAAACGGAATTCTCGGATTTGAGTTCCCCGACGGATTCTGGATAACTCCCGATCACCCCGAAAGCGAGCTTGATGTGCTCGTCAGAACCGATGCTTCAAAGCTTGAATTCGTTCTTCTCGACGGAGACGAATTTGACGCACAGATCTTTGTTGTTGAGGAAAACATTTTTAAACAGCCCGTCAGAAAAGAATGGAGCGTTCACAAGCTTGTTAAAGATATCAACAGCGGAAAACTTGTTTTGGAATTTCTTTATCAGTATATTGACGGGTGCTCGAGAATTGTGGAATGCGATCTTTGGTCGCAAAAAAGACCGTATTGCAGAGAATGTAACATAAAACTGCAGCTTCGCGAGGTGCGGTATCATTGGAACAAAATTCTCAAGGACAGAGTTTGGTAGAATGAAAAAATACAACTTGATTTATGCAAAAAATACCTTTTTGATGTGCTTTTTTACTTCACTTTTGGTGGCAGTTCCTTTCTTTGTAGTTTCGTTCTTTTTTGACGCGGTCGAAAACGATATTCTTTATTCTTTATATTGGTTGCTTGCGGGCGTAGCTGTATGGCTTGTGCTGTTATTGCGTATTCCGTTTGCGTATATGATTTTGCGCAGGCAGGAGAAGATGCTCGATATCAAATTTGACGGCAGGGGTGTTAAACCTCTTTATCCGTCTGCCACTGCTATGTCCACAAATTCTTTGATATATATGTCAGATGAATGGCTGATATTTGCCGGAACGGGTGTTTTTTGCAGAGATTATATTGAAAAGTTTACCGTAAGATCGAAAAAGCGCAAGAACCATGTGGATTATTATCATTTGTGCATTATTATTGGAAAAGACAAAAAGAAGTATTTTAAATTGCTGGATTCCGCAAGTACTGCGAAAAAGATAAGGGAATGGTACAGAAAAAATGATCGATAAAAGCATACCTTATTACCCCTTGACGATGGTCAAGGAAGATACCGTGAACTATCCGCGCTATGAGTTGCCCGCGGGATATAAGTTCGTTTTTTACCAAAAAGGTGACGAAAAACATTGGGCGGAGATTGAAACTGCTGTCGGTCAGTTTTCTTGCATAGAAAAGGGAATTGAGTGTTTCAACCGCGAGTTTCTTACGGGGCATGATCTCGAGCCCGAACGGAGGATGCTGTTTGTCGTTTCGCCCGAGGGGGAATACGTCGGCACAGCGTCGCTTTGGAACGGTCTTTTTTACGGCGAAAAGAAGCAGCGCATACATTGGGTCGCCGTCAAAGACAGTCACTCGGGCAAGGGAATAGCGAAAGCTATGCTTTGCCGATTGATGGATCTCTATTGCGAGCTTGGCTATTCGGGATTTATCTACCTTTTGACCGGTACGCGCAATTGGCACGCGGTTACGCTTTACCGAAAGTTCGGTTTCACCGAATACGTAAGCGACCGTTCACCGTCATCGAGAGCTACGGATGCCGAATTTGCGGAGAATACCGAAAAAGCAGTTACAATAATTAATGAAATGATTTTGAAAGGAATCCGGTAATATTATGAGTGTACCCGTTCCACTTTATTTAAGGAATATTGCGATAATTGAAAAGGAACGAAATACTTGGACTCATTTTTCGCTGAGGTGTCCGTGCGGGTGCGGTAAATTCTTCGTGTATGAGAATTATCTTACAAAGGAAGAAAAAGAAATTGCAAATCCGCATAATGACGCTTGGACAAGGCTGATGCGAGAGGGATTTACGTGCAAGATGGGCGACGATGGCGTTTGGCACCATTGGATCATCAAGAAGACGGATGACGGAAAAACGGAAAAAGGCGAGGAAGTTTATATCCCCGATGCGCCGTTTTTCGTGGGAATAACCGTATTCAGAATAACCTGCGCAGATTGCGGAAAAGAATATCTGCTTTTCGACAGCAGAAAATGCGGTTACGACGCTATGACAATCGAATGTGATAAAGAAAAAGCCGATTACGTTCCGCATCTCAAATTAAAATACCGTGAAGCGGTTTCCTTGTCGGTCAAGGTAGAAAACGATGAGTCGCTCGAAGCCTTCAAGAAAAACACAGGACTTGATTTTACCGAGGATCAATATTCGGATTCCTTTTCATGGATGGCTGTTTATAAAATGAACGATAACGGCAAGAAAACTAAAATATTCGGTTTTGAGACGGCATAACGCAAAAAAAGCTTTCCGATTTTTTTGGGAAGCTTTTTTGTTTTTTTATCAAAAACTCTTGACAAACGCAGACTATTGTGATAGTATATACTATAGTAGTAGTCCGGAGGTGCAATATGGAAAACAAACTGTTTGACAGCGAACTAAAAGTAATGGAGCTGATATGGGCGGGTGAGCCGATTAGCGCGAAGGAATTGAGTGTTCTTGCAGAGAAGGAATACTCTTGGAACAAAAATACGACTTACACGGTCATAAAGAAGATTGAAGCAAAGGGGTATATCAGGCGTTCCGATCCCGGATTTATTTGTACATCTCTCGTGTCGAAAGACGAGGTATGCAAGAGCGAGGCGAGGGGCTTGATCGACAAGCTTTTTGGCGGGTCGAGAAAGGCGCTCTTTTCCGCACTGATCGAGGAAGAGAAGCTGACTGCGGAGGAGATAGAAGCGCTTCGCTCGATGATCGACAAGGGGTGAGCCTATGCTCGGCGAGATATTTTATTGGATATTCAATATGAGCATCGCCGCGGCGATATGCGGCTTGCCTGTCTGTCTTTTGCGAATGATAAAAAAGATACCGCGCAGAGTTACGGTATGGCTTTGGCTGATACCCTTTATCCGTATGCTTCTGCCCGTCGGTATTGCGGGAAAATACGGACTTATGACCTTTATTTCACGTTTTACGACCAAAACCGTGACGGTTTACGAGTCGGATGATTATATTTGGACGGTGATGAATCATATCATGGCAGCGGAGAGCTATAAGCCGATCACTTACAAGACTGATCTGTTGGCAGATCTCTTTGCAGCATCGGCGTGGATATGGCTTGTTGTCGGGCTTGCTCTGCTGATCGCGTTTTTTATCATTTGTTTGGTGACGCTCGGAGAATTGCGTGACGCGCGGCATTTTGAGGGGAATGTTTATATTTCGGAAAAAGTCACCTCTCCCGCGCTTTACGGTGTGATTTGCCCGAGGATAATTCTCCCGAAGGAATATTCGGCGAATGAACTCAAATATATACTGATGCACGAGAGGGCGCACGCACGGCGCGGGGACAATCTTGTCCGTCTTTTGGCACTTGTGACGGTCTGCGTTCATTGGTTCAACCCCTTAGCGTGGCTTTTTCTCAAATTGCTCTTTGCCGATCTCGAGCTTGCCTGCGACGAGGCGGTGCTGAGAAGGTGCAACGCGGAGCAGAGAAAGGAATACGCACATACCCTTCTGTCCGCGGTCGAGCGAACGAGCGTCTTCGCTTCAACTTTCGGCGGTGAGAAAATACGTCTGCGGGTCGAAAATATTCTATCATACAAAAAGCTGTCCGCGATCTCGGCGGCGGGAATGGTTGCGTTGCTGATCGCAATTGCTTATATCCTGCTGACCAACGCGGCGTGAAAGGAGTAGTAATGAAGAAAAGGCTATTTGTGATTTTTGTTATCGTGCTTTTGGTTTTTGCATTATCTTCCTGCTTTGACAGAAGCGGAAGCTTTGAAAAAACAAATATCGCTTACGGTGAAGACGGCGTATATTCCGATTTTTCGGATATTCCCGATAATTATTCGGTAGATGGCGCGATAGACGACGGATGCCTCGTCATCGAAACGCTTGACGACGGTACGAATATTCACGGTGTTTCTATGAGAAAGACCGGAAGGACCGAGGGGTACGAGCATTGGGTGTCGTTTGTTGAAAAGTCGCAGAGAGGTGAAGATGCCTTTCTGCGCGTGGCGCATTTCATCTGCGGAACGGGATATTATCACGATCTCTATTATTCTGACGGAAAATACACGATCTTTGACTTCAATGAATACGGCATTTCGGAGGGCAAAAGCTACAGCTTTCTTCGCCGTCTTGACGGTATGGCAGGCGCGGGGGAGAATCGGCACGAAGATCATTTTTACGTGCTGACGGATGACACCAAGCTGACATACCGCGACGTATCAAGCCGTTATTTTTCGAGCACTATCAGTCCCAATGCCGAACTTCCTTATTATCATCTCATGTTTATGGGATATTTCGATGAAGAAGAAATTTCGAATACAGAGAACTATTATAAAGAAGAAAATGACTTGAGTATTGAAATAGTTTACAATGGCGTCGAATATTCGGGATTTGGGAATATCCCTGACGGCTATTCAATTAATCAAGCGATTGACGACGGATGTCTTGTTGTCGTAACCGTTACCGACGGCACAAATACTGACAGAATTACTGTCAGGAACGAAATAACCGAAGACTACGAATACTGGCAGAATTTTCTCGAAAAGTCGCAGAGAGGAGATGACGCATTTCTGCGCACGATACATTCGGTTCTCGGTAATATACATATTTACGACCTCTATTACTGTGACGGAAAATACACAATTTTTGAGTTGAATTATGGCGAAGTATCGGAGGGCAGAAGTTTCAGCCTTCTACGCCGTCTGGACGGTATGAAAGGGGATGGGAATGATCATATTTACGTTTTGACAGACGATACCGAGCTTACTTATGATGAAGTAAAACTTAAATATCATGTCAGCAGCAGTATATATGCATACTCACAATCCGATTTTTACTGGATGATATTTTTGACTCATTTTGAATAGGAGGCGCAAAATGAAAGATAAAGGATTGAAAATATACTGTCTTTGCTCACTCGCGGGCGTGTTGATTGCATCGTTTTATCCGATTTGGATGGGCGTGAAGGTCGTTTCGGATATGATAAAAAACGGCACGGTCTACGCCGAGGATTATCCGAAATATATCATTCCATACACGCCCATCGCGCTTGCCGTGATCATAGGCGTTGCGCTGATGCCGATACTGGTAAAAAAGCTTGAAAAGTTTGCGCTGGCAACAGGTACGGGCGTTTCGCTTGCCGTCTTTTTTGCAGCAGAGCTCATGCTTGAGAGCTTGGTAACGGTCACAAGAACCGTCACGGGCATATTCTCAAATCTTGAAAACTGGCAAATGTATATGTGCTACGTCCCGCCCGAGGGCTTTGAGGAACGCACCTGGACGGAGGTGGACGTCCTTATGGGCGAGTACAGCCCCGCATTCAAACTGCATTTCTACGTCATCTCGGTCGTGCTCATCATTTCTATCCTGAATTGCTTTTACGGCTTCGCGAAAATGATAGCAACGGGCGATAACAGCCGTAAAAAGACGCTGATTTTGCAATCGGTCGCAAGTGCGTCGTTCCTTGGAATGTGCATCTGGGCATGCTTTACCGCCTTTTACAGAAACGGCGACATCACGGTTTCGCCGCTTTCGGCAGTATTGATGTGCATTTTCTTCCTGCTGTTCGGCATTACCGTAGGAATTTACGTTGCCTCGTTTACTTTGAATAAGAAAAAGCTTTTTTCCGTATGTCTGCCGTCGGTGAGTGCTTCGCTTGTAACTCTCGTGATGTATATCGGCGAGATGGTACTCCTCAGCGGAAATCTTTACCGTTTCGGTGACGGATTCATTTTTGATGCAATTCCTGGGATCGTGCTGTCTCCTATCGATATCGTCATCATATTGATCTCCGGCGTGATCACGGCAATGATTGCTCGTTCGATCTCTTCAAAAGAAATTTGATCTCCTTCTTTCAGCCGCTCCGCCCGGGGCGGCTGATTCTTTTGAATTTTGTGATCGAGTCACGGTAAATAACGAAATAAAATGTTATAATATTGCCGTAAGGTACCTTATTATAAAAAAATGTTGACTTTTAATAAATAATATAGTATAATTATTATGTATCACTGGCGGAGAAGTGAATTAACACAGTGTGATGCAAATACATTTCAGAGCCTTGCCGACCGTCTGGGCGTTTTCGGGCTTTTATGGAGGTTTCACTATGAAATTTGAACAATGGAACGGCTTCTACGGAGAAGAATGGCAGAATGAGGTAAACGTCCGTCAGTTTATCCAGGACAACTACACACCCTACACGGGCGACGCATCCTTCCTCGCAGGACCTACTGCGCGTACCTCGGCTTTGATGGACAAGCTCAACGTCCTTTTCAAGCAGGAAAGCGACAACGGCGGTCTTCTTGACATCGACACTATGACCGTATCTTCGCTTACAAGCTACGGCGCAGGTTATCTTGACAAAGAAAATGAACTCATCGTCGGTCTGCAGACCGATGCACCTCTTCGCCGCGGAGTAAATCCCTTCGGCGGTATCAGAATGGCTCGCTCCGCTTGCGCGGCTTACGGATATGAGCTTTCCGACAAGATCGAAAACGAATTCCAGTTCCGTACCACTCACAACGACGGCGTTTTCCGCGTTTACACCGATGAAATGAAGAAGGCGCGCCACATCGGCATTATGACCGGTCTTCCCGATGCTTACGGACGCGGACGCATCATCGGCGACTACCGCCGCGTTGCGCTTTACGGTATTGATTATCTTATTGAACAGAAAAAGGCAGACAAGGCTAAGCTCGGTCTCGGCAATATGAATACCGACACCATCCGCCTTGCGGAAGAGCTTTTCCAGCAGATCACCTTCCTCGGCAAGACCAAGGAAATGGCGGCTATTTACGGCTACGATATCTCCGCGCCCGCAAAGAACGCGCGCGAGGCTATCCAGTGGACTTATTTCGCATATCTTGCGGCAATCAAGGAGCAGAACGGCGCGGCTATGTCTATGGGACGCGTTGCAACCTTCTTTGATATTTACATTCAGCGCGATATTGATGCGGGTATTCTCGATGAGATCGGCGCGCAGGAGCTTATCGACGATTTCGTTATGAAGCTTCGTATGGCTCGTCACCTCCGCACACCCGAATACAACGAGCTCTTCGGCGGCGACCCGATGTGGATCACCGAGAGCGTTGGCGGTATGGGCGTTTCGGGCAAGACTCTCGTTACCAAGTCCTCCTTCCGAATCCTCAATACCCTTTATAACCTCGGCCCCGCTCCCGAGCCCAATCTCACCATTCTTTGGTCGGAGCATCTTCCCGAGGGCTTCAAGAAGTTCTGCGCGAAGGTTTCGATCGATACCGACTCTATTCAGTATGAGAACGACGATCTTATGCGCGTAAGCTACGGCGATGACTACGGAATCGCTTGCTGTGTTTCCGCAATGAAGATCGGTAAGCAGATGCAGTTCTTCGGCGCAAGATGCAATCTGCCGAAGCTTATGCTTCTCGCGCTCAACGGCGGTTACGATAATACCTCAGATATGAAGATCGGTCCCCAGATCGAGCCCTACGGCTCCGATAAGCTCGATTACGAGGCTGTTCAGGCACGTTTCCACATCTATCTCGAGTGGCTCTGCCGTCTCTACGTCAACACTATGAACGTCATCCACTTTATGCACGATAAGTATGCATACGAGAAGACACAGATGGCACTCCACGATACCGATGTTGACCGTATGATGGCGTTCGGCGTTGCAGGACTTTCCGTCATCGCGGACTCTATGAGTGCGATCAAGTACGCGAACGTTAAGCCGATACGTAACGAAAACGGATATATCGTTGATTTTGAAACTAACGGAGATTTCCCGAAATACGGCAATGATGATGACCGCGTCGACTCGATAGCCAAGGCGATCCTCAAGGACGTTATCGAGGAGCTCCGCAAGACTCCCACCTATAAGAATGCACGACATACTCTTTCCGCGCTGACGATCACCTCGAACGTCGTTTACGGCAAGAAGACGGGTGCTACTCCCGACGGAAGAAAGAAGGGCGAGGCGTTTGCTCCCGGTGCAAATCCTATGCACAACCGCGAGCAGAACGGTGCTCTTGCATCTCTCAATACGCTGACCAAGATGCCCTATGATTGCTGTCGCGACGGTATTTCGAATACCTTCTCGATCGTTCCCGATGCTCTCGGCAACAGCGACGATGCGAGAGTTGACAATCTCGTCAACATCCTCGACGGCTATTTCAAGAAGCACGCGCATCACATCAACGTAAACGTGCTCAATAAGCAGAAGCTTATCGAGGCTTATGAGAATCCCGATCTTTACCCCAACCTCACCATCCGTGTTTCGGGTTACGCCGTTAACTTCCATAAGCTCTCCAAGGAGCAGCAGAGAGAGGTTATCAGCCGCACCTTCCACGAAAGTCTGTGATGAAGGGCAGGATCAATTCAATACAAACGCTCGGGACCGTTGACGGTCCCGGCGTGCGTTTTGTGCTGTTTATGCAGGGATGCCCGCTTCGTTGTGGATATTGCCACAATCCCGATACGTGGGATTTCGCGGGCGGTTATGAGGTAAGTGCGGAGGAAATATTCGAAAAGGTCAAGCGTTACCGCGAATATTTCGGCCGAGACGGCGGTATCACCGTCTCGGGCGGCGAGCCGACAGCACAAGCCGATTTCGTCCGCGAGCTTTTCTCGCTTTGCAAATCCGCAGGAATCCATACCGCTCTCGATACATCGGGATGCATTTGGAATGAAAAGATCGAAAAGCTGCTTGAAGTGACCGATCTTTGCCTGCTCGATTATAAAATGTGCAACGATGTGGATTACGAGAAATACACCCGATGCAAGAAGGCTTCTGTCGATCATTTCCTTTCCGAGCTTCAGAAGAGAAGTATAGATACGTGGCTTCGTCAGGTTATTGTTAAGGGTATAAACGATTCCACGGAAAGTGTTAAAGTGCTTTATGAGGTTGCGGATGCCCATCCTTGCGTAAAAAAGGTTGAGCTTCTCAAATTCCGCAAGCTCTGCGCGCCGAAATATGAGAACCTTGGGATAGAATTTCCTTTCGGAAGCATACCCGAAACGACCGCGGAGGATATTTCCGCAATTATGGCTCAAATCGGAAAGGCTTGACTTCAATGATTATTTTGCAGTTGTTTATTTCGATGGTAAAGATCGGCGCTTTTGCCTTTGGCGGCGGATACGCCATCATCGCGCTTCTTGAAAATGAGTTCATAACGAAGCGCGGCTGGATAGACCACGACGAGTTTATGAACGTTGTTGCAATCGCCGAAAGCACGCCCGGACCGATCGCGATCAACGTCGCTACCTATATCGGTTACAAGCTCAAGGGAATATTCGGCGCGACCGTTGCGACCGTCGGCGTTTGCGCTCCGTCTTTTATTATAATGTACGTCGTTTCTCTTTTTTACGAGAGATTTATGGAGATATCCATTGTGACGGCGGCGTTCCGCGGTGTGCAGATATGCGTGATTTACCTTATCGCATCTGCGGCACTCAAAATGCTCAAAAAGATGAAGAAGACCGCGCGGAACGTGACCGTTTTTGCCGTGACATTCGGCGGAATGACGGCTTGCACTCTTTTTGATTTCCGTATTTCTTCCATTATATTTATATTTACCGCAGGAGTTGTCGGACTTTCTTCTTTCCTTATTAATAAAAAGCGTAAGGGGGAGAAGAAATGATCTATCTGCAGTTGTTTTTGACATTCCTAAAGGTCGGCACGTTCGCTTTCGGAGGCGGTTACGCGATGCTTTCGCTGATCGGTGATTCGGTCATTGCCTACGGTTGGATGACCGAGGAGGAGCTTCTTAATTTTGCGGGAGTCGAGACTGTGATCCCCGGGCCGATCGCGGTCAATATGGCGACCTTTATCGGATACGAGCAGGGCGGATTCCTCGGTGCGCTGCTTGCGACGGTCGGAGTCGTGCTTCCTTCATTTATTATTATACTGATCGTTGCGGCGCTGATAAAGAACCTGATGAAATATCCCGCAGTAAATGCATTTATCACGGGTATGCGCCCCGCACTCGGCGGACTCATCCTTGCCACGGCGGCGACGATGGGACTTACAGTTCTTTTCGGACTTGAAAGTGTTTCTTCTCCGATTTCATTCGATTGGCGCACGATAGTTATACTTGCGGTTGTCATCTCAGTACCGATCTTGTATAAAAAGCTTTTCAAAAAGGAATTTTCTCCGATATTGCTTATCGTTGTTTCGGCGGTTTTCGGAATATTGCTTTTTGCATAAAACAACAGCAGTTTGACTTTATAGGTCAAACTGCTTCTTTATTATATATGAATAACTGCACCATCGACAAACGGTTATGTTCGCACTTGTTTATCAGCCTTCCCCGGTGGGGGAAGGTGTCACGAAGTGACGGATGAGGCGCAGATAAGATACTGTTTTTCGCGAAGCGAAAATCTTCCAAAAGATGACAGCACAAAATATTTTGTATTGACTGAACCAAGTACGAAGCGCTTGCATCAGGTTTCAGCCCTGTCTTTAATTAGAATAAAATTATTAAAATATCAAACCGGAAGATTTTCTCGCTCCGCTCGAAAAACAGTATCTTATTCAAACGCCTCATTCGTCTCGCAAGCGAGTCACCTTCCCACACCGGGGAAGGCTGATACGCGAGTGCGAACAAAGCTTTCTGAGTTTTGTTTCAAATAATCGTTGATTTGGGAGTGAAATAAAATGCCATTAAAATATTGAAATCTGATATTATTTATGTTATAATTAATTCAAAAGAGGAAGGAGCGACGTGATGGATAACAAGTATAAAAACGTAAAATGCGTAAAAAAGACTTTCAATGTCTGTGCGATTTTGCAGTGTCTTTATTATCTCGGTTGTATTATTGTAATGATCTGTATGCCGCTTTATACGATTTATTATCCTTCTGCCTTTTCGGAGGTCTGTTTTAAAATCGGTGTGATTTTTACTTTTGCTTCGACTTTTAATCCTATTTGCTTTCTCTGCTTTATTTGCTTGTTGATCATGTACTGCATTGATCATTGTTTGATTAAGGAAAAGAAGATGAAAGTTCTAATGATCGTTTGGCTTGTAATTTCTCCGGTGATTCAAATAATGTGTTGGATCTTTGCTGTTGGTGCTTTTGTCACGCATTCCGGCGGAGTATAAAAATAATGGAGTAATATTATGAATCATTTGAAATCAATTATTGCATTATTTTTATGTCTATCAAGTCTTATAGGCTTAATTGCGTGTACCGAAGAAAAAGTACCCGACGAAGCTAAGGACAATGAAATTATAACCACCGAACCCGAAACCACGATAGAGGAGACCATCGAAATGGAAGAGATCAAGGAAAAAGTATCGCTCGACGGCAAGAGAGTAATTTTTATAGGCAATTCATACGTTTATTACGGCAGAACTGTGCTCAATCAGTCCTCGTCGGTTATGACGCAGGCTGAACGCGAGAATGACAAGGGATTTTTCTATCAGCTTTGCAAGGAAAACGGTCAGGAGGTCAACGTCACCAACTGGACTTTCGGCGGTCACGGGCTTGCCGACTTCTTTGGTGCGCCCTGCGCTCATGCTTCGAGCGCGTGCAAGGGTACTCGCCACGAGGATGAGCTGAAAAATCGCTATTACGATTACGTTTTCGTTTCTCCCGGAGGCGGAGACAGACAAGCGAGCACGATTGCCGATGACTTTGATAACATAATCAAGTTCTTTAAGGACGCCAATCCCGACGTCAAGATCGTTTGCCTTGCAAACCTCGGCTGCCACGGATATTCCTCCTTCGGCACCGATCTGCCCGCGATCTATAATTATTATCCGACTCTTGCCGACAAGGGCGTTATAATGGCGGACTGGGGCGGACTTGTTTACCGCATTATGCACGGCATCTATACCGTTCCCGGCGGCTCGCAGACATACGGCAAGAACACCTTTATCGTCAAGGACGGCTTCCACCCGAATATGCTTGCGGGGTATATCACCACGCTTATGGCATACTGCGCCGTCACGGGCGAGAGCGCGGTCGGGCAAACCTATGATTTCTGCAACAACGTAAGAGTTAATGCGAAATTCAGCTTCGCTAATTACGTTAAGGATAACTACACCGAGGCCAAGCCCACTAATTTCCCCGATGTTTTCGCATCCGAAGGCGATATGAGGGGAATTCAACAGCTCGTTGACAGATATATCGCCGAGAAAATATATCTTGAAACCATCGAAAAACCAAAGGTTGAAACCGAAACTGTGCTTCTGACCCAAAAGCCGAAGACCTCGCTCATTTCGGTTATTTTCAGCAACGAAAAGAAGGCGGGCAACGGTTGGATGCCGTCTTCGCCGAATTGGCCGCTTGCAAATACCGACGGATACCGCTATTTCTCGGGACTTCGCGGTGATGCAGATGATATCGCTTCGCTGGCGGGAACAAAGACTCCGAACGGACTTACCGAGGCAGAGAAGCGTGATCTTGCAGACATTCGCTACGGTTTGTCGATAATCGGAATGTCGCATCTCGATCTGCCCGAATATTCGGTAACCGCCGAAAACGGCGGCGCGATGCAGACGACGTCGCTTATCAATCTGCTCAACGGTCATTTCGGTTCTTCTTATACTGCAAATATTTATTTTGACGATAAGACCTACAACGTAAACGGCGAGGTCGATGCGTCGTCGCCTTATACCGCGCTTTTGACGCTGAATTTCGGCTCGGTCAAGACCTTTGAGGCGATCGGATATTCTTCGGGCAATCTCAAGGGCTTTCCGCAGGCGCAGGACGTTTACGTCAGCGCTGACGGAGTAAATTGGACTCTCGTTCCGTCGGCTTGCTTTGATACCGAGCTCGCGCCCGTATCGAGCCTTTCGGACAATGCCAAGGCTCAAGATCCGTGGTATAACAATACGCCGAAGCAAGAGGTGCTTTTTTCGATGGAAAACGTCAGCGGAAAGTATATCCGCATCGCCGTCCGCCGCGGCGCGAACGTGGATTATAACGGGATCAATACCAGAGAGATACTTGTGTTTGGTAAATAAACAATATAGAATAAAGCCGCAAGCGCAATGCTTTCGGCTTTATTTTTTGAATCTATTGACATTCCGATTGTCTTATGGTATAATATATATGCTCCAATCAGAGCATATTTGTATTATGAGGTGCAAAAATGGCTAACGAAAATCTTAATGAAAAGGTATCTGTAAATATAAATACGTCGACTCTTTCCGAGATCGATCTGCTTGTGGACAACGGTTATTATTCAAATCGCAGTGATTTTATCAATCACGCGCTTCGCCTTGCGCTTAAAGAGGACCGTTCGACAATCGATAGAATTATCGAAAAAAACACGAAGTCTTGCTGCAAAGAAAGCAACTGGTTTATCGGAGTCTACGGTTTTACTGCAAAGGAAATTGAAGAGCTGTATGCCGCAGGGGAGAAGTTTGCGCTTTCAGGCTACGGCGTTCTGTCTATCGACAAAAACTGTGACGAGGAAAAGCTTTTTGCGGTTATTGAAAGCATCAAGCACCGCGGAAAGGCGGTGTGTTCACCGTCGGTTAAGGCGCATTACGGGTTGAAATAAGGAGATGCCTGATGAATTACGATCTTATGATAAATGACGATGCCACCCATCCTTACCCACGCGTGTGTGCTCACAGGGGGCTTCGCTCTGCTGCGCCCGACAATTCGCTTCCCGCGTTCGGTGCGGCTATTGCACTCGGCGCGGACGAGATTGAGCTTGACGTGCTCCCAACAAAGGATGGCGTGCTCGTTTCGATGCACGACCGCAAGCTTGCAAAGATATCAGACGGTACGGGACTTGAATATGAATATACTTATGAAGAGCTTTTGAAGCTCGATTTCGGTGCGAAGTTTTCGGATGAATACCGCGGATTGCGCGTTCTGACCTTTGAGGAAGTTCTACGAAAACTCGGCAAGAGCGTTATTATGAATGTCCACATGAAGATGTGGGACGTTGCTATCGGCGATCCCGATTACGAAAAGGTTGCCGTGCTTATCCGTAAATACGGATGCGAAAAGCATGTTTATATTACCTCGATAAATCTTGAGCATATGGATAATTTCCACAAGATCGCGCCCGAGATCGAGCGTTGTTATGCACTTAACTGTATCAAGAGCGATCCTTACAAGTGCATTGACATCTGCGCCGAAATGGGGATCGGCAAGATTCAGATCAGCGATCCCACGCGCGAGATCATCGAATACGCGCATTCTAGAGGTATCGTTGTCAATATCTATTTCGCCGACGATCCCGAAAAGGCGCGGGAGTACCTTGATATGGGGGCGGATGTGATTCTATCGAATAATATTTTGAGGATAATGCCGGTGTTTGATAATTGATAAATGACAAAAGCACAGCCTCGCGCTTTGGCGCGAGGCTGTGCTTTTGTCCGAAACGCCGGCGGGGCGCCGGCGTTTCGGAAGCATAAAGGGATGGTTCGCCCTCCGCGGAGGGCGACTTAAGGGACTTTTTGTAAAAAGGTCCTTAAGAATCTTCAAAAAATTTGGTCTTTTTTAATAGAGCTCGAAGTTGAATATATGTGCGGTCGAGCTGCCGTAGTCCTCGCACTTGGTCTCGCTATGGTAGGTCGAGAGGGGGACGAGGCGGATTGCCTTTGCGGTGATATCAAGATCGTGCTTGATAAAGCGCTGATGGTTGTCTAATACCTCAACGACGGTGTTCCACTCGCCGCTTGCATCCTGCGCCTCGATCTTGTAGTGCTTGATAAGGCACTTGGGGAAGCCGAAGGTGGTATTATTATGGCTTGCCGCCATAAAGAGGATCATTGAGGTATGCAGACCGTCGGGGTTGCCCTCGGTATATTCGCGGTCGAGGTCGCTGTCGAATACAAGACGAACGCCGCCGATATGTGTGGGCTCGTCAAAGGTATAGGTGATCGCCTTGTTGGTCTTGCCGTAGTAGCCGTTATCGTTGCCCCAGATGCGGCGGTCAAGACCGTTCAGGAGCGCGGAGCAATCACCGTAATCTGCGGTGAGGGTAGCGCGCTTGGTGAGCTCGGAGGGCACGCGGCGGAAGCCGGGGAGGAAGCAGTCGTCATCCATAAGGAGCTTCTGGATCTCTGCGATCTTCTGCGCGCATACCTCACGGGGAGTGAGATCGTTCTTTGTTGCGACAGCCGCGGCAGTACCGACAGCCTGTCCGATAACGCCGATGGTACCCATTACGCGGGTAGTGCTGAAGCCGATGTGAGTTGCGCTGATGTTTCTGCCCGCGAACATGAGGTTCTCGATGTTCTTGGAGTAGAGCGCGCGGAGCGGGATCGAGTAGGGCTCGGAGAGACGGCGCTTCTGGAGGTGGTTGCCGCCCTTTGCGTTCATATGGAAACCGCCGGGAAGGTGGTTGTCGATCTGCCAGCCGCCGTAAGCAACGGTATCCTCAAAACGGGGGCAGTTCTCAACGTCGTGCTGGGTGATGATGTAGTCACCGACGTATCTGCGGCTCTCGCGCTTGCCGGGGAGGAAGCCGATCCATTCGAGATCCCAATTCTCCGCGCCGTGGTCGCCGTGATTCTTGATGTGATCCCAAACGCCGAACGCGATCTTAAGAAGCTCGTCGCGAACCTCTTCGGTGTCGTCGATGGAGTTCTGCATACCGCCAAGCTCGATCCAGTAGAAGTTGGTGTTCATCTCGTAGAGCTTGTGGGGTTTGTTGTTCATCGCATCGTCGTCGGGGAAGTCATAAGCCCAAGCGGGAGGAGTGTAGCTGACGGGATGATCGGTCTCGCGGCACTGGATCATAAGGCTCATACCCATGGTGTGGTTGTCTGCAACCTCAAGTCCGAATTCCTCGCCAAACTCGCTCTTTGCCTCGCGGCCTACGCGATACTCCGCACCCGTGAGAGGAGCGAGGATCGAGTCGCCCGAGCTGTCAACGAAGATCTTTGCGTGAACCTCGTGCCAGGTGTATGTGGTGAGCTGGAAGCCCTTGACCCATTCGATCTTGTTGCCGTTCATCTTCGCGTCACAGCAGGCGCAGTTGAGCATAAGGTCGATGTTGTCCTCGAAGCGCACCATTTCGTAAAGGAGCGCGTCCCAAGTCGTGAAGTTCCTCTTCGGGTTGCGGTGCATATTTTCGAGGAGAAGCTCCTCCATAATGCCTGTCTCCTGAAGATCGCGTACTCTTGTGCCCGCGCCGGAGATCCACATTCTGATCTCGCTTGAACAGTTACCGCCAAGAACGGGTCTGTCCTGCATAAGGGCTACCTTTGCGCCCTGTCTCGCCGCGGAAATTGCGGTGAACATACCGCCGATACCGCCACCCACAACGCAGATATCGACGTTGTGAACCTTTGTTTTAAGCATTTCACTCATTGGAATTACTCCTTATGTAATAAAATAATTTTTACTATTGCATTTTACACCATTATAGTGTATAATAATTATACACATCACAAAATAAAATGTCTATCGCGTTTGTGACATTAAATTTGCATTTTGTGATATAGATGAAATGAAACTGTTATCGCATTATCTGCAAAACAAAAATGATCCCCGCCACGAGATCACAAACTGGGAAAACGATCTGATAAACGATTCTCTCTGTTATTCATACAGAAGCACCGTGTACGATATGAACACCTTTCCCTCGAGTCTTCATAGCCACGATTATTATGAGCTCGTCATCTTCGTCGAGGGCGAGATCAATTACGTTTGCGAATCGAGCGTATATTCGCCGAAGCGCGGGGACGTCATCATTATCCCGCCGGGAAAATTCCACATGTCAATGCTAAAGGGCGAGCGCACGCATTACAAAAGGCACGTGATTTATCTCTATCCGAACGCCTTTGATGCGGTTGGGAAGATCCTTGCCGATATATTGATTCGGACGGGCGAGGGCGTGCACTTTTCGCTTTCCTCGCGCGAGAGGGAAGAGGAGCTTTTGACTTTGACCGAAAAGCTTTCCTCGGCGCTAAAGAAGCGCGAGGATGGACTTTCGCGAGCGCTTGCGTTCGGATACATCATCGAGATATTCTGCCTTCTGAACCGCAAAGACATCCGCCACAGCGGAGAGAGCGAGCGTCTGCCCGAGAATATCCTTGCGCTCCAGCAGTATCTTGACGCGCACTATACCGAGATCGATTCGGTATCGGAGGTTGCCGAGCACTTCTTTTACAGCCGCGAATACGTTTCAAGGCTTTTTAAAAAATATTACGACACCACGATCCTCGACTATATCCACAAGCTCCGTATATCAAAAAGCCGCGCATTGATTGCCGAGGGAATTCCGATAATCGACGTCTGCTACGCTGTTGGATTTTCATCGCTTTCGACATTTATACGAGCGTTTCGAGCGGCGACGGATATGACACCGTCGGAGTATAGGAAGATTGTGAGAGAATAAAACGAACCCGAGCAATTTCTGCTCGGGTTAGCCTATATTTAAGATCAAAACGAGTATAATGCAATAAAGAATCGTAGCCACGTTTGGCGCAAAGAGCATCACGGAAAAGTAGAAAATATGTTTATCGCGCTTTTGCGAGCTTTTGAAGAGGAAGGCGGTCAGTAGGCAAATTGCGTTGATGATAATAAGACAGAAGTTGATGAAGGCGATCAGCATTGCCGAGAGAAATTCGCCCATTCCGTAATGCCCGGGAGGTTCACCGTGTATCTTTATCTGTTCCAAAAAGTCGATTCGATTGACTATGCTCAAACATGTAAAATAGACAAGAGGAACGATCACAAGCATAGGAACGAGGATCTTGAAAACGAGAAGAACTATGTCGAGGGGCTTGTTTTTCATATTATTCCTCCTTTTGTATTTCTGAAATCATTATATCTGTATAAAATTTGAACAAAAGCAGTATTTCGAGGAAATTGGAAATACTGCTTTTTTCATTATAATAATGCCGATATTACGAAGTAGGAAATGGCTAAAAGACCGGTGATGAATTGTGCTCGGAAAGCAAAAAATACTGCCCATCTTTCGGTGAAAATATTTTGCAGGAATCGTACAATACTTCTGTTGAACATTCCGAATAAAAATGATACCGTGAGCATGACTATTGCCAATATAAGAGCAACACTCAAGGAGGTCTTTGAAGTTATGGCGATCACTAAGCCTATTACGGTGCAAAGAATAGCAAACCAAGTGTATTTCAGTAAATAAAGCAAATAATATTTACTAAACACCAAATGTTCTTTGTCTTCCATACAAGGCGGTTCGTATGTAAGGGTATTTTGGCAGATGGGGCATTCGCTTTTTTCGTCAACGATGCATCCGCAGACGTTACATTTTTTCATAAAATTCTCCTCCTTTGCCTTTATGAAACCATTATAGCATATATATTTGTATAAATTTTGAACAAATTTTCGAAAAGCACTTGACACGGGGCGATTTTTGCAGTATACTATGATAAACCGATGAGAAAGAGTAGTAACAGGTTTCGAATCCCCACAGAGAGCCGCGGGTGTTGAGAATGCGGCGGGATAGGGCTTGCGAATGGGCTTTTGAGGGCAAGGCGAAATTGCGATAAGAGTAGCCGAGACGGGTGTACCCGTTACAGAACGAGTGTATGAAGTACACGTAAGAGGGCGCATAGTCCGAAGGACGGCGTCAAGCAGGGTGGCACCGCAGGTATTTCCTGTCCCGGCATTTGGGGCGGGGATTTTTTGTTTCCTGCCCGAATAAGAAATGCACCCAAAAAGGAGAAATCAAAATGGAAAAGAAACAGATTCCCTACAAAATTTATTTAAGCGAAAACGAGCTGCCGCGCGAATGGTACAACCTCCGCGCCGATATGCAGAACAAGCCCGCGCCGCTTCTTGATCCCGCAACACTCAAGCCGATCACCCCCGAGGCACTTGCTCCCGTCTTCTGTGAAGAGGCTATCCGTCAGGAGCTTGACGACACTACAAGATTTTTCAAAATTCCCGATATAATTCGCGATTTTTACAAGATGTACCGCCCCGCGCCCCTCATCCGCGCTTATTGCCTTGAGGAGAAGCTCGGTACGCCCGCGAAGATCTATTATAAATTCGAGGGCAACAACACAAGCGGAAGCCACAAGCTCAATTCTGCAATCGCGCAGGCATACTACGCGAAAATGCAGGGACTCAAGGGCGTAACCACCGAAACGGGTGCGGGCCAGTGGGGCACCGCGCTTTCGATGGCTTGCGCATACCTCGGACTCGACTGCAAGGTTTATATGGTTAAGGTATCTTATGAGCAGAAGCCGCACCGCCGCGAGGTTATGAAGACCTACGGCGCGACCGTCACTCCTTCTCCCTCGACCGAAACCGAGGTCGGAAGAAAGATCCTTGAGGCACATCCCGGCACTTCGGGAAGCCTTGGCTGCGCTATCTCCGAGGCTGTTGAGGTCGCATCGACTACCGAGGGCTACCGTTACGTTCTCGGAAGCGTGCTAAATCAGGTT
>JAZRGT010000013.1:0-9506 GCA_045644325.1 Eubacteriales bacterium | reverse complement strand
TCTGTTGTTCAATTTTCAATGACCTCGCCGCCGCTTCGCTCTTCAGCTCTGCGCGACAGCTTGTATATTATACCACTTTCATCCCCTTTTGTCAACCCTTTTTTGAAAGTTTTTTTCGGTTTTTTGAGGTTTGTTGAATTTGAACAACAAATGATGGCTTGTAAAGTATTCGGTGAGTGCAACTTGACGGCACTTTTGAGGATATTTCCGGCATTTGAGAGAATAATCCGTTTTTTGCGGGTCAAAAATAATTTGGGAGGTGTTGAAAAGTGGCAACAATAATTATCAGAACAATTATAATTTATTCCATTTTGATCGGTGCGATGAGGCTTATGGGAAAGCGTCAGATAGGTCAACTTGAGGTTTCCGATCTTGTGAGCACTCTTCTCCTCTCCGAGCTTGCATCGCTACCGATCGAAAATCCGGACATACCTTTGCTCTATTCAGTGATCCCGACCGTCCTGCTTATGGCGATCGAAATCTTCACGGCGGCTCTGCAAGGCAAATTTCCTAAACTGAAAAATTTGTTTTCTCCCCGTCCGAGCATTCTTGTACGCATGGGAACGCCTGATTTTACCGAGCTTGAGCGTTGCAGAATGTCGGGGGACGAGCTTATGGTGGCACTCAGAAAATCCGGCACGACCGATATTTCCGAAGTTGCCTACGCTATTCTTGAGCAGGACGGCACGGTTTCGGTCATTCCGCGTGTTTACGCCAAGCCCGCGACGGCTAAGGACGTGCTCGCCCAAAACGCAGAGTCAGGAATCTTCCATATTATAATAGACAGAGGTCTGATCAATTCGGACTCTCTGACAAAAATCAACAAATCGACGGAGTGGGTCGAAGATGCGGTAGGCAAATACGCGATTGCCGTTTCCGCCGTTCGGCTGATGCTTTGCGATGATGTCGGAAATATTCTTTTATACACTTCAAACGGCAAAGAGGAACCCAAATGAAACTTTCAAACGCCTGCAGCATATCTTCCCTACTTCTACTCATTATAATAGTCGGGACTTTTTTTAATGCAAGCTATCTTGATCGCACCGTTAGCGATATTATATATGCACTGGACAAGTTGCCTGCCGACGCAAACTTGGCGGATGACGACGTTGTTGCGATACGTGATTTTTGGGAAGATCGGATGAAAATGCTGAAATTCACTCTCCCCGATTCATCGCTCAGCGCTATTTCTCTTCTTTTTGAAGAATCCCTTATAGCGATTCAAAATGCAGACAACGAGGAATATCAAAAAGCGACGGCTCGCTTAAGACGAGCCGTCGAAAATATTAATCAGCTTGAAAAGATCACTCTTTCAAATATATTTTAGTCGATAACGGCGTATTCGATCAATACAGGATGGTGGTCAGAGGGAAAATCGCCGTTGATCATTTCGTTGCAGACCTGATAGGAGGTTACTGCGATGCCGTTCGGAGAAACGAACACGAAGTCGATGATCTTGTTTGAAGTACCGTAATTCGTAAAGGTAGCGACATTATTGATCCTTTTTTCGGCAACCTGATTAGAATCTACCACACCGCTAGAAATAACCTTCGAATACGCGCTTGACGACGAGATGCAATTGAAGTCTCCGGTAAGAACTATCGGATAATCGGTTATAGTTTTGAGATACTTTACAAGAACTGCCGCCTGCTTTTCTCTTGCTTCGGCACTCGTGTGATCAAAGTGGGTATTTACGACCATAATCCTGGTTCCGTCGGATTTTCTTTCGAGAAGTGCGTAGGTATAAATTCGGTTAAGCGAGGATTCCGGAACCTTTGAAACTCTATCGGGAGTGTCGGAAAGCCACTTAGTGCCGCTGTCAATGAGGTTGAAAAAATCCTTCTTATAGAATATAGGGTTAGCCTCGCCCTTGGTTCCGCCGTCTCTGCCTTCGCCGACGTAAGCATACTGATCCTTAAGACCTGCCTTAAGAGTAGAGTACCACGTGGGATCGACCTCCTGGAAGCCAACGGTATCGGGGAAATAATTTCTGACCATAGAAAGCACGCGCTCGTTACGCTCTGCAGTCTTACCGGACACCCATACGTTAAAGCTCATAGCTGTAAGAATGCTGTCGTTATACGCGCAAAGCTCTTCTGCAGCAATGGAAACCTCAAGCTTTTCTGTGGGCGATACCTTGAACTTGGCAACAAACTCGTTAGCGGCAACGAGAAGTCCCGTCGAGCTATTGCCGAATATCATAATATTCTTGCCATCATTCTTAATAATAGATTCCATCGCGCCGAGCTTGGAGGATATAGCAGAGATATCGGATGCCGCTGTTCTGTTGGTCGCACCTACGAGGATCTCGCAACCGTTTGCCTCTGCTTCTCCGTCGTGGATAACATTGATGACGATGCCACTTACTTCCGCAATCGCGTCTGCGATCACATCAGCCGCAACCTTTTCGGAAATTGAATTTTTCTTGGGATAAACTATGCGATAGTCGCTGACGGAGGTGCCTCCTATATATATAGAAGGAATATCGTATTTAGCTTCACTGATATAGTCGTATTCCTTTGTATAGAACACGCCCTCTTCGCCGTTCTTTTTCTGAACGACGTCCGAAAGGAACTTAAGAAGCGCGCTGATAGTTGCTTCGTCAGAATGGCCGGCAATAACAATCTTCTTTCCAATCTGTGCGTAGCCGTAATCGTTATAGCGGAGATCAGCAAGGAACTCTCTTGTCTCAGGGCGGTTGGACTTACCGACAATGATCTCATACTCGCCTATCTGATACATCGGAACGTCTTCGCGGAAAAAGTCATCCTTATAATCAGCAATAGAGAACTGATCCTTAAGCTTACGGAAAAGCGCGTTGCACTGCTCAAGAACAGCCTCCGATGCCTTCTCGGGGCGGATCAGGGAATACTTGGAAAGATCGGAGATAAGAATCCCCTCGGCGGGCGCTTCAGTCTCTTCGATCTCACCGGGCGCCGCAGTAGTATCGTTTTCGGGTACGGTGATCTCGGGGGTATCGTTGCCGCACGCAACAAGCGCACTCGCAAGCGGCACGAGCATCGCAATCGCCGCGATCAAACAAATCAATTTGATAAACTTATTTTTCATGTATACCTCTCATTTGTAGTTTTATATCGTATATTATATCACCGCAGAGAATAAATGTCAAGAAAATAATAGTTTTATGAGAAATATTTCCGCGAAGGACTTGAAATTTTCACAGATAAGTGCTATTATATATTGGCATCAATCAAAAAGAGGACAAAAACTTGAAAGCTTCATTTACTGCTGAAAACGATTCGCGCGAGCAGCTCAGAAAATCGAACATTCTGTTTGTGCTTTGCTTTATCGCTTATTCGTTTTCTTATTTCGGAAGGTACAATTATTCCACCTGTCTTGCTTCAATGATGGCGGCGGGATTGCTCGACACCGCGTTCGGCGGCTGGATATCGTCGGCGTATCTCGTATGTTACGGCGCGGGACAGTTCATTAACGGACGCCTCGGCGTAAAGGTTTCGCCGAAGATAATGGTCGCTTGCGGACTTCTCGGTTCGGGACTTTGCAACGTGCTGATGGGCAGCATGTCACAAAAGTACGTATTTCTTATCGTATGGGCGGCAAACGGATTCTTCAATTCGATGCTCTGGTCGCCGATCATCCGCGTATTTACCGACTGGATGACGAAAGGCCAAAGACTCAAAGCGGGCGCAAATATTTCGATGACCATCCCCGTTGGAATGACGTGTTCCTATCTCATCGCATCACTTATGCTTAAGATCGCTGATTGGAGAATGGTATTCATTGCTTGCGGAAGTCTTCTCTTCCTCGGCGGCGCGATATGGATCGTTGGAATTTCCGGTCTGAAGCCTTACATAAAAACTATGAGCGAGCGCAATTCCGCGCTCATCAGCGAAAGCCTTGAAAAGCTCGGAGAAAGTAACGAAAAGAAGCCGTCGCTTTCGTTCAAGATATTTTTTGGAACCGGCATCGTATTTATCGCGATCGTCGCACTCTTTAACGGTTCGCTTAAGGACGCCGTGCTCAGCTGGGCTCCGACTTATCTCAAGGATACTTACAATTTCTCCGACTCTGCGGCATCGCTCGTATCAACCTTCCTGCCTCTCTTCTCTGTCGCAGGACCTTATATCGGAATTTTCATTGATAAAAAATTCTTCCACAACGAAGTCACTACTTCGGGCGTAATTTTCGGCGCAGCGGCACTCAGCCTCGTTGGCGTAGTTCTTCTCAAGGGCTCGCTCCCGCTTCTCGCAGTACTTCTTCTTGCATTCTCGATGTGCTGTATGTGGGGTGTCAACACGATGATCCTCACTTTTGTTCCCTATCGCTTCGGCAGTCTCGGCATCTCCTCAGCTGTAACGGGAACGCTCAACTGCACTGCGTACATCGCGGCATCCAGCTGCACCGTACTCTACGGAAGTATGGCAAAGACACAGAGTTGGTCAGCAACCGTTCTCCTTTGGACAGGATTCGCGATCGGCGGCGCAGTTGCCTGCTTTGCTCTCGCGGGACTTTGGAAGAAACTCAGACCCGATAACGAATAATGAAAATAAGACAACCCGAGCTTTTCGGGTTGTCTTTGTTTTTATGATTAAATCTTGGGAAGGCTTGCGGCTGCGATAGACTGACCTACGCGGCGGCTGCTCTCGTCGGGAAGATGGATAGTGATCTTCTCCGCAAGCTCGGGGAATTCCTCTGCGAGAACCTTCTGCGCGGTCTTGTAGAGAATGTTTCCGCCCTCGCCGGAGGATACACGGCCCATAAGAAGAACGTGCTTGATATCGTAGAAAATAGCATAGTACGCTACTGCGTAGCCGAAATAAGATCCGATAGATTCATAGATCTTTGCGGCACGCTCGTCGCCCTGAGCCATAAGTCCCTGAACGACCTTAAGCTTTTCTGCGGGAGATGCGTTTTCGTCAAGCTCGATGCCTGCTGCGGGAGCAAGCTTGATAACTGCATCCTGAGAGAAATACTTAACCCCGCATCCGTAGTCGCCCGTCCACTCGTCAACCATTGCGTTCTTGTTATAGTCAGCAGGTACGAATGCAAGCTCGTTGAGCCAGCCGGTAATGTTTCCGTTACCGTCAACGTATCCACCTGCTTCGCTGGTACCCATAGCTACGCCGAGAACATTGGTATCATCGAGATCCATTGCGCCCGCAAGAGCGGTAACGTCGCCGTCATTTGCTACCTCGATCGGGACTCCGCCGAGCTCCTTTGCGATGTCGGTGTAAATGCTCTTAACTACCTTTTCGAATGCCTCGGGATTCTCGTTCTTTACCTTAAGGAAGAGCGAGGAGGTCATAATGCGGTTACCGATTACAACGCCCGCGGTGGAGACACCGATAGCGTCGACTCTGGGCATCTTGGAAGCGGCTGTCTTCATAGCCTCCATAATGCCGTCATAGTGATATTTAGGATCATTCTGAAGTTTGGGGAACCAAACGACTTCCTCGGAATAGGTAGCCTCGCCCTCAACAACTGCACTAACCTTGCGGTCACTTCCGCCTGCATCAAAGCCGATACGGCAACCGTCGAGATGACGACCAACAGGGGATGCAGTTTCCTTTGCCTCGGGAGCCTGATCGAAGGGAACGTGAATGACCTCAAAGGGTGCCTCGTAAACGCCCGACATAAACTCGCTGTCGAAAGCGCGGATGCCGCCCTCGGAGTAATCTGCCTTGATTTTGTCTGCAATAACCTTGGAGCCCGCGATGATGATCTTATAACCGCCGCGAATCCAAAGAAGCGTCTTAACTATTCTCTCAACAAAGTCGTGATTTTCCTCGTCGTGACCGGTGCCGTCCTTAAAAACGTCAATGGTGAAAACGGAGGTAAGGCCATCGTTTCTTTCAAGCGCGATGGTGAGCTTTTCTCCTCCCTCAGCTTTTACCGCTGCTTCGAAATCGCGGTAAACAACCGACATCGGCATAAAGCCGGGATCAAGGGGTGCTAAAACTTTAAGCTTCATAGATCGTTCTGCCTTTCTTTATAGTTCTTATGATATTAATATTTTCATCAGCAATTATAATATCAGCATCCTTGCCTGCATCGAGCGAACCGATGCGGTCGCCGCAATGGATCGCATTTGCGGGGTTGAGGGATGCCATTTTGAAGACCTCGTTTACGGGGAGGCTCGTGTGATCAAGCACGTTCTTTACCGCGCAGTTGAGCTTGAGAACGCTTCCCGCAATAGTACCGTCCGCAAGGCGGCACTCGATTCCCTTGAGGAAGATGGGTTGTCCGCCGAGATCGTACTCGCCGTCGGGCATTCCACCAGCGCGGGTACAGTCGGTGATGAGAACCATCTTGTCGCCCTTGACCTTGGAAACGATCGAGTAAAGTCCCGGGTTGATATGGAAGGTGTCGGCGATAACCTCGACGGATACGTTATCCGACGCAAGTGCTGCACCGACTACGCCGGGATTTCTGTGTGCAAGCGCCGACATAGCGTTGAACAGGTGAGTGGCGTGGTTAACGCCGTCCTTTGCCGCGCTCATTGCTTCGTCAAACGTAGCGTCAGTATGTCCCATAGAAACCAGCACGTTAGATTCTGCCGCGAGCTTCTTGATGCAAGCGTGATCCTTGTCCATTTCGGGAGCAAGAGTAACCGACGTGATGATATCCGCGTTTTCGATTATGAAATCGGCATCGGGAGCGAGAATGTTCTCCTCTGCCTGCGCGCCCTTTTTCGAAGGGTTGATAAATGGACCTTCGGCGTGAACACCAATTATTTCCGCGCCGTCCCAGGTCCGGCTTTCTTCCTTGAGAGAGCGAACTGCATTGAGGGCAGCAACTATCTCTTCCTTGGCGACCGTCATGGTGGTGGGAAGGAACGAGGTAACGCCGTTCTTAGCTACGCCGTACGCCATCTTCTTGATTCCCTCGGGCTTGGCGTCGCAGGTATCCTCGCCGAGATAGCCGTGGATATGAATATCAACGAGACCGGGGGCAACGTAGTTTTCGCCTGCATCAATAACGTTCGCACCCGCAGGAAGCTCGTCCACTATACCGCAGATCTTACCGCTGTCGCTGTCAAACGCGAGATATTTGCCGCACACGACCGAATCGGGAAGAACTATTTTACCGTTGGTAATGTATGTCAAAGCCATAGTATGTAACTCCTTGTATATAATTTCCTTATGTGCATAGTATAGCAAATTTTAGTGAATAGAATTTGAACAATATTAGAACTTTTATATTAGCTCATTGTTTTACATAGAATAAATAATAATTAAGAAAACGATCTGATTTTCAAACGTAAAACTGATGGCACCACGTTGCGCCAATACCATTTTATATAAGAAGAGCAGCCTTGCGGCTGCTCTTCTCGTTTTAGAAATTTTATTAATTATAGCGCGGGATATAATCAGCCGCCGAATCCGGAAATATCAAAGAAATGGAAGAGATTATAGGCATCAGGATTCAGATTTCCGTTCTCACTCTTGACGACAAATCCATAATAATTGCTTTCGGTGATGGTGAAGCTAACCCGAGTAGTCCATCCGTCGTTACTTCCCTCCTCTTTGGTTATATAGTTTTGCTCGGTGGAAGAATCTGTGGAGGTCTTGGAAATTGCCCAATGAGTTGCGGGACTATTAGTTTTGAAAGTGATAACTGTGCCGGCGGGAAGGTAAAGGTTAATTGCAGAGGACAAGCGAGTCCGGTCTTCTCGATTGTCGGCGTGGAATCTGTTGCCTATCACCATTCTAGCTTGATCGGTTACCGGATCACTTTCCGGCTCGGTAATGATCAAATAGTCTGACAGATAATTGGAATCGGCACCGCCAAGATCGAAATCAGCGTCAGGTGTTTTCATCAGAGCAAATCCGTACCAACCATTCACCTCAATCGTGAGCTCCGTTCCCTTTTCCCATCCACCAGCGGAGAGATAATTGTTGGTTATTACAGAGTCAACTGAACTTTGGGGAGAAACAGCCCAATCATACTTATTATTGTCCTTCTTCAGGGTCAAGACCGTACCGGCTTTCAAATATATATTATTCACGGTACACGCTCGGGTAGTAGCTTTCGCCCATGTACCACCACCGAATTTATTTCCAATCTGAAGAAGATGTTCGGGGCTTTCGGGGATATTGACACCGGATTTGCGAGGTATCTTTTTTAATCCCTCGGCAAGGATTTCCGCAATTTTCTTATGACCAGCGGCATTGGGATGAAGACCGTCGTTATAATACGTACTATTAACAGATGCGTCATTAGGATCAAGCTCCGGCACGTTGAACAAATCAATTGCATCAATGTCGTACTTATCACAGATCGCTTTGATAGCATTCACATAGTCTGCCAAAGTAGCACCATTCTTATTGGGCTCGGAATCGCTGGCGGAAGTCATACCGGTTGATTCTTTTACTCTGTGTAAAGGAGTAACCATAACGATCTGACTATTAGGATGCGCGGCTTTGATTCCGGGAATAATGACGTTAAGCGCACCGTAGAAGGAAATATCCGTAGTATCGGCAATGGTGCCAAGCGGTGTTGCGTGGCCAAAATCGTTGGTTCCCATGAAAATCACGATAAGATCACCATCTGGTATGTTTTGATAGCGACCAATCAACGGGTCATTAGCATTTTTATAATCGGATTTTTCACTAATGCAGGAGCCGGCCGTAGCATCTTTTACCACACTACTTAAATTCAGGATATCCTTCAAATGTTCATAATAGAACTTGCTCGTGTGTTCCGCAGCAGCCGTAATACTGTCGCCCACAAATACGGCAGAAGCATTGCTCCAATCTGTGGGGGCATTGGGATCGCCTTTGTAGATAAACAGGTCGCCGCCATCAACTGCGGTCAGCTCACTCATATCGGGGTTAGGGATCATTGCCATCATAGCATCCTCAGCCGAGTCGTACACGCCTACCGAGGAGCCGTCTCTGAGGGCAACGAATTTACCGTCGACATTGTATACCATATATCCAGGAGCTTCGCCCTTATTTTCGCTTAAATAGTTGGTGAAGGCATTTTTTGCCTCTTGCATAGCTTTACTGTCCTGTGCCTTTTCGACAATCTTTCCAAAGGTAGGTATCATCACTGCCGCTAAAACTGCGATCACTGCGATCACAATAACAAGCTCCACAATCGAAAAAGCTTTTTTGTTTTTATATATTCTCATAATGCACCTCCTAATTAATTCCTACATATGGATAAAAAGTTAACAAATATTATACCACACATTTTGCTCATTTTCAATAGACTTGCGCAAGATTTTATGTATTAATATAAATATTTCACAAAATTGTAGCATCAAAACCCCTTTTTGATGCATAAAAAGCCAAAAGTACAACCGCTCTCAGTATATCAAGAAAAGATCCACCTTGTCTCGGTGAACTAAAGAGATGCATTCCCCTAGGCGAGAAACCGGACTTACGAACCCGTATTTGCGCGCTTTATTGGGAAGTTTAATTTTATGCACTGCTTGCGCGCAAATGATTGCTGTTGCAAGCAACAGCAAGGGGTTCGGCGTCTTTATGTTATTCATACCAACACAAAACGGGATGACC
>JAZRGT010000012.1:0-32429 GCA_045644325.1 Eubacteriales bacterium | reverse complement strand
CAAGGCATACCACGATTGCGGCTTTGAGGGCTACATCCGTCCCGACCACGGCAGACATCTTTGGGGCGAGGGTCCCGGTACTGTCCGTCCCGGCTACGGTCTTTACGACCGCGCGCTCGGCATAATGTATATGCTCGGAGTATGGGACTCTCTCGACAGACTCCACTCGTAAAACTGCGTTTTACGAGTGATACGCGCGCTTATCGCCGCTTGACAAAATCTTCGATTTTGTCTGCTCCCCTCGGCGCGCGGACTCGCTCTGCTCGTCTGAAAGGTGTTTTTTCGGCGGCAAAGCCCCCGAAAAAACGGATTTTATAAAAAATCAACAATATTTATGAGGTAAAATAAAATGATCAATCTTCCCCTTAACATAGATTACAGCGGCAAGGTAGTCGTTATCACCGGCGCGGGCGGACTTATCTGCGGCGCTATGGCTCGCGCTTTCGCTCAGTCGGGCGCAAAGGTTGCGGCTCTCGACCTCAACGAGGAGGCTGTAAAGGCACTCGCCGACGAGCTCAAGGCAGAGGGCTTCATCTGCGAGGGCTACAAGGCTAACGTACTCGATCCCGAAATGCTCGAGGAGGTTCACAAGGCAGTCATCGCCGACCTCGGCAAGTGCGACATCCTCGTCAACGGTGCGGGCGGAAACAATCCCCGCGCTACCACCGACAACGAGTATCAGCACGAGGCAAAGGAAGGCGGCAAGTCCTTCTTCGACCTCGATCCTTCGGGCGTTGACTTCGTATTCAAGCTCAACTTCCAGGGCACTCTGCTCCCCACGCAGGTCTTTGCAAAGGACCTCGTTGAGAAAAAGAGCGGCGCGATCCTCAATATCTCCTCTATGAACGCATACACTCCCCTCACCAAGATCCCCGCATACTCTGCGGCAAAGGCGGGTATTTCGAACTTCACCCAGTGGCTTGCGACTCACTTTGCCGGCACCGGCATCAGATGCAACGCCATCGCTCCCGGCTTCCTCGTTTCGGCGCAGAACTACAAGCTCCTCTTCAACGAGGACGGCACCCCCACCGCAAGAAGCGCGAAGATCCTCAACGGTACTCCCACCGGACGTTACGTTGACGCATCCGAGCTCCTCGGCGCAACCCTCTTCCTCTGCGACGACCGCGCGGCTTCTGCTATCACCGGCGTAGTTCTTCCCATCGACTGCGGATTCGCGGCATATTCAGGAGTATAAGGAGGCATAAATATGGAAAAGTTTATTCCCGTTGTCGTGATCAAGGAGCTTTCCGAGACCGACAAGATTCTGACCGCTCTAAAGCACAGCGGTATCAATACAGCGGAGATCACCTTCCGCACCGCTTGCGCGGCTGAGGCGATCGCTTACGCTTGCAAGAACTATCCCGATATGTCGATCGGCGCGGGCACAGTTATCAATGCGGCGCAGTGCGAGGCGGCTCTCGCGGCGGGCGCACAGTTCATCGTTTCCCCCGGTCTTTCGGTTGACGTTGCGATCATTTGCAACGAAAGAGGCATCCCCTACTACCCCGGATGCGTAACCCCCACCGAGATCATGACGGCTCTCGAGCTCGGCATCACCACCGTCAAGTTCTTCCCCGCGAACGTATACGGCGGTCTTTCCGCACTCAAGGCTCTTTCGGGCCCCTTCCCGCAGGTTAAATTCATCCCCACGGGCGGAGTTGACCGTTCCAATATCGACGAGTTCCTCGCTTTCGACAAGATCGCCGCTATCGGCGGAAGCTTCTTCGTCAAGGAAGCGCTCGAAAAAATGGAGGCTGACAAATGAGCAAGGTTATAACTTTCGGCGAAATTATGCTTCGCTTGGCACCCAACGGCTATTATAGATTCTTCCAGAACGACCAGATGCAGGCTACCTTCGGCGGCGGCGAAGCAAACGTTGCGGTTTCTCTCGCGAACTTCGGTCTTGACAGCGCATACGTCACAAAGCTCCCGAAGCACGCAATCGGTCAGGCGGCTATCGATTCTCTCCGCTACTTCGGCGTTGACACATCGAAGGTAGTCCGCGGCGGCGACCGTGTTGGTATCTACTACCTCGAGAAGGGCGCATCGCAGAGAGGTTCGGTCTGCATTTACGACCGCACGCATTCCGCGATCGCAGAGGCACAGCCCTCGGATTTCGATTGGGATGCTATCTTTGACGGCGCCGATTGGTTCCACTTCACAGGCATCACTCCCGCACTCGGCGGTAAGCTCGTTGACATTTGCATCGAGGCTTGCAAGGCGGCAAAGGCAAAGGGCGTCAAGATCTCCTGCGACCTCAACTACCGCGGAAAACTTTGGACCCGCGCCGAGGCGCGCGAGGCTATGACCAAGCTTTGCGAGTACGTTGACGTTTGCATTTCCAACGAGGAAGACGCAAAGGACGTTTTCGGCATCGAGGCTGAGGGCACCGACATTTACGGCGGCAAGCTCAACCACGAGGGCTACAAGTCTGTTGCAAAGCAGCTTGCAGACAAATTCGGCTTCGAGAAGGTTGCCATCACCCTCCGCACTTCGATCTCGGCATCCGACAACGACTGGGCGGGTATGCTTTACGACGGCGAGGACTATTATTTCTCGAAGTCCTACCACCTCCACATCGTTGACCGCGTTGGTGGCGGCGACTCCTTTGGCGCAGGTCTCATCTATTCCCTGCTTTCGGGCAAATCGAGCCAGGGCGCGATCGAATTCGCAGTTGCGGCATCCGCGCTCAAGCACTCCGTTGAGGGCGACTTCAACCGTGTAAGCGTCAGCGAAGTCGAAAAGCTCGCAGGCGGCGACGGATCGGGAAGAGTTCAGAGATAATTTTTTAAAGAAAAAACACGAATTTTTCGTGTTTTTTCTTTTTTTCTCAAGCCGCTTGACAAAGAGGAGAGCCCGTGCTATAATATAGAAAAAATTGAAAGCAAGGTATTTTCATGACCACGGATCTTACTCGCGGCTCGCCGCTTAAAAGGATATTTTTCTTTGCTATTCCCTTTTTGCTCGGCAATCTTTTTCAACAGTTTTACAACGTCGTTGATATGGTCATCGTCGGCAGAACGGTCGGCACTCTCGCTTATGCGGCGGTCGGATCAACGGGCAGTCTCGTTTGGTTTGCAAGCGGTGCTATCCAGTCGCTGACGGTCGGATTTTCTGTTGTCACGGCGCATCATTTCGGCTCGGGCGACGGAGAAAAGGTCAAAAAATCCTTTGCGGGAGCAATCAAGCTCTCGGCGATCATTTCGATAGCGCTGTCAGTCATCTGCGTACTTTGTGCGCACCCTATGCTTAAGGTTATGCGCACCCCCGAAACCCTTTATGACAATGCATACAGCTACATAGTATGGATCTTTGCCGGACTCATTGTCACCGCGCTTTTCAACCTGCTTTCCAATATGATCCGCGCGCTCGGTGACTCGAAGACTCCGCTTTACTTTTTGGTTGTTTCCTGCGTGGTAAATATAATTCTTGACATCGTGCTCATCCGCTTCCTCCAAATGGGAACTGCGGGCGCGGGACTTGCAACCGTTATCGCACAGCTCATCTCGGGCATTTGCTGCATCGTTTATCTGGTCAAAAAGCACCCGATGCTTCACGTCAAGCGGGTGCATTTCGCCGCGGATCTTGAAATGGATCGCCATCTCTTAAAGATCGGTATCCCGATGGCATTCCTCAATATGGTTCTCTCCGTCGGCTCTATTATCGTTCAGTTCGTAACGAACGGTTTTGGTGACTCCTACGTTTCGGCGCAGGTTACGGGATCAAAGATCGAAAACTTCCTCGTTCAGCCGCTGATCGCGTTCGGCTCGGCTGTTTCGGTATTCACCGCGCAAAATCACGGCGCGGGAAATTATAAACGAGTGCTTGAAGGAAGCAAAAAGACGCTTCTTATGTGCATTGTCTGGTGCATCCTTGCGGCGTGCATCCTCATTCCTTTCGGTAAGGTCTTCATTGTGCTCATCGCGGGCAAAGACGTAGCCGAAAGCGTTGTAAGCGACGCATATCGCTACATATTGATCAACACGGCGTTCACCTTTATCGTATCTGCGCTGATAGTCTATAAGAGCGTGCTTCAAGCCGTCAACCGCACCACCTGGTCGATGGTCTCGGGCTTTACCGAAATTATCGGACGCGGAGGAGTTGCCGTACTCGTCGTCATCCTCACTTCGAACGCCATTGTCAGCGAGTCATTGGGATTCACCATCGTCTGCCTCGCCAACCCCATGGCGTGGCTCTTCGGACTGCTCACCATCCTCGCCGACTATTTCCTGATGCGCAAAAAGTTCAAAAAGCTGATCAAGGAACAATCGGCCAATTAATACGAAAGCTCTCCCTCAGCCGAGGGAGAGCTTTTTGTCAAAAATCACAATATTCGCTGTTTTCCCTGCAGGTATCGTCGTTTTCCACGATGAGAACCTGCGAGCCTTCCTCCATGCAGAGGTTGTGCCACGTTCCGAGGGTGACGTTATAGACCTTTCCGATCTCCATCGGTATTTTTTCCCGCGCATCGCCGATATAGAGCGCGGCTTCGCCACGGAGCAGAACGAACACCTCGTCCGTCTTCATATGGCGTTCCATAAAGGTGACGTTGCCCTCGACCCACTTATCGCAGGGATTCGCTACGGCAACTCGCCAAGCGCCGAATTTCACAAGAGGATGATAACCGTTTTCGTTATTTTCAAGAATTTCAAGTGCCATTTTTATATCCTTTCCAGAATATCCGCAATTCTTTCGGATGCCTTACCGTCGCCGAAGGGATTGGGGGTGTGTTTTATTGACTCGTAAAATACCTTATCGTCAACCAATCTCTCAAACGCAGAGATGATTTCATTTTCATTCGTTCCGACGAGGAGGAGAGATCCCCCCTCGGTACGTTCGGTTTTATCGCGCAGAACGAGGCAAGGCTTTCCGAGTGCCGCCGCCTCCTCCTGAACTCCACCGCTGTCTGTCATAACGACAAAGGAACGTGCGAGAAGCGAATGAAAATCTTTTAAACCGAGAGGCTCGCAGAGGTCGATATTCTCTACCGCGCCGAGGATTTTCTCGGCTATATTTCGGACAGAGGGGTTTGGGTGGACGGGGTACACGATCTTCATATCGGGATATTTTCGCGCTATCGAACGGACGGCGGAAAAGATATCCCTCATCGGCTCGCCGATATTTTCGCGGCGGTGTGCCGTGAGAAGAACGAGCTTTTTCTCTGTCCGCACTTCTCTTGCGGTGAAATTCAGCGCATCAACAACGGTATTTCCCGTCACAAAAACGCGGTCGTCCGGCTTTCCTTCCTTGATCAGATTCTCCCTCGCCGCATCGGTGGGGGCAAAGTCGAAGCTCGACATCATCGAGATCGCGCGGCGGTTGAATTCCTCGGGGTAGGGGGACGAAATATCATAGGTGCGAAGTCCCGCCTCAACATGTCCGACGGGTATCTTCATATAAAACGCCGCGAGCGACGCTGCAAACGCGCTTGCCGTATCGCCGTGGACGAGGACGATGTCGGGCTTTTCGTTTTGAAAAATCGGTGTTATGCCGTCAATGATTTTCGTAGTCATATCCGAAAGGGTTTGCCCCTTCGCCATCACCGAAAGATCGTAGTCGGCATTAACTCCGAAAACCTCGGTGACGGAATCGAGCATCTCGCGGTGCTGTCCCGTGAGACAGACCTTGACCTCAAAGCACTCGCGCTTTTTCAGCTCGAAGATGAGCGGGCACATCTTGACCGCCTCGGGGCGGGTGCCGAAAACTGCAATAATTTTTTTCATATCAGATCGCATCCGCAAGCGTTTTCTGCTTCTGCCATACGGGAGAGAAGAAATATATCATACTCGGGATCGCAAAGCCGTAGGGCGCGAGTCCGTAGCCGAGAACGAATCCGTAGAAGCCCCAGCCGAAATATATTCCGAAAAGATAGGAAAGTCCGATTCGAAGTACAACACCGTCGAGGAGTGCCAAAAGCATACTGAGCTTGGCATTTCCGATGCCCTGAACGAAGCCGCCGCTGCCTCTTACGATGGCAAACGCGGGGAACATCCAGAGTATCGCGCTGATGAAGACGGTGCATTGTTCGTGAACGAGCGGATCGTCCGAGAACAGCATAAACATCTGCTTGCCGAAGCAAACGTAAAGTATCATAAAGAACACGGTAAGTGCGGCGGAATAGATCCACGCCCAATATACCGTCTGCTTCGCGCGCTTTTGCTCGCCCGCGGCGATATTCTGGCTGATTATGGGCATAGCCGCGTACTGAATGCCCTGCGAGATCTTGTTGATGATATCGTCGATCTTGACACCCGCACCGAAGGTCGCCGACTCAACGACGCCGATATCGTTGATGAGCGAGTTGACGTAGAGCATTGAAAGATTGAGGCATCCCATCTGTATTGCCATGGGCGTGCCGAGGGAGATGATCATTTTTACGTACTTTTTCTGCATTCTGAAGCTTTCGCGCTTGAAATCAAAGCCGAAGGCTTCCTTTCTTTTATAAAGGTAAAAGATTGAGAAGATAAATGCCGCTGCCTGACCGATGATGGTCGCCCAAGCCGCGCCCGCAACGCCCATACCGAGGACGCCGGTAAAGAGCAGGTCAAGCACGAGATTTATCGCCGATGCGATACCGATAAAGAGGAAGGGACGCTTCGAGTCGCCCATTCCGCGCAGAACAGCGGAGACCATATTGTAGCCCGCGGTGAAAATAAGTCCGCCTGTGCAGATGATGAGATAGTCGATCGCCATATCGTATGATTCGGCGGGCATATTCATAACGTCCATTATCCAGCCGTTGATCGAAATGATAGCGACCGAGAGGATAGCGGCAAAGACCGTCAGCACGCTGAACATCGTGCCGATGATATCGTTCATCTCCTTTTTCTTGCCCGCGCCGAAGGCTTGCGAAACGAGCACTTGACCCGCATTTGAAAGCCCGAGGCAGACCATTGTGGCAAAATTGACGATCTGGCTCGACTGCGAAACAGCCGAAAGTCCGGGTGTGCCGACGTATTCGCCGACGATGATCATATCGATCGTGCTGTAAAGCACCTGAAGTGCGTTTGACGCCATAAACGGCAGAGTGAAAAGCAATAGCTGCTTTGGGAGGTTTCCCTTTGTGAAATCCTTTGAAATCTTTGCGGATGCCAATTTTTTATTCTCCGTTAATATAATAATGTAATAAGTATAGCACGAATAAACGGCAAAGTCAAGTTTTTGGACAGTATTTTACTTATCAGACAAATAAATCCCCGACCGAATGCCATGCATCCGATCGGGGATAATGATTCAATTAATTATTTAGTTAATTAAGAAAGAGTGCCGCGTCCTTTGCCGCAACGAACTTGTAGGGATCTGCGCATCCGGTAACGGTGTTGCCGCTGATCTCGGTTGCGAAGAAGTATTCGCCCTCAACCGAGCCCTCGTCGGTTACGATGACGGATCCGGTGTTATTGCTTGCGAATATGTTATCCTTGATACGGACGATAGCCGCTGCGCTGTCGCGGTTGATGATGATCCAGGGAGCGTGCGCGGAGGGAAGATCCTCGCCGTAGAATACGCAACCGCTGATCTCGATGTCGATCTGCTTCTTATCAGTGCCGAAGTGATCAAGACGCCAGTTGGGAGCGGCAAGATCGTTTCTGAGGTTGATGGAGAATATCGTGGTATTGGTGTTTCTGAACATACTATCCTTGATAACGTACTTATCGGTGCCAACGCCTGCGGTAGTAGCAAACTTTTCAACAACGCCCTTGGTACACTTGGAATCCATATAGAGACCCGAGATCTCAAGAGTTTCAAAGCCCATTCTGAAAAGATACTGTGCGGTCACGCCTTCAACACGGACGTTTTCCATCTTCAGATGTCTCTTATAGAGGTCGGGGTTGGTCGCATCGTTGGGATAGTAGGGGAAGAAGAAGAGGATGTTGTTGGTGATGGTGCTTCCGCTGATCAAAATGTTATTCAATTCGATCTCGACCTCGCCCTCGTTACCCGAGTTCTGGCGGAGGAGGAAGTTCTGGGAGAACTTAAAGCCGTCCATAACGATCTTATGACAGTCGGAATATACGGTAGCATTCCATACACCGAGACCGAGGTTGGACATCAGGACAGCCTCGTTATCTTCATTGCTTCTCTCGGGGTTGAGAGTCCAGTCATCGGTCGGATTTGCACCCTTTACGTTGGGGCTTACACCTGCCTTCGGGCCGAGGAGGGTAAGGTCCTTCTGAACCTGGAAGTTTTCCATATAGTAGCCGGGCAAGAAGAAGATAGTTCCGCCCGCGGTAACTGCATTCTGTGCATCCATGGGCGAGTAGAATGCATCCTTACCAACGGTTGCCTTGTACTTAACGCCGCCGAAGGTGAATACTATAACGTCGCCGTCCTTGTCGCAGTCATCGTCTACAACAACGGTGTTTGCAGGAAGGTCGATTGCACCGCTTACGTCAACACCGGGAGTAACGGGGTCGGTTGTGCCGGGTGTGGAGGAGATGGGAGTAGCAAGGATCTTCTTGCAAAGGTCAACGATAGCGGGAACGTATGCCGCGTGCTCCTCGATGCTGGGGTGATAGGAAGCGGTAGCGTTGCGGGAACGGTCTGCCTTATATGTGTAGTAGCCCGCTGCCTCGCCGCCAAGCTCCTCAAAGACCTTTTCGATGATTGAGCGATACGAGCCGTTCTTCATATTGGTAACGGCGAGGAACTTACAGTCTGCGCCGTTCTTTTCCTTGGCGTACTCGACCCAAGCCTTGAAATCGTTCTTGAACTGAGTCTGATCAATCGCCTTGGTTTCGTCGTTGGTACCGATATTGACAACGATGAGGTTTGCCTTGCGCGCGAAATCGTATTCGGTCTTAGCATCCTTGCCGTAGCAAGCGTAGCGGTAGCCGAGGGGAACACCGGGAGTACCGCAGCAGATGCCCTGACCCGAAAGTGCGGTGAAGGAGTAATCTGCGTCAAGCTCCTCTGCAACGAGGTAGGAGTAGCCGAGGGTAGCGTCCTGAGAGGTGTACTTGCCGTCGAAGGTGCCGATAGTACCCCAAGCGCAGGTGATACTGTCGCCGACGAACTCAATGTAAAGCTCCTTGTCCTTGGGTGCTTCTTCTGCGATGATACCCGTGAGCTTGACGGAGGTGAACGCCGCGAATGCAAGCGTATAGCCGGTGACCTTGATCACGCGGATGGTGTGAGTGCCCTTCGGGATGTCCTTGAGAGTGATCTCGCCCTTGCCGGTGATGTCAAAGTAAGGCGTTTCGCCGTTCATATAGGGCTCGCCGTCGATGTAAGCGCGGAAATATGCGCCCTTATCGTTGGTCTCGACCGCGAAGGTCATATCGCCCTCACAGGTTGCGATGAATTCGATACCCGATGCGCTCCAGTCGGCGTTGATCGCGGTGTCGGATGCGAGGTTACGAACGCCGAGGATCTTGATGCCATTGGTGTTCTTGTTGAGATTTACCGTCTGCTCGGTGAGAACGAGAGGTTCCTCGGTGGTCTCGGGAGCGGCAGTGGTCTCGGGAGCCGAGGTGGGATCTGCGGGAGCAGTAGTCTCGGGATTTTCGGGAGTGTCGTTACAAGCGGTCATAATCATTATGCTCGAAAGCATACATATCGCCATAACGCACGAGAGAATGCGGATAAGCATAGACTTTTTCATAATGAAGTCCTCCTTATATTCTTATAAAGCTATTATAACATTTCTGTTATAGAAAGTCAATATATTATCAAAATTTCGGCAAATCGCAGAGGTATTTTGTTTAATTTATTGAAACAGGTGCGAATTTGTGGTATAATTAAAAAAACAAATCACTTTGTTATGTCAACAAGAAAGGTGAGCGAAATGTTTAAACAGAAATACGCATCCGTTCTTGCGGAATATGAAAAATTCTGGGAACGAAAAAACACGGGACGGCCGATTCTCAACATCTCCTATCTTAAGCCGGGATCGGTAGCCTACCGCGCGCCCCTGAGCCTTGAGGAAAAGTGGCTCGATCCCGAATATAACTACAACGCCTTCAAACACAACTCCGCAAATTACGAATATATAGCCGAAGGTATCCCCGGATACTTCACAAACTTCGGCCCGGGATGTCTTTCTGCCTGCCTCGGCGGAGGATTTCAGCTTGCAAAACAAACGATATGGTTCGATAAACCGCAAATCATAACCGATTGGGAAAATCCTCCCGCCGTGAAATTCGACGAGCAGAGCGAAATGTGGCAGTACGTAACAAAAATGCAGGAGCGTTTTGCCGCAGACCCCGAGGTCTGCTTCTCGATAACCGACCTCGGCGGCATTATGGATATCGTCGCATCGCTCCGCGGAACCGAAAATCTGCTTTACGATCTTTACGACTACCCCGATGAGGTATATAATTTCACCAAGGAAGTCCGCCGCGAGGCGCGAGTTGCCTACGAAAAGCAGGTCGATTTCATCCGTCGGCACGATCTTCCCTTCATCACCTGGATGAATATTCCGTCCGAAAAGCCGTGGTATCCGATGCAATGCGACTTCTGCTATATGATCTCGCCCGCGCAGTTTGAAAGATTCGTTCTGCCCGAGCTCATAGATCAGGCGTCCTATATTGAACGTCCCGTCTACCACCTCGACGGCATCGGCGAGCTTGCGCATCTCGATATGATCCTCGACATTCCGGGTCTGAGCGGAATTCAATGGAACCCCGGCGCGGGAAAAGAGCCTCTGTGCGACGAAAAATGGTTTGACATTTTCAAAAAGATTCAGGACAAGGGCAAGAATATCATACTCCTCTGGGCGCTCGACGAAAAGCACGAGGATAAGATTGAGAAATTCTGCAAGACCGTCGATCCGACGGGCGTTTACCTGAGCGGCAACCGATTCTCATCCCCCGAAGCCGCCGAGAGAATGCTCGAAAACATAATCAAATGGTCAAAATAACGCAGAGAGGATATGTCACTATGAAAATTTTCAAAATTGCCGTCATCGCGGGCGACGGAATAGGACCCGAGGTCATTGCCGAGGGCGTTCGCGTGCTTGAGCACATTGCAGAGCTCGACGGCGGATTTAAATTTGAATTTACGCACTTCCCTTGGGGATGCGATTATTATCTGCAGACGGGCAAAATGATGCCCGACGACGCTATCGAAACACTGAAGCAGTACGACGCCATCTATCTCGGAGCTGTCGGAACTCCCGGCGTTCCCGATCACATTTCTCTTTGGGATCTCCTATTAAAGATCCGCCACGAATTCGATCAGTACGTCAATCTCCGTCCCGTCAAGCTCCTTCGCGGTGCTCCCTGCCCCTTAAAGGACGTGACCTGTGAGGACATCGATATGATAGTCATCCGCGAAAACAGCGAGGGAGAATATGCCGGCGCGGGCGATTGGCTCTACCGCGGTCAGGAAAACGAGGTCGTGCTTCAGACCGGAGTTTTCTCGCGCAAGGGGACCGAAAGGATCATCCGCTACGCCTTTGAGCTGGCAAGAAAGGAAAAGAAGACTCTGACGAGCATTTCCAAGGGCAACGCGCTGAACTATTCGATGGTATTCTGGGACAGCGTATTTGCAGAGGTCGCGAAGGAATACCCCGATGTTAAGACCGCCTCCTACCTCGTTGACGCGGCAAGTATGTTCTTCGTTAAAGATCCCGCAAGATTCGAGGTCGTTGTAACCTCCAATCTTTTCGGAGATATCATCACCGACCTCGGTGCCGCCATCGCGGGCGGAATGGGACTTGCGGCGGGCGCAAATATCAATCCCGAAAGAAAATTCCCCTCGATGTTCGAGCCCATCCACGGCTCCGCTCCCGATATCGCAGGCAAGGGCATCGCAAATCCCCTCGCATCCATCTGGTCGGCAAGCCAGATGCTCGATTTCTTCGGCTACGAAAATTGGGGAGCGCGCCTGATCGACGCCATCGAGCAGCTGATGGTCGAGGGCAAGACCCTCACCTGCGACCTCGGCGGAAGTGCCTCCACAAGCGAGGTCGGAGATGCGATTATTGAGATTTTGAGGTAATAACCATGAAAAACTACTACGAATATCTTGAATTCAACTCTGCCTCTCTCTTCACCGTCATCTGCCTTCCCGAGGAATCGGGAAAGTTTCCGACCGTTATCAGGCGCGATCCTTACGTTGATGCGGTTGAAAATTCTCCCGAGGACGAGATCGTCGATTCCTTTGCCGCGAGTGTTGAGGCTTGGCTCTCGCACGGTTATGCCGTCGTTTATCAGCATTGCCGCGGCAGGGGCAAGAGCTCGGGCGACTGTATTCCCTACATAAACGAGCGCGAGGACGGACTTTTCCTGCAGGATTGGGTGCGCAGTCAGTCCTTCTACAACGGCGAGCTCTACCTCGTCGGCAACAGCTACAAATCGACCGTTCATCAGGTCACGGCTCCCTTTGCGGACGACATCAAGGGCGCGGTGCTTGCCGTTCAGGACACCGAGCGCTACAACTGCAATTACCGTAACGGATTTTATAAAATGGGTCTCCACGGCGGCTGGTACGTTGGAATGTACAAGCACAAGAGCATCCGCGAGAAGGCTTATAAACCCGAAAGCTACAATATGCTCCCGCTGATCGACTTTTCAAAGACCGTTTTCGGCGAGAGCGTACCGAGCTTTGACGACATTCTTCTCCACCCCGATCGGAACGATGATTTCTGGAACACCCGCGCGGGCGGATGCGATTCGCGCGGTGCGATGACGAACGCGAACATTCCGATCCTCGTCGTCACGGGATTTTACGACATCTACACGGGCGGTATGTTTGATCTGTGGAACGCCATCGCGCCCGAAACGAAGGCGAAATGCGCTCTGTTCGTTCATCCCTATGACCACGGCAACAACAAAAAGGGCGATCAGCCGATCGTCTTTGAGGATGCACCCTCGGGCGAAGCCGTCTTGAATGACATCTATCTCCGCTGGATCAATTCGGTCAGAGGCAAAGAGGCGGCTCCCATCGAGCCCGGAAAGGTCACGTATTACAAGCTCTTCGGCAACGAATGGTGCACCGACGATTTCGCCGCGCCCTGCAAGTCGATCACCTTTGCGCTTGGCGAGGGGGAGAAGACTTATACCTATAATCCCTACGCACCCGCGAAATTCAAGGGCGGACTTTCGGCAAATTTCGGCGGCAACGCATGGCAGTATAAACCGAATATCCAACACGACGTTCTCTCCTTCTTCACGCCCGAGTTCGAAGAAGACACATTTGTCAAGGGCAAAATGACGGCGAAACTGCGCGTCCGCTCGGATTGCGAGGACACCTGCTTCTATATCCGCCTCAGCCTCGTCAAGGAGGAAGGATACTACGGTCTGCGCGACGATATCAATCAGATCTCGAATTTCGCGCCCGACTACAAGCCGGGTGAGGAGATCGAGATGAATTTCTCGTTTGACGAGCACGCTTTCGTCATCAAAAAGGGCGAAAAGCTCCGCATAGACGTTTCATCCTCCGCATTCCCTCTCTACGTCCGCCACACCAACAACCGCGGACCTTACGCGCTCCAGACAACCGCCAAGATCGCGCATAATACCGTGATCTGCGATCAATCGAGCATCACTTTGTTTGTGGAATAAAATGAATTTCAGACCGTCAAAAAGCGAAATAGAGCAGATCCGAGAAGAATTATTCCGCTTCAACAGCGACAAAGTCGGCGATGACGGGCATACCCCGCTAAATATTGTCGAATATGACGCGGACGGAAACGTCATCGGCGGCATTCTCGGCGGAACGTATTGGGGTTGGATGTACGTTGACATCCTTTGGGTTCACGAGGATCACCGCGGCAAAGGAATCGGTTCGAAACTGCTCACAGAAGCCGAAAAAGAGGCAAAAGCGCGAGGTTGCCACCACGTTCACCTTGACACAATGAGCTGGCAAGCACCCGATTATTATAAAAAGCACGGATATTCCGTCATAGGCATCCTTCCCGATATTCCCGAGGGGAATCAGAAGTATTTGCTGATGAAGGCTTTATAACTATTTTGCATACAAACGATTATAGCACTATGTTCGCACTTGCAGTCTGGTCTGACGTTTTTTCGCAGAAAAACGGAGGCGCAAGCCGACGAGTCAGAACCGGCTGTTCGCCGTAAGGCGAACTATGCCTTCCCCGGTGGGGGAAGGTGGCAGCCGCAGGCTGACGAATGAGGCGTTTCAATAAGATATTGTTTTTCGAGCGAAGCAAGAAAATCTTCCCGATTGATCAATTATAAGGTAATATCTTAATGAAACTTGGCAAATATCTTCCGCATTGTATTTTTTTGCAATCGAAATTCAGAACGAAATATTTAATTTGCAACCTTTTGGAAGATTTTTGCCAAGGCAAAAATCAGTATCTTATCAGGCGCCTCATCCGTCTCGCTTCGCGATCCACCTTCCCCCACCGGGGAAGGCTGATTTTGAGAGTGCGAACATAGCTTTCTATCAAAAACAGCTATCTATTCACGTATTCCATTTGTACAGAAAGGAATAAAAATGAAAAAATCATTGATTATTTTCCTCGCCGTTATCTGCTTAATCGTTTTTGTCGGGTGCGCGTGTACGGATACTTCGCCCGAGATACCCGAAGATGCAGTAACTATCGACGGTGCGGAAATATTCCGTGATTATGCCGTTCTGCCTCTTTGCGATGTCATCAAGGCTCTCGGGTTTGAACTGACACGGAACGGTGACAGTGCATCATTTATTTGCAATGATATTGAGTACGTAATATCAATTACTGAAAAAACGCTCACAAAAGCGGGAGATAACGAGAATTATTTGATTTGCCCGCCCGGAAACGATCATTTCGTTTGCGAGGTAGAGAACAGTGTTTTGATGGTAGATGACAACACCGTGCACGCTCTGTTTTCCTCGTTTCTTGATTACCCGATTGAAATAATCATCGATAAAAACAACAACCGCATTGCAATCCGTAAGAAGTAAACAATCTGAAAGGCATCCGTTATGAAAACGTCAATATACAGCGTCCCCGAGCGCATTTTTATGCTCGACTGCGCGAGAAAATACTACACTCCCGCGTGGATAAAGCGGCTCATTCTTGAAATAAAGAGCGCGGGCTTCAACGCGATCAGTATTCATTTTTCCGAGGATATGGGACATCGCCTTGAATCGAAGATGTACCCCTGGCTTGCGGGCGGCGACCACTCGCTTTGCGTTTACGGCGCGGCGAACGGTATGCCCGAAAACGACGGCAAGTTCATCACGCAGGACGAAATGGCGGACATCGTCCACTTCGCACAGAGCGAGGGCATCGAGGTCATTCCCTCCTTCGACTCGCCCGGTCATATGAACTACGCCGTGAAGAAATACAACGCGCAGACGGGCTCGAACATATCGAATTATTTCCACAAAAACGGCAAGGTTGCGATCGTTCAGGGCTCGAGCACCCCGAAGGAAGCCGCGCAGTACACTCACTCGCGCGGAATTGACATTTCAAATGCCGAAGCGGTCGAATTTGCTCGGAATCTTTACGCCGAGTATGGAGAATTCTTCTACTCTCTCGGATGCAGAAAATTCGATATCGGCGGCGACGAGCTTCTCGGATTCGGTGAGACAATCGACGATTCGCTCTCAAAATGGCAGAATCTTGACCATTGGGAAGCGCACGCGAAGGCTCTGACGGGCAATCCCGATGCCGTTGCCTACGACGCTTTCATCCTTTATATGAACGACATCGTCGCCCTCATGCGCTCGATCGGATACGAAAAAATACTGATGTGGAACGACGACGTTTACCGCGATTTCGACACCGGCTGGAAGGGCGCGACCGAGCTCGACAGCTCGATCGACATTCAGTATTGGTCGGTCAAGTCGAACGGCGGCAAAAACAACGTCCGCACCTACCTCGACCGCGGTCATAAGGTCTACAATTTTATCAGCCCCTACGTTTATTACGTCGTCGGCTTCGGCGGCGCGAAATACGGCACCACGCCCGAAATTCTCGAGCGAGATTGGAACGCATACTGCTTTGATCCCGAAAATCCTGAAAACAACCTCACAACCCCCGACTCCCGAGTTCTCGGCGGCGGCTACTGCCTATGGAGCGACTCCCCCGCGGCGGAGACGGAGGATGAGCTGCTTGAGCATTTGAAGCCGTATATCAGGGCGGGTGGGAAGAAGCTTTTAGGATAGGTAAATAATGAAAAAGAAAATCATACTTACATTATTGTATATACTTTTAGCCCCTATTGTCGTTATTGAGTACATAGCATTTCTTTGGATGTGGACAGGTGACGGAGTGTTTATGCTTATTGCCGTACCGATTTTCTTTATCCTTTTCTTGGGCATACACGGTATTTTGATTTATAAATACAAAAGCAATAAACGAACTAAAGCAATATTAATACACAGTTGTTTGTTAATCACTCCGCTGATATCCGCAGAATGCGCATATCTGTTAGCCAATGCACTTGGAATTACGATTAACATTATGTAATATAGAGCTTTACAACTTGTTCTCTATCATTTTCTTATTATTTTCTTGCAATCCATTCTTTTTTGTGATATAATATAAAAAACTCCTATGCTCGCAAAGAAGAACGAAAATGAAAAAGCTCATTCACGTCGGCGAATATAATAAAGAATTTAATAATCTATTGAATATTGATATCACTCAAACACAAATTTTTCGCTCTGTTGGACTGCAAACACATCTTATCAAAAGAAATCATCTAGATTGCTTGCAATATTTAGATCGCATTTCAGATATAATTAATAATCCCGATTATATTGGCATCAATCCGAACGAAAAAGATTCATCCATCGAACTGATAAAGCAATATGACGATAACGTATTGATTGGTATTAAGGTAGACAATTCAGCGGATATTTTGTACGTTTCAACTATGTATACTGTTCAACAATCAAAGTTGGAACGCAGAATACACAGCGGAAGATTAATCAAATTCAAATAAAAATATTCTCAACCGCTTGACAAATTTTTTTGTATATGGTATAATGTAAACGGAGTAAGATTATACTTATTCCGTAAGTAACATTGAGGTCGGAAATGGTTCCCGACGCACTTCTTCCCGAAGTACCTGAGATGATGGATACACCGCCCATCCTTTGTTCTTACCGAAAGCCCCGAACGGGGCTTTTGTTTTTTATCTATAAGACCGTCGTTTTTGGCGGTCTTTATTTTTATATTTCCTTGCAATCCTCTCCATTTTATGCTATAATTATCTCAACAAACATTGGAGGTTCAACCATGTCAACCATCCGACTTATGACCCACAACATCTGGAACAGAGATAAAAATTCACCCGCTTGGGAGGAAAAAGGCTTCGATTGCTCCGCCGAGGTGCGCGCGCCCTCGCTGCTCCGCGTCTGGCGCGAAACCTTGCCCGACGTCATCGGCTGTCAGGAATCCAGCGCGCTTATGGCCGATATTCTCAAGGAAGGAATGGCGCAGGAGCCCGTTGATTACACCCTCATTTGGGGGCGCTTTACGCCTATTCTCTACCGTGCTGACAAGCTTGAGCTCGTCGATTCGGAATTCCGCACCTATCCCGATCACATTGAGGACTTTGAGGGCAAGTTCAACGACGTGCGTTCGAAGGCTTACAATATCGGAGTTTTCCGCGTAAAGGAAGACGGAAAGCTCTTCATTTTCGCCACCACTCACCTCTGGTGGAAGCATCAACCGACCGAAAAAACGCCCGTGCCGCTCCCTCCGAACTATCTTCCCTACTCGGACGAGGCGCGCGAGTATCAGATCGAAATGCTCACTACGGCGATAGAGCGTTTCCGCGCGAAGTATAACTGCCCTGCTTTCCTCGTTGGCGACCTCAACACGGGTTACGATTCGAAGGCAGTGCAATCGGCGTTTGCCAAGGGCTTCCGCCACGCGCACGATATCGCTACCGACTACGCCGAGGAGGCCGTCGGATATCACTATTGCTTCCCCGACGGATTCAAAACCTTTTACTCCGACCGTCCTTTCAAGACCGCCATTGACCACATTCTCGTCATCGGCGAGGAAGAGGGCGCGGTCAAGCGTTTTGAGCGCTATTCGCCCGATTATTACTATCCGATTTCCGACCACTCGCCCGCTTACGTTGACGTTGAATTTTAACTAAATAATAAAAAATCTATCGATCCAAAGCAATAGCAAATCAAGGCAAAATCAGATATTCGCACTCGCGTATCAGCCTTCCCCGGTGGGGGAAGGTGGCAGCCGTAGGCTGACGAATGAGGCGCTTGATAAGATACTGATTTTCGCCTTAGCGAAAATCTTCCAAAACGTAGCAAACTAAATACTTCGTTATGGATTTAGTATGCAAAATATTGAAATGCTAAGGATATTTGCCAAATATGATTAAGATGTTGATTTTTCATTTATCAAACGGGAAGATTTTCTCGCTTCGCTCGAAAAACAATATCTTATCAGGCGCCTCATTCGTCACTTCGTGACACCTTCCCCCACCGGGGAAGGCTGATACGCAAGTGCTAACATCCCCTTCTTGATAAGATTTGTGACATTGTTTATCAGACTATTCTATATGGAGGTTACAAACTATGTATAATCCCAATTCTCTTGACACCATCTGCGGGGCTCTTGCATATGCCCTCGGCATTGAAGCTCCGAGCGAAGCTGCGGCGGCAAACGCAGACCTTACCGCATATATCGACTCTGTTTTCGGCGGTGAAAAAGCCGAACGCGTTATAATGTACAATCCCGATGCGATCGCGCAGTGGATCTATGAAAAATATCCACAGCTCGTAAAAGGCGCAAAAAGCCGCGCGGATATCGAGATCCCTCTCTGCTCGGTGATGCCCTCGGTCACGCCCGTTTGCTTCGGCACGATGTATACCGGCGCACAGCCCGCAGTTCACGGTATCCGCAAGTACGAAAAGCCCGTCATCAAGATTGATTCCATTTTCGACGCCGCTCTCCGCGCGGGCAAGAAGTGCGCGATCGTATCCTACGGCACGTCGAGCCTGAGCAACATCTACCTTGAGCGCGAGATGGATTACTTCCTCTTCCCCAAGGGAGGCGTCGATGCCGTCAACGCAAAGGCGGCTGAGCTGATAATGAAGGACGAGCACGATCTGATCGTCATCTACAACGGCAACTACGACTCCGTGATGCACAAGAAGGGTCCCGAGGGGCTTGAGGCACTCTGTGAGCTTCGAGCCAACGACCACGCTTTCTGCGAGTTCTGCGAGCTTGTCGAGCGTCACATAACCGACAAAAACGTCCTCGTCGGATTCGCGATGGACCACGGCTGTCACGAGATCGACGGCGAGAACGGCTCACACGGTCTTGATATGGAAGAAGACCTCAATATCGTTCATCTCTACAAAGGATACAAGAAAAAATGAAGCTTTATCTCATAAGACACGGCGAGAGCGAGACCAATCTCGCAGGTCATTACACGGGTTGGTCGCAGGTCGATCTGACCGAAAAAGGCGTGCGCGATGCCGAAGGCATCCGTCCGATTCTTTCGGGTATCAAATTCGACAAGATATTCTCAAGCGACCTCATCCGCGCGATGAAGACGGCGGAGACCGCCATTCCCGGTTGCGTTTACGAAACCACCCCTCTTTTGCGTGAGATAAACCTCGGTTCTCTCGCTCACAAGCCCTTCCTGCCCGCCGATTCCGAAGAAAGAAAGCTGATTGTTGACGGCTTCACTGCATTCGGCGGTGAGAGCAACGCCGAGTTCCGCGCCCGCGCCACGGAATTTCTCGACAAAGTCAAGTCACTCGACTGCGACACCGTTGCCGCATTCACACACGCGGGAATTTTGCGCACAACTCTCTCAATACTTTTTTCCGCAAACGTTAATACGACCAATTTTGTCTGCTCAAACTGCGCCATCGTCATTCTTGAGCTCAAAAACGGACGCTGGCTGCTAAACGGTCTTATAAATCCGCAGTAAGGAGAAAAACAATGGACTGGAACAATTATCTCTACCCCGAAAACGAACAGCCGCTTGACAGACTCGTTGAGGGTTACAGCAGAACAAGCATATTCCGAACTATCGGCTTCATCGGCGACAGCCTTTCCTCGGGCGAGTTTGAAACGCGCGACGAGGCGGGTAAGGCGCACTACCACGACCTCTACGACTACTCCTGGGGTCAGTTTATCGCGCGCAAGAACGGCCTCAAAGCTTATAATTTCTCGAAGGGCGGCATGACCGCGAAGGTGTATATTGAGTCCTTTGCCGAGTCCCGCGGCTTCTGGGACAAAGATAAGGCTTGTCAGGCGTACGTTATCGCTCTGGGAGTCAACGATCTCTACAACAAGAAGTGGGAGCTCGGCTCGATCGAGGACATCGACCTCTCCGATTGGCGCAATAACAAGGAAACCTTCGCGGGTTATTACGGCGCGATCGTCAGCCGCTACAAGGAGATCAGCCCCGAGGCAAAATTCTTCTTCGTAACCTTCCCGCGCTCCGACAGAGCCGACCGCGAGGAGATAACCCACGCAATGATCGACCTGCTCTATAAAATGGCAGAGCTTTTCGACAACTCATACGTCATCGACCTCTACAAGTACGGTCCGCTTTACGGCAAGGAATTCCACGAGCGTTTCTTCCTCCACGGCCACATGACCCCCGACGGATACCTCTTCACCGCCGAGCTCGTCGATTCCTATATCGACTTCATAATCCGCCATAACCCGAAGGACTTCAAGCAGGTTGGCTTTATCAATTCGGGGATTGAGCACGATAAATTAAAGTAAAAGGTAAAAGGGAAAAGGTGAAAGGTGAGGTTAATTTCCTCGCTATGCTCGGAAATTTTTCAATTTTTATCAAATCAATTAAAAAGACGGAACAGCCGACTCAAAATCGAGTCGGCTGTTTTTCGTGTCGCAGCAAAAGAGCTATTTATAGACTATATTGTATCATATATAGCCTACTTTGTCAAGAGAAATAGGCTATAATTAATACAAATATTCTACGGAGGCTGAAAATGGACACTTATACTGCGGTTAAAAACAGAATTTTGTATTTATGTAATGAACGGCGGATGACGCTAAACAAGCTCGCCACCGTGTCGGCAATACCTCCCTCATCGCTCAAAAACATTCTTTACGGCAAAAGCCGCAATCCGGGAATCGTAACGATTAAAATGATCTGCGACGGCTTCGGCATCACGCTTGCGGATTTTTTCAGCACCCCGGAATTTGATGCACTTGAGCAGGAAATAAAATAACAGCAAAAGAACAAGACTGCCTCACCGTAACCGTTGAGGCAGTCCTGCTTTTATAATCAGCTAAATTTCTCCATCAGCTCTCTCGCCCGCTCGACGTACTCCTTGAATCTCTCCTCCTCGCGAACGGAGTTGAACCATTCCCAACCTTTAGGTGCGGTCAGACCATTGTACATTCTGCTGCTTTTGAACTTAAAGTAAAAGCCTTCTGACATCACTTCGAGACTACCATCTGCACGGTGGATCAATTCACTGCCCTTTTCCACCTTGATATTGCCGTAGATCATCTCATCTCCGACCGAAAGGAGCGAGCCATCCTTGATCTCAAGCCAACGCGGATAGAGCTCGAAAGCCTTTTCGAGATAGGCGTATCCTTCTTCGCGAAGCTCGGGAGTCTTGCACCCGATGGCGCCGACTGCTGCCATAAAATGCATATCTGCATAAAATCCGAGCCAAGCGGGCGCGATCTCGCCGTTTTCGTCACAAAGAAGGCTTTCGGCAAGCTTTATGCGATATTTTGCCCACGAAAGATGTTTCGGAGCAGCACCGCGGGTACGGTTGTCTCGAATAAGGAAGTGTAACAAAATGTGGAAGTTGTTTTCTGCATGAAGCTCGCGGCTTTCTTCCTTTTTGTTCTCCGACCAGAGCCTGTCCTCAATGACCTCGCGTTCAACATATTCGTATTCCGTTGTCGGCGCGGGTATGTTTCGAATTCCCGTGCGATCCTCGAAGATTATGATCTGCCCCTCCTCGTCGCGTACGTAGGTGTATTCGGATGCGGCAAAGTAACCGTCAGTAAGCCCGATCGCCTCGTAAGCACGTATCATTCCATCCTCAAAAGGCATATATCCGTCGCCTGTTCCCGTATAAGAAACGAGCTCATAGACTGCCTTTCTCGTTCCGCTTGCATAGTCATTGGATGTCTTGACGATTCCAACGCCCTCAGCGAACCAATATTCCTTTTTGCCGCCACGGTATGCCCAGCCTTGTGTCATACCCTCGATATTGAGCGAGAGCTTAAGACAGTTTTCAAAAGTGCCCGCTTTTGTAACGACAGTGCCGCCCTCGGAGCAGATGATCTGCGTTTTGGTAGGCTCTCTGCCCCAACGCATATATTCTACCAGTGGAGATGCTCCCTTCTCCCATGAATTCGACCAAATACACTTTGTAGCGTCCTGGAGAATGCCGTAAATGTCGTTGTAGAGTAAGGGGGTATCGGGCGCGGAATCCGAGCCAATGCCCTTCCATTCGAATGACCAGCGCGGGTCGCGAGTTGCGACAAGCTCTCCGTTCTTTTCCGCAAGAGCGGCTCTGATGAAAAAGTTCCAATGTCCCGTCACCTTTGTATCGGGATTGAACGTATCGTCCGTGTCAAGAATACGCTTGGCAACCCTACACGCTACGTTTGAATGTACCTTTTGAATGGGAGTCACCGCCAGAGCCTCGGCACGCGCGATGGCGTCATAGACGTCATTGATCTTCGAACGCCCCTTCTTATCATGCACGCAGTATTCGTTTCTGATCTCTTCGGTCGTATCGAGCCACGACTCCTTATCGTAACCGAAGCGTTCCGCCTCGTATTCTGAAGCGATCAAGGTCTTCTCACCGTCCGCATATTCGACCTCAAATCTGTTCGAAGTGACGAGATAATTGTGATTATATGTGTCGGAATATTCCCATTTATTACCCACGGCAAGCGGAAGAAGTCCCGAACCGCCTGATATATCGTAAGCAGAAAGAAGCACGTTTGCGGTTACACCCGCGCATCTGCGCTCGAACTTGACGATACCGACACCTTCCTTGAAATATCTGTCATAGACGTTGATTCCCGAATAGGTTTCGGAGTAGCGAGTGCGCCAAAGCTGACATCCCTCGAAAACTCCCGCGGGAGTTTCAACGCGCTCATTGTCCGAGACAAATGTAAGTGTTGATCCGTCCGAGCCTGTATATACCTCTCCGACTCCGAGTGAGGAAACAAAGAATTTACCGTCACAATATGCCTTGAAGACGTGAGGCATCGTTTGGTCTATCGACATCATATATCCCTTGGCAAACCATTGATAATTGAAAAAATGGTGCTCGCCGCCGATATTGCGTAGCGTAGTAGCACAGGAGATTGTGCGATAACGCTCCTTCGGCAACGGTTCAAATTTTTCCTTGTATCTCTCGTATCTTGCGGGCATTCGCGCCGCGAGCGAATAGTAGAGATCGTACGGACTTGCGATCTCGCATACCTTTTTGCATGCGGCGAGGGCCTCATCATCCTTTTTGCCGTCCTCGTAAAGGGAATACGCGAGCCAATAATATTGATTGGCAAGCGCGCTGACGAATCCCGCCTTTTCAAGCATAGGGATCTGTTTTTCGCGTATGTGGTCGATATATGAGTTTCCGTAGTATTTTTCGTTTTCGCGGCCGAGGATAAATTCCATAACCTCATCATTTTTGCCGATCAGTGCCGCTTCTTTAATGCGTGCGAAGAGTTCCTCGTTTTTCTTGCCGGGGAGCCACCACCAGCCGCGCGCGAGGACGTCGGCGAGGGCGTGGTACTTATCCTTGCATTCGGGAAGGTTTTCAACTTCGGCGAGCACCTCGGAATAGACCGACCCGAAGCCGCTTTTATCGTTTTTGATCTGCCAGAGCTCCAGCTCCTCGACCTTTTTCATTACTCTCTCTACGAGAGTGTCGTTTGCCTTTTCATTCATTGCACAAAGTTCCTTTCTCAATTTTCGTCTGCCCTCAAAGAGCTGTGATTTGACGGTGCCGACCGAAATTTGCATTTTTTCGGCTATCTCGGTAACCGAAAGCTCCTCGAAGTAGTGGAGCGTGATCACGCGCCGAACCCGCTCGGGGAGCGAGAGGACGGTGCGGTGAAGCTCTTCCTTTTCCTCGGAGATCGCGTAGAGCTCGGCGGGATCCTGCGAGTAGTCGGTGACGTCCGCGTACTTTTCAATATCCTCGATCGGTGCGAACGGGCGGTAACGGCGGACGGTGTTCTTCGCGCTGAACATTGCGATCTTGCATACCCAGGCGAGAAATTTTGAGGGTTCGGCAAGCGTATCGAGCTTCATCCACGCGGTGACGAATGCATCCTGCGAGGCATCCTCTGCCATAAAGCGATTGTGCGTGACCGAAGCCGCCGCACCGATGACGGCATTCTGATGTCGGAGCACAAGTGCTTCGAATGCTTCCCCGTCGCCCGCAAGCGTCAGCATCACCAGGGTTTCGTCGTTTTGAGTCTTATAATTCAATTCGCGTTCTCCTTTCGGTTTATTCCTTTTTGAACGTTCATCTGTTAGTGTCAGGTAAACGTCCGGGGGTTGGATTGAGAGAGGAAATTTTTTATTTTTGCGCAAAAATATTATATCATATATTTTTGAGTTTGTCTATACGGGAATTTCGCAGAGCTCACTTTACAATCCCATCATTTTATGCTATAATTATTCCAAACAATCACCACAGGAGGACAGTATTATGTGGGATCAGAACAAAGAAAAGCTCGGTGTAACGGGGCATAGAGGATGTCAGAAATATATGCCCGAAAACACACTTATATCCTTCCGTGAGGCGTTCAAGCTCGGCGTTGACGTGCTTGAATTTGATATTCAGCTGACGCGCGACGACGTTATGATCGTTATGCACGACAGTATGGTCGACCGCACCACCGACGGCACGGGCTCGGTCTGGTTCAAGACGCTCAAAGAGGTAAAGGCTCTCGATGCGGGTGTTAAATTCGGTTTCCCCGGCGAGCGCGTACCCACCTTTGAGGAGGCTCTTGAGTGCATCCGGGACGAAGCCCCCGCGCATATGGTGCTCAACGTCGAGATCAAAGAACAGCGTCCGCACGTCGTTGACGTAGCGATCGCGCTGCTCGAAAAATACGGTCTGCTTGAGCGTTCCGTCATCGCAAGCTTCGATGCACAGACTCTTCTCTACGTTCAGGATCACTATCCTCACGTTAAAACGCAGGGACAGCCGCCCGTCAAGATGAAGCACTACGATCCCCGCGTGCTTGACCGTATGTACGGTATGGGCGTTCCGATGAGTATGTCGGATGAGGAGATCGGGGAGCTTGTAAAAATGCTTGACGAAAAGGGCATTCAGGCTTGGGGCTACCACGCAGACTCCCGCGAGGCTGCAGAGCGCTGTATGAAGTTCGGTTTCACCAACATCACCGCCAACGATCCGCACGAGCTTATTGCTTATCTCGACGAGATTGGAAGAAGAATTTACAAATAAACAAAAAAGTCTCGGATACAGTGCGTACGCTAAAGGATAGTTTTGGAAATCCGATAGAATACGTTACCTACCGACAGGAAAAGGACGAAGAAAGTAAAGTTTCTCCGTCCTTTTCTTGATAAGCACTGACTTCATTAAGGAAACTACCACCACACGTAAAGCGAAAACAAACTATTCTGAAATATTGCTTACAATATTGAATAGTTGAATAAAACGAGCTTCTTGACTCAATTGGTGGATGTCTTTGTCGGATAATTTTTCAAGCAATTTCTTTTTTATTGTACCCTTATCGATACATTGCTTAAATTCGCGTTTTCTTAGGATCGGAGATTTAATAGTAATTTGATAATTGTGATCATCATCCGTTGCCTTTTCGATAAAGGCAAAATAATACATAATTGATTTTTCTACAGCATCCATAGCGTTATCTTCTTGACCAATAGCAAGATATGCTTTTGCAAGTAATAAATAGCAATCTCCGGAATCAAAATCGTGATACGGCGGCGGGCATTCATCTTTGAAAATTGCTTTTAGAACCGCAAAAAAACTTTCGTACACTTCAATTGCATCAACATACTTCCCACAGTTATAATATGCCATACCCAACCGCGCCACGTTATCTTCAAAGGCTTGAAGTGAATAGTCTATATCACTGCACAAATAAGTTGCCGCCTGATCATAATTTTCCATATATTCATTTACCCTTGCCATATTTGAATACAGTGAAAAATCTGTACGAACGGGGAAATTACGGGCTTCCGCTGTTGCTAAGTCGAATTTCTTATTTGAGCTGTATAAGAAAACCAAACATTGACGCGCTCTCAAAATATCCGAGATGTTTTTTGAATTGGCAATGATGAAATTTGCTTGTCTGATCGTCTCGGACATTATTTTGTCGGCGCGGTTCTCGGAATATATCCATCCGTTATCCGGCATAGCAAGCGCAACACCTAAGGTCATACAATTATTCATTATCATAAGATTATTGGGGTATTGTTTCAAACCTTCTGTTAAAATATCATACGCACTCAAATATGAGTCAAGGTTCCCGTATTCTTTGATTTCATCTGCTGCATAAACAATTTTGAGAGCATCTTCAGATTCTGTTGTCCTGTCAATCCCGAACAGCACATCTGTGCTAACATCAAACACTGTTGCAAGCGGAACAATCTGTGAAATATCGGGCATTCCCGAATCATTTTCCCATTTAGAAACTGCTTGATAAGTAACACCAATTCGTTCGGCGAGTTCTTCTTGAGTAAATCCTCGTCCCTTACGCAGCTTTTTTATTATTTGTCCCATGGTCGTTGCCACAATTAATTACCTCCATCAATTTGTTCTATCGGTACCGTGATTCAATTATATCACATATTGCACCATAACGGAAGCGACTTGAAAATGAATGATCTAAACGTTTCGTTGAGTTTATTATATCATAAAATTGTGAATTAGTCTATATGAGATACCTTAGCAAGCATAGCAAACGTAGTTATTGTAGTTTGCGTTTTTTATGATAGCTGACGGGAAACCAAAAGCCTTCTCCTATGGGGCAATGCTGTCAACTTAAGGAATAATACCAATGTGCTCAAAATAAAATCTTACTCCGTAGGGACCGACGTCCTCGGCGGTCCGAGCCCAATGATTTTTTTGCTGTGCATCGAGCCAAGAAAGTATCATCGTAGTTCCTGAATTTAGCCAAATATATAATTTTATGCCCACGGACCGCCGAGGACGTCGGTCCCTACGGATTATAATGATATTTGTGCTTCTGTATGTAATGTTTCGCTTTTTCAATTAAATACTTATAAGTACAGCATTGCTCCTGTGGGGGAAGGTGGCAGCCGCAGGCTGACGGAGGCGGCGCTTGATAAGATACTGTTTTTCGCGAAGCGAAAATCTTCCAAAATTTGCCGTATAATATATAATAACCATATCGTATTTTGCAAAAATTGCAAAAGCTATTGATAAAAAGACTGCCTCATTTAATGAAGCAGTCTTTTATTTATATCGAATCAAAAACTCTGACGTAATCGACCTCGAAGACGTCGGGGAGGATTGCATCGAAGAGCTCGGGGACGGGATCGCCTGCGCAACAGCCTTTGTCGGTAGACTCGCCTGCTTCTCCGCTCTTCTTGAACACGCGGTTATAGCCGTGGCATTCGGTCGAAACGAGGATAAACTGCTCGATGTGCGAAACAGGACATTCGGGTGCCATCTGACGTCCGACGAGCTTGCCGTCGGCGTAGAAGGTATATCCCTCGGGCGTCCAATCGACGGCGTAGCGGTGCCAGCCGTCCTCAGTCTCCTCATGAGGAAACTCAAAATGACCCGCCCATTCGCTTTCCGCGCCGTAACCGCCCCAGCCGTTGCCGCAGATCATTGTACCGAATTTATGCTGACGGTAATTCTCCATAATATCGCACTCAACTCCCGCAACCTCGGGGTCGGGATGCGAACCGATGCCTGGCGCCTGAAGCCAGAAAGCGGCGTGCCAGCCGTCGCACTTGGGAAGGCGGCATCTGATCTCGTAAAAGCCGTATTTATGCATAAACTTCGCGGGATCCTTCTTGCCGAATGACCAGAAGTTGCGCGAGGTTTCATCGCGGGGATTGTCGAACGTAAGTCCGCCCGTCTGCAGATGCGCGGAGCAGAAATCGTCGCCCTTACGCATAAGATTGATCTTCAGCGTTCCGTCGCTGACCTCGACGCCCTCGGTGGTGAAGGCGGGGGAACGGTAACCCCAGAAATTGAGGCGGTAGTTCCACTTGCTCTCGTCAAGAGCCGAGCCGTCAAATTCGTCATTCCAGACGAGCTTCCACTTCTTATCCGAAGGAAGAATGCTCGGTGCGCGATCCTTTACCGCATCCGTCGCGGTCATATTGCAATCGGTTAAATTAACCTGCTGAAATGCCATTTTATCTTAAGAACATATATACGAAGTATCCAACGTACGCCGCGATCATGATCGCGCCTTCTACGCGGGAGATCTTCTTGCCGGTAGCGGCGAAGCCGAGGGTGAGCGCGCTGACGCCGATAACCGCGATGGTATCGATGATAGCGAGGATATCTACCGTCATGGGGGAGATAAGTGCGCTGAAGCCGAGGATGAATACGATGTTGAAGATGTTCGAGCCGATAGCGTTACCGAGTGCGAGGTCGCTCTCGCCCTTCTTTGCCGCAACCATGGAGGTTACAAGCTCGGGGAGAGACGTACCGATAGCAACGATGGTCATACCGACGAGGGTCTCGCTCATACCGAATTTCATTGCGATAGCGGATGCGCCGTCAACAACGAAGTTACCGCCGATGATGATGCAAGCAACACCGCCAACGATAGCGATCGCGGACTTGAGGGGGGACATGATCTTAACGTCCTCTTCCTCTTCAAGCTCACCTGCTTTACGAGCCTTCATAGCCGCGCTGATCTGCCAATACATATAGAATGCAAAGAGCGCGATAAGAACGAGTCCGCCGACACGGGTAAGGGTGTATGTATTTTCAACAACCGCTGCGCTTACTTCTCCTGCGGGAACAGCCTTGTTATAGCCGAGGAAAAGCGAGCCGAGGAGCGCGAAGGTGCAAAGGATCGAAAAGGGGATCTCCTTCTTAACCGAGCCGGGCTGTACGCAAACGGGAACGATGAGTGCGCTCGCACCGAGAACGACGAGGGTATTGAAGATATTCGATCCGACTACGTTACTGATCGCGAGCGAGTTTGCGCCCTTGAGAGCCGAGCTGATCGAAACAGAAGCCTCGGGAAGGCTTGTTCCGAGCGCAACGACGGTAAGACCGATAACGATGGTGGGAACCTTGAGAAGCTTTGCTACGCTCGAAGAACCTTCAACGAACCAGTCCGCGCCCTTGATAAGAGCCACAAAACCGCCGACGAGCGCAAGAATTGCGAGAAAAATGTTCATTTTTACCTGCTTTCTGCGATGAAGTCGCTTATTTTTATAACCTATATATTATACTACATTTCGACAGATTTGTCAATCCATAAAACAAACAAAACACCGGCAACCCCAAAAGTTACCGGTGTTATTATTCAATTATCAGACCATTCCGTACGCGCGGAGGATCATATAAGTGAGGTAAACAACGTACGTACCAACGAACACACCGCCCTCCCAGCGCTGGAATTTCAGCTTGGTGCCTGCAAATACAAGTCCCACAACAGTGATCACGATAGAGAACGCCGTGTCGATGATAGCCTCCATACCGACGGTGATCGGGGAAACGAGGCATGAGAAGCCAAGGATGAATATAATGTTGAAGATATTCGATCCGATAACATTGCCGAGCGCGATATCGCTCTCGCCCTTCTTTGCCGCAACCATAGAGGTTACAAGCTCGGGAAGCGAGGTTCCGACCGCAACGATCGTCATACCGACCAGAGTTTCGCTCATACCGAACTTATAAGCGATCGCAGTCGCGCCGTTTACTACCCAGTTACCGCCGAGAATGATCGCCGCGATGCCGATAACGATGAAGATAAGCGACTTGGGAAGCGAGATCTTTTTGCCGTCATCCTCTTCTTCGACAGCACCTGCCTTGCGTGCCTTGAGAGCCGAGCTGATCTGCCAATACATATAGAAAGCGAAGAGAGCGAGAAGAACAATTCCCGCGATCCAGCCGAGGGTGAAGCCTTCCGCGTTCTTGCCGAGAAGAAGCGCGCCGAGAAGTGCGACAGTGCAAAGGATCGAGAAGGGGATCTCCTTCTTGACCGAGTCCTTCCCAACGCAAACGGGCATAATGAGCGCGCTTGCACCGAGAACGACGAGAAGATTGAATATGTTAGAGCCTACTACATTACTTACCGCAAGCTCATTTGCGCCCGCGATAGCCGAGCTGATCGACACGGACGCCTCAGGCATACTTGTTCCGAAAGCAACAACGGTAAGACCGATGATGATCGAGGGGACCTTGAGAAGCTTCGCAACGCTTGAAGAACCGTCAACGAAGAGATCCGCTCCCTTAATAAGACAAACAAAGCCGACGATGAGCAGCACGTAAGGAGAAATGATGCTCCAGATGTTCAAAATTGTTTCCATTTTTACCTTCTTTCTGTGAAAATGTGCATGTTTTCTTCCTATTTATATATATGATAAATAGGAGGCCTTGATATTATACTACAAAGCCTTTGAAATGTCAAGTGGGATTTGCATATTTGTTCTCTTTTGCAGAAAAAAGTTGCAAATAAATAAGCACCCGAACGTTCGGGTGCTGTATTTTAAGTGTTATTCCGAAAACTCGCCAATGGCGAATAAAACTGCGTCACACGCTTTCGCGTGTGACGCAACTCTGCCTATAAGCCGGGTTCTGTCGTGGACGACCATCTGTCTTTGCTGTACGTCGCCGTACAGCTCCGAGGTTTCCCTCATGCCACCCGGGAGTATGTGTCGGGCAAACGACTCCCATACGGTGTTGCTTCGGATAGGGTTTACAGCGGACCTATGTTACCATAGGAACTGGTGAGCTCTTACCTCGCCTTTCCATCCTTACCCGCATGCGCGGGCGGTTTATTTCTGTTGCACTTTCCCGGCAGTCACCTGCGGCTGACGTTATCAGCTATCCTGCCCTGCGAAGCCCGGACTTTCCTCACGGTAATACCTTTCGGCACCATACCGCGCGGCCGTCCGGCAGAGTTGCTTACATATTATAGCATAGTCACGCCCCTTTGTCAACGAAAATTGTGGCATTTTTCTCTTCTTTCGAAATAAATTAACAAATAGGTCTTGACAAATCCCAAAATGTATGATATTATATAATATGCATTTTTGCGTATCGAAAATTCCCGCTTTGGAGGGATATCGAAGTGGTCATAACGAGGCGGTCTTGAAAACCGTTTGGGCGAAAGCCCACAAGGGTTCGAATCCCTTTCCCTCCGCCATTTTTTGCTTTTTATTCGATAGGCAAATATAATTCTGTAAGGAGGTTTGCATCAATGACAGGTCTTGAGATTACCTTTGGTATCATTCTCATCGTATTCGCTCTTTTCCTTGTAGTGGCTGTTCTTCTTCAGTCTTCCAAGGACGGAGGCATGGGCGTTATTTCCGGCGCGGCTGAGTCCTTCCTCGGCAAGGACAGAAACTCCCGCCTTGATAAGCTTCTCAACAAGCTTACTCCCATCATCGCAGGCGTTTTCGCAGTAATCGTTCTTGTGATGTACCTTATCGTTGCATAATCAAACTCAACGCAGAAAAACCCGCGCAGATGCGCGGGCTTTTCTTTTTGTGCAGACACGTATCAGCTTCTCTTTCTGGGGATCAGCGCAATAACCACAAGTATGATAGCCACAACAACGATAACGGCGATGATCGCACCGAGGATACCGCCGCCTTCCTCTCCGTCAATCATTCCCGTATCTGTGCCGTCGGGAGACGTCGTGGTAGCCGGTCGCGCCGTGGTGGTCGCGGGACGGGCGGTCGTCGTGGGTGTTTCGTTCGTCATCGACGGAGTGCGGGTGCTATCATCAGGAGTAAGAACGTCAGAATCGACGTTGCCGCCATCGGGCAGGGGCAGGGCTGACGTGCCGTTTTCGCCCGGTATAATGTCGGTCATCATAGGCATTCCCGTGTCGGTCGCGGCAAATACGCCGATAGCGACAAAAGCAAGCAATGACAGCGCGATCGAAAGTGCAGTCAGCACCGAGGCACCGATTGTGCAAATTCTTTTGGTTTTTTCTTTCATTTTCAAGTTCCTTCCTTATATATAAACGGGTTTTTCCCTCCTTATTTTGTCACGGAATGATAAAATTATGTACGAATACTGAATTTATCAAAAAATATCCGAAAAGTCAAAAAATATTCCGAAAATCTATTGACTTTTTTCAATAAAAGTAGTATAATATTTTTACCTCTGTTGGCAGAGGCTCTTTTTTCGTGTGCTTTTTACGAAAAAGGAGTGGACAAGACTCGCACCACAAGCCCTGTCCGCGCCGGCAAGAGGGAGGTACACCGACCGCACCAAGAAGCGGTCAAATAAACTATCACAGGAGGTGCCGACAATATGGCTAATGATTCCAGAGTCAAGGTTACTCTCGCATGCACCGAGTGCAAGCAGAGAAACTACGACACAAAAAAGAACAAGAAGAATAC
>JAZRGT010000011.1:0-36694 GCA_045644325.1 Eubacteriales bacterium | reverse complement strand
CTGGTGTATTGTCTTCCTAAGACCGCTTGGCCTCCGACTTCCCTCTGCGGAGGGCGACTTAAGGAACTTTTTGAAAAAAGTTCCTTAAGAATCTTCAAAAACTTTTCTGCTTGCTTCTTTTTTAATAAAATCAAAAATTTTAGAGCCCGTGGGCTCGGAAATTTTCCTTCACTCTGCATTCTGCACTCTGCATTCTGCATTTATCCGAAGAAGTCCTTGATATTGACTATCTCGCTTCCTATATAGTACGCGCGGACGATCTGATCATATGTCGCGCCCGCTTTGGCGAGGTGGAGGGTGCCGTATTGGCTTGCTCCGACTCCGTGGCCCGAGCCCATTCCGACGATAACGTAGGAATTCGGATCGGATGCGCGGACCGTCTTCGTTATATCCTGAACCTCGGATACGACGAGGAAGTCACCAAAGCTTGAAACGACGGTGTAAATGCCGTTTTCATCGGGCTGGGTGGATACGGGGATGTCGATGTCGGATGACGTGAGGATCGCCGTGCCCTCGCGGGTGTTCACAAATAATGCTCCCGAAATGTCATTCAGAGCTTTGCCGAGGTCGGTGAAGAAATTCAGCACGGATACGTCCTTCTTGACCAATCCTTCAGACGTGAGGATCGTTACCTCGCCCTCGTAGTTGCCGCCGAGGTTGACGATGCGGTTGGATAGAACGTCGGTGTATGTATAGGTAAGCTCGCCTTTGGCTATCTTGAAGTTCGCGGAGCTGACCTTTGAGCCGAAAAGGGATTTGACCTTGGAGGTCTTGGTTGCCGTTGCGGAGTTGCCATTTTCGTCGGTGCCCGTGAAGCTGTAAAGATAGGGCGAGTCGTCGGCGGTCTCGTAGCTGACGCTGACGATCTTATTGCCTTTTATAGCCGTGTAGCCCGCGTTCTTGAATGCGGTCGCGAGATCCTTTTCGCTGATCTCTCGCTCCCACAAGCCGTTTTTGACGTCGCCGTAATCCTCCCACGGTGTCGGCTGATTGACGAGATATCCGAGCGCGCCGACCCATACGTACTGCGATGCTACCGAATATCCGCCCTGCGAGGAGGAATACGCCGCGTTTACTATATCATCGCCGTAAACGAGTATCTTGCCCGCAGTTGCGGTTACTGCGTCAACGACGCTGTCGGTGACAAGTCGTCTGCCCTGATATACCTGACAGCAGGATGAGGAGCAGATATCGAAGCCGTAGGCATTATAGTGTCGGTTGAGGTTTGCCATTGCGAAGGAACGAACCATTATCGAGAACGCCTTCAGGCATTCCGCGGGCCAGGTGCTCGATATCTCATAGGGAAGTACGCCCTCGACGTAGCTCTGCATATTGACTAGGTTGATCATCGAGAGTCCCTCCGCGCCGTCGTTTATCGAACGCTTGAAGCAGAAAACGCCGTCGTAGAGATATGAGGTTCGGGAGTAGTAAAGGTAGGAATAATCGGTGTAGATCTTCTGAAGCGCCGTCACGCCGGCGTAGCTGTCCTCGTCGCCGTTATACTCGAAAAGAATGGTGTCGTAGTCGGAGTTGATGAAGGTGACTCCGCTTGAGTTGGGTGAAACGACCGAAATGCCGAAATCGTCAAGCATCGCGCCGATCGCGCCCGCCGCCGAGGAGGCTGTCGCGTAATCGGGAAAAGCACCGACTCGGACAGTTTTATTGCCGTCTGAGTAAGCGGGAAAAACGTGCTCGTATTCCGCAATGAACAATCCTTGGAGGTCGTCGAGTATGCTCCAGATGTCGCCGATTGAGAGTGTGAGCTCGACGTTATAGCCGCCGATATCGGTTTCCGACGCATTTGTTGCGATCTCGCAGGATTCGTATCCCGTTTTGAGATTCGCATCTACCACAGCGGAGACGTCGGTTTCGTAAAGCTCGTAAAGCGGGGTAAAGCCGTGACCGGTCTTGCTGACGTCAGCCTCTCCGATGACAAAGCCGTTCGGTGACGTGACCGAATGGAGCGGATACGCACTCGATCCGTATCTGATACCTACCGCGAGGCGAAAATCGTCCGCGGTTTTTTCTGTATTGAACGCATAGCTGTCAAGCGGTGCTGCGGAGGTTTCTATTTTAAACAGAATAGCCATACCGAGTGTGGCGACCGTTATAAGCGAGGCGAGGAAAAATGCCGTCAGACGCAGAGTGCGCGGTTTTTTCTTACGGATTGACAATAGTGTAGTCACCTCCAAGCAAGAAATACGCTCCGTCGAGCGACGTGACGGTCACGCCTCTGCCGTCGTCGCCGCCGCGGGGGATCATAATGCTGTGATAGGGCGGGATGTTTTCGCCGTTGCAGATATCTGCTCCGAGGGTGAGGTTATTGAGTCCCTGAATGGTGCCGACCTCAACGTAGGGCGAAACGGCAACCGCAGAGCCCGTTCGAAGAATGAGCATTACGGTGTCGGTCTCGTCCGTTGCGATAACGGTTGCGCCATAGGGAACGTAAACAGCCTCGTATACCTTGCCAAGCTCCGCAAGCACGGAATCAAGCTGACTTTCAAGATGCGCCACCTGCTCCTTGAGAACGGTGATGTCACCGCCCGTCGAGGTCAGAGCATCGACCTTGTGCTTGAGTGTATTGAGCTGGGTTGAAATATCAGCTATCTGCTTGAAATTGTTCGAGAGCGTGGTCAGATCCTTTTTCTGCGTGGTTATCTGGCTTTGCAGGCTCTTGATATCGGTCGAGAGCGAGGATATCGAAGACTGAAGCTCGTTGAAGCTTGCGCTGAGCTCGTCGTAGAGAGAGCGGAATTCGTTCTTTGCATTTTTGAGGTCGGTTTTGAGCGAGCTGTTTTCCTTTTGCAGCTCTGCGACCGTATTGGCGAGCTCGTCGAGCTTTTTCATCAGCTCTGCTACCTGCGCGGAGCTTGCGCCCGAGCCCGAGCCTCCGCCGCCGTTTATCTCGACCGAAGTGATTCGCGCTTCAAGAGCGGTGAGCGTTGCCCATACGTTTGAGAGTATGTTGTCAACGTAGGAGACCATACCCGAATAAGCCACGACGGGATCCTTTGAGCTGTCGTAGCTTACTGCGGCATATACTCCGAGGGAGGAAACTGTGGCGAGGATTATTGCGAGAGCAAGAACCGCGCCTCTTTTTAATTCTTTTTTAAACTTCATTTATTTTTTCCTTGGTTATCAGACGTCGATTGTGAGCTGCATCTTGGTGATGTCTTTTTCCACGAGCAGCACCGGGGTTGCGGGTATCTTTGTCTTTTTGTATCCCTTGGTTGATTCGAATTTATCGGTGAAGTCGCGGAGAACGAGGGAGACGGTGGCGTCCTTCTTAAGCAGAATGAGCTGTGAGCCCGCCGCAGTTCTCGTTGTTTTAAGCGGAATGAGATTGGTAGAGAGGACGATGGCGCGGTCTGCGCTCGTTACGATAAGAAGCTCAAAGGGATCCTTGTATTCCTCGAAAATTCCGACGATGGGGGATCCGCCGAAATACGCGCCCGTCATCTTGCGGCGCGTGCCCTTGACGGCGTATGCCGAGAGCGGAACCTTGACGCCCTTTCCGTTTTCAAAGACAAAGACCATATTACGCTTGTCATCCCAATCCTTGTCAAGACGGATGTAAAGCGGCTTTTCGCCGTCATCGAATTTCAGCTTTGCGGGGAGAAATTCACCCATTTCGCTCGCCTTGCAGGGCGCGATGTCGGATGCCTTGAAGCGGTAGAGCTGTGCCTTGTTTGTGAAAATTGCGAGCTCGGTGATATTCTCGCCGTCGAATTCGGCGATCAGGCGGTCGCCTTCCTTGAATCTCTGCTCATCGTTGCCTCGGAGAGATTTTTCGGTGATCTTTTTGAAATAACCGTCGGCGGTCAGGAAGAAGTGCGCGGGGTAATTTTCCACGTGCTCCTCGGGACGGTAAACGTCGATCTTTTCCGCGCTTGTGATTGTTGAGCGGCGGGGCTGTGCGTATTTTTTCTTGACCTCGCCAAGCTGCTTGGCGATAAGACGCTTGAGCTTGATCTCATCCGCGAGGGTTGCCTCGAGCTCCTCGATCTCCTTACGGAGGGAGTCGATCTCATTTATGCGGTTGATGAGATATTCGCGGTTGAGATAGCGGAGCTTGATCTCGGCGATGTATTCTGCCTGACGCTCGTCGATAGAGAAGCCCGCGCAGAGGTTCTTGATGACCTCGGATTCCTTCTGGGTGTTGCGGATGATTTTGATCGCCTTGTTGATGTCGAGCAATATCTTTCCGAGACCGAGGAGGAGATGAAGCTTATCCTTCTTCTTTTCAAGCTCAAAGGTCAGCTCGCGGGAAAGGCACGCCTTACGGAAGGTGATCCACTCGCGGAGAAGCGGGAGGACACCGAGAGTCATAGGCGTTGAGTTGATAATTACGTTGAAGTTGCAGGAGAAATTGTCCTCGAGCGCGGTAGTCTTGAAGAGCTTGAGCATGATCGCGTCGGGATCAGCGCCCTTTCGGAGATCGAGGGTGAGCTTGAAGCCCGAAATGTCGATCTCGTCGCGGAAGTCGACTACGTCGCGGAGCTGATTGTTTTTCATCATTTCCGCGATCTTCTTCATAATGATCTCGATCGAGGTGGAATACGGGATCTCGAGGATGTCGATGCAGTTGGCATCCTTGTCGAAGCGGTATTTCGCACGGATCTTGACGGGACCTTCACCAGTCTCGTATACCTTCTTCATCGTCTCACGGTCGTAGATGATCTCGCCTCCGCCGGGGAAGTCGGGCGCGGGCATGATCTCAAGGAGTTCGTCGACCGTCAGCTTGGGCGAGCGGAGAAGGGCGATGGTCGCGTCGCAGACCTCTTCTAGGTTGAAGGAGCAGATTCTCGACGCCATACCGACCGCGATACCCATATTGGGCGTTACGAGGATGTTCGGGAAGGTGGTGGGGAGGAGCGCAGGCTCCTTTGTGGTATTATCGTAGTTATCGATCATATCGACGGCGTTCTTGTCGATGCCGACGAAAAGCTCGGTTGCGAATTTTTCAAGACGGACCTCGGTGTAACGCGATGCCGAGGGAGCCATATTCGAGCTGTACTGCTTACCGAACGCACCCTTGGAGTCGATGAAGGGATGGAGAAGTGCGGCGTTTCCACGGGTCAGACGGACGAGGGTGTCGTAGATTGCGGCATCGCCGTGAGGGTTGAGGCGCATCGTCTGACCGACGACGTTTGCACTCTTGATCCTGCCGCCCGAAAGCAGACCCATTTTATACATTGTGTAGAGCAGCTTTCTGTGCGAGGGCTTGAAGCCGTCGATCTCGGGGATCGCACGCGACACGATAACGCTCATAACGTAGGGCATATAGTTTTTTTCTATCGTTTCAGTTATAGGCTGATCCGTGGCGGGTGCGGGAGGCAGTACCTCGAGCACTTCCGCTTTTTTCTTTCTTGCCATGTGTTACCTCAAATTTATGTTAATGGAATTATATTCAAAGTTGATCGGGATAAACGACAGTGTGCGCCGCGGCGCGGATAAGGCGGTTGTAGAGCGCAAGTCCGAATCCGTCGGTGGAGGGGAGATTTGCAAAAACGCATTTTCCCTCAAGCGAATTGCATTCGCGGAGCGCCGCGAAGAGGCGGTGTCCCTGCGCTTCAAGGTCATCCTTTTTGCCTATCGTGATGACCTGCTCCGCGCCGAGATGCTCTGCCTGCTCGTCGTAGCATATAATTACCGCGCCTTCCTTTTGCCTTTCGGCGAAGAAGGAGAGGCGTGCCTCGTCCGAGCCGCCGACGAGAGTCAGGGGCTTATCGGGGGCGTAGTGGCGGTATTTTGAGCCGGGGCAGAGAGGGCGTTCGTTTTCCTTTAGTTTGTTCATTACCGTATCCGAAACGCTGACGTCGGAGCAGACACAGCAAAGCGCGTCATAGGTGACCGCGCCGGGGCGAAGAAGAACGAGCGAATCGTCGCCCGTGATCTTGACGATAGTGGACTCGACACCGAAGGTACATTCGCCGCCGTCGATGATGCAGTCAACCCGTCCGTCAAGGTCTTCGATTACGTGTTCCGCGCAGGTGGGTGAGGGCTTGCCCGAAATATTTGCCGACGGCGCGGCAACGGGAAGACCCGTCAGCTTCAAAAGCTCGAGTGCCACGGGATGGGCAGGACAGCGCACAGCTACGCTGTCAAGTCCGCCCGTGACCGTAGAAGGGATCGTGTCCTTTTTCGGAAGGATAACTGTCAGGGGACCCGGCATAAAATGCTTTGCAAGACGGTGCCAGAGCTTGCCTGTATAAGCATAAGGCTCGACCTCGTCGGGCTCCGAAATATGAATGATGAGAGGGTTATCCGAGGGTCTGCCCTTTGCGGCGTAGATCTTTTTTGCGCTTTCGCTGTGAGTCGCGTCGCCGCCGAGACCGTAAACGGTTTCGGTAGGGAATACGACGGTGCCGCCGTTTTTCAGTATTTCTGCGGCGGGGGCAAGAGCTTCAACGCTCGGATTTTCGGGGTCTACCTTGATCAGTATCGTTTTCATAAAGAACTTCCTAAAATGTTTATTGATTTTCGCCGCGAAGTCTTTCCGCGGTGTCGGCGGCGATCAGAGCATCGATCATATCGCCGATATTGCCGTTGACGTAGGTGTCAAGACTGTGGAGCGTCAGACCGATTCTGTGATCGGTCACGCGGTTCTGGGGGTAGTTGTAGGTTCGTATTTTTTCGCTTCGGTCGCCGCTTCCGACCATCGAACGGCGTGCGCCCGCGATGGCGTTTTCCTGCTCTGTGCGCTTGATGTCGTAAAGCTTTGCACGAAGCATAGCAAGGGCTTTGTCCTTATTCTGGAACTGCGAACGCTCCTGCTGGCATTCGATAACGATGCCCGTGGGCTTATGTGTCAGACGGACTGCGGATTCGGTCTTGTTGATATGCTGACCGCCCGCGCCGCTTGATTTGCAGGACTCGAAAATGAGGTCTGCGGGGAGAATTTCAATTTCTACCGCATCCGCCTCGGGAAGAACGGCAACGGTTGCCGCCGAGGTGTGGATTCGTCCCTGCGATTCGGTTTCGGGCACGCGCTGAACGCGGTGAACGCCCGATTCGAATTTAAAGCGCGAATATGCGCCGTCGCCCTCGATCGAGAAAGTGATCTCCTTGAAGCCGCCACGGTCGGTCTCGTTTGCGTTGGCAACCGAGATCTTGAAGCCGCAGTTGTCGCAGTACATCGAGTACATTCTGAAAAGCACAGCGGCAAAAAGTGCCGCCTCGTCGCCTCCCGTGCCCGCGCGGATCTCGACTATGACGTTCTTGTCGTCGTTGGGGTCGCGGGGGAGAAGTAGAACTTTAAGCTTGGCGACGGAGTCCTCAATGGTTGCTTTCGCTTCAACAAATTCCTCTTGCGCAAGCTCGTGAAGCTCGGATGCGGAGCTGTCATCGAGGATCATTCTTGCCTCCTCCTCGGAGTCTACCGCCGCAAGATAGCGGCGGTATTCCTCGATGATGGGAGTGAGATTTTTATATTCTTTGAGTAATTTCGTGTATGCTTCGATATCCGAGATAACCGCGGGATCCTCAAGGGATGCGGAGATATCGGAATATTTTTCGTTCAGTTTCGCGAGTCGCTCGAGCATATCTTAATAGCGGTTGAATGCCGAGAAGCCGCGGTGTGCCTCGTAGAGGTCGACCTTGGAGATAACTTCGTAGGGTGCGTGCATAGCGATTACGGGAACACCGAGGTCAACGACCTCGATATTGTGCTTGGAGATGAACTTTGCAACGGTTCCGCCGCCGCCGAAGTCAACCTTACCGAGCTCGCCTGCCTGCCATACAACGTCGTCCTTTGCCATCATAGCGCGGAGACGTCCGATGAACTCAGCGGATGCGTCGTTAGTGCCGCCCTTACCGCGGGAGCCGGTGTACTTGGTGAGTACTACGCCGCAGGAGAGGAGGGAGGAGTTGCGCTTCTCGAATGCCTCGCCGAAGTTGGGGTCGAATGCAGCGGAAACGTCAGCAGAGAGGCAGATGGATGCCGCGCGGACAGCCGCGGGAGATGCCTTCTGCGACTCTGCGATAGCGTCGATGAGGTCGAGGATGAGATCGCACTGCATACCGCTGTTGCCATCGCTTCCGGTCTCTTCCTTGTCTGCGAGAATGCACATCATAGTGTGGGGAGTACCCATCTTGAGTGCCTCGAACATAGCGGTCATTGCGGGATAAGCGCAAACGCGGTCGTCGTGGCCGTAAGCGCAGATCATGGAGCGGTCAAGTCCGACGTCGCGCGCGTTGCCTACGGGAACTGCGGAAAGCTCTGCGGAGAGGAAATCCTCCTCGCAGATGCCGTACTTCTCGTTGAGGATGCGGAGGACGTTGAGCTTGATGCCGTCAGCCTCGTTTACGAGAGGACGGCTGCCGACGAGAAGATTGAGCTTTTCACCAGGGATCGCCTCGCCGAGGGGCTTGCGGTCATCGTTGTGACCGAGGTGGGGAAGAAGATCGTTGATATAAAGAACGGGATCGGTGGGATCTTCACCGATGGATACCCAAACGCTTTCGCCGTCAGCCTTGATGACTACGCCGTGGAGCGCGAGGGGAGTTGCTACCCACTGGTACTTTCTGATACCGCCGTAGTAGTGAGTCTTGAGAAATGCCATTCCGCTATCCTCATAGAGGGGAACTTGCTTGAGGTCGATGCGGGGGGAGTCGATGTGAGCCGCGGAGATGCGGATACCTTCGGTGAGAGCTTCCTCGCCGACGGAGAAGAGGAAGAGGTTCTTGCCTCTGTTGTTGTAATAGTATTTGCCGCCTACCTTGATCTCGTCGCCGAATGCGTAGGGAACGAAGCCCTCTGCCTCTGCGAGCTTGATGGATGCCCATACAGCCTCGCGCTCGGTTTTTGCATCGTCAAGATACTTTGCGTATCCTACTGCATAATCGTAAGCCGCCTCGATGGCAGCCTCGTCGCGGCGCTCGTAAACGCTCTTTTTCTTGTAGAGAAGCTCGCGTGCGGCTTCAGCGGGAGTTTTGATTTCGCTCATTGTTTTATTTTCCTTTCTTAATTTGCAGATTCATATAATTCGCGGTATATCTCAACCGTTTTTTCAAATTTTTTGACGTATTTCTCGGTGTCGCGGTCGGGAATTGTCAGAAGATTTCCTTCTTCATCGAGATTTTCCTTGTTCGCAAGCCAGCCGTCGACCGACCTCTCGCCCGCGTAAAGTGCGGCGTAAACTGCGCGCCAATTCTGATATTTTTCAAAAAGCTTTGCGATCTTATACGTGCCAATCTCGATATTTGTCTGCGGCTCAAAAAGCAAACCCGAATCGACTTTTTTGCCGATCTCGGCTGAAAGAATATCGTATTCCGCGCGGGTGAGCTGCATAAGTCCGATCTTGTCGTCCTCCGAAACGAGCGCGGAATCGTAGTCGCTCTCGATCTTGATCGCGCCGTAAACGACCGAAACGGGAACGGCGTATTCGTAGTAGCAGGCAACGACGGTGTCGTTATACTGTCTCGGATATTCGTGCATCTGATATTTTGTGAAAAGATGATCGTAGGTAAATCCGCACAGAACCGAGAAGGCGAGTATCAGGATTATAACGACAGAATTTAAAAATTTATTTCTCATTTGATTGTTTTCAAGAGTATTTTTTCGGCTTCTGCGCGGAGCTTATCCGCGTCGCCGTCGTTGATTACGGTGTAGGTCGCGCGCGAGGAATAAAACTCATCCTGCGGCGCGGCGTTCATTCGTGCGCGGAGAGCCTCGGCGGTGCGGTTGTCGCGCAGAGTAAGCCTCGAAAGACGAAGCTCGGGGGAGGCAAGGAGAGCGACGGTGAGGTCACATTCCTTTTCAAAATTCGCTTCGAAGAGCAGGGGAGCGTCTATGACGGCACAGGCTTTGTCGGTGCTTTTTATTGCTTTTCGCACTTCAGCAAGAACGAAGGCGTGGGTGATCTCGTTGAGCCTTGCGCGGAGCCTGTCTGCACCGGGGGCAAAGACTATCGCGCCGAGGGCGATGCGGTCAAGGCTGCCGTCGGGCTTGATTACCGATGCACCGAATTCGGCTTCAAGCGCACGCGTGCATTCGGAGGGAGACCCAACGAGGGTGTGGTAAATTTTATCGCAGTCGAGATGCAGACATCCGAGCTCTTCAAGATACGAACAGAAAAGCGATTTACCCGCCCCGCTGGGGCCTGTTACGCCGATTACATACATATTCTTTCTCCTTTCCGATGCACTCCGAATCCGAATATTATAATTCGATTTTCAGCTTTGCTTTAATATCTTCTTTCATTTTTTCGATGTTTTCTGCATAAAGAACCGCTATAGCATCGAAATCTTCCTTTTCACGAATTGCACTATACTCTTTGTAATGGACTTCCATCATGCGGTCAAGTCCTTTGAGTTTTGCGGCGTACTCTTCCTCTAATTGCTTCAATTCTTCGACTTTTTGCAAATATGGTTGAATTATGTGTGGTAAAGTATCTAAATAACTGCCCTCATAGCGTTCACGCAAAAAGTCACTTTCTTCTTCACTTTCTTCCTCGTCCCAAAGATCAAAGGCGATACAGTAATCTTTGACTTTTTGCAGAAGACGGTCGCTTTCTTCAAAAGAACGGTCCTCGAGTGCCTTTTGCATCAGGGCATATTGAGGAATGATCGGGCTGGTTAATCGTGAGCCGGGATCCAGATAGTATTCTTTGGTTCGCAGATAATGATCGTTACTGCTGATTTTGTCTAAAAGCGGAATGAGACTGTCGCGTACCGGTGCCAATAGCGATTGCATATAATCAATTGCATTTTCATCTTCCTGACGGTAGTATTCACCGGACAAATAGTTCAATTCTTCTGCCCATTCGCATTTATCGATCGGAAAGCCGCGATGGAAATCCCAAAGAATATCATACATCCAATACGGAAGAAAAGCACAGCAGATGGAGTATGGATTTGTCATTTTTACGGTGATGCCTTGCAGGATTTCACCGTTTATGCGATAGTAAAGAACGCCTTTGCGCTTGAATCCGTGCTCTTTCAAGGTGGAATCAAAAACGGTTGTAAAACATTTGTTCAATTTCATAACCCATACCTCCTCAACTTGATCAATCGGCTTCATTAGAGCAAACTTTTGCATTATATTAATATACATAGTACATTATAGCACATTTGGGAAGAAAATGCAAGTATTATTTTTATATAGTTGTCAATACAGATATTTTTGCATTTTTCTGTTGCAAAATCCTTTTATTTGTTGTATAATATATTTTGAGAAAGTATGGAGGTATGAAAAATGCCCAAGAAATATGAATGGCTCCTTTTTGACGCCGACGACACCCTGCTTGATTTCAAGCTCGGCGAAAAAATAGCGATCAGCGCAACCTTTCAGGCGGCGGGACTGCCGACAGACGACGAGGTTATCGAAACTTACAGCAGAATAAACGACAATCTCTGGAAGATGCTTGAGCGCGGAGAGGTGACGAAGGACCGCCTCAAGGTTCTGCGCTTCGAGCAATTTTGTGAGCATTACTGTTTTGACAACGACGGCGCGGCGCTTGCGGATGCTTACGTTGAGCATCTGAAAAAGCAGTCCGTGCTGCTTGACGGCGCGGAGGACGTTTGCCGTGCGCTTTACGGAAAATATAAAATGTACATCATCACCAACGGCATCGAGGCGGTGCAGACCGCGCGATTCGGTGGCTGTGCGATCAAGGAATATTTTGAAAAGTGTTATATTTCGGATGCCATTGGAGTGGCGAAACCGAAAAAGGGATTTTTTGATGCCGTCTCGGCAGATATCGAAGGATTTGACAAGTCAAAGGCACTCGTCATTGGAGATTCGCTGACCTCGGATATCAAGGGCGGAGTCGAGTACGGCATCGACACCTGTTGGCTCAATCCCGCAGGCAAAGAGGTTCCCGAAGGAATGGGTATCACGTACGTTATCGGTGATATCCGTGAACTACTTGAGATTTTGGAGTAATTATGGACAGAGATCTTATATTGCTGTCGCTTATGCGAAAATTTGAAAACGAGGGGATCGAATGCGCGAATGCGCTTCCTCTTTCCTCAAAAACGAGCTTCAAGATAGGCGGAAAGGCCGATATTGCCGTCTTTCCGAAGAATGCCTCGGAGCTTGAATATATTATGGCGTATCTTGGTGACCGTGAGATTCCCTACATAGTTCTAGGCAACGGCTCGAATATTCTTTTCGATGATTGCGGCTACCGCGGATGCGTTATCTTTACCGAGCGTATGAATTCGGTCACGGTTGACGGAAACCGTATCACCGCGGGCGCGGGCGCGTCCTTTACCGCACTTGCCGTTACGGCGAAAAACGCGTCGCTGACGGGACTTGAATTTGCTTACGGAATTCCCGGAAGCGTGGGCGGCGCGGTCGTTATGAACGCGGGCGCGTACGGCGGAGAGGTTGCGCAGGTGCTTGAATCCTGCACACTCTACGATGCCGAAAAGTGCGAAGTCCGTATTTTAACCAAGGACGAAATGGAGCTTTCCTACCGCCACAGCATTTTGTCGGAAAATAATAAATATATCTGTATTTCCGCAACTTTTACCCTCAAAGAGGGTAAAAAGGACGAGATCGACGCGGTTATGCGCGATCTTATGCAGAGAAGAATATCGAAGCAACCGCTTGAATATCCGAGCGCGGGCAGCGTTTTCAAGCGTCCCGCACCCGATCTTTTTGTCGGCAAGATGATCGAGGATTCGGGGCTTAAGGGATACACGATAGGTGGTGCGCAGGTCTCGGAGAAGCACGCGGGATTCATCATCAACGTCGGCGGTGCGACCGCGAAGGACGTTCTTGACCTGGTCGGGCATATTCAGGGCGTTATCCGCCAAAACTACGGTGTTGAGCTTGAATGCGAGATCAGACGGGTTGGTAATTGCGAATGAAGAGCTTTACCGAACGCGTGAGAGAGGAGCTTGCGGAAAATCTTCTCTCTCCCCAATGCTGCCGCCGCGCAATGCTCTGCGGAATACTGATAAACGCCGATTACTCTCCCGAGGGCGGTATCTACGCCAAGCTTTCGGGCAGTGCGGCGGCTGAGCTTGTGCCGAGGCTCTTGCGCGAGACCTACGGCAGAGAGGCTTCCGTCGATATCGGAAAAAGCTACGGAAGGGTTTCGGCGGAGATAGGATTTACATCCGAAAAGCTTGCCGATCGACTCCGCGAATTTTCGTCCGAGGGCGAGCTTACATTCTTCAAGTGCAAGACTTGCCAAGAAGCATTCTGTGCGGGCATTCTTCTTTCCGCGGCTAATTTTTCAAATCCCGATCGCGAATCGAGATTTGAAATAAGAATAAACGACCCTGCGCGTGCGCAAAAAATATCCGAGTTTTTTACCGATCTCGGTCATGCTCCCACGATTTCAAACAGGGACGGCATCTCCTCGCTGATATTCAAGCGAAGCGAGGACGTTGAGGATATTCTGACGATCGCGGGCGCAGTCAGCTCGGTTATGGAGCTGATGCAGGGGAAGCTGATGCGCGAGCTTCGCGGTCAGATCAACCGCAATTCAAACTGTGAGGTGCGGAATATCGGTAAGGTTGCCGTTGCCTCTCAGGCGCAGGTTGATGCCATTGCCGCAATACGTGCCTCGGGCAGATTTGCCGCCCTTCCGGATGAATTGAAGGAAACGGCAACGCTCCGCGAGGATTTTCCCGAGCTTTCTCTCTCCGATCTTGCGGCAAAGCATTCACCCCCGATAACGAAATCGGGACTAAATCACAGACTCAAAAAGCTTCTCGCACTTGCAGGAAAAGATAAAGAATAAAACATAAAGGAGGTGCGGCGATGGGAGATTTCGTCCATCTGCATTTGCATACCGAATACAGCTTGCTTGACGGCGCGTGCCGTATCAAGGATATCCCCGAGGCGGTTATCGCGGCGGGGCATTCTGCCGTTGCTATGACCGATCACGGCGGGATGTACGGAACGATGCAGTTCTACCGCACCTGCAAGGAAAAGGGCGTAAAGCCCATAATCGGCTGCGAGGTATACGTCGCGCCCGGCTCGCGCTTTGACAGAGTTTCGGGGCGTGAGGGTGGCTCGCACCACCTCGTTCTCCTTTGTGAGAACGAAACGGGTTACAGAAACCTGACTTTTATGGTCTCAAAGGCGTTCACCGAGGGCTTTTATGCACGCCCCCGCGTTGACCTTGAGCTTCTTCGCAATCATTCCGAGGGAGTGATCGCGCTCTCTGCGTGTCTTTCGGGCGAGATCCCTTCTGCACTTTGCGCGGGCGACCGCGAGAGAGCGGAGAATATTGCAAAGACTTATCAAAAGATTTTCGGAGACCGATTCTATATCGAGCTTCAGAACCACGGTATCGCCGAGGAAAGACAAATTTTGCCCGAGCTTTACGATATTGCGAAGAGCCTCGGTATTCCCGTTGTTGCCACCAACGACGTCCACTACATCCGCAAGAGCGATGCGCGCGCGCAGACTGTTTTGATGTGTATTCAGACGAATACCACGATGGCGGACGGCGGCAGACCGGGATTTGAAACCGACGAATTCTACTATAAATCCACCCTCGAGATGGAGCGGCTTTTCGGTGGCTTTGAGGGGGCGATCGAAAATACCGTCAAGATCGCGGAGATGTGCGATCTTGAGCTTGAACACGAAGGATATCTCCTGCCCACCTACCCTCTGCGCGAGGGTGAGAACGCCGCAGAACTGCTTCGCCTTCGTACCTATGAGGGCATCGAGCGGCTGATGCTTGCGGGCAGAGTCCCTGCGGAGGGCTTCACTGTCGCCGACTATATGGAGCGTGCCGACTATGAGCTTGACGTCATCCATTCGATGGGATTTGACGATTACTTCCTAATCGTTTCGGACTACGTCGGCTTTGCCAAGGGCGAGGGAATACCCGTCGGTCCCGGCAGAGGATCGGGATGCGGAAGCCTTGTTGCCTTCGGTACAGGCATTACGGATATCGACCCGCTTCGCTTTGATCTGCTCTTTGAGCGATTCCTCAACCCCGAGCGAGTCAGTATGCCCGATATTGATATCGACTTTTGCTACAACCGCCGCGACGAGGTTCTTGCCTACGTCAAGGAAAAATACGGCTCGGAGCGTGTTTCGCAGATAATTACCTTCGGTACTCTCGCCGCGCGTGCGGCAATTCGCGACTGCGGACGCGCGCTCGGAATGAGCTACGCCGACGTTGACGAGATCGCAAAGCTGATCCCGCGCGAGCTTGACGTAACGATAGATCAGGCTCTCGTCGTCCCTGCACTTAAAGAAAAATATAATTCATCCGACGATATCCGCGAGCTGATCGACACCGCGCGTCTGCTCGAGGGTATGCCGAGAAACGTATCCATCCACGCTGCGGGCGTGGTCATAACCGAGCGTCCCGTTCACGAATATCTCCCGCTTGCGGTATCGGGCGGAGCGGTCATAACCCAGTTTGATATGGATACGGTGGCGTCGCTCGGACTTCTTAAATTCGACTTCCTCGCTTTGCGTTATCTTACGATAATCGACGATGCGGTGAAGATGATACGCGAAAATCAGCCCGATTTTGAGATCGAAAAGGTTGATCTTTCGGATAAAAAGACCTACGAGCTCATCTCCTCGGGGCAGACGAGCGGAGTTTTTCAGCTTGAATCCTCGGGAATGAGGGCGATGCTTCAAAATCTTTGCCCCGAGAATATCGACGATATTTTAGCGGCGATCGCGCTTTACCGCCCGGGACCTATGGAGTCGATTCCGAAATATATCGAGGGCAAAAATGCCCCCGAGAGCGTTGAATACGCACATCCTCTGCTCGAACCGATACTCCGTTCAACCTACGGCTGTATCGTTTATCAGGAGCAGGTTATGAATATCTTCCGCACGGTTGCGGGATTTTCATTCGGACGTGCTGATATCGTGCGCCGTGCGATGTCAAAGAAAAAAGCTTCCGCACTTGCGGCGGAGAGGGATAATTTCATCAGCGGTGCCGCCGAGCGCGGAATTGAGCGCGAGGTTGCAGAAAAGCTCTTCGAGGATATGTCGAGCTTTGCTTCCTACGCCTTCAACAAGAGCCACGCCGCGGCTTACGCGATGCTTTCCTTCAGAACCGCTTACCTCAAGGCACACTATCCGCGCGAGTATTTCTCCGCGCTCCTGACCTCGGTGCTCGGAAACGCCGATAAGATCGCGGAATATATCGCCGAGGCAAGCCGCGCCGGCATCCGCGTGCTCCCCCCCGACATCAACCGCAGTATGCTTGATTTCCACGTAAGCGGAAAGGATATCACCTTCGGTCTGCTTGCACTTAAAAACGTCGGACGTCAGTTTGTTGACAGGATAATCACCGAGCGCACGGATAGACCTTTTTCCTCCTTTTCCGATTTCCTTGACAGAATGTCGGAGGAGATACTCAACCGCCGTATGATAGAATCGCTTATCAAGGCGGGAGCGTTCGATTCGCTCGGCACGTTCCGCTCGCGTCTGCTCGCCGTGCTTGACGAATCGCTAGGCGCGATCGCGCGAAAGAACCGCGGCAATATCGCGGGGCAGATGGATATGTTCTCGATGCCCGACAGCGAGGCGGGAGGCGGCGAGAGCATTGTTTATCCCGAAATTCCCGAGCTGCCGACCCGCGAGCTGCTTTATATGGAGCGCGAGGTTGCGGGACTCTTCTTCTCGGGCCATCTTCTTGACGGATACGGACTTCACATCAAATCTCTGTCGCCGCAAAGCATCGTAGAGGTTGCCGGTCGCGAGGACGAGGAGGACGAAACCGAGACCTTGCCCGACGGCGCCAAGGTCTGTCTGTGCGGTATAATATCCTCTGTCACGCAGAAAAACACGCGCAAGGGTGACAGTATGGCTTTTGCTACACTTGAAGATAAATCGGGCTCGCTTGAGCTTGTGGTTTTCGCAAAGCAATACGAGACCTACCGCAGACATATCGAGACCGATAATGCAGTCTGCGTGACGGGTACGGTCTCTCGCCGCGACGGAGAGCGCGCCAAGGTGCTTGTCAACACCGCAGTGATGCTTCTGACCGACGACGATTTTAATCGACGCAAGCACACCCCGCAAAAGCAGGCTTCCGTACCCGTTCGGAATGCAGAACAGAAGCCCGCGCCCGTTTTGCGCGCAGAGCAGAAAAAGCCGCCGTCGGTGGTCTATATCCGCGTACCGTCGAGAGGATCGGAGATATACAAAAAGTGTGAAAATATCGTTGAGATTTTCGAGGGATTTACCCGCGTCAGCTTCTATTTCAACGACACTAAAAAATACGAGGACCATCCGCACGGAATGATCCTCGGTGACGTACAGATCGCAGAGCTCCGCCGTCTTGCGGGCGACGATTCGGTTGTCATCAAATAATATTTACGAAATAAGATCGTAAACCGCGTTCATCGACTCGTCAAGATCGGAAAAATCCATTCCCGAGAAAAGCGCATCGCGATCCTTCGGATGAAGGCTTGACGGGTCGATGATACGCTCGTAAACCGCCTCGCCCTCAGGGGAGAGAATAATGAGTCTACCGTCCGAAAGCGTGAGCGTAAAGACGGCGGCTTCGGTTTGCACGGCGGCAGTTTCCTCCACCGATTTTTCGGTTTCAAAGATCTCTTCGGTCGTTTCTGTCCCCGCGGTGGTCTCTGCTGCCTCCGATTCGGCGGAGGGCGGTGAGGTGACCTCGGGAGGAGGACTTTCCGCAGGCACGGACGCCGATAATTCGGGCGGTGTGATAACTTCTGCGAGATCTTCTTCTGTTTCCCGCGCGAGCGACGCGCTGTAAGTACGCGCTACCGCAAAAACGGCAAACGAGGATACGATCAGTGCTCCTATCGAAACGGCTACGAAGGCTACCGTTAGCTTTTGGCTGTTCATTTTTGCATCCTTTCAATGAAATTTCGAAATATTTTCGGTTAATCTAAAGATATTATTGACCGCGGTTCATAAAATATTCAAAAATGTATGATAATATGGTATAAGTAACCTATCGTACGAAAACGGAGAAAATATATGGCAAGTAAAAAAATCAATTGGGGAGAAGAGCTGAAGACGGCGGGTATCGTCGGTCTTCGGGGAATTGGCAAGTTCTTTCAGATATTTGCAAGTTTTCTTATAACGCTTCTCCTGATAATCGCGCTGACGGGTATAATCGTCGTTTGTGCTTTTTCGGTCTATATCAACAATTACGTTGAAACCGAGATCAATGCGGATCAGTTCCGCATCGACGTTTCAAGCACTACAACTACGCATATATACCGTTACGATTTCACAGACCGCGCGAACAGAATCGGAGAGGTCGTTCCGATGGATTCGGCTGCCGATCATCAGCTTCAGGGCGAGGTCGACCAGACATTCGTGCCGATTGACAGAATTCCCGATAATATGATAAATGCGGTTATTGCGATCGAGGATAAGCGTTTTATGACGCACTCGGGCGTTGACTGGCGGCGTACTGCGGGCGCGGGACTGACATTCTTTACGGGCGGCGGCGACGGATACGGTGGCTCGTCGATAACTCAGCAGCTTATCAAAAACGTGACGGGCAACGATGAATATTCCATTCAGCGTAAGATCCAGGAGATTTTCTGGGCACTCGACCTTGAAACGAAGATGGATAAGGAAGAGATTATCGAGCTTTATCTTAACATTGTAAACTTCGGTAACGGCTCAAACGGCGTTCAGGCTGCGGCTTATAACTACTTCTCAAAGGACGTATCCGAGCTCACTCTTATCGAGTGTGCCGCGATCGCCTGCATCACCAAGAACCCCTCGCGCTTCAATCCCGTTATCTATCCCGAATACAACGCCGAAAGACGAAATATCGTTCTCTACGAAATGTACGATCAGGGTCTTATCACCTACCGCGAGTTCGAGGAGGCTTACGGCAAGGAGCTCGTTCTCAATCTTCCTGGAAGTCAGGAGAAGGAGGACGAGAACGCCGACCTCAGCGGAGTTAACTCGTGGTATACCGATATGGTCATCGAGGACGTCATCCGCGATCTTATGGAGCAGTACGACTACTCGCAGAAGATGGCGGCAATGTACGTCTATAACGGCGGTCTTGATATTTACACTCTCGTTGATCCCGAGATACAGAAAATACTTGAGGAAGCCTATCTCGACGATTCTCTTTTCCCCGAGGACGGCTCGGGAATAAAGGCGCAGAGCTCGGCTATCGTTATCGATCCTTACACGGGCGACGTCCTCGGCGTCGTCGGTGCGAGAGGAGAGAAGAAAGCAAACAGAATTCAGAACTTCGCAACACAGACCAAGCGTCCTCCCGGTTCGGCTATCAAGCCGCTTGCGGTCTATACTCCCGCGTTTGAAAAGGGAATCCTGACTTGGTCGGCGGTGATGGAAGATACTCCTCATAGCTTCCCATACGATCCCGCTTCAGGAAAGCTTAAGGCGTGGCCGAGAAACTCGTACGGTAACTACAAGGGATACGTTAATATTCTTTACGCTATCAAGGTATCGACCAACACAACGGCGGTCAAAATGCTTGAAAAGGTCGGACTTAAAAACTCCTTCGATTTCTGTTATAATACTCTCAATATGAAGAGTATGATCGAGTACGGCGAATTCTCCGACGGCACGTCCTATACCGATATCGGTCTTGCATCCCTCGCACTCGGTCAGCTAAACTACGGTGTTACCGTCCGCGAGATCACCGCGGCTTACTCTATGTTCGTAAACAGCGGAATCCACAGCAACCCGAATTCCTACCTCAAGGTTACCGATTCGAGCGGAAACGTTATCCTTGAGAACGGTTACGAGGGTACCGTTGCCATCAGCGAGGAGACCTCGTCGCTGATGACTATGCTTATGGAGACCGTTCCGAGAACCGGCGGTACCGCGGCGGCTATCGAATTTGACAAGAATTATGATATCGACGTTGCCGGTAAGACGGGTTCTGCGGGTGACTACTTCGACAGATGGTTCATCGGCTATACTCCCTATTATATCTGCGGCGTATGGTACGGCTACGAATACCCCAAGCATATTGACAATATTTCGACCAACCCCTGCGTTAAGCCTTGGGATGCCGTTATGGGCAAGATCCACGAGGAAAAGGTCATTTCAAAAATGCAGGAGGGTGAAAAATACCTTGAATTCAACGTGCCGAGCACACTCGTTCAGGCAACCTACTGTATGGATTCGGGACTTCTTATGAGCGATGCGTGTTATCTCGACGGCAGAGGAAGCCGCGCAGAGACGGGATGGTTCGTCAAGGGCACAGAGCCGACCGAGTACTGCACGACGCATATTATGGTCGATTACGACTCTGTTGAGGGCGCTATCGCCTGCGAATGGTGTCCGATTTCCAATATTACTCAGGTCGCTATGATCAAGGCTGACAGAAAATTCCCGATCGACGTTCAGGTGGTTGACGCGCAGTACGTTTATATCGAGCTGCCCTTCGACGTCATGCCCTTCAGCACCGTTTACCGTCCGTATTATTACAACCTCGGAAATAAGGAGTATTATTGCGGTTGGACTAATGGAGCGAGACACTTTAACCGAACCTGCACGGCACATTTCGATAAGATCGAATGGCAGAAGAAGGTTGCGGAGATACTCGCCTCAATGGAAACAACCTCGCCCGAGCCTGAAATAACAGCCGAGCCCGCAGAAACACGCCGAAGATTTTGGAGCTTCTTCTCTTTGCCGCAAAATGATAATCGGTAAAGAAAAAATACAAAAACTGTTGACAAATCGCTGACGGTGTTGTATAATATGTATACCACTTTTATGGAGGACTCATTGACTATGAAAAATTTCAAAAGATTGATCGCGCTTCTTCTCGCGCTTCTTGCTCTCCCTATGTGCCTCTTTGCTTGCGAACAGGGCGGTAAGGGCAACGAGGAAGGAACTATCGACCCCAACGATACCACTGACGGTTTCCGCATTGATATCAACGTAAGATCCCTTCCCTCCGCAGAAGGCGAGCTCGGTGATTTCTTTATCAAGACGGGTAAGGACTTCAGAGTTGAGCCCGGAACCACTCTTCTTGCTGCTGTTGAGGCTCTTTGCGCAGAGCGTACAGCTACCTTTGTAGTTGACACTGCAGGCGATTTCGCATCCTTCACCTTCGACGGTTCTACCCTCGAGGCTAAGACCGAGAAGGTTGCAGGTAAGGAAAACACCTACGTTGCAACCTCCTTCAAGGTTACCGTTAACGGCACCGAGGTTAAGGAATGGGCAGAATACGCTCTCAACCACAACGACGTTGTAGAAATCTTCCTCGTTAAGGGCGCAGAATTCACCGCAACCGAATAAATAAGTGAATAAAAACCACGGCTGATTTTCAGCCGTGGTTTTTATTAGTTAAAAGTGAAAAGCTCCAGTTTTTAATTAGAAACTTGGTACGTCTGTACTGCAGACAAGACATATGTATACGGTATTTGATCCTGATTAATGATAGAGGCTGAGATCGCCAAAACGAGCGGCTCAGCCTCTGTTTTACTCTTATATTTCACTCGACTCAATTATTCCTCCGCCGAGAAGATCGTCGCCGTCGAAGAAAACTGCGGCTTGTCCGGGGGCGGGGGCTCTTTGAGGTTCGGCGAATTCTATCAGGGCGCGGTTGTCGGGGAGTGCGGTCACGGTCGCTTTGCCCGGCTTTTTCGTGTAGCGAAGGCTGACGGTTGCTTCAAATGGTTCTTTGGGAAGCTCTCCTGCAAAATATCTGCAGTTTTCCGCGTAAACACGGGTGCGGTAGAGCTCGTTCTCTCGGCAAAGGATGACGTTGCCTTTTTCGGCGTCTATATAGCTGACGTAAAGCGGTGATGTCGATGATACTCCGAGTCCCTTGCGCTGACCTACCGTGTATGCACTGATGCCCTTATGCTTGCCGAGTATCTTGCCGTCAGTGTCGATGAAATTCCCGAGCACGGGCGGCTTTTTTGATCTTCCCGCGACGAAATCCGCGCAGGAGATATCCTTGATGAAGCAGATATCCTGACTGTCGGGCGAGGATGCCGAGGGGAGTCCAAGCTCCTCTGCAAGGGTACGTATCTCGGGCTTTGTCATTCCCGAAAGAGGGAAGAGCAGGCGCGAGAGAATATCCGCTCCGAGCATATAGAGAAAGTAGCTTTGATCCTTTGCCTTATCCGTAGCGGCTGTGATTACGGGATGACCGTCGCGCTGTCCGATCGCGGCGTAATGTCCCGTTGCGATAAAGTCACATTCAAGCTTGTCTGCCGTTGCCATCAACGCGGGAAATTTTATATATCCGTTGCAGAGAACGCAGGGGTTGGGCGTTCTGCCGTTTACATATTCTGAAACGAAGGGAGAGAGAACGTGCTTTTCAAAGTCCTCACGCATATCGACGGTGTGGTGCTGAATGCCGATTGCATTGGCAACCGTCTTTGCCGCGGCGGCGTCCTTTTCGTGTATATCATGCATGACGAGCGTTGTGCCGATGACTTCGTGCCCTGCACGCATAAGAAGCGCCGCAGCAGCCGAGCTGTCCACGCCCCCGCTCATTCCGAGTAAAACTTTTGCCATTACTGCCTCCGTAATGTTGATAGATATATATATTTTAATACATATTTATGCTTTTGTCAATAAAATTTACATTTCCCTATGGTATTTTCTTTAAAAATGTTGTATAATAAACTGAATATATTTACACAAATAAGGATTTTGATATGAAACTTGAAACATTGCTCTTCGGAGATTACAGTAAAAGAGAGATCAAAAAGATCAAGCCGATCGCGGATGCGGTCGAGGCTTTGGCGGACAAGTACCGCGCTATGAGCGAGGATGAGCTTCGCGGAGTGAGCGAGGTTCTTCGCGCGCGCCTTGGGGCGGGCGAAACGCTCAACGATATTCTTCCCGATGCATTTGCCGCTGTGCGCGAGACGGCAGACAGAATTCTCGGCAAGCGTCCCTTCTATGTTCAGATACTCGGCGGAATCCTGCTCCATCAGGGCAGAATCTCCGAGATGAAGACGGGTGAGGGTAAGACACTCGTTGCAACGATGCCCGCGTATCTCAACGCACTGACGGGCAAGGGCGTTCACGTTGTTACGGTCAACGACTATCTTGCCTTCCGTGACTCTAACGAAATGGGCAGAATTTACGAATTTCTCGGACTCAAGACCGGTGTAGTCCTCAAGCAGATGTCGGGCGCGGAGAAGCGCCGCCAGTACGCTTGCGATATCACCTACGGCACCAATACCGAGTTCGGCTTCGACTATCTGCGCGATAATCTTGCCAAGAGCAAGCCCGAAATGCTTCAGCGCGGTCATAATTTCTGCATCATCGACGAGGTCGACTCCATCCTCATCGACGAGGCGCGTACTCCCCTTATCATCTCGGGAGTCAGCGACAAGACCTCGGATATCTATGAAAAGTGCGATGCCGTTGTCCGCAGAATGACTGCGAAGGTCCTCAAGGAAATGGACGATAAGCAGGAGACAGAGGATGAAAACGCCGACTATATCGTTGATGAAAAGAGAGGAAACGCTATGCTTACTCCCCGAGGCATCAAGAAGGTCGAGGCGCATTTCGGTATCGAAAATCTCAATGACCCCGAAAATGCCGTTATTTCCCACAACGTAAATCAGTCTGTTCACGCGTGGGGCGTAAAGAAGCGCGAGGTCGATTACGTTATCGTTGACGGCGAGGTCATCATCGTTGACCCGCATACCGGCAGACTTATGCACGGCCGCCGCTATCAGGACGGTCTTCATCAGGCAATCGAGGCGAAGGAGCGCGTAAATATCAAGGGCGAGAGCCGAGTTACCGCTACCGTCACCATTCAGAACTATTTCCGCATGTACTCGAAGCTTTCGGGTATGACGGGTACCGCAAAGACCGAGGAGGACGAGTTCCGCCAGATCTACGGTCTTGACGTAGTCGAGGTGCCCACCAACAAGCCGATGATCCGAAAGGACAATCCCGACCGCGTTTTCATTGACGAAAAGTGCAAGTACGCCGCTATCATCAAGCATATCGGAGAATGCCACGCAAATGGTCAGCCGATTCTGATCGGTACTCCCTCGGTTGAAAAGTCGGAGAATCTTGCAAAGCATCTCAAGACGGCTGGATTCAAATTCAATATGCTCAACGCAAAGAATCACGAGCGTGAGGCAGATATAATCGCAGAGGCGGGACGCCCCGGTGCGATCACTCTCGCAACCAATATGGCGGGACGTGGAACCGACATTATGCTTGGCGGAAATCCCGAGCATATGGCTAAATCCGAAATGGCTCGTCTCGGCATCCGCCCCGAGCTTATTGCCGAGGCAACGGGTTCTGCACCTACCGAAAATCAGGATATCAAGAACGCGCGCAATACCTTTAAAATCTATTTTGAAAAATACAAGGCGCAGATCGAGCCCGACAGACAGAAGGTCATCGAGGCGGGCGGACTTTGCATCATCGGTTCGGAAAGACACGAGTCAAGACGAATCGACAATCAGCTTCGCGGCCGTGCGGGACGTCAGGGCGACCCCGGCGCATCTACCTTCTATATCGCGCTGACCGACGATATTATGCGACTCTTCGGTGACGACAGAATGCGCCGCTTCTCGGCGTTCTCTGCAAATCTCCTGAAGGACACCGACGGCGACCTTTCGCAGAATACCAAGATACTTTCGGATATTATGGAAAAGGCGCAGAAGAACGTTGAGGCTACTCACTTCAAGGCGAGAAAGAACGTTCTTCAGTATGACGATATCCTCAACGAGCAGAGAAAGCAGATCTATTCGCTCCGCGACGAGATCATAGAGGAGGGCGATATCTCAGAGCGTATCCTCCATATGATCGGCTCTACTGTTGAGGACTCTGTCGAGGATTGCGTTATTACCGTTGAGGGCGAAAGATATCCCGTGATCGACATTGCCTCTCTCGAGGCGAGATATCTCGGCTGGGGTTGCGTCAAGGGCGATCTTGACTTTGCCGAGGGACGCCCCGCTTCGGAGGTTGCGAAGGAGCTGCGCGATACCATTACCGATAAAGCAACCGCTATCTATCGCGAGAGAGAGGCGGAATACGGCGAGCTGATGCGCCAGTTTGAGCGCGTTGTGCTTCTTCACAATATGGACGAGCGCTGGCTTGACCATATCGACGCTATGGATGCGCTCAAGGAGACTGTAATGCTTCAGGCGTATGCACAGAAGGATCCTCTCAAGGAATATAAGATCATCGGCTCAAGTATGTTTGCCGATCTTATAAACGAGATAAGACAAAGCACTGTCAGAATGCTTCTGACCGCTAAGATCCAGCCTGCGCAGGCTCCGACTCCCTCCGTGAAGAATATTCAGATAGGCAGATCGGGCGGCTCTTCCGCACGCAATTCGAAGCCTCTCACTCCCGCGCAGAGAAGAGCGGAGAAGGTCGGACCGAACGATCCTTGCCCCTGCGGCAGCGGTAAAAAGTATAAGAAGTGCTGTGGCGCGGGCGGCGGTGAAAACTGATGGGCTACGGACTCGTTCTCATCGGCTACGCGCTGACGTTCTTCACCTCGCTGACACTTTACGGCTGGCTTTTCCGCCTGCTCGGATATGCGGCGATGGCGTACGGATTATTCAAGCTCAAGGATTATTTCCCGTTTTATAAGCTCTCGCTTTTCGCCGTTCTTGCCCTTGGTCTTACGGGCTTTGGCGAGGCGATCGCGGAGATATTCTCCGCGATCGGGCGAAATCCCGAGCCCTTCAAGACCGTGGTGCTTTACACGCGCGATGCGCTCGTGCTCGTATTCCACGTTTTATTTCTGATAGCAACCTACATAGCATTCGGCGTTGTTGGTATGACGGATAAAAAAGTGAATGCCGTTACCGACATTTGTGCCGTTGTACTCGGATACGTATTTTATATCCTTGCGGCGTTAAAGATTGTCGAAGGAAGTGTAGCGATCTTGGTTCAGCTTATCTGGACCGTGATGGTATTTTTCCTCATTTTCGGATGCTATATGCGGATCTGCCCCGAGGGGGATGAGAGTATGCCGCGCCGCGAGTCGAAGATTCCCTTTATCAATAAATTTGCCGAGGCACTTGAAAAGCGCGAGGCTGAGGCGATCGAGCGCACACGCCGCGAGATAGAGGAAAAGAAAAAGAAAGCCGCTTCGGGCGGTAATAAAAAGAAACGCAAAAAACGCAGATAAGGAGGCATACTATGGCTCAAATGCAGAAAAAAGTGAGATTTGGCAAATATATGGGATTTGGCGCGGCTGTTGCATCCGCTGTATTCCTTTTCAATCCCGATATCGCGCTCATTGATATTCTTCCCGATTTTATCGGATACCTCCTGCTTACTCTTTCCCTACGCTTTGTGCGTGATCTCTCTCCGCATTTTGAAAACGCGTGGAGAAAATTCCGCTTGCTTACCGTTGTTACGGTTGCGAAATTCATATCCCTTTTCTGGGTAATGGGCGTGCTTACTAACGCGCTCGAGAAGCCGACGATGCTTCTGTTGCTTTCGTTCGTATTCTCCATTCTCGAGCTTATCTGGGGTATCCCCGCGTGGTTCTCCTTTACCGAAGGGCTGATCATTCACGCGCAGACGGTGGGCGGAGAATATCCTCTTCTTGAAAAGGGCGCAAAATCCTATCGTCCCGGAAAGAACGTCAGCGTTTCCTTCCGAAATACAACGGTGTTTTTTATGATAGCGAAGGCGTTCTTTGCAAATATCTCGGAATTTTCCGCTCTTTCGGAGCATTCCTATGACGATAAGGCTTTCAATTGGTATCGCTTTGTCGGTCTTTATCGGGTATTTGCCGTTGCTATCGGCGCGGTGATCGGTGTTATCTGGCTTGTTTGCGCGCTTCGTTTCCTTGTAGGCGTGATGAAGGATGAGAAGCTTATAGACAGCGCAAAGAGAAAATACGAAGCCACCGTGCTTCCGAATTCGGGACTTTTCATCAGACGCGATATTTCGTTTTTGCTCACGCTTGTTTGCGCGGCGACACTTCTTTCCGCCGATTTTTACATCGACAAGGTGAATTTCCTCCCCGATACTCTGTCCGCCCTGCTTTTTGCTTGGATATTCTTGAAAATGAAGCCCTATTACGAAAAGTATAAGACGGGATTTGCCGTCTCGTTGGCTTACACGGCAATCAGTGTTGCTGGCGCGATATTGTCGGGAAATTACGTTTCCAATCCTCGCGTTTCGATGACGTGGGGAAACCGCGAGATGTTCGGTGAATTTATCACGATGTATCCCGTGAGGATTGCAGAGGCTGTGCTTTTCCTCGTTACCGTGGTATTTGTCCTGAACGGAGTGCGCGCGGTCATTGACGGTCATTGCGGATATATTCCGATGACTATGGAGGAATCCTACCGCAGCTCACGTCTTGCGGCGATCAGAAAAGAGGTCGGAGTAAAGGTCTGGCTTTGCTTTGCCTTTGCCGTGATCACAGCCGTGATCGCGGGGCTTTACGAATTCATTCTCTCGCTTGACCTGTTTATCAGCCCTATATGGTGGATAATCAGCTTCGTTGCTTCGCTTGCCTTCTTTGCCTCCGCGGTTTATATGATGAGCGCGGTCAATGAGGAGGTCGAATCGAGATATATGCTCGATTGATGAATAATTCTCCCACTGATTGCCAATAATTTTAATGCGGTCGGCGCAAGGCGCAAATTTTGCCGCACGGAGAATTATTATGAACAACAACCAGAATCAGAACCAGAACTACAACCAGAACAACAATCAGCAGAATAGCAACAAGAATCAGAACAACCAGAACTCTAACCAGAACAGCAACAACCAGAACAGCCAGAACAAGCAGAGCAACAACCAGAATCAGAACAAGAACAACTGAGGATAAACTAAAAATTTCAGCTTCCGACTGTTGCACTTGCGGCAGTCGGAAGTTTTTAAGGAAAGAAAATGTCAACTTTAAGTGAAAGATATATAAAAGCCAAAAGACACCTTTTTGAAAAGGCGCAATCCAATCTGAATGACCGTCAGCGCGATGCGGTATTTGCTACCGAGGGGCCCTTGCTCGTAATTGCGGGCGCGGGAAGCGGAAAGACCACCGTCCTCGTCAGGCGAATCGCGCAGATAATCAAATACGGTAATGCATATTGGAGTGAGGAGGTCCCCGATGATCTCTCCGAGCTCACGGTTGCCGCGCTCGAGGAGGCGGTGACCTATCCCGCCGAATTCATCTCGCCGATACTTGACGAGTTTATCGAACAGCCTTGCGCGCCCTGGAACGTGCTTGCCATCACCTTTACCAACAAGGCGGCAAACGAAATGAAGGAGCGTCTCGGAAAAATGTTCGATGACGAAACGATCGCAAAGGATATCTGGGCGGGCACGTTCCACTCGATCTGTATGCGCATTCTCCGCAAATACGGCGACAGACTCGGATATAAGGATAACCTTACCATATACGATACCGACGATTCGAAGAAGCTGCTCTCGGCGGTTATGAAGGAGCTCAATATCGATGAAAAGTCCTTCACGATCAAGAGCGTTGTCAGCGTGATAAGCAAGGCAAAGGAAAATCTCCTCGATCCCGACGGATATGAGCGCGAGTCGAAGATGGGCTACCGCGAGAAGATCTACGCGAAGATCTACCGCGAATATCAGAAGCGCATGGAAGCCTCCAACGCGCTCGATTTCGACGATATCATTATGCAGACGGTGTATCTCCTTCGCACCGACGAGGAGGTTCGCAGATATTACGCTAACAAGTTCAGATACATCTGCGTTGACGAGTATCAGGACACCAACCCCGCGCAGTTTGCGCTCTGCTCACTCTTTGCCTCGGCTTGGCGTAACATTATGGTAGTGGGCGACGACGACCAGAGTATCTACCGCTTCCGCGGTGCGACTATCGAAAATATCCTGAGCTTTGATACTACATATCCCGATGCAAGAGTAATTAAGCTCGAGCAGAATTACCGCTCGACCAAGACCATTCTCGATGCGGCAAATGCAGTTATCGGCAAGAATTCGGGCAGACGTCCCAAAACTCTCTGGACCGAGAACGGCTCGGGAAAGAAGATTGTTCTCGAGGAATGCGAGGATGAGGCAACCGAGGCGAGAAAGATCTCGGATCTGATCCTCAAGCTCGTTGCCGAAAAGAAATACAGCTACCGCGATTTTGCCGTGCTCTACCGCGTAAACGCGCAGGCGAACACCATCGAGCGTACATTTGCAAAGAGCGCGCTTCCTTACCGTATCTATGGCGGCGTCCGCTTCGGTGACCGAAAGGAAATCAAGGACGTTGTAGCTTACCTTCAGCTTATCAATAACACCTCTGACCGCGTGCGCCTTAAGCGTATTATCAACGAGCCACGCCGAAAGATCGGTGAGGTCACTCTGAATGCCGTTGAGAGCATCGCGGACGAAACGGGTAAGTCGATGTTCGAGGTAATGCGCGAGGCATATCGCCATATCGCACTTTCGCGCTCGGCACATATTCTTGTCTCCTTTGCCGAAATGATCGACGGTCTTCGCAAGATGCTCGAGGACGGCTGTCCGCTTGATGCTTTTGTGACTAACGTGCTTGAAAGATCGGGCTACCGTCAGATGCTCATTGATGGCGGTGAAGCTGAAAAGGACAGACTTGACAACGTCGACGAATTTGTTTCGGGCGTTATCGAATATATGAAGAATAACGAAGAACCTACCTTGACGGGATTCCTCGAGGAAACCGCGCTCGTTGCCGACGTTGACCGCTTTGACGAAACGGCAGATGCAGTTGTTCTTATGACCATCCACAGCGCGAAGGGACTTGAATTCCCGGTTGCGATCATTCCCGGACTTGAGGAGGGAATCTTCCCCGGTATGCAGTCGCAGAACGATCCGAGCGAGCTTGAAGAGGAGCGCAGACTTGCCTACGTTGCGATCACGCGCGCGAAGCGTGAGCTTTTCCTCTTCCACTCCGAGCGCAGACTTCTCTACGGCCGTACGATGTATAATCCCATCTCGCGCTTCGCCCAGGATATTCCCACCGAGCTGATCGACGAAAAAACCAAGCCGAAGAAGGCGGCAAGCGAATTCTCGTGGGGTGATTATTCATCCTCTCCGAAATCATATATGGGCGGCTCGTCGGGTTCAACTATGCGTCCCGTACAGCGTCCCGGTACTGTGCCGACGGTGAAGAAGCCTACCGTTCCCACAACCAAAACTACTCCTATGAAGAAGCCCGCCGAGTTCTTTGCGCCCGGTGACAGAGTCAAGCATCCCGCGTTCGGCGAGGGGGAGGTCATCTCGGCAAAGCAGATGGGCTCGGATATCCTTTACGAGGTCATCTTCGACAACGTCGGAACAAAGAAGCTTATGGCAACATACGCCAAGCTTACAAAAGCGTAATTTTTATCCGAAAGGAGATAATCATTATGAAAAAATCAAAGGCAATCATTTGGGGAGTGATCCTCATCGCGGCAGGACTCTGCTGGGCACTTTCCTCCCTCGGAATTCTCGAGATCAATATCTTCTTCGAGGGCTGGTGGACGCTCTTTATCATCGTTCCTTGCACCATCTCGCTTTTCACCTCGCCCGATAAGATCAGCTCGGCTGTCGGAATTGCCGTCGGCGTTCTGTTGCTCCTTTCTGTGCGCGGTATTATCGAGTGGGATCAGATCGTGAAGCTCGTTATCCCCGCGATCATCGTACTTATAGGAATCAAGCTCATCGCAAACGCATTCGGAGAAAAGAAGACCGAAAAGATCGCTGAAAGCCTTCGCAAGAATGCTGATAGCCTTGAAAACGTATTCTGTCTTTTTACCGGCGAAGAGGTGAAATGCGACGGCAAGGTATTCCGCGGTGCGGAGCTCAACGCTATCTTCGGCGGTATTGATTACGATCTGCGCGGTGCGGTCATCGAGCCCGATTGCGCGATTAAGGCGACCGCCATTTTCGGCGGAATCGAGATAATCGTTCCCGATAACGTCAAGGTTCGCGTTAAATCCACGGGTATCTTCGGCGGCACCTCAAACAAGGCACGCCGCCCCGATGACAAGGCTGAGGGCGTTGTTACCCTCTACGTAAGCTCGCTCGCGCTCTTTGGCGGGGTTGATATAAAATGAAGACTTGGCAGAAAGCCGTAAGATACGGCGCGATAGCGTTGGCACTTATACTCATAGTGAATATTGCAAGTTGCGGGTTGAAAATCATCGGCGGAACGCTCAATCTTGCTTCATCGGGTACTCTTGATGAGGCGAAGCTGTATGAATTCGATTCGGATACCGATAGCCTTGAAATTGATATATCGGCGGCAATGCTTGCGATCCGTTTTGAAAGATGCGAGAAAATTACCGTCAAGAGCAATTTAAAGGGGCTGACCGTCAAAGAAAGGTCGGGAAATCTGAAAATCAATGATAACAAAGGATTTCTGTCCGTAAATGAAACCGAAGGCTTTGTTGAGATCATGATCCCCGAAGGTGTGACCTTGCGCGAGATTGATCTTGATCTCGGCGCGGGCAAAACGGTGATATCTTCTATCAAAGCCGATCGTGTTGACATTGACGGAGGCGCAGGGGAATTGCTGATAAGGAGCTGCGATATATCCGTGCTCGATCTTGATATGGGCGTCGGGGTATTGGATTTTCACGGCAGCATTACCGATAAAGCGGATATCTCGCTCGGCGTCGGCAAGACTGACATTACGCTTCTCGGCGGTAAAGATAAGTATAAGCTCGTGCTCGAAAAGGGCATCGGTGAGATAAAGGTGGACGGTGAAACCGTCGGCAACACCAAGCTCGGCGAGGGCGAATGTACGGTTGATATCGACGGCGGAGTCGGAGAAATCAATATTAACTTTGGGTAAAAAATAATTCAAAGAAAGGTGTTTTTGACAATGAAAAAATTTATCGAGATCATTTGCTTATTACTCGCGTTTTTGATGCTTTTTGCATCATGTGCTCCTTCGAGCGACACGCCGCAGACTACTGAATCGCAACCGGAAACCACAGCACAACCCATAGAAACCACGGCACCCCCTGTCGAGACCACGGAGCAGGTCTGTGTCGAGCATACATATCTTGAGACGGCAAGGACGGATGCCCTGGCGCTCAAGGACGGATCGGTTGAATATTCCTGCTCTGTCTGCGGTGACAAGTATTCCGAAGCGATTCCCGCGACCAAGTCGATAAAAATACTTGCCCTCGGCAACAGCTTTACCGTTGACGGCACCAACCATCTTTGGGATATCTGCAAGGACGGCGGCGCTGAAAACGTAATAGTCGGCAATCTGTATATCGGAAACTGTACTCTTGACACACATTGGAATAATATTTCGGGCTCGAAGGCGGCTTACACGTTCTACAAGAATACAAACGGAACCTGGAAGACCACCGAGAATTACCGCATCATTGATGCGCTCAAGGAGGAGAATTGGGATTACATAGTTCTCCATCAGACGAGCGGCAGCGCGGGATTTGCGAACACCTTCGGCAGATTAGACGACATCATTGGTTTTATGAACGATAATAAGACCAATGCAAATGCAAAGATCGTATGGCACATGCCGTGGGCTTACCAGAGCGACAGCACGCACGCCGAATTTCCCAAATATGGCCGAGATCAGATGAAAATGTATAACGAGATAATGGCGCGAGTTCAGGAATTGATCCTTACCCGCGATACGATCTCCGCGGTCATCCCCTCGGGTACGGCGATCCAGAATCTGCGAACCTCGTATATCGGTGATAACCTGACGCGCGACGGTTATCATCTCAGCTACAGCTACGGAAGATATACCGCCTCCCTCGCTTGGTATTCTATTCTGACGGGCGGAGATATTGACGTAATAGATTGGCTTCCTGCCAAATATCCCGAGGTTCAGTGCTATCTGCCCGTGATCAAGGAGGCTGCAAAGGCGGCAATAGCAAATCCTTTTGAGATAACCCAATCCTCGCTCCCGCAGGGAAGCATTCCGATCGGAACCTATACCCCCTCGAATCCGATGGATCCTGCAACGTATCTTGAAGGAGACAAGGCGCTGGCGCAGGCGTTTGGTGTAGATCTGAGCGGTTACGAGCTGCTTACTTGGGATTACTATGAGAATTCATATTGGTATTGTACCTCCAAGACGGTAATTACAACGCCCAAAGCAACGGCAAGCACCTATCATCAGAATATCTGCACAAAGAAAAAGTATTCGATTGAAAATGAATTACCCGTCGGATCGATCTTTATTTGCGATCCCGGCTGGAGATTCCGTCTTGAGATCTTCCCCTCTGCGTCTGCGATCTATAAGGGAACCCGTCCCGAGGGCAGTACCACTCCGTTCTATATCCTCGATGAGCAATTCCTCAACGGATGCAAATATATAGCGTGGTCTGTATCGTCATATCCCAAGAGCGATATTTCCGATAATTACAGCCAGGCATATCCTCATATCAGAGTGTACGTTCCCGTAAAGTAACTGAATAATATCGATTATGAAAAAGAATATATTATTTGTTTTGTTCACTTTATTGCTTTCGGTGGCACTGTCGCTTTGCGCTTTTGCGGCAGATGACGGAGTTATCTCCAAGACCAAGGACGGACTTACTGCCAATATGACGCTTACCGCGGAAAACGAGAACGTACAGCTTGACGTTGAGGTCATAAACGAGAGCCGTGACGTCTGGAACATTGCGGTAACGCTTACTCTGCCCGAGGGCTTTGAGAACAATATGGCGGACGTGACAAGACCTCTCACGCTCGATCTTGAGATCGGCGGGAGAAAAACGCTTTCGTATTCTATCGTTAACACCTACGCACTTCCCGAAACCGAAGCACCGGCTACGACTGCCGTGGAAGAAAAGGGCGGCTGCGGCGCGGTGATTTCGGGCACTGCCGTTATCTTCGTGCTCATCTGCTCTGCATTCTTCCTTATTAAGAACCCCAAGCGCGGCACGGCTTGTCTGCTTGTGTGCCTGATGCTCGTTCCGCTCGCTCTCCCCATCGGTGCGGCAACGACCGAGCGGAAGTTCGAGCTTGAAGGTATCGTGACCTACGATGAAAAGAAATATCCGATCAATGTCACGGTGTCCTACGATTATACCTTTACAGAGCAGAGAGGAACTGATACAAAGGGTATGGAAAAGTTTGAGATAACGTATTACTACGGTCCTCAGGGTCAGGATCTCTGCAATGAGGAGTATATAAAGAAGATCGCAGAATGCGGTTTTACGAGCGTTCCCGTTGAGGGTTACGACCCCGCGATCAATAAGCCCGCGCTCGAGCTTCTCCGCAAGTACGGTCTCACTTGTTCGGGCTTGGCGGATAACAGGATACTTCACGCTCTTACGCTGACGGCACAGCCCGAGATCGATGCGCTCGTTTTCGAAACTGTAAACGATTATAAAGACTATTTCGACGTCATCAAGGGCTGGTGGATCAAGGACGAGCCCTCTGCGGCGGATTTCCCCGCGCTTGCAAGGGTGGTCGATGCGCTTCGCCGCTTTGATCCGGATCGCACCGTGATGATCAATCTCTTCCCGACTTATGCCAGCGAAAAGCAGCTCGGCACGCCAACCTATCAGGAGCATCTTGATAAGTTCATCTCGACGGTCAAGCCCGATTACATAAGCTACGATCACTATCATTTCCAGAAGAATACAACCCGAAAGGGTTTCTTTGAGAATATCGAGATCGTGCGCGATACGGCTATCGCAAACGGGATAGACCCGATGCTCATCATCCTTCTGACCGAGCATATGAGTTATGCCGATCTGACGAAATATCAGATCGAGTGGGAGGTCAATATGTGCCTGACCTACGGCATGAAGCGCATCTCCTACTTCACCTTCTGGCTTTGTCAGAGTCTGCTCAATGAGGGATGGAGCAACGCTTGTATGGATACCACGGGCAAGATCTATCCGCACTACTATGACGTTCAGGAGATCAATAAATGGCTCCTGCCGCTCGGAAAGCAGTTGTTCGATAAGAACTCTACCGCACTCTTCCATTACAAGACACGCGGCGGAGCGAGCCTTGAGAAGGGCTGTGAGGCTTATAAGTCCTACGGCAACCTCGGCGAGATCAATGCCGACGCGGGACTTGTGATCGGATTCTTCAACGACGAAAGCTTTATGATCACCAATAAAATGTATACGGATACCGAGAATTCGAGAAATACTGTTGAATTCCTCGATATTGCTTCGGGACTTGAATATTTCGACACAGTCACCGAATCCTGGAAGGATGCCGAAGCCGACGGAACCGTTGCGAGAAACGAAAACGGCGTGCTGACTTATACCTTTGAGCCCGGAGAGGGAATGCTTTTCAGGGTTAGAGGAAAATAAAGTTGCTTTTATCCCGCTTCGCGGGAGTGATAATCCGCCTGCGGAAAGTGAAGGAAGATTTTCGCCGAGGCGAAAATCATAAATAAACAATGCCTCATTGATGTACTAGACACCAATGAGGCATGAATTTTAATATTTTTCGAGCAACGCGAGAAAATTACCTTTGCTTTGCCCGAAGGGCAAATTATCACTCTCGCGAAGCGAGATTATCACTCCGCCGCAGGCGGATTATCACTCGAGCGTAGCGAGACAGCACCAACAATATTCAGAACACCGTCTCAATAACCCTTCCCGAACACTCCGGTGAATATCTCCACCTGTCTATCCTCGGTACGTTTTCGCAATCGACGAAGTAGCGCAGCGGGGCGATCTCGCCGATGTTCTGGTGAGTGTCGATAAGTATCAGCTTTATTTTCATCCGCTCGGGTATGATGCTCTTGATGAAAACGGCGGCGGTGTCTCCGATCTCGATGTCGCGCGCGTCGGGGCGAAGCTCGGCAAGTCCCGCGAGGTTCGGCATAAGCTCTACGAATATGCCGTAGCTCTCTATACTGCGCACAGTGCCCGCGACCGTCTGTCCCGGGGTGAAGAGTGCCGCGTTTTCTTCCCACGTTCCGAGAAGCTCCTTTTGCGTCAGAAAGAGCCTTCCTGTTTCGCGGTCAACACTTTTGACCGCCGCCCAGACGAAATTGCCGCAGCAAAGTCTGTCGCGCGGGTGCGAAATTCTTGATACCGAAAGTGCGTCAACGGGCATCAGCGCGGAAATTCCGCATCCGACGTCGGCAAAGGCTCCGAAGGGCTCAAGATGCGTGATCTTGACGCGGATGAGATCGCCTGCGGTGAGCGTTGAGAGATATTCGCGTATGCAGTCGCGCTGAACGATGCGGCGTGAAAGGTGCGCAACGGGTGCGCCGCTCTCCTTTTCGATACCCACAACGCGAAAGCAAACGGGCTTGCCGACGCGTGTAATGACGGCGATATCCTTTTGTGCCTCGCCGGGGCGGGAATAAACGCATTCCTCGCGCGGAAGAATACCCATAATGCCTCCGAGATCGAAGTGAAGATTCATCTCGGAGTCGCAGAGAAGAGCTGTCTCCTCGAGCACCGTTCCGTTTATCATTGCGCGCTCAAGACCGGAGAGTGACGAGGTGAGGCTTCTGTTTTCGGGTGTATGTATAAGCGATCCTTCGGGTTTATACTTGGGATACATCGTGTTGACCTCCTGATTTTTTGTGGTTTTATTTGATGTCAACGATAATATATTCGTAACAATTCGTTTTTAGAACGATAAAAAATATGTGATCGCGCATATTGCTTGAATGAGCTTTTCGGGCAAAAAACGGAGAAAATCAAAGAAAATGGGGTGCTATTTTAAAAAAATATAATTTTTTTCAAAAAAGGTATTGACAAGGGGAAAAGTATGTGGTATAATATGCAAGTCTTAAATGAGGGCTAACTATGCCCGTAAAATTCTGGAGGAAAAAGAATGTCCACTTTCATGGCAAAGGCTGAGACTATCGAGCGCCGTTGGTTCGTTATCGACGCAGCAGGCGAGTCCCTCGGTAGAACAGCAGTTAAGGCTGCGAACATCCTTCGCGGCAAGCAT
>JAZRGT010000010.1:0-178531 GCA_045644325.1 Eubacteriales bacterium | reverse complement strand
GATCGGTACTCCTCTTTGCGTAACCGTTGACTTTGATACCGTCGGCGACGCAGAGAAGGAAGGCGACGGCTGCGTAACCGTCCGCGACCGTGACACCATGGAGCAGGTAAGAATCCCGATCGCAGAACTCAAGGATTACATCACCGCAAAGATCGCATATTAATTCCAATCATAAAAACAAAACCGTTGCGATGCAACGGTTTTGTTTTTATGATTGGCGCTGTTTCTTTAAATAATTGATAACTCAAAGAAATAACATTAGTTCCTATGTTCAAGAAGCGCTCAAAAGGACTACCAAGATATTGTAATTATAAACTCTATTTGGTCGAGTTTGTTGTGACAATCTAAAATATCTATTAATATGTAAATTCGTGTAGGCTTATCGGCTTTTAAGTCTACTAAAGGTACTTTAATGGTAAAATTGTGACGATTATATCCAAAAAAGTCGGAATCAGTATATTTTCCTGATATTGCAACTGATTGATAATAGTTATCCGTTAAAGAGGCTATTCCGCTGATATTTCCACTGTTGTTAGGGTCGTACCACTTTCCGTATAGTTCCATGGTAGAACCATAATTATAGTAAAAATCACTGCAATCTATGTATAGTGTATCAATCTGCCTATAAACAGAACAGGTACCCATCCAGCAACCGACATCAAGGTCTGTTATAACATTGGAAGCATCCACACGTGATGGTCCATAAGAAAGATAGACGGTAATCTTTGTATTAGGTTCCACTCCGGAGCCAATTTCAGGTTCCGTTCGTGTAACGTTGCCTAATATTATCGTATCGCTATATTCGTAAGTGATTGAAGGAATAAGCTGATTCGCAGTAAGAACCTTTTTAGCCGTGTCCTCATCGACATTAGCGACATCAGGTACCCTAAGTTCTGGACCCTTGGATATGTAGATTGTGACTAGAGAATTTTTCTCTACTGCCGTTCCAATGGCAGGTTCAGTTCTAATAACACAACTTTTAGCAATATTGGCACTGTATTCGTATACAACAGCAGGAATCAATCCATTTGATGAGAGTAGGTTTTTAGCAGACATTTCGTCTACATTTGTAATTTCGGGGATTTTTGCAGAACCGCAAGAAATAAAGCATAAGAAAGTAACTATTGCACAGAGAGTAAGAACTGATAACTTTTTGAATATCATAATTAAGTCCTCAGCAATCATATAATATAGAATACTTGTCGATGTTTGTTGATTAAGGCAAGGCGAGTGACGGCTAATTCTTATTTAAAAATTCTTCCTCATATCCTCAATCGTCTTCTTCGGATCGGGCGATCTGAATACCGCAGTACCCGCAACGATCACGTTCGCGCCGGCATCTGTAACAAGCGAAATATTCTTCTCAGAAATTCCGCCGTCAACCTGAATGTTGCAGTTGTATCCGCTTTCGTCGATAGCTTGGCGAATAACCTTAACCTTTTCAAGAGTTTCGGGAATCAGCGACTGTCCGCCAAAACCGGGCTCAACCGTCATCACAAGAACCATATCAAGCTCAGGAAGGTAGGGAAGAACAACTTCTGCAGGAGTCTTCGGAGAGATCGAGATCGAAGCTTTCTTGCCAAGTTCCTTGATCTTCTTTATCAGTGCCGCGGGATCATCGCAAGCTTCAAAATGAAACGTAATTATATCCGCACCCGCATTTGCGAATCTTTCGACATATCTTTCGGGCTTGGTTATCATCAAGTGAACGTCGAAGATGAGTCCGCATTTTGAGCGAAGCGACTCGATTACGGGCAGACCGAACGAGATATTCGGCACAAACACGCCGTCCATTACGTCAAGATGCAGATAGTCCGCACCGGCTTCTTCAATTCTTTTAACTTCATCCCCAAGGCGGGTAAAATCCGCAGCAAGCAGGGAAGGGGAAATATAGATCATAATTTTACCTCGTCAGATTTTTCAATAAGACATACCGCGTGCGCCGAAATGCCCTCGCCGCTACCCGTAAAACCGAGCTTTTCCTCGGTCGTAGCCTTGACGTTGACGTCATCAATGTCAATTTCGAGAGCGCCCGCGATTCTCTCGCGCATAAGCGCTATATGAGGCGCGAGCTTGGGTCTCTGCGCGATTACAGTGGAATCCACGTTAATTATGCGGTAACCTTTTCCTTTGAGCAGAGCGGCAACGTGGCGCGTCAGAGCAAGGCTGTCGGCGCCTTTGTATGCAGGATCTGTGTCAGGAAAATGCCGTCCTATATCACCAAGCGCTGCCGCGCCGAGTAGCGCGTCCATTATCGCGTGCAAAAGAACATCGGCATCCGAATGACCGAGAAGTCCGAATCCGCAATCGATCTTTACACCGCCGATGAACATCTCACGCGTCGCATCGGTGCGGTGAACGTCATAACCGTGTCCGATTCTCATTCCTCGTCCTCCCACAAAATACTGTCGCGCGACGAAAGTATCGTTTCTGCGATCAAAAGATCAAGCTTTTCGGTTATCTTGATATTGTATCTGCCGCAGTCCACAAACTTAATTCTTCGTTCAAGCCGCTCAACGAGCGAGTTGTCATCGGTGCACTCAAATCCCTCGTCAAGCGCAGAATAAGCCGCCGCGCGGTATAGAGGAAGGCTGAACGCCTGGGGTGTTGCCGCTTGCCACGCTGTGGCACGTTCGACCGTACCCGTGATAAACTTGTGGTTGTCAACAGTTTTGATCGTATCGACCGCGGGTGTGCCCGCAGAAGCCGCACCGTATCTGTAAGCCGAAAGGCAAACGGAATTTATCAGTTCGGGCGTGGTCAGAGGCCGCGCCGCATCTGCTATCGCAACGAATTTCACATCGTCGGAAAGCGCCTCGATTCCTTTAAGAACCGACTCCTGACGAGTCGTTCCTCCCGCAACACACTTGCGGTACTTTTTTATATCGAATTTTTCGGCATAAGTGTCGTAAATACCGCTTTCGATATCCTCTTGACGTGCAACGATGTATATTTGATCAATATACTCGGATTCCTCGTAAGCACGCATAGCGTGAACCGCAACAGGCATACCGCAAAGCTCGAGAAACTGCTTGGGTGTCTCTCCTCCCATACGGGTGGAAGACCCGCCTGCGACGATTATCGCGGCTGTGGTACGGCTTTTAAGTTTACCCGCTGCAGAGCGGAGAATTTCAGCCAGTTCCTTATGTGAACCACCCATGGTAGATCTCCTTAGTTATAGTTTGCCTCGTCAAAAACGCCCTTTTCAAGGTCTTCGATCATCTTAACTCTTCTGCGGTGTCTTTCCTCGTCGAGCGCGGGAGTGTTAAGGAAGATGTCGGTAAGCTCGCAAGCAAGCTCAAAGGAGATAACTCTTGCGCCCATGCAGATTACGTTTGCGTTGTTGTGCTGACGGGTCATTTCAGCGGAGAACTTGTCGCCGCAAAGAGCCGCGCGGATGCCGGGATGCTTGTTAGCCGCGATCGAAACTCCGATACCGGTGCCGCAGATAAGGATTCCGCGGGGGCACTCGCCCGAGGTGATCTTCTCGCAAAGTCTGTGAACGGGAATGGGATAGTCACAGCTTTCGGGGGAATAGGTACCAACGTCGGTCATATTGTAGCCCTTTGCCTCGAGGTATTTGATAAGATCGTTTTTGTAGTCAAATCCTGCGTGGTCGCACGCAATTACAAGGTTCTTGTTTTCCATTTTTTTATTATCCTTTCGTTTTTTCAAGTCTGTCTCGCTCCGCCTGAGGAAGTCGGAGATATGTGGGTCTTAATTCTTCGGCACTTGTTCTGTCGCCGTCAAGATACTTTTTATAAGCTATCTGAGCAACGGAATAAGCCGACTGATATCTGAGCTTTTCGGGAGTTTCGTATGAATATTCATCCCCGAGAAGCTTTCTTCCCGCGCTGTAGCCGTCGCCGCAAAGGTAGACTTTACTGCCAAGCTCTTTAACCTCTGCGAGAAAATCCTCAAAGCTCTGCGCCATATCCTCACAAAGTCTTAAGAGCACTCCATCCTTAAATGCGAATTTGGCGGTATAAAACTGCCCTCTGCGCGCATCCATTACAGGAATGATTATCTTATTCTCACCGAAAGCAAGATTGGTTGCGAGCGCTTCAAGAGTAGAAACACCGATGCAGGGCTTATTCTTTCGGTGAGCAAAGCCCTTTACGGTAGCCGCGCCGATACGAACTCCCGTGAATGAGCCGGGACCCTCCGAAACCGCAAAAATATCGATCTCGTCGATATCTGTCTTCATTGAATTGAGCAGAACCTCCGTCATCGGCAAAAGCGTTTCGCTGTGCGTGTTGCCGCCGTTTTGTGTAAATTCCGCAAGAAGTATATTATCCTCGCAAAGAGCAACGGAAGCCGTCTTCGCGGTGGAATCACAAGCAAAAATCTTCATTACATTACCTCAAATAGACTGAAATGTGACGCGCCTCACCGTCATTGATCTTGTCTATAATAACCTCAAAATATTCATCCGGCAGACATTCGGGAATGTTCTCAAACCATTCTACCAAACAAATTCCGCGCTCTAAATAATCGAAGTATCCCGTTGAATACAGATCATCCTCGTCGGCAAGTCTGTAAATATCGAAATGAAAGATCGGTATCTTGCCTTTTTTGTATTCATTCACAAGCGCGTAAGTCGGTGACTTGACCGTGCTTCCGGGAGAAGCAACCGAAGCAAATCCGCGTGAAAACTCTGTCTTTCCCGCACCAAGATCTCCGCGAAGCGCAACGAATCGGGGCAGAGAACCGTCCTTTAATATCAATTCTGCCAAATACGCTCCCGCCGCCGAAGTATCCGCGGGCGAGAAAGCATCTCTTTCGTAAATCAAATTTTCCATTTTTCTACCGTCAATTTTACATATATAAATAGTATATCATATTTTTCCCCAAAAGTAAAGTACGAAATCTAAAAAATGTCCCGACCTTCGTCGGGACATAAAAATTAATTGTTTTTCTTTGCTCTGCCCGAAAGATTTTCCTTTGAACCGTCGGGAGAAACGATGGTAGTATTGTTGAGAATACCTCTCATCGATGCGCGAAAATCGCGAATGTATTCCTCGCGCAGTGCTTTTTGTTCAAGCTTTTCATCCTCGGTCAGCTCTTCAACCTTCGACTTTCTCGCGAGCTCGTTGATTCTGTCGAGTTTTTTCTGATCCATTTAGTGTTCTCCTGCGTCAGATAAGAAATAATACCGCCGCCGTCAGCGCAAGCTGGAGTAAAATTATAAGCGGAATGCCGAGCATAAATTTCAAATGCTTGGTTTTGTGTCTGATGCCGAGCATCGTAAAAAGCATAGCGATCGAGCCTCCGAGCGCCGACAGAAGTAAGAGCGTGCTTTCGCGCGTTCTCTCCTGAGGTCTTTTTACCGCAGCCCATTTGTCGTAAACCGTTACAGCAAAAGCAACTACCGAAATAATGAGCAGATAAACGAGCACAAACAGTATTATTATCTTGTTTTCAAGCAAAAATCGGATATTATTTTTTAGGGAAGCTGTCCTTAAGACCAACGATACGGTTGAAGGTATTAGCATTCTTCGTGTCCTTTACATAATAGCCGTTGCGAACGAACTGGAAGCGGTCGCCTGCCTCAGCCTCGCCGAGCGCGGGCTCGATCATACATCCCTCAAGCTTGATAGCGGACTCGGGATTGAGATAATCGTTGTAGGTCTTGCCCTCGGGCATATCGTCGACGTTCTCAAGGGTGAAGAGGTGATCGTAGAGCATAACATCAGCCTTCTGTGCATAATCAGAAGAGAGCCAATGAATGGTGCCCTTGATCTTTCTGCCGTCAACGGGATTGCCGTTGCCCGACTCAAGATCTGCAGTAACGTGAATAGTATTAACAGTTCCGTCAGCATTGTACTCGATCTCGCCGCACTTAACGATGTAAGCACCCATAAGTCTTACCTCGCCCTCGGGCTTGAGGCGGAAGAACTTGGGAGGCGGTACAGCCGCAAAGTCGTCGGCGTCGATAACGATGTTCTTTGTGAAGGGGATCTTTCTTGTTCCCGCTTCGGGGTTCTGAGGATTGTTGGAAACCTCAAAATATTCAACTTTATCCTCGGGATAGTTGTCAACAACAAGCTTTACGGGCTTCATAACAGCAATTCTTCTTGCTGCGGTTGCGTTAAGCTCCTCACGGATGCAATGCTCGAGAAGCTCGATATCAACTACGCTGTACGCTTTTGCAACGCCCGCACGGTCAACGAAATCAAAGATCGCTTCGGGAGTGTATCCGCGTCTGCGGAGACCGCAAAGAGTGGGCATTCTGGGGTCGTCCCAACCGTCAACAAGACCGGTCTCAACGAGCTGGCGGAGATAACGCTTGCTCATTACGGTGTGAGTTACGTTAAGACGTGCAAACTCTCTCTGCTTCGGCTTGGGATCAAAACCGATGTTCTCGACTACCCAATCGTAGAGAGGGCGGTGGTTCTCGAATTCGAGAGAGCAGAGCGAGTGGGTAATTCCCTCGAGAGCGTCCTGAATCGGATGAGCGTAGTCGTAGAGGGGATAGATGCACCACTTGTTGCCCTGACGGTGGTGAGAGGTGTGAACGATACGGTAGATCGCGGGGTCACGCATATTCATATTGGGAGACGCCATATCGATCTTCGCACGAAGAGTATGAGTTCCATCCTCAAATTCGCCGTTCTTCATTCTCTCAAAGAGATCGAGGTTTTCCTCAACCGAGCGGTCACGGTAGGGAGAGTTCTTTCCGGGAACGGTGAGAGAACCGCGGTACTCGCGCATTTCCTCTGCGGTAAGGTCGCAAACGTACGCCTTGCCATCCTTAATGAGCTGTACTGCAAACTCGTAGCACTTCTCGAAATAGTCGGAGCCGTAGAATACGCCGCCGTTCGGCTCGCAACCGAGCCATTTGAGATCCTCGTAGATGGATCTTACGTATTCGTCATCTTCCTTTACGGGGTTGGTATCATCATAGCGGAGGTTGAAAAGTCCATTATACTTCTTTGCAACCTGAGTGTTGATTCTGATAGCCTTTGCCGAACCGATGTGAAGGTAACCGTTGGGCTCGGGTGGAAAACGGGTGTGGATCTTCAGACCGGGATTCAGTTCAAGATCCTCGTCGATAATATCGTGAATAAAATTGCCGGCAATTACTTTTTCTTCATTCATAGCCTTATTCTCACTTTCAAAGATTGTTTGCAAATTCTCTAACGCGCGCAACAATGCGGTCGTAACCGATGATCTGAATTACGGTGAAAAGATCGGGAGCGTTCATCTTACCCGTGATAGCAACACGGACGAACATACTGATATCAGCAACGCTACCCTTGAATGCTTCGGGAGTAGCCTTATACTGCTTCATATCGGTAGCAAAACCGAGCGACTCAGCGATAGCCTTGATCTTTTCAAACCAACCGTTCGAATCGTCAGCCATATCAAGCGTATCCGCGAATTTCTCAAGAGCTGCCTTAACGTCAGCCTTGTCAAAGGTCTCGGGAATCTGATCTATAACGGTATAGTAATCATCGTAGAAGAAGTTGATGAACGCCTTGACTTCATCCCAACGTCCGAAGTCCTTACGGGGCTTCTTTCCGCCGCGTCCGATCGAAAGGATTGCCTTAGCGTAATCGGGATCAGCCTCAAGCTTTGCTCCGAAATCAGCATCGTATTCCTTTGCCCACTCGACAAGGTAATTATAAACCTGCTCCGCAGTCATCTTGGAAACTACGTTCTTCGAAACGTCTCCGAGCTTTACGATATCAAAGAGACAACCCGAAACACTCATCTTGTTGATGTTGAATTTGAAATCGGTGTAGGGCTTGTCCGCATTACCGAGACGCCACTCCTCAAAGTTGGAGTTGAGAACGGTGAGAAGGTACTCGGCAACTGCCTCGGGTGCGTAGCCGAGACGGGAATAGTCGCTCATATTTGCACCGAGATCGCGCTTTGAGAGCTTCTTCTTGTTACCGTTTTCATCAAGCTGCATGATCTGCGCGGTGTGCAGATATTTGGGAAGCTTGAATCCGAGATAGCGGAAAAGCATAATATGCTTTGCAACGCTGGGAAGCCATTCCTCGCCGCGGATAACGTGAGTGGTTCTCATAAGGTGATCGTCAACTGCGTGCGCGAAGTGATAGGTAGGAATTCCATCGCTCTTGAGAAGAACAAAGTCCTCGTCATTCTCGGGAATCTCAAGCTTGCCCTTTACAAGATCGCCGAAGGGAGTCTTCTTATCGGGATCGCCGTCGGCGAGAATACGGAGCACGAACTTGTTGCCCGCTTCAAGATTTTTCTGAACGTCCTCAATGGTGAACTCACGCATCTTGAGCATAGCCGCCTTCTGCTCGGCAGCAGCATCCTCGGTCCATTCTTTAGCCTTTACTTCAGCCTTCTTATCGGTTGCTTCGAGTACGGCAAGCTCCTCGTCGGTGGTGAAACAGGGGTAAGCCTTGCCTTCTGCAACGAGCTTTTTAGCGTAAACGTGATAAATGTGAGCGCGCTCGCTCTGCTTGTAGGGGCCGTAATTACCGTTGTCTATGACCTTACCGTCAGCGTCAACGGTTGCGCCTTCGTCAAAGTTGATGCCGTAGTGAGCGAGTGTTTTGATAAGATTTTCAGCTGCGCCGGGGATTTCGCGCTTTGCGTCTGTATCCTCAATACGGAGGAAGAAAACGCCGCCCGACTGATGTGCAAGACGCTCGCCAACCATGGTCTGGTAAACACCGCCGAGGTGAACGTAACCCGTGGGGCTGGGAGCAAATCTCGTTACCTTTGCGCCCTCGGGAAGATTACGGGGAGGATACTTTTCCTCGAGCTCCTCGGGAGTCGTTGTAACGTTAGGGAATAAAAGTTCGGAAAGAAGCTTGTAGTCCATTTTTGAATTCCTTTATAATTTAGATTTGTATTTTAAAAATTTTGATGTCTGATCGCGCGGATCACGTCAGCATCCGCGAGCGAGCACGATGCACCGTGACCGGGGTGTATCATCGGGTTATCCTGACGGTCGGCAAGCTTTTTGAGAGAGTGGAAAAGCACTCTCGAATCACCTCCCGGAAGATCGTATCTACCGTAGCCCGAGGTGAAAAGCGTATCTCCGCAAATGAGATCGTATCCGCAATCAAAGCAGACCGAGCCGGGAGTGTGTCCCGGTGTGTGCACAACCTCAATGATCTCGCGCCCGAGTGGGAGCTTATCCCCATCCTCAAGCGTTCTGTCAGCACCGAGGGAAACGAATTCGAGACCGAAAAACTCGGATGCATTAAGCTCGGGATCGGTCAGCATTGCAGAGTCGCTTGCGTGAATACATATCTCCGCCCCGGTCGCACACTTAAGCGCGTCGAGCTTGAGTATGTGATCAAAATGACCGTGAGTGAGAAGAATATACCTCAGCTTCGCGCCGTTAAGTGCGTTCATTATCTCCTTGACGTCAATGGAAGGGTCAACTACCGCTCCGTCACCGCCCGAGATAATGACGTATGAATTTGAGGCGTAAGAAAGTCCTTTAAGCTTAATAATATCCATAATACCCCTCATAATTACATAGATATAATATTATATCACATTTTTTTTGATTTGTCTATATAAAAACACAAAAAATCCGCAAGTCCCCTAAAGAACTTGCGGAAAAATATTATTTGTTAAGTGCTGAGTTGAGCTTCTTAACCGCTTTGTCAAGTCCCTTTGTTGCCTGAGTTGCAACAGCTCCCCAAGTCTGATTGTTTGCGAGCGCATTTCTGAACGTAGACTGACCGATGAGGTCGGTAGAGAACAGACGGCCGATATCATAAACTATATTTTCTCTTATGATATCGTACATAGATGCTGAAACGGGATCGTCGACGTATCTTGTCTTGAGAGAAAGCTCAAATACCGCGGGAGTGACTATTCTGTATCCCTCGGAAGCAAAGCACTCGATGAATGCGGAAGCCATCTTGGGGTTGTCGGTATCTGCAGGAATAGCGTAAAGGGTGAAGGGGTTACCCATAGTTGTGTAGTATCTTTCCTGATCCTTGTCGTACTTGGGGCAGGGAACGATAAGGAAATCGTCAAAGTCAAGCGGCGCGAGTCTGTAATGCGAAACTCTTGCGCGGTCCGTCATGAAAAGAAGACGTCCCTGACCGAATGCGTTCTGATGTGCAGGTCCGCCGCCCTCGGATGCGTACATACCGTCATCACTGCTGTAGAAAAGAGTGCAGAGCATAGATACCGTATTCGCAACTCTTTCGCCGGAGAACGTAGGCGAGCCTACGATATCACCGTCTGCGTTCTTTTCGCAGATAGAAGCTCCGGAGCCGTAGAACCAGCCGTCCGCGTATGTACCTGAAGTAACGTAACCGAACGTATCGCCGCTATCCTTGGAAATACTCTTCTTACCGTCACCGTCGGTGTCCTCATAGATGCCCTTGCACATTTCGATGAACTTTTCATAAGTCCAATCGTTGGATTCAACAAGATTATGAGGATTTTCAAGATTGTGCTTTTCAAGCAGATTTGTGTTTACGAAGCATACGTACATCATCTCAAGTGCATTACGGGAGATATCGCCGGATGCAAAATAGAGGTTGTCGCCGAAAGTAGCCTGCTCAAGAAGAAGGTCCGACCACCAGGGCTGATCAAAATTGAGGTATTCGCATTCATCGTCAAGCATATTGAAGAGATATCCGCTCGAAGCGTTTTTGGCAACCGATACGGAATAGCTTGCGATAATATCGAATTCCTTGGCATTGATGGAAACCGAATTGCCAACGTAAGCGTTCCAGTTCTTTACGTTATCCGTATTACCTTTTACGCGGATAAAGCTCATAGTTATGCCGAGTCTCTGCTCAACCTTGCTGTTTCTGTCATAGATCGACTGCTCAACTATATCACCGCTGAGGTTTTCATAGGCGATCTCAAATTCCTCGTGCTCAACGTCATCCCAAACGAGAAGTGTGATATTTTCATTGAAGTTGAGATTCTCGGGGAGATCATCCTTGAGATAACCGTTAGCATCCTTGGTGGGGGCGGCGGTGGTCACCTCTTCTGTAGGTGCGGTGGTCAGTGCTTCTGAGGGAGCTTCGGTAGTGATCTCGGGATCCTTGGTTTCGGCACAAGCCGCAAAGGAAGCGCAAAGCATAATTGCAAAAAGCATAAGCGCGATCGCATGTACGGGAAATTTGGTATTCATAGTAAGAAATTCCTTTCTTAAGATTTACCTATATTTTACCACATTTAATACTCTGATGTCAATAGACAATAAATATTTCAGCAAAAAAAGCCGCAGGCTGAAAAACCTGCGGCATAAATATGTATTACTTGTTAATTGCGTTGTTAAGAGTCTTGAGAGTTCTCTTGAGAGCGGTGGAGGACTGCTTTGCAACAGATCCCCAAACCTGTCCGCCTGCTACTGCATTTCTGAAGGTCGACTGACCGATAAGAGAACCGGAGAAGAGACGTCCTACGTCGTAGGTGATGTTAGCTCTGATAATGTCGTACATATAGCCGGAGAGCGAGTCTGCAACGTATCTGGTCTTAAGGGAGATCTCAAATACGGCGGGAGTTACCTGACGGAAGCCCTCGGAAGCGAAGCACTCGATGAATGCGGAAGCCATCTTGGGATCCTCGATATCAGCGGGGATAGCGTAGAGGGTGAAGGGGTTACCCATAACGGTGATGTACTTTTCCTGGTCCTTGTCATACTTGGGGCAGGGAAGGATTACGAACTGAGTCTCGCCGTAGTTCTGTGCAAGAACCTTGTGAGAAACACGTGCACGCTCCATCATAAAGAGAGCTCTGCCCTGACCGAATGCCTTCTGGTGAGTAACCTTCTCGGTGTAAATACCGTACTCGCTGTCAAGGAACTCGCAAAGCTTGCTGAGGGTGTTAGCAACACGCTCGCCGGAGAAGCTGGGAGATTCAACGATCTCACCGTCTGCGTTACGCTCGCAAATGGTTGCGCCCGAACCGTAGAACCAAGGGTCAACGTGGATACCGGAGGTAATGTAACCGAAGGTGTCACCGGACTCGGATTCGCAGTTCTTTACGCCGTCGCCGTCGTCCTTGTAAAAGCCCTGGCACATCTCGAAGAACTTATCGTAAGTCCAATCGCCGCTCTCAACCATTTCCTGGGGGTTCTGGAGCTGATATTCAGCGAGAAGATCGGAGTTTGCATAGCAAACGTACATCATCTCAAGCGCGTTACGGGAAATGTCACCCGAAGCGAAGTAGAGGTTGTCGCCGAAGGTAGCCTGATCGAGAAGGAGCTGGCTCCACCAAGGCTGATCAAAGTTGAGGTATTCGCACTCGTCGTCAAGCATATTGTAGAGAAGACCGCTTGCTGCATTGAGAGTGACAGAGAGGGAGTAACCTGCAACGATGTCGAATTCTCTTGCGCTGATGGAAACAGCGTTGTTAACGTAAGCGTTCCAATCTTTGGTGTGATCCGCGTTACCGTCAATACGGATGAACGCGAGAGTAAGACCGAGTCTTTCCTCTACCTTGCTGTTTCTGTCGTAGAGCGACTGCTCAACGATGTCGCCGCTGAGGTCTTCGTAAGCAACTTCAAATTCCTCGTGCTCAACGTCATCCCAAACAAGGAGGGTGATTTCGTTGCCGTTGTAATTGAGATCTTCGGGAAGATCGTCCTTAAGGTAGCCGTTAGCATCCTTGGTGGGATCGGCGGTGGACTCTTCGGTAGGAGCCTGAGTCTGCGCTTGGGAAGGCTCGGTAGTGGTTTCACCCGAACCGGTTTCTGCGCAAGCAACGAATGCGGAGAGCATCATGATAGCTACAAGCATCATTGCGATAACGCGCAGGAGAGTAGAATTCTTTTTCATAAGAATACATCCTTTCATAAAAATGATTGTAAGTATTATATCATATCTGTCTATGCTTTGTCAATAAGTGAAATGAAATTTGTCATATTGCTTAAATTGAATTTAGTAAACTTGTGCAGAATAAACAAACCAAGCCGCATATGCGGCTTGGTTGAAAGATAGATATATTATTCAGCAGCCTCTGTTTCAGCCTCGGTCTGAATGTCGAGATACTGGATGTAATCCTTAAGAGAGAGTCTGTTAAATACTCTGTATCCGAAGTACGTGGAATCTTCCTTGGAAAGATCACCGGAGATAAGGTATGCGTTCTGGTTGAAGATGATCGGAATTACGGGCATATCAGCGAGAAGCATAGTCTCAGCCTCGTGAAGCTTTGCTGCGCGAGCTGCGGGATCGTTCTTGATAGCGAAGATTTCTTCCATAATAGCTTCGAAATCTGCACTGTCGTAACCGGTTCTGTGGGGCTTATCTTCATAGATGCCGGTCTTAGCAGCCTCTTCCATATCTTGACCCTGTCCCGAGAAAGAACGAGCGAAGGGAGCGAGGATGGAGAATGCGTCAGCGGTGGGAGCCTGATAGTCGAGTGCGATTACCTGATAATCGTTAGCTGCAAATCTCTCTGCGAAGATATCATCGTAGAAGGAGAGAGCGGGCTCGCCAGCGTAAAGCTCGTCGTTCTTTGCAAGAGCAACTTCATCAAGAGTTACGTTGAAGCCGAGCTGGGACCAAGCTGCACAAACTGCGGTAGCGATAGCCATATGTACTTCATCCTCGGGTCGAACCGAAATGGTGAAGGTGTAATCGGAAGGATTGATACCGGAAGCGGAGATATGGGACTGTGCTGCAGACATATCAGCGGTGGTGGTGATGATGTTGCCGCCAATCTCTCTGAAGATCTCCTTGGAGGAGTCTGCGTTGAATACGCCGTAGGGAACGAGAGCGGATGCTGCGCGAGCGAATACAACGGTCTGCGCAATAGCTTCACGGTCGATAGCAGCGGAGAGAGCAAGTCTTACTTCCTTGTTAGCAAAGAGCTTTTCGGTAGTGCCGTCAGCTTTTGCGATATCTGCATTCTGGTTGAGGTAGTAAACGTGAGTGGACATAATATCGGTTACAGTAGCGGTATCAACGTAGCCTCCGCGAACGCTAAGAGCGATATCGCCAACGTAGAAGATCTCGCCTGCTGCAAACTTATCGAGCTGCTCCTCCTTGGTGAGGGAGAAGTCGATGATAAGACGATAGGGGGATACAGCCTTGTCAAGATGCTTGTCTTCGGAGTTTCTGCGGAAATAGGGGTTACGCTCAAGAACCATTTCAGCGGTCTCGGGAGTAGCGGAACCGTCCTCGGAAAGACCGTAGTTTACACGGCGAACCATAAAGGGACCGGAGTAAACGGAGGTTGCGGGTCTCTTGGACCAGTCATCGTAGCCTTCAACGGTGTTCTCCTTGAGGGGAGCGAGCATAGGGCTTGCGAGATTGAGAATGAACTGATCGTAGTCGATCTTTCCCTCAAAGTTGATCTGAAGGGTAAGGGAGTCGTGAGCGTATACGCCAACGTCGTCGATAGAGCAGTCACCAAGCTTAGCCTGACGAGCGTTCTTGATGTCATAAAGCATACAAGCTGCTTCGCTGTTGAAGCTTGCATCGAGAATTCTCTTGATAGTAAATACTACGTCCTCAGCGGAAACAACGGTGCCGTCGGACCAGCAGTTGTCCTTCTTGAGGTTGAGCATCATATAGTATTCCTGAGTGTTTTCGTCTTCCATAATCTCGTAGCTTTCAACGAGAGAGTTGACAACTTTACCTGTCTTGTCGATGGTGAAAAGAGTGTCATAGATGAGACCGCAGAGCTGGAGTGCGGAATCGTTGGTGTAGCAGAGTGCGGGGTCGAGATCGTAAACGGGCTCGGAGAGATACATGGTGATCTCTGCGCCTTTGACGTATTCGCCGTCGATCTGGGAATCGTAACATGCGGTCAGAAGTCCGAGACAGCAGATTACGCTGAGAAGTAAAGCTGTGATACGCTTTGTCATGATGGTAGGGTTCCTCCTTGAGTTTGAGATCGAATCTTCGCGTCGCGAGATAAAATCAATTCAATATATTATATCACTTTCTTCACGATTTTTCAATGGTGAATTGCAACTATTGAATATGTTTGGTGGGTTGCACAAACTTTCGGGCTGAAAATGTACAACTTGCACAACATCTCGCATCGTCGAAGCGATAGCATACAAATATTATAATCTAAAAATTCAATAAAATCAAGTACCGAATGGAATTTTGTTCAAAAAATTTACGGATAATTTATATTTGTTCCCATTGCAGCCCGAAGATAATAATTTCTTATCTCTCTGCATATATTTTCGTGTGATAAAATATAACGGAGGTTGAGATGGAAGAGATCAAAATAGACCTGAATAAAATTGAAATCCCTTCGCCTGCCCGCGGGGAGCTCAAGGGGAGCGAAGCCGAGGGAGAGGGAGTGAGGCTTTACGATCCTCCCCGCGCGCTGAAAAGGCAGCCGATTCGGCTTGCTTTGCGGTTCGTACTGATGACACTGATATTTACGTTTATATTTGCAAGCATTGCTTACCTGATAAGACACGAGACCGCAAAGCAAGATACCGCTTGCGGAATCATACCCGAAGAAACGACTGCCTGCGTAACAGACAGGTATGACGAAACGGAAGTGAAAGAAAAGGTAACTGTTCCGCCGGTTATAATAGATGAAAGCAAGACGGATATCAAGTTTGATATGAGTGAAGAATATTCCTTAGGCGCTTTGATAGGCTCGTCTACGGGTATAGAAATACTGATACTGCACAGCCATAATTCCGAAAAGGTCTCCGAGTCGATATCGGTTGGCGACGCAGGAGAGGTGATGGCTCAAATAATTTCAAGTGCGGGGATTAATGTATATCATTGCAATACCGAGCACGACGCAAGCGGAACGGTGGGGGCATATATCAAAATGAAGGAAACCTTATCGGAGCTCTTGTCAGAGCATCCTGATGTGGTGTGTGTTCTTGATATCCACGATTCTGACAGCGGAATGCCCGTTACGTTTACTGTCGGCACCGATTACGACGGATGGAGGGAGAATTTTCGGATAGCGTCTGCGGTCTGCGGTCAGATGAAGGATACGGAAACTGCCTTCAGACTTCTTCCGGGGGCTCTCGGGCAGGACAGCGGCGTACTTACCTTGAACGTAGGAATATGCGGTGGAGGATTTTCGAACGACGAAGCGCGCGAAGCAATAGCCGCGCTGACAGAAGCTTTAATTAAAATATGTAACGAAAAAGCATCTGCTCCTCAATGAGAGCAGATGCTTTTGAAATTAAATTACTTCTACTTCCGCTTTGGTAAGATCGGCGTTGGCGAGAATAGCGGAGAATAACTCCTCGGTTGCAGAATGTTCACCCGACATTCTTACAAATGATTTCTTTGAAATGCCGTAGATCAATCCCGCATTATAGTATCCCTTGATCATTTCGTAGGCTTCGGCTACCTCTGTTGAAGCAAAGCGCGCAAGCTCGTAGCGGATCTCCGAGGGACACTTTTCGGGCAGCACGGGCGCACCCTCCTCACAGGGATCAAGTGCATCGCAAATATAAGCCTCAATCTCGGTTGAGCGAATAGCCGCGCCGCTTGCGGTGTCGTAAATAATATATCTTCCTTCAGCGGAACTGTAAAAAGTGTAAGTCATGATTTACTCCTGATTTTTTGTTTCTTTCTGCGTCTTGATTTTCGTCTTGTATTTGCCGAAAAGGCACCGAGCATCGCCGCGGCTACTGCCAGCATATGCAATATAATGCATACAATGAGGGCAGAACGCGACTCAGGCGCGGGAACGAATAATTTAATTGTGAGCAGTATCGCCGCAACTAATGCGACTGAGAGGATCGCTGAAGCGTAGCTTTCACCGCCGCTCAGCCTCGTACCGCAAAAAAATCCTCCCATCACCGCCCCGACAAGCAACGCCGCGGGTGCAAAATATACCGCAAGCTCTGCGGGGCTCGGTGAATTGCGAATAAAAAACGCAAATGCGGATAAAAGGAAAAGCCCCGATAAAAGCATAAATAAAGAAGCTTTGGGGGCTGTTTCGATAACCGAATGAGACGCGCCTGCGTTGTGCCTGCGTTTATCCGAGTGTGCCATATTTAACCTCCGAATAACATAATTCGGTAAATAATATTCGTCACGTCGCTCGGATATTCATTCGATCCTTATTTTTCCTCTTTCTTTTCCTCGTCGGAAGGATGAGCCGCTACCTGTACGCGGGAAACGGAAGACTTGAGAAGCTGAATTCTTGTTCTGTCGCGCGAGGAGATAATGGTGATGGTTTCATCGGTGATGTTGGTGATAATACCTACGATACCGCCGATTGTGACGATTTCGTCACCGATAGAAAGCGCGTTTCTCATTTCCTGAGTCTCTTTTTCCTGCTTTTTCTGGGGACGGATAGCAAAGAAGTAGAAAACAGCGATCATAATTACGATCATAATGAGTGTTCCCCAAGTGCCCATAAGCCCCCCGGTAGTGCCGCCGGTAGTGCCGGCTGTGCCGTTCAAAAATGTAAACATTTTGACCTCCAAGTTGATATTATAAGTAGATTATACACCAAAAAACCGAATTCTTCAATACCAAATCGTGAAATTTTATCTCAAATTCCAAAAAAAGCAGAAAAAATCTTGAAAAAATCATATTCTTGTGATATACTTTATAATGAAAATTTATTTTTATTTGTGATTAAGAGGTATCATTAATGAAATCCGTAAATGAAAAGAAATATCTTGAATGCGGCAAGATCATCAATACACACGGCGTTAAAGGCGCTGTAAAAATCGAATCGTGGTGTGATTCTCCCGAAATACTTGCGGATCTGCCTTGTGTATATTTCAAAAATGGCGACTTCTACGAAAAGCGCGAGGTGCTTTCCTCCTCCGTGATGAAAAGACACGTTCTTGCCACTCTTGAAGGAATCAACGACGTTGACATTGCAATGGCACTCAAGGAAACCGTAGTTTACGCCGACCGCGACGATATTCCTCTTGAGGACGGTGACTATTTCATCATCGATCTTGTCGGTTTGCCCGTTATAGATGCGGATAACGGCACGGAATACGGCACGATTTCTGACGTATTCAATGCAGGAGCATCGGATATCTATACCGTTAAAACCCAAAACGGCGACCGTATGATCCCCGCTGTTCCCGAGTTCGTTATCAATATCGATCTTGAAAAGGGTATCTTTGTCAGACCTATAGAAGGGATGTTTGACTGATGCGCTTTGACGTTCTGACTTTATTTCCCGAGCTTGTCAGCAATATTTTATCCGAAAGCATAATCGGCAGAGCACAAAAGGCGGGATATCTAAGCGTTCACGCGCATAATATCCGCGATTGGAGCGAAGATAAGAACAGAAGAGTTGACGATACTCCTTACGGCGGAGGTATGGGAATGCTCATGGCAGCTCCGCCCGTATATAATTGCTACGATGCGGTACGTTCAATGGCTCCCGAAATGAAAACGAGAGTTATTTATATGTCTCCGAAGGGAAGAGTGCTTACTCAAGCTCACGCCAAGGAGCTGAAAGAGAATTATGACCGACTCATAATACTCTGCGGACATTACGAGGGAATCGACCAAAGAGTTCTTGACGAAATAGTTGATGAGGAGATTTCGGTCGGCGACTACGTTCTGACCGGCGGTGAGCTCCCCGCGTGCATTCTCGTAGACTGCGTTTCCCGTCTTCTTGACGGAGTTCTGGCTTCATCGGAATGCTATGAGGACGAAAGCATCGCTTCGGGTCTCCTTGAATATCCTCAATACACAAGACCGTACGAATTCCACGGAGTTAAGGTACCCGATATCCTGCTTTCGGGGCATCACGCCAAAATAGCCGAATGGCGCGCCGCGGAATCGCTCAGGATCACGAAAGAAAAAAGACCCGATTTACTTGATAAGATCAGTAAATGATTGTTAAAGAAATAATGAAACGGAGGTAAGCTTATGAAGGAAGAAAAGAAACGAAAAAAGCACGGCGTGTTCCTCGGAATTCTTTTTATGCTGTGTAATATAATTGCAGATTATTTCGCTTCGGGCGTCTTATTCAAAATCTTTACCTCAAATAAAAAAGCGGAGCATAATTTCGATACCAGCGCTACGATGACACTGTTCAAGCGTTTGAAATCGGGGATAAGACCGGTTGTTGAATACGTCAAAAAGTCTATTTCGAGGCAGTTTGAGAATTCTTTGGTTCTTAAATTGTTTTATAAGATTTCCGGTAGACTTTTCAGAATTCCCGGAAAAACGCTTGGTGCGTTTACGGTGACTTGGAGCATCTACGTCGTAATTATCAGCGCGTTCAAGCGCTTCATTCTTATGATCGATGCTGATATATACGCTGATATTTTATGCGGTGCTATAGTATTGCTTGCATCTGTCCCCTTGGTTTTCACCGAAAAGTCCGTCGCAACTCTTTGCTCTGAAAGCAAGGTAATGTATTTTATTTTGACTAAGGTTTTCGGAGTTCCTCCCGAAACTATGAGGACCAACGGTAAAATTACTCCTGTTCAAAGTATAGCTGTAATTTTAGGTATTTTATTCGGACTGTTGACGTATCTCATCTCACCGATTAAAATGGTTCTCTTCGTGCTTGCTTTCATCTTATTAGCTCTGATTCTTGCGTACCCCGAGGGCGGCGTTGTGATATCTATAGGCATCGCGCCTTTTCTCGGATTATCGTTTGCTCCCTCGCGAATCCTTGCGGCTATAGTCTTGTTTACCGCTGTTTCCTACACGGTCAAAATTATCAGAGGAAAAAGGGTTCATGAAATCGGTATCACGGATTTTGCTTTTCTGGCATTTTGGATATCCGTTCTTCTTGGAGGTGTAGCACCTGGCAACAGCAATACGATGGAGCACGCAATGCTTTGCTGTGCACTTATGCTGATCTTCCCGCTTACCGTCAATTTGATGAAGTACAGAAGATGGACCAAAATCTGCACGGGTGCGTTTATTGTTCCTTCCGTTATAGTTGCCTTTATCGGTATTGCGCAGTATAGCCTCGGCTTTGCGCCTTCCGGGTGGATGGACGAAACCTTGTTCGGCGGAATATCGTCGAGAGCGGTATCATTGTTCAATAACCCCAATATTCTTGCAGTTTATCTGACTATGATATTCCCGTTCGCGCTGATGTTGACGCTGAAATACAATGCTCCTAAAATGCGTATTCTGGGTTATATAGTATCCGCCTTTATCGCGGTTTGTACCGTGTTTACGTATTCCCGCTCCGCTTGGATAGCTCTTGTTGCGGGAGGAATCCTTTTTGCCGTTATGATTTCACCCAAGGGAATTTTATGGATATTCCCGGCAGCAGCTTCGGTTATTGGTGTAACCGTTCTGTTTCCCGAAACCATAGGTCTGCGAATAAGAAATTTCCTGACTATGGCGGATTCTGCCAATAACTATCGCGTGTCGATATGGAATTCCTCGTGGCAGCTGCTTGCCGACGTTTTCGGCGGTGGCATCGGTATGGGAGAGGAAGCATTCAAGACCGCTTATATCGGTTACGCTTCGGGCGGAACACAGTACGCAATGCATTCGCATAGTCTTTATATGCAGATAGCGATACAACTGGGTATGATAGGGCTTGTACTGTTCTTAATCTTTTTGTTTAACGCTGCGAGAAAATGCTGTTCTTCTTTGGCGGTGAATAGATCCGACACGTTTTTGAGCAGCTCTACGAAAGCTGCTATGGCGGGCGCATTTGCTTTGCTTGTTTCGGGTATATTTGATTATACCTGGTATAACTACCGCGTGTTCTTTATGTTCTGGGCACTGCTCGGCTTTGCTTGCGCAGCTGCTAATTTCAACGACAGAAGCGGCTCGGAAATATATCTCGGTGCAGAGGAAGAAGGCTTGGCATCGATAACGATACCGATAAGGAAAAGATCTCAGAAGGTAGATATTTCCGATATCGAAAAGGAGGTTATGAATAATGACGGAAGAGAAGAAGATTGATAAAGTTAAATTAAAGAAAAAAGCGGCTCAGGGAAAAGAAAAGAAAAAACGAGAAGGAATCAATATTCTTGACATACTGATAATCATTTGCGTATCGGCCGTAGTGGCATTGCTTTTTGCAGTATATTCGCCGTGGAATCTTATTGACGTAAGCTCCGATGACGTTGATGTTATATACACAGTGAAAATTTCGGGCGTACCTTCCGTATATGCAAGCAATATCAATATTGGCGATAAGGTCAGCGACCCTGACGGATATGAGCTCGGTGAGGTGGCTTCGGCGGTTGAAGTCGAGTCTCATGTAATGTATATTTTCGATGCTAATAGCGGCGTCAAGCCGATCGAGCATCCCGATCTCGTTGATCTTGTTATTACTTTGGCAGCAACCGCAACGGTTAACAATGACGGATATTTGATTGACGGTAAAAGAATCGCAGTTGAAGGAGTATACGAGCTCCTCCTTCCGAATTTTGAGGCGGAGGGAATTTGTATTTCCCTGAGCCAAGAAAATGCTAACGATGCAGGTGGTGGAAAATGAGTAAGCAGATAAATAAAAATAAAATTCGTTTTGCCGCTTTGGATGCTGTTGTTCTGATAGTTGTTATCGCTTTGGCTTTAACCTTGATTTTCAGATTTACAACTGATATGAGGCTGTTTTCCTATGATACCGAAAAGTATGCCGTTACGGTGCGTGCTGAAGGCTTGCAGTATACTACCGTCGATATGATATCTCTGTCCGAATCCGTATATTTTGAAAACGGAGAATATATGGGCTGTGTCCTTTCTTCGCCCACAGTTACTCCGAAGATGACTTACGAGCTCGGTGCATCGGGTGATCTTATTCCCGCTTATTATCCGAGTAACACCCTGGTTGATCTCACGACGAGTCTTGAGTGCGAGCTCCTGACAAGTGACGGTATGCTCGTTACGAAAAACGGTGTTCATATTGCCGTCGGCGTAGTCCTTCAGCTGCATACTCAAACTGTAGATGTAACCGTTGAGGTCGTTAGCGTTGAGAAAATAGAGCAATAAGATCAATTTTTGTTGTATAAAATAACAACAAATAGCTTTTGCGATTATTGTATTTTTATTGATAAATTCCATTGAAATCGGGCGAAAGAATTGATATAATTATAATGTATCAATTTATTTACGTATTTCACAAATTGAAGGAGTCTTAAATGATCCAGAGAGAAGTTACGATTAACAACAATAGCGGACTGCACGCAAGACCCGCAACCTTCTTTATCCAGAAGGCAAATACTTATAGAAGCGGTGTTTGGGTCGTTAAGGATGACAGAAAGGTCAGCGCAAAGAGCTTGCTTGGCGTTCTTTCTATCGGCATCGCAAAGGGAATGTCTATCACGATAGTTGCTGACGGCGATGATGAAGAGGCCGCAATCAAAGGTCTGGTTGAACTTATCGAATCCGGCTTTAACGACTAAAATCAGGATGAACAAGAGGGTGGGAGTTTTAGCTTCCGCCCATTTGTTTAGGTGAAAGTATGAACGAAAGAGAAAATCACGCCTCAGAGCGTATGAAAAAGCTTCACTCGGAGGCAATGCAATTGCCCGAGCGCCCGGGAGTATACATTATGAGGGATTCGTCCGACAAGATTATTTACGTCGGTAAATCCCGCAATCTTAAAAACCGAGTGTCGCAGTATTTCGGAAACAACGTCAAGAATGCAAAGACCGCGCGCATGGTTTCATCCGTGCGCCGCTTTGAGTGCATCCATTGTGACACGGAAATAGAAGCGTTGACGCTTGAAAACACTCTTATAAAACAGCATACTCCGAGATACAACATCAGGTTGAAGGATGCTAAGTCCTATCCTTATATCAAGCTGACGAGTGAAGAGTATCCCCGATTGATAATGACGCGCAAGCGCCTTGATGACGGCGGACGTTACTTTGGACCTTATTCGGGAACGCAGAGTGTTTTCTCCGTTATCTCGCTGATGAACAAAACCTTCGGTCTATATTCGTGCAAGAAAAAATTCCCCGCAGATTTCGAAAAGACTAGACCTTGCATCAACTATCAGATGGGCTTTTGCCCCGGAGTATGCACGGGACTTGTTTCAAAGGAGGAATATGCCGAACGTGTTTCGTCTGTCGCAGAGGTTCTACGCGGCAACACCGCAAAGGTACGCAGAAGCCTTGAAGAAGAAATGCTCCGTTGCGCCGAGGAAGAGCAATACGAAATGGCGGCAAGGTGCAGGGATGCTATCGAAGCGTTGCGAAAGCTTTCTGAAAAACAAAAGGCTGTCGCTTCTCCCGGTACCGACAGAGACGTTATAGGATTTTACGAGGACGGTGCGGTAACGATGCTCTGTATCCTCCGCGTCCGAGACGGTTCTCTTAACGATAAACTCGAATTTCCTCTTGCCGGCGACGTAATTGCAGATAATTCCGCGATGATATCTCTGCTTTTCGAGCATTACAAAATGTCGGAGGATATTCCGGAGAAAATCCTTTTGGGACTCGATTGCACTGCGGAAGAAATGATCTTCCTCGCTGATTTGCTTTCCTCTCTCAATCAGCGTAAGATAGATATCTCGAAGCCCGTTATAGGCGACAATAAAAAGCTTTGCGATCTCGCCGCAGAAAATGCAAAGCAGGCGGCGATGAAATATATTCGCGATAACGAAAAGACTGACGAAGCCGCAGTAATGCTCGCGTCATTGCTTTCTCTTGAAGTTGTTCCTTACAGAATAGAAGCATATGATATATCAAATATCGGTAGTGAACATATCACCGCCGGTATGATCGTTACCGAGGGCGGAAAGTTCGCCAAGAGTGATTACAGATCCTTTAAGATAGCAACGACAGAGGGTCAGGATGACTACGGCGCATTGCGCGAGGCTTTGAGCAGAAGATTGAAATATCTGCTACCCGATAACGACGCCAAGGAAAAAAATGCCTCTTTCTCGGCATTCCCCGATCTTATTTTGCTCGACGGCGGTACCAATCATCTTTCCGTTGCTCTTGACGTAATGCATGAGCTTGGTGTGAATGTACCTGTGGCGGGTATGGTCAAGGATGAATTCCATAAAACACGCGCTCTCGTCGCCTTTGACGGCGAAAACTATTGCGAGATCAATATAGCGAAACAGCGTGAGCTTTTTGTATTCATTTATAAAATCCAAGAAGAAGTACACCGCTATTCGATCGGCAGAATGACTCAGGCAAAGCGCAAAACAGTCAAGACCTCGTCGCTTACGAAGATCGATGGAATCGGTCCTTCCAAGGCAAAAGCCTTACTCGCGGCTTTTGGCGGCTACAACGGCGTCAAAAATGCATCTGCTGAGGCTTTAAGATCGGTCAAGGGGATTAACTCAACCGATATTTTGCGTATACGCGCTTATTTTGATAAGAAAACGGAGGAATAATTATGAGAATTATTACCGGAAGTGCGAGAGGGGTAAACCTTATTACTCTTGACGGCGAGGCAACACGCCCCACTGCTGCGCGCACCAAAGAAGCGATATTTTCTATGATACAGTTTGATATAGAAGGCAGAAAGGTGCTTGACCTGTTCTCAGGCTCAGGACAGCTCGCGCTTGAGGCGCTCTCGAGAGGAGCAACCGAAGCTGTTATGTGCGACTCGTCACGCGAGGCTGTGGCAATAATGAAGAAGAACGCAGAAAAGACACGTCTTGCCTCAAAATGCCGAATCAATCTTTGCGATTCAAATGCAATAATCGGGAAACTCGGAGAAGAGAAGTTCGATATAATATTCCTCGATCCGCCTTACGCCTTAAAATTGATTCCGGGAGTGCTGAAAAAGCTTATCGAATGTAAAAAGCTTAAAGGTACCTCGACGGTTATATGTGAAACTGCCGAGGAAAACGACGTTTTCGCGAATGATTCGGATCTTTCCGATAAGTTCACTGTAAAGCGTGCGGCGAGATACGGCGCGGCATTCGTCACAATCCTTACCCCCAAGGAGGACGCGGTATGAGAACAGCGATAGTTCCCGGAAGCTTCGATCCTATGACCCTCGGTCACAAGGATGTCGTTGAAAGGGCGGCAAAGCTCTTTGACAGAGTGATCGTCGCCATTATGATAAATCCCGATAAAACGGGTAAATTTACCTTTTCCGAAAGAAAGCGAATTGCGGAATTAACGCTTTCCGATATTCCTCAGGCAACGGTCATAACCGCTGACGGATATCTCGCTGATCTCGCCGCCGCACTGAAGGCTGTGGCGATCGTCAAAGGCGTGAGAAATACCGAGGATTTTGAATATGAGCAGAATATGGCTGTATTTAATCACGATCGCAATCCGATAACAGAAACAGTATATCTCCCCGCATATTCAGGCCTCGCGGATATCAGCTCGACATACGCAAGAAAGCTGATAGAAGAAAATCTTCCCCTCGAGGGAGTCGTCGCAGATGAAGCGATAGAATATATTAAGGAACTGAACAAGTAAGATGCAGATTACCGAATACAAAATCAAGGCTCCCGTTCGAAGAAATCTTAAGGCGGCATTTATCGCCGATAATCACGATAAGCCCTACCGCACGATCGTTGACCGCATCAAAGAAGCGGGCGCAGACGTGATATTGTGCACGGGTGATATTATCTATGGTCACGACGATACGGTGAAAAACTCATTTGATATGTTTAATGAGCTCAAAGCGATTGCACCCGTATTTATGTCGCTCGGAAATCACGAGGGAGGCGCGGTAAAAAAGGTACGGGACTTTTGCAGAGAAAACGGAATCACTCTTTTAGAAGATGCATACACGGAATTCGAGGGGATAAAGATTGGAGGCCTCACTTCCGGTCTTATCGTCAATGACGAGCCCGTAACCGAGCACCACCTGGAAATGACACCTCCGCCTAATCTCCAATGGCTCGCGTCGTTTGCAAAGCTTGACGGATATAAGCTTCTTCTTAATCACCACCCCGAGTATTATCCCGAGTATATCAAAGCTCTCGATATTGATCTGACGCTTTCGGGACACGCTCACGGTGGGCAGATACGGATCTTCGGAAAAGGTTTGATCGCACCGGGACAGGGCTTCTTTCCCAAATATACGTCAGGAATGCACGATGGCAGACTTATCGTAAGCCGCGGCTTGGCTAATAACGCTCCGCCCATCCCTCGACTTTTTAACAGCACAGAGCTTATTTTTATTGAATTTTACAATTAAAAGAAAAGATCGTCCGCTTCAAGCGGACGGTCTTTTGTTATTTAACGGTAGCGTAGAGATTGAGATCCCACGCGGGAATATAAGGATATCGGCGAATATAAAGCTTATATTCGGGACAAATTTCGTGAAGCTGAAGTATCAGAGCATGGAGATCTTCGGTTCTGTGGTAGATCGAGATAAGTAGATCGGGGCTATATTTTCTAATAATATTGCGGCTGCCCTCAAGCGCCTCCTTTTCGGCACCCTCTACGTCGTATTTGATATAATCGACTCCGTCGAGAAAAACGCTGTCAAGAGTGATAGCATCTACTTCTGCTCGTCGCTTTGAAATGCCGTTCTCCGCAAGTCCCGAGTTTCTGTTTCCGCTGTCGTCAAAAATCAAGGTCGTGCTTTCATTCCAAGCCGCCGCATTTACGGGGATAATTTTATCATTACCCTCGGCAAAAGCAGAAAGCTTTCGGAAGTTTCTTCTGTCAGGCTCGAGAGAGTATATCTTCTCCGCGAGAGGGCAACGCTTCAATGCTTCCTCGGCGGTATCGCCGTTATAAGCACCAATGTCACCGATAATGCGGTATTGATCAAAATGCAAAAGCTCTTTCAAAACCTTGTCAGGATCATCGGATGTAGATTGCAGAATATCAAGCCTTCCCGTTCTTCTGAAATCAATCACGCCCCCGAATACCTCTTTCGACCTTTCGTCTGAAAGCAGAGAATAAGCTTTTTTGATATTCTCACTATGCTCGCGCTCAAATTCCTCGCAGAAAACATTATCGCCTCTTACGGGCACGTCGGGAATGTAGGTTTCACATTCATCCGAAACCTTTGCAATTGCATTCATTACGTCGGGCAGCGAGGATGCGAAAGCCACGAGTACGATTATATTATCTTTTCCGTATTTCTCTTTGATCTGAGAGAAGCTTAATACCGTCTTTCCGTGAAATTTCTGCCCGCGCACAAAGCCGTCGCTTGCAAAAAAGTCGGAGATCTCGATTCCGTAACGTTCGCAAACGCCGAGTATCTTATCCCCGCCGTTTCCCATTCCGTACATTACGATCTTTTTGTTGCTTGACGATAAATATTGCCAGAGATCCATTTATAGCTCCTTAAGTGATTTTCGCGTTAATTATATCATATTTTTTGAAACAAATCAAGTTAAAGTACACAACCGAAGCATAAATTTTCCCGATCGCTCATAAGAATTACCAAAGATTATTTTTTCGGAGGAAGTAATATGACGGATAAAAACATATATAAGGACATAGCCGAGCGTACGGGCGGTGACGTATATATAGGCGTTGTGGGCCCCGTTCGATCGGGGAAATCGACCTTTATCAAGAAATTTATGGAATCTCTCGTTCTTCCAAATATAGCGGAGGGATACGAGAGGGATCGTGCAAGAGATGAGCTTCCGCAGAGTGCAGCGGGTAAGACTGTTATGACGACTGAGCCGAAGTTTATTCCCGACGAAGCCGTAGAGATCACGCCAACGGGCGCAGGTAAGCTTCGCGTAAGAATGATAGACTGCGTCGGTTATATGATCCCCGAAGCTATGGGAATATTTGAAGAAGGTCAGCCGCGTATGGTCAGAACTCCCTGGAGCGAAGAGCCCGTGCCGTTTATCAAAGCGGCAGAGGAGGGCACGCATCGAGTTATCCGCGATCATTCGACGATCGGAATGGTTATCACTTCGGACGGAACTATCGGCGAAATATCCAGGGATTCGTACGTCGGCGCAGAGGAAAGAGTTATTCGGGAGCTTAAAGCGATTGGAAAGCCCTTTGCAGTGATACTTAATTCCGCAAGACCGAATTCCGATGAAGCGATGAATTTGGGACATGAGCTTGAAAGGAAATACGGCGTGCCCGTAGCACTCGTCAGCTGCCCCGAGCTCGATGGCGAGGATATCAATCATATTCTTGAAATGGTTCTAAACGAATTTCCGATTTCCGAGGTTCGCGTAAACCTTCCGCTGTGGACGAAGTCGCTTCCCGAAAATCACCATATTATGACGAGCATCTGCGACAGTGTCCGCGCGTGCGCAGAAAAAGCGGATAAAATCGGTTCGCTAAGGGACGCTTTTGAATCGCTCGCGGATAACGAATATATCAACGCGGCAGAACTCACCGAGATCGACCTTGGTACGGGGAAAGCTACTTTGGACGTAAATCTCGTTGACAATCTTTTCTACGTAACGCTTGGAGAGCTCAGTTCGTTTGAAATTAACGACGAAAGCGAGCTTCTGCCCCTCCTTTGCGAGCTTGCGGAGATAAAGCGCAAGTACGATAAGGTGGCAGAAGCGTTAAACGATGCTGAGGAGCGCGGTTACGGAATCGTAATGCCCGACGTTTCCGAATTGCGGCTTGAGGAGCCGGAGATAATACGCAAGCAAAACGGTTACGGAGTTAAGCTTTCGGCTTCCGCGCAGTCAATCCATATGATAAGAGCCAATATTGAAACCGAGATAAATCCCATGGTCGGATCGGAGCAGCAGTCCGAGGATCTTGTCAAATATCTACTTCACGAGTTTGAGGAATCTCCCGCAAGCATATGGGAATCAAATATTTTCGGCAAATCCCTTTATGAGCTCGTAAACGAAGGTCTTCATTCCAAGCTTGAGCATATGCCTGACGATGCAAGAACGAAGCTTTCGGAAACATTGGAGAGAATTATCAATGAGGGTAGCGGAGGACTCATCTGCATACTTCTTTAAAAGAGAAAACACGCTTATGTCGATCGGGCATAAGCGTGTTGCTGTTAAATTATATTTTTATCAACGAAGATCAGGTTTCCGTCGGCATCGGTGTCAACGATGGCAAGAGAATAAAGATTGATTCCCGCAGCGCGGATCTTGTCGCCGCCGGGCTGGAATGCTTTTTCAATGCATATACCCGCGCCGACAACTGTTGCACCCGCCTGATTGACTATGTCGATAAGACCGCGAAGAGCTTCTCCGTCCGCAAGAAAGTCGTCTATGATAAGAACACGGTCACACTCGGAAATATAATTCTTGTCTACGCGAACGTCAAAAACGGTTCCCTTGGTAAAGGATCTTACGAGCGAAGAATAAGTTTCACCCGTTACGTTCTTTGATTGCGTTTTCTTTGCGAACAAAACGTCGACACCGAAATATCTTGCCGCCAGACAAGCAATACCGATTCCCGATGCCTCAACCGTAAGTATCAAGGTAGGTTTCGTATCCTTGAAACGCTCGTAAAACTGCTTTCCAATCGCATCAATGAGCGAAATATTCATTCTGTGATTTAAAAAATTGGAAACTATAACGACACCGCCCGGCTTGATCGTTGCGTCTGACATTATTTTATCTTTGAGTAACTTCATAGTTGCGAACCTCTCGATGAAAATTATATAATAATTATACTACATAATTCGCTTAAGGTAAAGAGAAAATTAAGAAAAAATTGATTTTTTATCAAAAAATGTTGCATTGACGCTTAAAATATGATAAAATATTTGCAGAATAAAAGAAAAAGAGTCTTTGGTACGGTTATGTAAAATGAATATAGGTGAAAAAATTAAAGATATTCGCTGTGCAAAGATGATGACACAGCAGGAGCTCGCGGGTGAGTTTATAACTAGAAATATGCTCAGCCGCATCGAAAACGGGTTTGCTCTGCCTTCCATCCCCACGCTTATTTATATAGCTGAAAGATTGGGCGTTCCTGCGGGTTATCTGCTTGCAGATGAAAGTGAAGAATTTCATTACAGAAAAAAAGCGGGAATGCCCGATATCAAGAGTGCATATTCTGCGGGGGATTGGGAAATATGCCGTGATCTTTGCGATAAACTTGACGGCTCGGACGATGAGATAAAATACGTTTCCGCGCTTTGCCTCTACAATCAGGCAAAAGACTGTTTCAACGCAGGTAAGCTCAGGGAAGCGGCAGAGCTTTTTGACAGCTTTAAGCGCGAATGTGAGGACGTTATCTATCCCATCGCAAATCTTATAGGCGAAAGCGATACTTATCTCTTATGCATTGCATCTGTTTCCACTTCGTTGGTAGCCGATATCGAAACGTCAAACGCGCCTTCCGCGCATTCCTTGTCTGATGCTTTTTGCCGATACTTTCTGCTGCTGACTAAAATAAACGACGGAGATAATGCTCAATGGGATTTCCTTCTTTCGGACGATGAAGATTCCGTTGCTTACAAAGACCATCTGAATGCTAAGATCAAGATGAAGCTCGGTCGTTTCTCAGAAGCCTATCATTTGCTTAAAAAGCTTTTGACTTCTGATAATAACATCCCCGAGCCCGTGCTGTATTTTATTTTTACCGACCTTGAGATATGTTGCCGCGAGCTTTCGGATTACAGAGGAGCATACGAATATTCGGCAGACCGGACGGGTATGTTTGAAAAATTCCTTGGATAAGCGATGTATAATAAGTTTAAAATAGTTTTCTGCGTTTGTCTTGCTTTTTTGACGGTTTTATTGCTTTCGGGATGCGTTGAAAGATTTTTAGGAGAAGAAACCGATTATTCATCGGGAGAGGTTTTGACCCCCGAAATGATTGAGTCAATTTTTGAAGCAATTTCAATGCCCGCAACCGAGAAATATCCTTCGGAAACCGCCGAGGACGGCAGCCTGATGCTGTATTGGCTTGAAAACGGTTCGGTATGGCATATTAGCTTGAATTGCGGAAGTATATCGAAAGCCGAGCCGCAAAATTTGCGATCGGGAGATATTGCCGCCGCGCTTAGAGCGGGTAAAGAACGCGGGTGTAAGATATGTGCCAAAGACTTTGAGCTTGAAGCAGAATCTATTTCGGCTACAGATACGACAGCTGTGAGCACCGAAGTCACAACTCAAGAAAGATACACCAAGGAATACGATACAAACGGAAATCTTATAGTGTATTGGGTAAAGAACGGAAGCGTCTGGCACGTTAGTTCAAAATGCTCAAGTCTTTCGAAGTCTTCCGCCGATAATGTTATGAACGGTACGGAGGCAGAAGCGCAAGCAAGCGGAAAAGAACGAGCTTGCAAAATTTGTTCGGATGAAAACTAAAAATGAGGTGAAACATATGAAAAAAATTATATTATTTATTCTCGTACTTACTATGACCTTGGGTGCCGTTGTCTTGAGCGGTTGTGAAACCGAAGATCCCGCTGAATCGACCGAGGCTTTGGTTGAAACTATCCCTGAGACCGAGCCCGCTCCTACAACAGCTGTTCTCTTTGATAAGGACGCAATCCACTATACTCTCATTCGCGGTACCTACGCAGGAACCGTTGCGATAGATTCGGTCAAGGATATTGTTGCCGCTTTGAGAGAGCGCTCCTCAGGTGATTGGAACACTATGATAACGGAGGATTTTGTCAAGGGGCAGAAAAGGGATGACGTTTTTGAGATCGAAGGCAAGGAAATCCTGGTCGGAATTACCAACCGTAAGGAGTCTCACGACGTATATGCAACCTTGAATAAGGATGAGTTCGTTATCAAATTTGTCGGAGATAAGCTTATAATTCTCGGCTTTGACGAATATGCTACTGCCGCAGCGGTTGCGCTCTTTATCGAAACTTATTTACCGAGCGGAGGCATCGACAAGCTCGAGATCGGTCTTGATATCGAGATCAAGGGCGAATCAAGTCTTCGCAAGATCGCTGTAAACTCCGAGGCTAAATACAGAATTATGACCTGGAATCTTGGCTGTATGGTCAGCGCAGATAAGAAGGGCGAGGCGGAATGTATTGATATTATCACAAGATACCTCCCTGATATCATAGGCCTGCAGGAATGCAACAGCGAGGTGCATTCCAAGGTGCTCAATAATCTTCCTGATTTTTATGCATTTGCCAATAAAAAGCACAATAATTCGTCTACCGTCAACTACACGCCTATTATGTATAACACTCAGCTGTTCAAGCTCATAAAATCGGATGTCGTATGGCTTCGCGGAAGATATACGGGTACCAATACAAAATCGCTCAGCTGGGCGGTGTTTGAGGATAATGACGGCGCTAAATTTGCGTTGATCAATTACCACGGTGCTGTTTGCTCCAATAGCTACAAGGGCTTTGAAAACTTCACCTCCGCTCAGCTTACCGAGCAGGCAACTACCTGGAAGCTCGATAACGTCGTTCAGGTTCTTGAGGTCAAGCAGGCGATCGTTGCCGAATTCGGAAATATTCCGATAATGGTATCGGGTGACAATAACTTCAACAGCTCCTCCCAACCCTACAAGAATCTGACTGCAGATGGCTTTACCGATGCGGAGCTTACCGCAAGAATCGAGCGTATGACGGGTTATAAGACCAGCTACAGCTACGGAAACGTACCCGGCGACGGTCTCAGCATCGACCATGTCTTCGGCATCAACGGTGTTGATTTCGTTGCTCACGGAATAGTCCGCGGCGACGACGTATGGAAGGCTTCCGACCATTGCCCGGTATTTGTTGACTTTAATATTACAAAATAAAAACATAACGAGAAGCGTCATTGCGATGCTTCTCGTTTATCTTTATCTTTTGTTCTTCTTATTTGTTTTTTCGGACAAAATGCGATCCTCAACAATAGCGGATTTTATGCGCTTGCTGATCAATGCATATATTAATACGCCTACGATGTAAATGAACGCTATCAAGGCGAATCCCATGAAATTTCCCGATCCGCTTCCAAGCTCGGCGGGAAGAATCAGAAACATAAACGCACCGCAAACCGTAATCGTTGCGTGGAGTATCCAACGAAGCGCGCCGTCGATGTTTTTATAGGTCACGAGTGTATTTGCCACAGCAAAAAGCAAGCAGAAAGGATAAATACAAAGAACCCTTTTGGGATCAAGAGAAATCAGCTCCGCGTCCGCATTTCCGAACATAACGAGCAGGCTGAATATTATCGTGGTAAATGTAAAATAAATTGCCGATCTGACCGATGCGCTCTTGCAAAATTTTTTCATAATACGTTCCTTTGACATAATTGTGCTGATGCTATAATAATACCACGAAATTATTACAAATGCAAGTAAATTTATGAAATCTTTTTCAAAAAGTCGCAATATTTATGCATTTGATGAATATTTTTGTGAATATTTCAAATTTTATTCACTCAAAATGTTGACTATTTAATATTTTTGAGTTATAATATATATATTATGGATTAATTTGCCCAAATGCAAATATTCACACCTTTGGAGGATCAAAAATGACAAGAAGAGAAGCGCGCGAGGTGGCGCTCGAATTACTTTTCGAAATGGGATTCAGAAGCGAAGATGCGCCCGAAACTATTCTTGAGAGGGCGTGCGAAATGCGCGAGACCGAGATCAACGATTTTGGCAAGCGTATCTATTTCGGCGTTTGCGAAAACCTTGAGTTTATCGACGGTCTTATGGAAAAGTATTCAAACGGATGGAAGAAGACGAGAATTTCTCCCGTTTCCAAGGCTGCAATCAGACTTGCGATTTTCGAAATGTATTTCTGTGAGGATATTCCCGATACAGTTTCCATCAACGAAGCTATCGAGCTTATAAAGAAGTATGACGACAGCGAAACCGTCCGTCCTTTTGTAAACGGTGTTCTTAACGCAGTGCTCAAGGAAAAGAACGCCGGAGGCAATAATTAATGCTTTTCTGCGGAATCGATACGAGCAATTACACAACTTCGCTTGCTTTGTGTGACGAGCGCGGCAGGATACTTGCAAATATCAAATATCCTCTGCCGGTCAAGCAGGGAGAAAGAGGACTCAGACAGTCCGATGCCGTTTTTGCTCATATTAAAAATCTTCCCGCGGCAACTGCTGACCTTCGGAGAGTTCTCGAGGGAACCGACGATAAGATTGTGGCGGTAGCGGTCTCAACACAGCCGAGAGACGAGGAGGGCTCGTATATGCCCTGCTTCCTTTCGGGAATATCTGCGGCTGAAATGCTGGCGGTGGGCGTTGATGCTCCACTCTACCGCACCTCGCATCAGCAAGGTCATATTATGGCGGCTTATGCCACTTCGGGCGCAGAGGAGGCTCGCTTGCTTGAAAAGTACGGAAGATTTATTGCCTTCCACGTTTCCGGCGGAACGACCGAATGCGTTCTCGTTGAACGTGAAAACGAGGGCTTCCGCATAGAACTGCTCGGCGGTACCGCCGACCTTAACGCGGGTCAGGCTATCGACCGTATAGGCGTTGCGCTCGGCTTGAAATTCCCCTGCGGACCCGAAATGGAAAAGCTTGCTTTGAATTATTCGGGCGAGAAGTTGAACGCAAAGATCTCCGTCAAGGACAACCTTTGCAATCTCTCGGGACTTGAAAACAATTCCGTCCGCATGATAAATTCGGGTGCTGCCGCTGAGGCGGTATGCCTCTATACCTTTACCTTCATCGCCAAAACGCTTACCAAGCTTGCGGAAAATGCGCGTGCGGCACACGGAGATCTCCCGATCGTTTGGGCGGGCGGCGTAATGAGTAATTCAATTATCAAAGCTCATCTCTCAAAGCTCGGTAACGTCTACTTTACAGAACCGCAGTACTCCGCGGATAACGCTGTCGGCGTGGCGTTGATCTGCAGAAAGAAATATATGAACGAAACAGGCAACCGAAATGATGAATGACGCTTTTTCGGTAACACAACTGAACGAATACGTAAAGTCGCTTATAGACTCCGACGAGGTGCTTCAGGCGGTCGCCGTTTGCGGTGAGATTTCTAATTTCAAGAATCATTACGCAACGGGGCATCTCTATTTCACTCTCAAGGACGAAAGATCTCTCATCAAGTGCGTTATGTTCGCGCGAGATGCATCGAGATTACGCTTTGAGCCTCAAAACGGAATGACCGTTAGCGTGTGGGGAAGAGTATCCGTATTTCCTCGTGACGGCGCATATCAGCTATACGCGGGCTTTATGTCGCCGATTGGTATCGGTGACAAATTTGCTTCCTTCGAGATGCTTAAAACTAAGCTTCTTGAAGAGGGCTTGTTTGATAAAGATAAAAAGAAGCCTATTCCCGCGTTCCCAAGGCGCATAGGAATCGTAACCTCGCCCACAGGCGCAGCGATCCGCGATATGGTCAATATTCTCGGAAGAAGATGGCCGATAGCCGAGCTTGAACTGTATCCCGCTCTTGTTCAAGGGGGATCGGCACCGATGAGTCTTTGCGATGGAATAGATTATTTCAATCGAAAAAATAACGTAGACGTTATAATCATCGGCAGAGGAGGAGGCTCGGGAGAGGATCTCGACGCTTTCAATTCGGAAATGCTTGCGCGAACGATATTTGCGTCGGAGATTCCCGTAGTGTCTGCAGTAGGTCACGAAACCGACGTTTCGATATCCGATTACGTTGCAGACCTTCGCGCACCCACACCTTCTGCCGCGGCAGAACTCGTAGTCCCGAATATGAGCGATTATTCGCTGAAGCTCAGCTCGCTTCTTACAACGGTGCGGGGTATAGTCGCAAAGGATATCGTGAACAAAGAAAAGCTCCTCGGCTCGCTATCACGCTCCAAGGTTCTGACAAACCCTATCGCTAATGTTGAGATCAGAGAAGATGAGCTCGCATATTTGAGTCAAAGGCTTGATTCACTTTACCGTGGTGCGATTACCGAAAAAGAATCCGCCTTCGGTAAAAACTTGGCAAAGATAAATGCCTTAAATCCCCTCGCAGTGCTTTCGCGCGGTTATTCCATAGTTCAAAAGGACGGAGCTGTTGCGTCTTCCGTTTCTGAATTGAATGTGGGAGACACCGTATCGGTCCGCTTTGAAGACGGCGAAATCTACGCCGCCGTTACGGGGGTAAATAAATTTAGTGAGAATATAACAAATGAGTAAAAAAGATTTCTCTTTTGAAGAGGCGATGGTTCGCCTTGAGGAAATAGTAAGAATACTTGAAGGCGGAAAGACCTCGCTTAACGATTCCATGAAGCTTTACGAAGAAGGTGTTGCTCTTGTGCGTGAAGCAAATGAATTGCTTTCAAAGGCGAAGCAGAAGCTTATCGTCGCCAACGGAGAGGAAGCGTAATGAATAAAGAATTAGCCGCGGCGCTTGCGGAAAATTCCCGCGCCGTAGACCGCGCAGTTGATGTCATTTACAGCGCGTTTTCTGATACCGATACCGAAGAGGTACGGAATGCCGAATTATACAGCCTTACTGCGGGCGGAAAAAGAATAAGAGCCTTCCTCGTCAATGAGTTTTGCCGCATTTGCGGCGGCTCGACCGAAGCATCGATGCCTCTTGCGGCGGCGATCGAAATGATGCATACGTTTTCGCTTATCCACGATGATCTTCCGTGTATGGATAATGATGATATGCGCCGCGGAAAACCCACCTCTCATAAGGTTTTCGGCGAGGCTACCGCACTTCTTGCGGGTGATTCGCTCGTTATCAGATCTTTTTTGACGATTGCTGAAAACGGTAAAATACCTCCGCACCTTGCTTTGGGTGCCGTTGGAATTTTGGCTGAAGCGACCTGCAGTGAAGGCATGATCGGCGGTCAGATTATTGATCTTCGCGGCGAAAAGGAGGAGCTTGATTTTGATACTCTGCTCAAGCTTCACAGCAAGAAAACGGGCGCGCTCATCATCGCGGCGGCAAAGCTCGGTTGCACCGCTGCCGGATTGGATGAAAGAGATTCCCGATACAACGCCGCAGTAGAATATGCAAGAGCCATCGGTCTTGCTTTTCAGATCGTTGACGATATACTCGACGCCACCTCCTCCCTCGAGCTGCTCGGTAAAAACGTAGGTGTTGATAAGGACAGAAACAAGACGACGTTCCTCACCTTTATGACAGTCGAAAGAGCGCGCGAATACGCTCGCGAGCTTACGGAAAAGGCAAAGTCGGAGCTCTCTGTATTTGACGATAGCAATATCCTCTGCGAGCTTGCAGACTACTTATTGACGCGCGACAAATGATAAGAGTTGATGTTTACCTCGTTTCAGAGGGATATTCCAAAAGTCGCGAATCTGCACAAAAGTCGATTGAAGCCGGCTTGGTAGTGATCGACGGCAAGCCTGTAAAAAAGCCGAGCGAAAAGATTGATGAAACTCTTGAGCATTCCGTATCTTGCGAAAATACGATCGCTTACGTCGGACGCGGCGGTTTAAAGCTCGAAGCGGCTTTGGATGCCTTCGCTATCGATCCTTCGGGCAAGGTCTGCTTTGACGTCGGTGCCTCCACCGGTGGCTTTACCGATTGCTTGCTTAAACGCGGCGCTGAGCGCGTTTACGCGATCGACTCGGGCAGAGATCAGCTTGCCAAGGAGCTGAGGGCAGATGAACGGGTAGTTTCGCTCGAAGGAATGAATGCGAGATTTCTTAATTTCGACAGCGTAGGCAGTTATGCTGATATTATAGTTATGGACGTCTCCTTTATTTCGCAGACTCTCATCCTCCCGCGCTTTCAAATGCTTTTGAATGAATGCGGAGAGGTCGTAACCCTGATAAAGCCTCAGTTTGAGTGCGGAAGAGAAGCACTTGGCAAGGGCGGAATTGTAAGGAAGCCCGAGCACCGTTTGAGCGCGGTACGGAGGGTTGTCGCGGTTGCGGAAGAAAACGGATTGTACCTCCGCGGCTTGATAAGATCGCCCATCGAAGGCGGGGACGGAAACGTAGAGTTCCTTGCGCTGTTTACAAAAGATAAGAACACTTTGTCCAATGAGATAATCCTCGGCAGAGTTAATTATAAATAAAATTTTCTTCGGTATTTAGGAGAAAAAGATGAAAAACATTACAATCACAACAAATTACAAAATACAGGAAAAGGCAGACGTAGCCGCAGAGGCGGCGTCACGCTTTCTTGCACTCGGCGCAAAACTGATTCTGCCGACTTACGCTCGCGGTATCGTAGAGGAGTGCGATGGTGTAAAATTCGTATCGCCCGACAGAATGTACGATAACGTAGATCTCGTCGTAGTAGTAGGCGGTGACGGAACGGTGCTTGAAGCTGCGCGCAGAGCCGCTCCTCGCGATATTCCGATCCTTGGTATAAATAAGGGCAGACTCGGATATATGACATCCCTTGAAGTCAGCGAGATGGACCTGATAGAAAAGGTTATGTCGGGAGATTATTATTTCGAAGACCGAATGATGCTTGACATAGAGTTAAGGCATAACGGAAAGCCTCTTTACGTCAGCCGTGCGCTCAATGACGCAGTTATTTCCAATGGCTCTATCGCTCGCATAGTTGATATGCAAGTAAAATCTGACGGTAAAAACGTGGGTACATATCGCGCAGATGGCTTGATCATAACCTCTCCTTCAGGGTCTACCGCGTACTCCTTGTCTGCGGGTGGCCCGATCCTTGCGCCCAACGCGCCCGTTATCTGCGTTACGCCGATTTGCCCCCACTCCTTTAAGGACAGACCGATCGTCTTCTCGGATAGCTCGGTCATAGAGGTTAAGAATATTTGTGACAGAGAGCCATATCTCTATCTTACGATTGACGGAAGAATAAATATCAGAATTATGCGCAATCAGTCGGTTCGTGTTTCAAAATCCGATAAGGTTGCAAAGCTCTTACGCGTCAAGGAGCATAATTTCTATGAAGATCTTTGCTCAAAGCTTGGATCTATATAACGTATAAAGGGGATCTGTGCTATAATGAAAAATTTGCGTCAGGAAAAGATCATTGCATTGATCACAAGATACGAAATAGAAACGCAGGAGGATCTGATCGGTATGCTCCGTAAGGAGGGCTTTCAGGTTACTCAGGCGACTGTTTCGAGAGATATCAGAGAACTGAAGCTGACAAAGGTTTTAACGGGTCGAGGTTCTTATAGATATACCGTTCCCGCTCCGAACGATGTAATTCCTTCTATCAAGTTTAATCGCGCGCTGGTAAGCTCGATAATAGGTGTGGATTACGCAATGAATAATATTGTTGTCAAGACCTACCCGGGACTTGCAACTGCCGTTGCGACGGGACTTGATTCAATAGATTCGAACGATATTCTCGGATGCGTTGCGGGCGACGATACGATCATTATGGTCGTCAGAAGTGAAGCAGCAGCCAAGGATCTCAGCGCGAGAATTCACGCTCTGCTTGACACCATATAATTGAGGACACGCTATGCTGAAATCGTTGCATATTCAAAATATGGCGGTTATCCGAGATCTTGAGATTGAGTTTAACGACGGACTTTCGGTGTTCACCGGTGAAACCGGAGCAGGTAAGTCTGTTATAACCGACAGTATTAATTTTTTAGTATGTAATAAAATAGCGCGCGATCTGCTCAGAAGCGGAGAAAAGAAGGCACTTGTGAGTGCCGTATTCTCTGAGCTTTCGGAAAAATCGGTAGATGCATTGTGCGAGTTGGGTTTTGAGATCAATGATTCAGAAATCACGCTCGAAAGATCGCTTACAAGTGAAGGAAAATCTGTTTGCCGAATCGACGGCAGAGGCGTTACCCAGCAGCTGATGCGACGAGTCGGAGCACTCCTTATTTCGATACACGGTCAGCACGACAGCCTGCGTCTTTCGGACGAAAATGAAAGATATGAGCTTATAGACACTTTTGCAAAGACCGACGATAAATTATCCGTTTATCGCGAAAAATATTTAAATTGGAAGCAGCTGAAGTCGGATATTTCAGCGGTGCGTAAAAATTCTCTTGAGCTTTTGCGTATGAAGGATATGCTTGAATTTCAAATCAAAGAGATTACTTCTGCAAAGTTGAAAAACGGCGAAGAAGACGAGCTTGTCAGAGAACGCGAAAAGCTCAGGTCTGCAGAGCGTATTAAAAAGCATACGGATGCCGCCGCAAGAACTCTTTGTACCAATGAAAAGGGAATTACAGCATCTTCTTTGGCTTTGCGCGCCGCAGAGGCTGTTGCCAAGGTTGCTGACGTTGTTCCCGAATTTTCCGAGCTTGCCGCGAGACTTCGAAGCTGTACCTACGAGCTCGATGATATTGCTTCTGAATTGCAACGAATCGTCAAGGATTCCGATCTCGAAAGCGATCCCGGAAAGCGACTTGATGATATCGAATCACGACTTGCGCTGATAACACGATTAAAAAGAAAATACGGCAGCACCGTTGACGAGATAATCGAATTCGGTGAAAAGGCAAAGCGTGATCTTGATACCGTTGAAAACTCCGATGGCAGAATAGAAGAATTATCGGCTCAAGAGGCTAAAATCAGATCAGAGCTTAACGATATAGCAAAAGAAATCACCTGTGCCCGTTCGTCGGCTTCAATGGTCATTGAAAAAGAGGTTTGTGAAATACTGCATTTCCTCGATATGCCGAAGGTCAGGTTTTCAATCACAGTTTCCGAGTGCGAGGATTTCAATGATTACGGTAAGGATACGGTTGAATTCCTTATTGCCGCAAACCCGGGCGAACCCCTTTTGCCGCTATCAAAATCAGCCTCGGGCGGTGAGCTTTCAAGAGTAATGCTCGCTATAAAATGCGCCGTTGCCGGTGCAGATTCCATATCTACCTTGATATTCGATGAGGTTGACAGCGGAATTTCGGGTAAGACTTCGCGAAAAGTCGGAATCAAGCTAAAACAAGCCGCTCGCTCAGCTCAGGTTCTGTCTGTTACCCATTCGGCGCAGATTGCGTCTTTGGCTCACACTCATCTTTGGGTATCAAAGACCGAAGTTGATGGTAGGGCTGAAACGACCGTTTCCGAGCTTGACGAAATGGGCAGAATCGAAGAAACCGCAAGAATTCTCGGCGGAATCAACGTCTCCGAGGCACAAAGACTTGCGGCGATAGATATGATAAACGAAGGTAAAACATATTAATATACGGATGGTAAATAATTATGAAAACATTTAAGTTGAATATTGCAAAGACGATCTCCGAATCTGTTGCGGCCTCTTTTGCAGGTGCATCTCTTTCGGAATCCGAAATCCTCGATCTGCTCGAGTATCCCACCGACACCTCTATGGGTGATATAGCACTCCCGTGCTTTAAACTCAGCAAGATCCTCCGCCGTTCGCCTATCCAGATCGCGATGGCACTTGCTGAGAGCTTTCCTGCGGATTCCGCAATTAAGGCAGAGGCAGTAAACGGTTATCTTAACTTCAAGATCGACAGCACTGCGCTTGCAAACGAAGTCCTCTGCGAGGTATTCGCAAAGGGAGAAAAGTACGGTTCTCCCGAAAACGGCGAGGGAAAGACCGTTGTACTCGACTATTCTTCTCCCAACGTAGCAAAGCCCTTCCACATCGGTCACCTTGGTACTACCGTTATCGGTCATTCGCTCAAAAAGCTTCACGAGTTTGCGGGCTACAAGTGCATAGGCATCAACCATCTCGGCGACTGGGGAACTCAGTTCGGTAAGCTTATCGTTGCATACCGTCTTTGGGGAAGCAAGGAAGAAATTGAGCAAGGCGGAATTGACAAGCTCGTCGAGCTTTACGTTAAGTTCCACGCGGAGGCTGAAAATAATTCTGCGCTCAACGATGATGCTCGCGCAGAGTTCACAAAGCTCGAGCACAACGATCCCGAAAACATCGAGCTTTGGAAGTGGTTCATCAAGATCAGCCTTGAGGAATATGAAAAGACCTACGCTCAGCTCGGTATCGAGTTCGATTCCTATAACGGCGAGAGCTTCTATACCGATAAGATGCCCGCTCAGGTACAGAAGCTGCGCGATTCGGGCATTATGAAGATTGATGACGGAGCCTCCATCGTAGATCTTTCCGAATACAATATGCCTCCTTGCTTGATTCTCAAGCGCGACGGCTCAACGCTCTATCCCACCAGAGATATTGCCGCGGCTGTTTACCGTAAGAACGAGTACGATTTCGATAAGTGCATCTACGTAACTTCCGCAGGTCAGTCTCTCCACTTCGCGCAGTGGTTCAAGGTAGTTGAGCTTATGGGCTACGATTGGTCCGACAAGCTCGTTCACGTTCCCTACGGCACGGTAAGCATCAACGGCGCAAAGCTTGCTACGAGAACAGGTAACGTAATTCTTCTTAAGGACCTTTTTGCTCAGGCTATTGAAAAGGTTTACCAGATCACAGGTGAAAAGAACCCCGATATGTCGGAAGAGAAGAAGTGCGAGATCGCGGAAAAGGTCGGCGTCGGAGCGATTGTATTCTATTATCTTTCCAACAACAGAATCAAGGATATCAACTTTATGCTCGAGGATGCGCTTTCTTATGACGGAAACACCGGCCCCTACGTTCAGTACACCTATGCGCGTACCTGCTCGGTTCTCGCAAAGGCTGCTGATATCAACACCGAGTGCACCTATAAGGCAACCACCCTCGAGGAGCACGAGCTTCTCCGTGTGATCTCGATCTTCCCCGAGAGAGTTGAAGCAGCTATCGAAAGCTACGAGCCCTTCTACGTAACAAGATATATTCTCGATCTCGCGGCAGCGTATAACCGTTTCTATCACAACTGTTCCATCCTTACCGAAACCGATCCCGAAGTAGTCGCAACACGTGTTGCACTCACCAAGGCAACCAAGTCGATCCTCGGTACAGCATTCGAGCTCATCTGTATGAAGAAGACAGAGCAGATCTAAATAAACAAGAATTTATTAAAAAGAGGTATATAAAAATGTCCGGACATAGCAAATGGAGTAACATCAAGCACAAGAAGGAAAAGACCGACGCGCAGAAGGCGAAGGTCTTCACAAAAATCGGTAAGGAAATTACCATCGCAGTTAAGGAAAGCGGTCCCGATCCCGCATCCAACTCTAAGCTTCGCGACCTTATTCAGAAGGCGAAGTCTAACAACGTTCCCAACGATAACATCGAGCGCACCATCAAAAAAGCAATGGGCTCTGATAACTCGAACTTCGAGGCTATCACCTACGAAGGCTACGGTCCCTCCGGTGTTGCCGTAATCGTTGAGACTACCACCGATAACCGTAACCGTACCGTAGGTAACGTTCGTTCCTACTTCTCCAAGTACCACGGCAATCTCGGTAACTCGGGTTGCGTAAGCTTTATGTTTGACGATAAGGGACTGATTATCATCAACAACGAGGATGGAGATATCGACGAGGATGCGCTTATGGAGGCTTCTCTTGAAGCGGGCGCAGCTGACTTTATGGCTGACGAGGATATCTTCGAGATCTACACCGAGCCCGACGATCTTTATGCAGTTTCCGAGGCTCTTGAGGCGGCAGGCTATAAGCTTGAGTCCGCTGAAAAGACCAAGGTTCCCCAGAACACTGTTGAGCTTACAAGTGAAGATGACATCAAGTTTATGGGACTTCTTCTTGAAAAGCTTGAGGATGACGATGACGTTATGAACGTTTACCATAACTGGGAGAATGCCGACTGATAACGTACAGTTTTTACAGAGGCGCAATAATTAATGAATAAATATAAAAAGCTACTGTCTAATACGCTGATATTCGGCATAGGAACCTTTTCCTCAAAGGTTATGGTATTTCTTCTTATGCCGCTATATACCGCGCTTTTGTCGAGGGCGGAGTATTCAACGGTAGACCTGATTACGCAAGCGGCTAACCTTTTGATGCCGCTTGCCGCGATAGGTATGTACGACGGAATTTTCCGCTTTGCCATAGATGCTGAGGATAAGAAAAATGAAGTCTTCTCCTCGGGTATGGCAATGCTGCTCGTTGGCAGCGGAATCTTCCTCCTTCTTTCGCCGCTTCTTTGGTATCTTGACTATTTTGACGGATATAATTGGCTGATCGTTGTTTTTGTTATTACGGCAAATCTCCAGTGCGCGGTTTCTTATTACGTCAGAGGTCTCGGTCATACCAAAATGTACGCCTTGCAAGGGATAATAAATACGGCGTTAAATATTGCTTTTAATATTATTTTCCTTGTATGCTTCGATATGGGAATTCTCGGATACGTTCTATCCGTAGTTGTCGCAAACGTGCTTGTGACTGTATTTCTTATAATCTCAATGAAACTCCACCGTGATTTCAAGCTTGCGTACGTTAAAAAAGAATGTATAATCAGTATGCTGAAATACAGCGTACCGATGATCCCGACAACCGTTTTTCTATGGATAAACAGCGTTGCCAACAGATTTATGGTTGCTCATTACTGTGGCGATGAGGTGAATGGAATTTTCGCCGCGGCGTATAAGATTCCAACGGCGATTACCTTGCTGACGACAATCTTCACAGAAGCTTGGCAGCTTTCAGCCGTAACGGATGCTACGGAAAGCGAAAGAGGAAGCTTTTATTCAAGCGTATTCAAAAGCTATCTCGGTCTGATGTTTATGGCGGGATCGGGACTCATCGCGTTTTCTAAGATATTCACGGTGCTTTTGATGGACGATTCTTATTACGAGGCGTGGCAGTATATGCCGACTCTTATAATAGCAACCGTATTTCTTGCGTTGGCCACCTTCCTCGGAAGCGTTTATCTTGTCAAAAAGAAAAGCGTACTTTCGCTTTTGACTTCAATGGCGGGTGCTGCGGCAAATATCGGAGTAAGCTTTATTGCGATTCCGTATATACTCGAGCGCTTCGATCCAATAAAGGCTGCGCAGGGCGCGGCGCTCGGTGCGATAGCCGGCTATCTTGCCGTATTTGTGATCCGTGCGGTAAATGCGCAGAAATATATTAAATTCAACGTCCAACCGATCAAGCTGATGGTCAATACCGCCTTGCTTTGCCTTCAGGCTGCGACTATGGTATTTGAGGTTGAAGGATGGATCGCTTTTCAGGCTATAGGCTTTATCCTGATCGTTTTGCTGAATATCAAACCGATCATCATTGGCGTTATGCCGATAATCAAAAAAGTGATTGCGAAATTTGCGCGTACTGCCTGAATTTTGAACACTGCGAGGTTAGTGATGAATAATAACAGACTTAATTTCCTTTTCATACTGTCCGATGACCACGGCGCATGGGCAATGGGATGCGCGGGCAACAAGGAACTTAAAACTCCAAATCTCGATAGACTTGCCGATATGGGCGTAAGATTTGAAAATTTCTTCTGCGCCTCTCCCGTCTGCTCTCCTGCGCGCGCATCAATAATGTGCGGCAAGATGCCTTCTGCTCACGGCGTTCACGATTGGCTTGCAAAAGGCAATCTTTCGGATGATAAAATCAATGAAGAACTTCTCAAGGCTTATGAAAGTGAAGGTCTTCCTTGGTATTATGCTTGGGGCAAGAGCCAGATCACGGGCGACACTCCGATTCAGTATCTTGCGCCCCACAGAACCATAACCGGAGAATTGGCGAAAGCCGGATACGAATGTGCTCTTTCAGGCAAATGGCATATAGGAGACAGTGCAACGCCTCAGGCGGGCTACACCTATTGGAAGACCATTGCTCTCGGCGGTGATAACTATTTCTACCCGATGATGCTTGTTGACGGTAAGATCAATATGCTTGAAAACGAATACGTGACAGACGTTATAACCGATAACGCAATCGAGTTCCTTGATACAAGAGATAAAGAGAAACCTTTCTACCTCTCGGTAAGCTATACGGCGCCCCACTCGCCTTGGTCGGCAGTTCACCATAAGAAGGAATACATTGATATGTATAAGGATTGCGAGTTCGTATCCACACCCAATCTTCCTCCGCATAATTGGACAAGATTCGGTAAGATCACTCTTGAGGAATGGAATTCGCAGTCTCACCCCGGCATCAGATATTCGCAGATGAATTATCCCCCCATCCCCGAGACTTGGCAGGAGCACCGCAGAGAAAGCCTTACGGGCTATTATGCGGCAATCAGCGCGATGGACGAAAACATCGGACGTCTGCTTGACAGACTCGAAGAGGAAGGAATTCTTGATAACACCGTTATCGTGTTCACTGCGGATAACGGTATGAACATGGGACACCACGGCATCTGGGGCAAGGGCAACGGCACAAAGCCCGTCAATATGTACGATACTTCCGTCAAGGTTCCCGCGATCATTGCCGCACCCGGCAGATTTGAGGGGAAGCGCGTTTCGGAAGAAATGCTCAGTCATTACGACCTTTTCCCGACACTACTCGATATTGCAGGGGTGGAGAATACTCCCGACCCCGAGCAGCCCGGAGCAAGCTTCAAGAATCTTCTTGAAGGTAAGGATGAGCGTGTTCGCGAAAATGTCGTTGTATTTGACGAATACGGACCTTGCAGAATGATCCGCAATAAGGAATATAAGCTTGTTCTTCGTTATCCCGGGCCTTGTGAGCTCTACGATCTTAATGCAGATCCTGATGAATACAATAATCTATATGATGATCCTAACTATTCGGGTATCATTGCCGATATGGCAAGCGAGCTTGATGATTGGTTCGCTAAATACGTAAATCCTGATTTTGATGGTAAAAATGAAGCTGTAACGGGTGGCGGTCAGTATGACAGACACAGTTTCGGCGGAAAAGTATAATTATTCTTAATGTTTAAGGAGAAGAAAAATGGCATACTTAACCGATATTGAAATCGCACAGCAAACAAAACTGCGTCCCATAACCGAAATCGCCGCAACTGCGGGAATAGACGAGAAATATCTTGATCAGTACGGCAAATATAAGGCAAAGATTGATAGAAATCTTCTTGCCGATACTCCCGAAAAGAACGGAAAGCTTGTTCTTGTAACTGCAATCACCCCCACTCCCGCGGGAGAAGGAAAGACTACCACCTCGATCGGTCTTGCAGACGGTCTGCGTAAGATAGGTAAAAAGTCGATCGCTGCACTCCGTGAGCCCTCGCTCGGTCCCGTATTCGGAATCAAGGGCGGCGCGGCAGGCGGCGGATACGCTCAGGTAGTTCCTATGGAGGACATCAATCTCCACTTTACCGGTGACTTCCACGCTATCGGCGCGGCTAACAACCTCCTCGCCGCTATGCTTGATAACCATATATATCAGGGCAACGCACTCAATATTGATCCCAGACGCATCACCTGGAAGCGTTGCGTCGATATGAATGACCGCCAGCTCCGCGCGATCGTAAACGGTCTCGGAAGCAAGGTCAACGGCATCCCCCGTGAGGACGGATACGATATCACCGTTGCATCCGAAATTATGGCTGTATTCTGCCTTGCTAACTCAATCACCGACCTCAAGGAAAGACTTGCCCGCATCGTAGTCGGTTATACCTATGACGATAAGCCCGTAACCGCAGGCGATCTCAAGGCTGTCGGCGCTATGGCGGCTTTGCTTAAGGATGCAATGAGTCCCAACCTCGTTCAGACTCTTGAGGGCACCCCCGCGCTCGTTCACGGCGGTCCTTTCGCAAATATCGCGCACGGCTGTAATACCGTAACAGCAACCAAGATGGCTCTCCGCCTCGGTGAATATTGCGTTACCGAAGCGGGCTTCGGCGCTGATCTTGGAGCAGAGAAGTTCCTTGATATCAAGTGCCGCTATGCGGGTCTTAAGCCCGATGCGGTTGTAATGGTTGCGACCATTCGCGCACTCAAGATGCACGGCGGACTCCCCAAGACCGCGCTCGGAGAAGAAAATCTCACCGCACTTGAAGCGGGTATTCCTAACCTCCTCCGCCACGTTTCCAACATCAAGGACGTTTATAAGCTTCCTTGCGTTGTTGCTGTTAATAAGTTCCCGACCGATACCGACGCGGAGATCAAGCTCGTAATTGACAAGTGCTCCGAACTCGGAGTTAAGACGATTCTCTCTACCGTTTGGGCAGACGGCGGAAACGGTGCGATTGAGCTTGCAAACGAAGTTGTTAAGCTTTGCGAAGAAAAGAACGATTTCACCTTCAGCTATGAGCTTGAGGGAACTATTGAGGATAAGATCAACGCGATCGTTCGCAACGTATACAGAGGCGAGGGTGCGATCCTTACCGCCGCGGCAAAGAAGGAAGCCGACAGACTTGCTGCTGCAGGATACGGTAATCTTCCCATCTGTATGGCAAAGACACAGTACAGCTTCTCGGACGATATGACAAAGATCGGCGCTCCCGAAGGCTTTACCGTAACCGTACGAGGTCTCAGACTTTCCGCAGGCGCAGGCTTCATCGTTGCGCTTACCGGCGATATTATGACAATGCCTGGACTCCCCAAAGTCCCCGCGGCAGAGCGTATTGACGTCGACGAAACCGGAAAGATCAGCGGTCTGTTCTGATTTATATAAAGAAAACTACCGACAGATAGCTCTGTCGGTAGTTTTTTATGTTAGATTAGACGGCTTACCAGAAATCGGTCTGCTTTGAACCAATTACGATATCATAACCCTCGGGCATTCTGCCTCTCTCTTCGTCAGCCCTTCTGATGTGATCGTTGAGGGGCGGATAGAAGGAATATTTAGCTTGTCTTGCGGGGCTTACCTTGGGCTCGGTTTCGATCTCGGTGCAAACGTCGCTTGCAATGTATTCATCAAGCTTCTGCTTGAGATAAACAACACGCTCGTTGCTTTCGTCGTACTTGTCAACTGCATCGGGGAAGGAGTCGAAATAGAAGTATCTGTCACCGACAGCGGAATAAACGAGCTTGTCCGCGCCCGAAGCGACCATATAGATACCGAGAGTTCCGTTTCCATATTGCGAGTAAACAAGCTCGTGAGAATCGGTCATAAGGTTCACACCGTCAAAGTCAGCGGGATCAAAGTCGATTCCGCAAGCGGCAAGAAGCGTGGGAGCAACGTCAACGAGAGATGCGGGATCGCGTCTGATCTCATGATCCTTGCCGGGTATCTTGAGCAGGAAAGGGATTCTCGCCGCAGCGTCAAGCATAGTGCGCTTACCCATAGATCCGTAGTCGCCCATCATATCTCCGTGGTCGGAGGAGAACATAATGACGGTATCGTCATAGATTCCCTTTGCCTTGAGCTCTGCAACTATTCTGCCGATCTGGTAGTCAACGAAGGAAATACAAGCGTAATAATACTGATTAAGCAGCTCAAGGCGTCTCGGTGAGATGCCGAGTGCATCGCAGGTATACTTGTTTCGAAGCATATCCTCATAAGAATCGGGATCATCGGGGAGGAAAGGATCTCGCACGTTCTTGCGGTACATCTTGTTCCAAGGCGCGGGCGGTGCAAACGGAGGATGAGGATGAATAAAGGACGCTACGAGGAAGATCGGCTCTTCGTCTGTGTTTGCACTCTTGATAAAGTCAACGCAGTTGTCACCTATCCACTGAGTGGGATGGAATTCGGCGGGAAGCTGAGAGATCTGAGGAATGTAGTACATATCCGATCTCTGTCCCATATAGTCAAATACATTCTTATAAGGTGAGTTGATTATAAATTTAGTATAATCGTCATCAGGATGTGAAAGCTCCTCCTGAGTGATTCTTTTTCTGAATCCCATACCGTCGTAAAGAACGGGGGAATTATGCATTTTACCGATAGCGCAGGTGTTGTATCCCGCATCGGTAAAGCGCTTGTAAAAACCTTCGCCGTCATAAGCAATATTCGGGTTGTTGTTATTGTTACCCGTTCTTGCACAGTACTGTCCCGCCTTCATACAAAGTCTTGCTGGAACGCATACCGGAGAAGGCGTGTAGCAGCGGTCAAAAACAACCGCTTCGTTTGCTATACCGTCAAGCGCTGGGGTAACGATATTCTCGTTGCCGAGCGCATGTATGGTATCCGCTCTTTGTTGATCGGTGAAGATCATCAAAACGTTTTTGCGTTTCATTGCTGTTCTCCTTGAATTGTTATTTTGATTTATTAATATAATTTACAATCTGCTCGGGCGTGTCAACGATGATATCTGCACCGCTTGCTCGAAGCTCCTCTGCCGTATGGAAGCCCCAGGTTACGCCGCAAGCTGTCGCGTGGGCGTTCTTTCCCGTTTGCATATCAATGCCGTGATCGCCTATATAGAGAGCTTCTGTCATATCAATACCGAAATGCTTTCCTACTTTCAGCAATTCATCGGGCGCAGGCTTCAATACCATTTGGGGGTGTTCGGAAATTGATATATCTATCAGTTCGCCGGGCTTGCCAAATGCGCCTTCAATGATCTGCTTGGCAACTCGCTCGCTTTTGTTGGTAACGATTGCGGTCTTTACTCCAAGGGCTTTGAGAGATTTCAGCATATCGATGATCCCATCGTAGATCTCCGTAAGATAGAAAGCGTTGTTCTCGTATCGTATGAGCCAATCTGACACCATATCGTCAAGAAGAGAAATATCTGCTCCTCTGGCATTTATCAGATTTGTCATAAGCTTTCTCGCACCGCCGCCCGCGAGATGTCTGTAATCATCTGTGGGGAATGGTTCAAAACCAAATTTCTCAAGAGTTTGATTAGCAAAGTATGCAATCGAGCTTAAAGAATTGACGACAGTGCCGTCAAGGTCAAAAATACAGAGCTTTATCACAAGAAAATCCTCTTTGAAAATTAATTAATATTATTATATAACAATTTTAATATAAATTCAATAGGCTTTAGCCACTCTTGCTTGATTTTTTGAGAAAAATGTTGTATAATTATAATGGAATTTTATTTGAGGAGGCAGAAAATGGACGAAAAGCTTATGGAGCATCCTATTCATATAGATATTTCAATGTACAATTCGGATGGGAATTTTACCCCATCTTCTTACCAGAGAATGATAATGTCTGTTATCGAGGAGCACCTTGACGCTTTGCAGATCGGTGAAAAGTTCCTTATGGAACGACACGGCATATCTTGGGTACTTTTATCTACCTCTATTGAACTGAAAAGAAAGCTTCTTCCCACGGACAAGCTGACGGGCAGAACGTGGCACGCAGGCGGAAGAGCCCCATCGTTTCGAAGAGATTTCGTATTTGAAGATGAGCATGGTGAAATCGCTGCTGTAGGCGCGACGATATCTACTCTTTTTGAAACCGAAACCAGAAGACTTTGTCTTAACAAGGATAAGCTATCTGTCGTAAATCTCGATTGCGGCGCGCCTGTGCTCGGGTTTTTGGAGCGTAAAATGAAAACGGATGCAGAGTTTAAGTCCGTTGAAAACCGTACTGTAAGACCAAGTATGACGGATGGCATCGGTCACGTCAACAACACTAAATACGGTGATCTCGTTTATGATGCTATGTCAGCGGATGAGCGTGCGATGCTTTCTGATCTGAAACGCCTTGACGTTTGGTTTAATTACGAATTGAGAGAGCGCGATACTGTTGATATTTCAAAGGCTCAATCAAATAGGACACTGTATTTCACGGGAAAGAAATCAGACGGCAAATCCTCGTTTGATATGAAATTATCCTTCTTTGAATAACCTCTTTAGGAGAAAAAATTGAAAACAGAAATTTATGATATAACCGGTATGCATTGTGCCGCCTGTTCGTCTGCAGTTGAGCGCGTTACACGAAAGCTCCCCGGTGTCAGCGAAAGCAACGTCAATCTGACTATGGCAAGGCTTACGATAACGTATGACGAAAGTCAGACTACCGAGCAGATGATCTGCGATAAGGTGAACAAAGCCGGCTTCGGCGCGTTTCTGCACGTTGAATCAAACACTACGGCATCCACCGACAGCGTTGATCCCGGCAAGAGCAAAGAAGAAAAAGAAAAACTGATATCTTTGATTATTTCGGTAGCATTTGCGGCGCTTTTAATGTTGGTTTCTATGGGGCATATGTTCGGAATGCCTCTTCCGACTATCGTTGATTCACACGCGAACCCGCAGAATTTTGCTTTACTGCAGTTTTTGCTCGTATTGCCGATCATTATTTTAGGTAAGCATTATTATATAAGCGGTCTTACCTCGCTTTTCCGAGGAAATCCGAATATGAATACACTCGTTGCGATAAGTTCTGTGGCTTCATTGGCATACAGCCTGGTTCTTACTTTTATGCTTGAAGCAAAGCCCGTGCTTGTTCACAGCTTATATTACGAATCATCTGCGGTTGTTGTAGCGTTGGTTTCAGTCGGAAAATATATGGAATCGAGAAGCGAGAATAAAACAAAGTCTGCGCTTATGGGCTTGGCAAAACTTGCACCCGATCACACCAACCTCTTCGTTGACGGCGCGATCAAATCGGTTTCAACCTCAAGCGTTACTATAGGTGATGTTATCCTCATCAGAGCGGGCGAGCATATTCCTCTCGATGCTATAGTAATTGAGGGGTTCGGCAGCGCCGATGAATCGATGCTTACGGGTGAAAGCATACCGATCGATAAGGAGAGCGGTTCTTCGCTGATTGGCGGAAGCTTGCTTTTGAGCGGCGCGCTGTACGCAAAGGTCACAAACGTCGGTGGCGAAACAATGCTTGCCAAGATAATCAAGCTTGTAGAGGACGCTCAAGGTAAAAAGGCACCGATATCAAAGGTCGCAGATAAGGTAGCCGGCGTTTTTGTGCCTATAGTTATGGCAATTTCCGTTCTTATGGGAATAATATGGCTGATCTCGGGCGAGGGTATAGGATTTGCTCTGAAGATATTCACCTCAGTACTCGTCATCGCTTGTCCGTGTGCTATGGGACTTGCAACTCCAACTGCTATTATGGTGGGAACGGGCGCCGGTGCAACACGCGGAATTCTTATTCGAAGTGGAGAAGCCCTCGAAACTCTTCACCGGGTCGACGTTGTAATATTTGATAAAACGGGAACCGTGACAGAGGGGAAGATGAAACTTTCCGACGTAGTTTCAAATGATTACGACGAAACACAGCTTCTTTCAATCCTCGGCTCTCTGGAAAGCCTTTCGAACCACCCAATCGCACGCGCTGTCACCGATGCTTATTCCGCTTCTGAAGGTTCCGTAACCTATAACGTAACAAATCTTGAAAATTTCAACGGAATGGGACTCAAGGGGCAAGTTGAAGGAATCGGAGAGGTCCTGGCGGGAAATCAGCGTCTGATGTCCGAAAATAAGATCAAGATCGACGAATACCTCGATCGTTCCTCCGCTTCAGCCAACGCGGGCAAGACCTTGATCTTTGTCGCGGTAAACGGAAAAGCAATCGGCTTTGTAACCGTTTCCGATACTATAAAGGCATCTGCGAAGAATGCTGTCGCGATCCTTAAATCCTTGAATATTGAAACCATCCTCCTGACAGGCGACAATTTTTCGGTTGCCGATTCGATTGCTGCCGAGGCGGGATTTGATAAGGTATATGCTGAGGTCCTACCGATTGGAAAGGCAGAGGTGGTCAATGGAATCAAGCAGGAGGGAAAATGCGTTATGATGGTCGGGGACGGCATAAACGATGCTCCCGCACTCACTTCAGCTGATATAGGAGTCGCTATCGGAAACGGAAGCGATATCGCAATCGACTCGGCTCAGGTTATCTTGATGAAGGACGATCCCGAGGACGTTTGCAGAGCTATAAAGCTCGGAAAACACACCATTAAAAATATCAAACAAAATCTATTCTGGGCGTTTTGCTACAATGTTCTTGCAATTCCGATCGCCGCCGGTTTGCTCTATCCCGTTTGGGGACTCACGCTGACGCCTATGATCGGTTCGATCGCAATGAGCCTCAGCTCTTTGTTTGTAGTTACCAACGCTTTAAGCTTATCAAAAAAGAAAATAGACTGAAAAGGAGAATTATAATGAAAACTCTTAAAGTACCCGGAATGATGTGCAATATTTGCGTCAAAAGAATTACCAAGGCTTTGACTGATGAAGGAATCGAAGCTGTCGTTGAGTTAAGCACCAAGACCGTTACCGTAGCAGAGGAGATTGCTTCGAAGGTCACTGATATTCTGGACGATCTCGGATTTGACGTTGAACAGTAAGTTATGCAGAACAATTACGAGCGTCTTGAAAAGATCAACAGTCCGCAGGATCTGAAGGCTTTAAATCGCGAGGAAACGTCGGCTCTTGCTCAGGAGATCCGTGACTTTTTGATCGAGAACGTCAGCGAATGCGGCGGTCATCTCGCGTCTAATCTCGGCGTAGTCGAGTTAACGCTTGCTCTTCATCGCGTCTTTGATACCCCGAACGATAAGCTCGTTTGGGATGTCGGTCATCAGAGCTACGTTCACAAGATCGTGACCGGAAGACGCGGTGAATTTTTCACCCTGAGAACACCGGGCGGACTTTCCGGATTTACAAAAAGGTCGGAAAGTGAATATGATCCCTTCGGCGCAGGGCATAGCTCTACTTCGATATCAGCCGCGCTCGGAATAGCTGAGGCGGAGCATTTGAGCGGAAGTGATGCATACACGGTTGCCGTTGTCGGCGACGGCGCGTTTACCGGCGGAATGATTCACGAGGCTTTAAATAACTGCGACAGAACCAAAGGTATCAAGCTTATTATCGTTCTTAACGAGAACGAAATGTCGATTTCCAAAAATATCGGATCATTAGCTCAAAGTCTTTCAAAAATCAGAAACAGTACGGGATATTTCCGCACAAAAGCGGCTACAAGAAGCTTCCTTGGAAAGATCCCCTTTGTCGGTAAGCTCACGGTTAATTTCTTGACAAAAGCTAAAAAGGCACTCAAGAATATACTTTACGGTTCAAATTACTTTGAAAATCTCGGTCTCTATTATATAGGGCCTGTTAACGGTCACGATATCTCAGAGCTTGAGGATATGCTCACCGAGGCGAGAAAATACGATCAGAGCGTAGTCGTTCACGTAAAAACTCAAAAGGGAAGAGGTTATGCTCCTGCCGAGGAAAGACCTGATAAGTTCCATTCGATATCCCCGAAGGATTCTGAGCCTGCGGGCGGATTTTCCAAGGTTTTTGGCGAAACCTTAACCAATATTGCAAAGAACGACTCTCGCATTTGCGCTATAACTGCCGCAATGGGACGCGGAACCGGCCTTACCGAATTTGAAAAACAGTTTCCCGAACGTTTTTTTGACGTCGGCATTGCAGAAGAACACGCCGTTACGTTTGCGGCGGGCTTGTCGGCGGGCGGTATGATCCCCGTATGTGCTGTTTATTCCACCTTCTTGCAGAGAGCGTACGATAATATATTGCACGATGCCGCTCTTCAGAAGCTCCCCGTAATTTTTGCGATTGACCGCGCTGGATTGAACGCATCCGACGGAGCAACTCATCACGGAATTTTTGACGTAGCGTTTATGTCGTCAGTTCCCGAAATGAAGATATTCACTCCCGCTACTTATGAAGCACTCGAAAGAATTCTCCGTCACGCCGTGACTCTCTCCGAACCGGTGGCGATAAGATACCCTAACGCGATCGAGGATCCCGTTGTAAAGCTTGCTTTCTATAATAACGAAGCGGCAGATGATATTGCTGTTCGCAGCTTTTCTCTGACCGAAGCGCCTAAGACGGTGATAATAACTCACGGTAGAATGGCGTCAACGGCGCTTGAAGCTTTTGCTATGCTTGCTGAAGACGAGATAGAAATTTCTATTCTTCTTTGTGAGTATATTAAACCTTACGGTCGCTTGGCGCAAGAGATTTCCGAGCTTCTCCCGGATACTGTTCAGAATATCGTTTACCTTGAGGAAGAGATTCTTTCGGGAGGCTTCGGAATGAACCTTTCGCAGGAGCTCCGTAAGTGCGATCGTTTTGAATCGCTCAATCACGAAATTATAGCAGTAGACGATAATTTTGCTTTGACGGACAGCGAGCACGATGCTTGGCAATCCGCCGGGGTTGACGTTGATTCCGTTTATAATAAGATCAAGAATATGTATTGACAAAAATCAGCCGAAGCTTTTGCTTCGGCTGATTTTTGTTATATCGTTGCCCGCATTCCAATGGTGGCAATAGCGTTTTGAAGAGCATTGGCTGATCTGATGATATTTTTCTTTTCGCTTTCATTGAGCGGAATTTCAAGGATCTCTTCTATGCCGTTTTTGCCGACAACGCAAGGTATCCCGAGACAAACGTCGCTTATACCGTACTGACCCGTCAGTAGGGTGGAGACCGGAAGTATCGTACGTTCGTCACGGACGATCGCAGTAACGATCCTTTTTACAGCCTCAGCTATCGCGTAGTACGTCGCACCTTTTGCTTCAATGATCGAATATGCCGCATCACGAACACTTTCAAATGTCGATTGAAAAGCAGAGCCGTTGTAGTTGCATTCAAAATTCTTGCAATAGGAATCGATGTCTATGCCGGAAACATTTGCGCTGCTCCAAACCGGGAGCTCGCTGTCACCGTGTTCGCCTATGATAAATGTGTGGATATTTCGAGCGTCAACACCGAATTTGTTGCCCATAAGCTGTTTGAGCCGTGCGGTATCAAGCACGGTTCCCGATCCAAGCACTCTTCTTGGATCGAATTTGGATAACGCTATGGTGACGTAGGTCAGAATATCAACGGGATTGGTAACAACAAGGATGATACCGTCAAACTTTGTTGCTGTGATCTCGTTTATGATCGAAGAAAATACCTTCGTGTTTCTTTGTATAAGATCAATGCGCGTTTCTCCGGGTTTTTGTGACACTCCCGCGGTTATGATTACGATGCCGGCGTCCGCTATATCAGCGTAATTTCCCGCATATATCTCCACCGGAGAATTGAAAGGAATTCCGTGTGCTATGTCCTCGGCTTCTCCTTGGGCGCGTTTTTTATCTATATCAAGTAAAACTATTTCATTGAACAAGCCTGACAGCATAAGCGAATATGCCGTGGTCGCTCCTACGTTGCCGCATCCAATGACGGCACACTTTTGTGTGTATTTCATAAATAACCTCCGAATACTTTTTCTATTAGTATTCGGAGGTTTTTGTTTTTTTAGTCTTTATATATAGTTGAAAATCTTACTTTTCTGCCCAACCTTTAGCTCGTTCTACCGCTTTGTGCCATTCGTTTATCGTGGACATTCTCTTGATTATATCCATTTCGGGCTCTACGAGCGTATCAATTGCGCGGTTCTTAAGGATCGAGTCTGTGCTTTCAATTGCTCCTACAGCGAGTCCTGCAAGGTAAGCAGCGCCGAGAGCGGTGGTTTCGATGCAGGTCGGTCGGATAACCTTTTTACCGAGAAGGTCAGCTTGAATTTTTAAAAGAAGATTGTTAGCAGAAGCACCGCCGTCGACGTTGAGAGAATCAAAATTTGCGCCTGCTTCAGACTGCATAAGAGAAAGAACGTCACAAGTCTGGAGCGCCATAGAATCAAGTACAGCGCGTACGATATGAGCGCGAGTGGTACCTCTCGTCAATCCCGATATAGATCCTCTCGCGTAAGGATCCCAATAAGGTGCGCCAAGACCTACGAACGCGGGAACAAAATAAACTCCGCCGCTGTTAGGTACGGTAGAAGCGATCGCCTCGGTTTCGGAGGCGTGACTTACGAGTCCAAGTCCGTCACGGAGCCACTGTACTGCCGCACCGCAAACGAATACAGAGCCTTCTAATGCATAGTAAACCTTTCCGTCAAGTCCCCACGCAATAGTAGTTACAAGACCGTTTTCGGAAAATACGGGAGCTTCTCCCGTGTTCATCAGTAAGAATCCACCCGTTCCGTATGTATTCTTTGCATCGCCGGGATTGAAACAGCATTGACCGAAGAGCGCCGCCTGCTGGTCGCCCGCTACACCCGCAACGGGTATCTCACCACCGAAAAGCTCAGGGGCTGTATATCCGAAAATGCCGGAGGAGGGCTTGACGTCGGGGAGCATTTCCTTGGGAATGTTGAAAAGTCCGAGCAGCGTTTCATCCCACTCGAGTGTGTTGATATTATAAAGCATGGTTCTTGATGCATTGGAATAATCTGTTGCGTGAATCTTTTTGCCGGTCAGATTATAGATCAGCCACGAATCAACCGTGCCGAAGCAAAGCTCGCCCTTTTTTGCACGCTCGCGCGCGCCGTCAACGTGATCAAGAATCCATTTGATCTTCGTCGCGGAAAAATAAGGGTCAAGAACGAGACCGGTCTTTTCTCTGATCATAGCTGTAAGGCCAAGCTTACCGAGCTCCTCGCAATAATCTGCCGTTCTTCTGCATTGCCATACGATCGCATTGTAAATCGGTTCACCTGTTACGCGATCCCAGACTATGGTTGTCTCGCGCTGATTGGTTATACCGATAGCCGCAACGTCGCCGTGCGTTATACCTGCCTTTTCGATCGCTTTTTTTGCTACCGATATCTGCGTGTTCCAAATAGCCGAGGGATCGTGCTCAACGTATCCTTCGCGGGGGAATATCTGAGGGAACTCCTCTTGTGCCATTGAGATGATCTTACCGTCGGTTGAAAATATAATAGCGCGCGAGCTTGTTGTGCCTGCGTCGAGCGCGAGAAGATATTTAGTCATTACAGCCTCCTTGGGTGCGTTTTGTATTTTATTATATTTTATCAAAAAAACTCTTCACAGTCAAGCGGTGAAGAGAATTTTTGAATAAATATTACGTTAATTTGATTGAAGAAGCGATATTCTTCAACGCCTCGATACCTCGAATGAATACGTTTATGACGTTTGAAGCGCTGATCTGACGACCAAGCTCGGCGGCAGTAAAGCAGGAGGTTGATTCTGAAATAACTCTATTGATAACCGAAAGTGCGACAGTGCCTGCTTGGGAGACCGATACGTACCTCGTGGATCTTGCGTGGCTTTCTCTTGATGAATCGTGTGCCTGCATGGAAATCGCTCTACAGGTGAGAATATTTTCAGTATCCTTGTTAAGCGATGCGGCGTAAAAGGTAAGTCGCGTTTCGTTATATATTTCAAGAAACGATGCTGAGCATGCTTTTGCCTGCAATGCGGTTTCACTCAAAAGCTCGCACGAGTCAGCGAGATTTCGGAGCTCTGATCTCAGCTCGTCTGTCATCTCCGAATAAAGCCGATACATCGTTGAAGCGTCGGATTTTTTAACCGAAAAGGAATATCCGCTTGATAATTCTTTGCCATACCAATTGTCGATCAGGGATTTAAATAGATCTCCGCAACGCAGTATTGATTCATTAACTCTCGCCGCAGCCTGATCGGCATCTGCCCTGATCTCTTCGTAATTGATCTCAATATCCGACAGTCTTCTTATAAGCTCACTGCAGGGCTCAAGCATACCGAAGTAACGGTAGATCTCGTTTAGGTCGCGATCGCTCAGCGGCTGCAGGCAGATTCTTTCATCGTACAGTCTTTGGGCGATGCTCTTAAGCTCGTTTTCTTTATACATATCTGAACTCCGTTAAACAAAAGAAAAAGCGGGGCGGCTCTCTAAGAGGCAACAACCCCGCTTTGGCGGCGGAAACCGCTTAGCGAATATCTACGGTTACTTTCTTGCCGGTGGAGGCAGAGGCAGCCTTAACAACGGTTCTGATCGCTTTTGCAATCTTACCGCCGCGGCCGATAACCATACCCATTTCGTCGGGAGCAACGCTGAGGGTGAACTCAATGTTGTTTCCGTTTTCGTTACGAACTACCTTGACCTCATCGGGAGTGTCAACGATAGCGGTAACGATGTCTACAAGAAGCTTTTCGAGATCCATCTTGCACCACTCAATTACTCAGTGATGCCGGCCTTCTTCAAGAGCGCCTTAACGGTTTCGGTAGGCTGTACGCCCTTAGCGAGCCAATCCTTTGCCTTGTCAGCGTCAATCTTGATCTCGGAGTTTCCGAGGGGATTGTAGTAACCGATCTCGTCGATGAAGCGACCGCCTCTGGGGCTGCGCTCGTCAGCTACGATAACGCGGTAGAAGGGCTGCTTCTTTGCGCCGGCTCTGCGAAGTCTCATTTTAACCATTTTTGTTTTCTCCTTTATGTTTAAAAAATATTTTTTATATGAATCCCGTCAGAAAGGGAATTTCATCTTTTTGCCGCGGCGTCTGCCGCCCATGGAAGTGAATTGCTTCATAAGCTTTTTGACCTGTTCAAACTGCTTCAGGAGTCGGTTTACTTCCTCAACCGACGTACCGCTGCCCGCCGCAATTCTGCGTTTTCTTGAAGAATTGAGTATTTCGGGCTTTGCGCGTTCCTTGGGGGTCATAGATTTGATAATTGCCTCGGTGCGAGCCAATGCTTTTTCATCAACCTGAGCATCCTTTAGGGCGGAAGCGTTGACACCGGGCATCATACCGAGAAGCTGTTCCATGCTTCCCATATTTTTGATCTGCTCAAATTGGTCGAGATAATCATCAAGAGTGAAGGTCTGCTCGCGCATCTTCTTCTCAAGTTCTGCCGCTTTTTTATCGTCGAATGCTGCTTCAGCTTTCTCGATAAGGGAAAGTACGTCGCCCATTCCGAGGATTCGGCTTGCCATTCTGTCGGGGTGGAAGGGCTCGATCGCATCGATCTTTTCACCTACACCGATGAACTTGATCGGCTTTCCGGTAACGTATCTTACGGAAAGTGCCGCACCGCCTCTCGTGTCACCGTCAAGCTTTGTGAGGATAACGCCGGTTACGTCAAGCAGACTGTTGAAGTGCTCCGCGACATTGACCGAATCCTGACCGATCATAGCGTCGATAGTGAGAAGTATTTCGGTAGGTTCAACCTTTTCCTTGATAGCGCGAAGCTCTTCCATAAGAACCTCGTCGATGTGGAGTCGTCCTGCGGTATCTATAAATACCATATCGCAGAAGTTGTCCTTAGCGTATTTAATACCTTCCTCAGCGATCTTAACGGGAGAAACGTCGGTGCCCATTGTGAATACGGGGATTCCTGTCTGTTCGCCGAGTATCTGCAGCTGCTTGATAGCCGCGGGACGGTAAATGTCACACGCAACGAGCAGAGGACGCTTGCCCTGCTTTTTGTACATAGCTGCGAGCTTTGCCGCGTGAGTGGTTTTACCTGCACCCTGAAGACCGCACATCATAATGACGGTAGGGGGAGCAGAGGAGATTGTAAGCTTTGCCTGAGAGCCGCCCATAATTGCGGTCAACTCTTCGTTAACGATCTTTACTATTTGCTGGGCGGGCACGAGGGATTCAAGCACCTCGGAACCAACCGCGCGTTCTGTAACTTGTTTAACAAATTCACGTACAACTTTAAAGTTGACATCGGCTTCGAGAAGGGCGAGCTTAATTTCACGCATTCCGACCTTAACATCCGCTTCGGTGAGCTTACCTTTGTTGCGGAAATGCTTGAAAGCTGCGGAAAGCTTATCGCTTAAGCTTTGAAACATAAATTTGCCTCCTGTCGATGTTTAATTTTCGATGATCTGTCTTATCTCGGAGAGGATTGAAAAAAGGGAAGAATGGTCAACATCACCGTCTTTTTTCAATATATCTTCGGCGCGGTCCGCACAGTCACAAAGAGAACGGAACTTTTGCGCCATACCGAGCTTTTCTTCGAAAAGCAACAGCTCATCTCCCGCTTTTTTAATAAGGTCGCGGGCACCTTGGCGCGTGATACCGAGCGCTTCCGCAATCTCGGAAAGCGACATATCCTCGTTATAATACATATCAAGAACAGTACGGCGCCTTTCGTTGAGCATTTCACCGTAAAAATCGAGAAGATAGCCTATTTCAAGTGATTTCTGAAACATATTTTCCTCCGAAATTGGTGTAAAGTAAAATGCTTTACAGATTATATCACAACTTACCTCTTTTGTCAATAGATTTTTGTATTTTTCTCAAAATGTTTTTTGTTGTTTTCGTATTCGTAATATTATTTAAAAATACGTTCATATTTGGCGTGGAGAGGTTGATATTTTTGAATAAACTTATTGCATTTGCTTGACAAATCGCTGAAATAAGGTTATAATTATAATGTATAACTATATGGAGGTGAAAATTATGACAGTAACTAAGGAATCTATCATCGGCGATATCCTCGACCATGATGTTGAAACCGCACAGTTCTTCCTTGCTATCGGTATGCACTGCCTCGGATGCCCTTGCTCTCGCGGCGAAAGCATCGAGCAGGCTTGCGCTGTTCACGGCACCAATGCCGATGAGCTTGTAAAGTCCATCAACGATTTTCTTGCAAGCAAGAACAACTAATTAAGAACGGTCTGCCGCATAATTGCGGCAGACCGAGAAAAAGAGAAATTAATTTATGGATAAATATAAAATAGCCGATCGCAGACTTGAAGTTGCGGCTTCTTTCGGCAGATGCGGAGCGCGCGTAGCCGACATAGGAACAGATCACGCATCACTGCCGATCTATCTTGTTGGCAACGGCATAGCCCCCTGTGCGTTGGCTTGTGATATAAACGAAGGTCCGCTTCGCGCGGCAAAGATTAATATTACGTCGGCGGGACTTTCCGACAGTATCGGAACCCGTTTGACCGACGGTTTAAATGGAATTGAAGATTACGATCCAGAGGATATATACGTTCTCGGTATGGGCGGAGAGCTTATCAGTCGAATAGTTCTTTCTTCCGAACTTTCGAGAAAAACAGGTGTACGTTTGATTCTTCAGCCGATGACGCATACTCACGATCTCAGATGCGATCTGCTTGCAAACGGTTTCAATATTGCAGATGAAACGCTTGTGCGTGACAGAGATCGCGTGTATCAGATTATCGTCGCAGAATACGACGGTATTGTTCGCACTGCAACACAAGTGGAGCTCTGGCTTGGTAAAAAGAACATAGAACGCGGCGGTGAAGACTTGCGAACCCTTGCATCGCTTTATGCTTTTGGTCTTGAGAAGAAAATTAAAGGCTATGCAGAAGCGGGCAAGACAGATGAACAAGCAAATGAATTATATTGTGAGTTGAAGAGACTTGCCGAAACGGTGAATTGATATGACTTTAAAAGAACTTTATATTGCTTTAGAAAATAAACTGCCGCCCCTCGAAATTGAGGGAATAGACAGCGACGGCATCCACACAATGCCCGCACCCGAACGACAGGTGAAAAAGGTGCTCGTTGCGCTTGATCCGTACGAAAAGGCGGTGAAAGCCGCAATTGACGGCGGTTACGATCTTCTGCTGACCCACCACCCTCTCTTTTGGGGCGAGCCCATCCCTGACACTCCGCCCGAAAGATGGTATAATATGCTTTTGAAAGCGGAAATTGCATCCTTTTCATTCCACATACGACTTGACAAAGCAGATGGTGGCGTGAACGATATTCTTGCTCAAAGTCTTGAGCTTGAAAATATCAAGACTTTTGACGATCCCGAGATTCCCGCAATCGGACGAATTGGTACTCTTAAATGCGATATGACCGAGGTTGAACTTGCTCAATTTGTCAAATCAACGCTCGGCGCAGACAGCGTAACCTATACACTTTTGCCCGACGGTAGAAGGATTAAAAAGGTTGCGGTTCTCGGCGGCTCTGCTTCCGATGCAATTGCTTCTGCTGCTTTAGCGGGAGCCGATGCAATTGTCGGTGGCGAGTTCAAGCATCACACCTACGGATACTCTGCTGTAGAAGCCAACGGTCGAGGCATTGCCTTGATCGAGGCGGGACATTATCATACCGAAGCTCCAGTATGCGATAGACTGCGCGAGCTCGTTCTCGAAGCCATCCCCGACGCGCAGGTCGATATCTTACCCTGCAATAATACTTTTGTTATATAATTTGGAGGAAACACTATGACTTACGTAATTTCTAATCCCCACGGTTCTTATACACAATTCGTCAGATTGCTCGAAGTGATTAATTTTTCCAAGGATGACGTTATGTTCATCCTCGGTGATATAGTTGACTACGGAAGTGAGCCGATGGATCTCCTTTGTGATCTTTCTTTCAGAGAAAATATCTGGGCAATCTCGGGTGAGCACGACAGACTTGCTTACAGAATGCTCAAGGGCTTTGATGATATGCTTAAAAACGGCGGAACTCCCGATGCGGATTATATTGCCGAAATGACCGAATGGATGACCAAAGGTGGCAAGAGCACGCTTGACACCTTCAGAACGCTCGAAAACGAGATGAGAGAGGGCGTGCTTGAATACCTTGAAGATCTTCCTTCTTATGAAATGATGGAAGCTGGAGGCAAGGAGTGGCTTCTCGTGCACTCGGGTGTGGATAACTACGATCCTGATGTTGACTTTGAAGACTATGACCCCGATGATTTTTCTGCCGATGAATGTCTGCGCAAGATCGAGGGATACACAGTTGTTTGCGGTCATCTTCCTACAACTGAAAACTATGCTTGCGACGGAAAGATCTACAAAGGCGACGGATTCGTAGCCATCGACTGCGGCGCAGGCCGCGGCGGAAAGATTGCTTGCTTCTGCCTCGATAACGGTGAGGAATACTATGTCTGATATCAAAAAGAATGATATCGTTGAGCTTAACGTCACTGCGGTCAGCAACCTCGGTTACGGTGTCGGAAGAACAGAAAGCGGAAAGGTAGTTTTCACTCCCGGCACCGTGACGGGGGAGCGTGTTGAGGTCAAGATCATAAAGATCACCAAAGGCTATCTCGTCGGAAAGCTTCAAAGAATAATTACCGCATCGCCTTTACGCGAGCAATGCGATAAATGCACCGCACCCGCAACCTGCGGCGGCTGTGCTTATAGGTTTATCAATTACGAACACGAGCTTGAGCTCAAAAAGCAAAATGTAAAATCCGAGTTTGATAAAGTCGGACTCCGTGACGTTTCAGTTCTTGATACCGCTTGTGTACGCAATGAAAACGGTGAGGCTGTCGTATGGCATTACAGAAATAAGGCGCAGTACCGTTTTGCCAAAGCAGGCGAACGCGTAACAGCGGGATTCTACGCTTCGGGAACCCATAGAGTTATCGGTAATGAATCGTGTCCGCTTCAGCCCGAAATATTCGGAGATATCACGCGTACAGTTTGTGACTTTGCCGAAAAGTACAATATTTCCGTCTATGACGAAGAAAGCGGAAAGGGACTCCTTCGCCATCTGTATATCAGAAGCGGCTCGGGCGACAGCGGAGAGATATGCGTTTGTCTTGTTATCAACGGCAAGGAATTTCCTCACGCGGAAAGCCTGGTCGACCTTCTCACTTACAAATTCAGCAGAATTGTAGGTATCGTCATAAACGTAAATCAAAAAAATTCTAACCTTATTCTCGGAGAAGAATATAAGACTCTTTGGGGCGAGTGCGGAATTTCCGATGTGTTCTGCGGAGTCGAGCTTGACGTATCTCCCGCGGCATTCTATCAGGTAAATCACGATGCTGCCGAGCTGCTTTGCAGAACCGCGGCAGATATTGCAGATCTCAAAGGTGACGAGCATCTTCTCGACCTATATTGCGGAATAGGAAGCGTTGGACTTTCAATGGCGCACAGAGTTCGCAGACTTACCGGCGTTGAGATCGTTCCTCAAGCGGTCGAATGTGCTATTAAAAATGCTGAACGTGCAGGCATTGCAAACTCAAAATTCGTCTGCGCAGATTCTGCAGACGGCGCAGCGGACATCCTTGCCAAAGCCGACGAGATGCCCGATATAGTAGTTCTCGATCCTCCGAGAAAAGGATGCGTCCCCGAACTTCTCGATTCGATTACAGATGCGGGGATCAAAAAGATCGTATATATCTCCTGCAATCCTGCAACCCTCGCTCGAGATTGCGCTCACCTTGCAAAGCAAGGGTGGAATATAGGAGAAGTGCATCCCGTCGATCTTTTTCCGCGAACGGGTCACGTCGAGAGCACAGTACTTTTGAGCAGGTAAAATGATACATAATATGAAACTTAAGCCCGCTCCGTTTGGAATGATAAAGAGCGGACAAAAGACAATAGAACTGCGTTTGTATGATGAGAAGCGTCAGCTTATTAAAGCTGGTGACGAAATTGTTTTTACCAATACGATTACCAGAGAAACGCTTCAAACTAAGGTTTTGAAACTGCATCGTTTTGATTCTTTTGCGGAATTGTATAAATCCTTGCCTTTATTGCAATGCGGATATACAAGCGAAAATGTCGGCAGTGCAACACCTGCCGATATGGAACAGTATTATTCTGTCGATGAACAAGAACTTTACGGTGTAGTGGGTATTGAACTCATATTGATTATGAGCGATGCTATGCGTGATGTAAGTTTAAGTGAAAACGTTTTGGACTTAAAATCTGTATACGAGCAATTAAAAGACAAATATGATTTGATTTTTACAAACACTTATTCTTTGAAAAATGGTGCTGAAGATTATGGTGAAGATTTTATGATACTTCGAGGTAAATCTTCAATAGGAGAATTTGAGTTGTCTGATTGCGGATTATATATTATTTTTGACGTGAATAAATCGGATGGCGGGTATGTTCATTGGCATCCCGAAAATTATGATGAGGCAGTCAAAGATATTGAACTCTTTATGCAAGGAATTTGTAAAGAGCAATAAGGATTAATGAGGAAGTTATGTGTGATTTAATTAATAAAAATTATGATATCGCCGTCTGCGGCGGTGGATTTGGCGGTATTTCTGCTGCCCTTGCCGCCGCGAGAGAGGGCAAGAAAGTCATCCTTTTTGAAAAAGAATACATGCTCGGCGGTCTCGGTACTGCGGGACTTGTTACCATATATCTCCCTCTTTGCGACGGTGTAGGTCATCAGGTCTCTTTTGGAATAGCCGAAGAGCTGTTGCGGCTTTCTATCACATACGGCGCGGAGGCAAAGTATCCAGAAAATTGGCTTGACGGTATCGGTACGAGAACTGAAGAAGACAAGCGCTTTCAAGTTCAGTATAACGCGCAAGTCTTCGCTATTCTTGCCGAACAGCTTTTGACCGGGGCGGGAGTTGATATTCTTTACGGTAGCTATGTTATTGACGCTTCTGTTAAAAATGATAAAATTGAATATCTCACCGTAGCTAATAAGACGGGCAAAACCGATTGCTATATTGATTCGGTGGTTGATGCAACCGGTGATGCGGATATCGCAAAATTTGCCGGTGCGCCGACCGAAACATACAAGCCGGGGAATCTCCTTGCCGCGTGGTATTACTTCACCGATGCTGAAGGATATAAATTGAAAATGCTCGGCGGATCGCGAATGCCTAAAAAGCTTCCCGAGGACGCGAAAGTCTGCGAAATGTATTCAAACCGCTATGCCGCGCTCGAAGCAGAGGAGCTTTCTCTTATGACGCGTATGTCACATGAACAGATACTTCACGATTGGCTTAAACGCAGAGAAAACGATCCCGAGGCTGTTGTGTCTACAATTGCTACTATTCCTCAGGTCAGAATGACTCGCAGGATTATCGGAGATTACACTCTTACATATGACGAAATGCACAAGCGCTTTGACGATTCTATCGGTATGGTTTCCGATTGGAGAAAACGCGGTCCGATATTTGAGGTGCCTTTCGCAACGCTTTTCAATTCTTCTGTCAAGAATCTGATTATGGCGGGAAGATGTACGTCCGTTGATGATGAGCTGTGGGACGTTATGAGAGTTATCCCTTGCTGTGCCGTTACCGGACAAGCCGCAGGAACCGCAGCAGCTATGACCGCCGATTTTTCATCAATAGATATTTCCGCGCTCCAAGGAAAGCTTGAAAAATACGGCGTCGTTCTCCACGAAGAATCTATTATTTAAGGAATTTGATATTATGAAAAAAATACTTCTTATCGTAGGAAAAGTAGTTATGTTTATTATTCTCGGAGTTCTTGCTTTGTTTCTGCTTACCGTGATCGGACTTAATGTGGCAAAGCACTTTATTTACAGCGAATATTATTCTATCAAGACAAATATCTGCAAAAATCCCGGACTTAACGATGGCTTTGTTTGTCAGGGAATTGCCGTATCCGAAGATAACGGTGTTATTCTCGTTTGCGGCTATATGAAGGATAAATCCAATTCAAGAATCTACGTTACTGATTTTGAAAGTAATTCATATTATGTAGAGCTGACTCGCTCGGGCGAGAAATACACCGGTCACGCAGGCGGTCTCGCTATTACGGGGGACACCGTTTATATAGCGAATGCGAAGAAGATTTATTCCTTCCCGCTTGAGTCGGTGCTTTCCGCAAAGAACGGTGACATCGTCGATATCGGCTCGGGAACTAAGGTCAATACCAATGCTTCTTTCGTTTATACCGACGAAGAGTTCCTTTACGTTGGCGAATTCCACGACGGCGGTAAATACGTGATCGAAAATCACGATCACGAAACTGCGGAAGGTACACATTACGCGATCTGCACAAAGTATGCCTTGAACGATCTCGAAACGCCCATAGCGGTCTATACGCTCCGCAACAACGTACAGGGAATATGCTTTACTCCCGACGGAAAGGTTGTGCTGTCAACATCCTACGGCTTGACAGATACGGTTTACTATGTATACAATCTTGCTGACATAAAGGTTTCAGATGAAACCTTCGACGGCGCACCCGTATATTATCTTGACAATCTCGAAAAAGAGATCCACGGACCCGCAATGGGAGAGGATCTTGATCATTATGATGGAAAGATCATAACCCTTACCGAAAGTGCGTCAACAAAATACATATTCGGAAAGTTATTCGGAGCAACAAAGATCGTTGGACTGAATATTGATTGAGGAAGACATTATGAAAAAAGTTACCGATTACGTTATAGTTGTTTCCCCAAATGCAACAGAAAACGAACGGCGCGCCGCTGCGTTTATTCGCGATAATATCCGTCTTGTGTACGGAAAGCTGATTCCAATTGTAAATGATACTCAACCTGCGATTGAAAATGAAATAGTAGTCGGCGAAACCAACCGAGAGAAATTTGATGGATTGGTTATTAACCGCTATAGAGATAACTCATCCGGCGGCGTTTGGGAATATTTCATTAAAACGGTAGGAACAAGACTGTACCTCACCGGTCTCGGTTGTCCCCCGGAAAGTGAAGGTTCTTACACCTCTGCATATAAGCATCTTGACGACGGAAAGATCGGTACAGTAATGGCTGCTTATCATTTCGTTGAGGATATCCTCGGTTATGATTTTCTTTACGGTTCATATATAGACATTCCCGAAAATCCCGATATTGTGATTCCCGATAATTATAGTTATGAATTTACAAAAGAGGCTTTAAGAGCCAAGGATCCCGTCTTGTTTGACGGTGCGGCGTTCTACACCTTGCAAGGCGCAGAGGAACTTCATTGTAATATGGGAGGTATGATCTTTAAGTCGAGAGAGGGCAAAATAGCTGTTATTGACGGCGGGCGCATCCCCGATACAGAAAGATTTTTGCGCATTCTTCAAAAGATAAGCGGCAGAGAAGTACCCCACGTGGACGCTTGGCTTTTCTCGCATATGCATACCGATCATTACGGTGTATATTATACCCTTTGCACAAATGAAAAGTTCCGCGGTAAGGTGACAGTAGGTACGTTCTATTGCGATCTTCTGACTGAGGAGTTCTATACAAAGCTTGCTAAAGAAAAGGTTACTGACGCCAATTTCATTCGTTCCGCTATGATCTCATCGGAGTCTCCCACGGGTGCAACGGTTCATACCGTCAAGAAAGGCGAGAAAATTGCGGTTGACGAGATCGAATTTGAAGTGATCCACGTCCCCGATCTTGCTTTTGCTGACAAAATGAATATGAATGACTCGAGCGTTGTCTATAAAATGACCTACGACGGCGGACAGACTATGATGCTTCTCGGCGATGCAGAATGGGTGTGCAGTAACGATCTTACCGAGAATTGCGCGGACAAGCTTAAGAGCGATATCGTTCAGGTTGGCCACCACGGATGCGGAAACGTATCTGCAATGTGCTATGAAATGATAGATGCTGACGCATATATCTGGCCTGTCGGTGAAAAATTCTGGTACAGCGATTGCGGAGAGGGACTTAATACACATAATACCGGCGTTATCAGATCCCGCGCATATATGATGAGAAAGAATCCTGATTTAAGAAACGTTTACGTTGTTATGGACGATATTCTTTCCTCGCCGTTGCCTATGAAGATTTATTGACCAAGGAGAGCTTATGATGAAAGTTTGTATAATTCAACCCTTGTATTCTGCCGATTGGAATGATTCCGAAAAGCTTTTTAAGTGGCAGCTTGATATTATGGATAAATGCGATGAGAGTATGGATCTTATCGTACTTCCCGAATCTACCGACGTTCCCGCGTATGCCAAGACCTTCGAGCAGCACCGCGAAAGCTATCGCAGATATAACAAAGCGATTCTTGATAAAGCATCTGAAACTGCTAAAAGATGCAACAGTGTGCTTTTTATTAACGCGCTTTACGATTCGGGTGTCGGACTTCGTAATACCACATATGCATTTGACAGAAGCGGAAATATTGTCGGACACTATTTTAAACAGCACCCGACCAACGGTGAAGTATTTAATCGTGAGCTTGACAGTCAATATTCTTATGAATTCTCCGAACCCACTTACATTGACATTGACGGCATAAGATATTGCTTCCTTACTTGCTACGATTTCTATTTCTACGAGAGCTTTGCGAATATCGCACGTCGCCATCCCGATATAATTATCGGTTGTTCACATCAGCGTACCGACAGACAGGATGCACTTGATATGATGTGCAGATTCCTCGCTTATAACACTAACGCCTACGTTGTTCGTTCTTCCGTAAGCATGGGAGAGGATAAGACTATCGGCGGAGGAAGCATGGTAGTTGCAGCTGACGGCACAACTATTATCGATATGAAGTCGCGAGTTGGAATGGAAGTGTGCGAATTTGATCCTGCTAAAAAATATTATAAGCCGGCAGGCTTCGGCAATCCTGAAATTGCGCATTATGAGTATATCGAACACGGCAGAAGACCTTGGAAGTACAGACCTGCAGGTAGCGCGATAGCTCTGCCCGATCATCTTGCGTCTTATCCGAGACTTTGTGCACATCGAGGATTCAATACCGCCGCCCCCGAAAACAGCCTTCCCGCGTTTGGTGCTGCCGTTGCTCTCGGTGCGACCGAGATCGAATTTGACCTCTGGGAAACAAAGGACGGCGAGATCGTTTCTATCCATGACAGCAAGCTTGACAGAGTTTCCGACGGAACCGGATACGTATGGGATTACACACTCGAAGAGCTTCGCAAATTTAACTTCGGAAAAGGCTTTGACGGTGTATATGACGGCTTAAAGGTTATTACGTTTGAAGATATACTTAAAAAGTTCTCGAGTCACGTTATTATGAATATTCATATTAAATCACGTGATAACAAGAATCCTCTGCCTGAAAGCTATCTTAAGAAGATAATAAGCCTCATCGATATTTACGACTGCGACAAGTACATTTACTTTATGTCCGGAAACGACGAAGTACTCAAACAGCTCGGCGCGCTTGCACCGCATCTCAAGAGATGTGTCGGTGGCGGTGACGCTAAGGATTTTGTAGTAGAGCGAGCAATTGAACTCGGTTGCGAAATGGTTCAGTTCTTTAAGGAGCATATTACACCCGAGAAGGTTACTCTTGCACATGAACACGGAATAATTTGCAACTATTTCTACTGTGATACAGCAGAGAAGGCAAATTACTTCTTGGATATGGGAATCGACACTATTCTTACAAACGATTATCAGCGCATCTATAATGCTGTTTCGGACAGACTCGGAAAGGGTGCAAAGATTCCGAGCAACAATAAATAATTTTAAAGGTATTTATTCCGAATGACAAACAAAAAATCTCTCTCATTCGCTTTTATAATTCTGGCGGGAATCGGTTGGGGTACGTCTCCGATCTTTGTGCATTATCTTGCCCCGCACGGTTTCACCTCTCAGCAAATGACCGCGGTAAGAGGTACTGTATCCTTTATATGTATGCTCGTTTACGCGCTGATTTCAAACAGAAAGCTGTTCAAGATCAAATTTAAGGATCTTTTACTATGTGCTGTTATAGGCGCAACACTCTTTGGTACCGCATTCTGCTACTATTCTGCAATGCAGATGACGTCGGCCGCCACAGCCGTTGTGCTTATGTATACCGCTCCGATTTACGTAATGCTGTTTTCTGTTATTTTCTTCGGAGAAAAGTTTTCTAAAGGAAAGCTTGTCGCGCTCATAATGATGCTTCTGGGCTGCTGTCTTGTTTCCGGAATAATTACCGGACTGAAATTTAATATTGCAGGTATACTCGTCGGCATACTTACAAGCTTTGTTTATGCGGCGTATAACATACTTACTAAAGTATCAATGCAGAAAAAGCTCGAGCCGGTTACAGTTACCTTATATAGCTTTATGTTTATGAGTGTTATTTCGTTAGCGATCTGTAATCCCGCTGATCTTATCGGTAACGTCGCATCCGCACCGATGCCTACCGTTCCGCTTTGTATCGGACTTGGTATAGTTACGTTTGTTATGCCGTATTTCCTGTTTACCTGGTCGATGAAGCATCTGCCCGCGGGTATTGCTTCGGCGCTCAGCGTGGTTGAGCCTATGGCGGCAACAGTATTCAGCGCCGTGCTGTTTCTTGAAATACCCGATATACCGTCGATTGTCGGTATAGTGCTTATTCTTGCCGCAGTATATTTGCTCGGAAGATCGGAGTAACATAATGAATATGAAAATAAAAGTTTACGATAAACTCCCCGAAGACTCTAAAGTTATCAGAGAAGAAGTTTTTGTTAAAGAGCAGGGATTTCAAGAGGAATTTGATACAGTGGATTGCCGTGCCGTACATTTTGTAGCGTATGATGATTCGGGAGTCCCGATCGGAACGTGTAGAATTTTCACCGAGGATTCCGATGAAATCTATTATTTGGGGCGTCTTGCGGTATTAAAGGATTTCAGAAAATCGAAGGTCGGAAGTGCACTGCTTTCTTCTGCCGAACAGTCGGCGCGTGCAAAAGGAGCTGAATACATTCATTTGCATTCTCAGCTGAGAGCCAAGCAGTTTTATCAAAAATGCGGATATCACGAATTCGGAGAAATCGAATTGGATGAAGGCTGTCCGCATATTTGGATGAAAAAACGATTGAATTAATTGAGGTATAAATATGAGTTTTGTTAGTATCAACAGAGAAATAAAAGTCATCGCATCATATGATACCGTTATCTGTGGGGGAGGCCCCGCGGGATGGGTTGCAGCTGTGTCCTCAGCGAGAGCGGGGAAGAAGACAGCGCTTATTGAACGATACGGATTCATAGGCGGAACCGCAACGGCTGGCTATGTTGTTCCGATCAGCGGATTCTTTTTCAGAGGCAAGCGAGTTGTAGGCGGAATTGCTTGGGAGTTTGTAGAAAGACTTGAAGAACTTGGTGCCGCAATGGTCGAGTACCCCAAGGGACACGTTTCCGTAAACCCCGAATATTATAAGCTCATCGCAAGACAAATGCTCGAAGAATCAGGTGTTGATATTTATACCAATTCCTATTTTGCTGATTGTATAAAGGAAGGCAACAAGGTAACTCACGTCATTATCAACAGTAAAAACGGTTACGAAGCGATCGCGGGCAAGGTTTTCATTGATGCGACCGGTGATGCGGACTTATTCGTCAGCGCCGGTGCACCAATGTTAGAAAAGAAAAATGAGCTTCAGCCGATGTCCTTGTGCTTTGTTATCACGGGAGTGGACACAAGCACCGATCTTTTGAAGTATTGCATACATCACGACGGCAAGCACGGAAGTTCAGTTAATAAGGAAATTCACGATTATCTTGCCGAGCTTGGCAAGACAGAAGAGATTCCTCAGTTTGGCGGTCCTTGGTTCAACGTCCTTCTCAAAGGAAACAGTCTGGCTGTTAATATCACGCGCGCGCAATGCGACGCGTCAGACAGACAGGCTTATACCGAAGCCGAGGGACGCTTGCACAGAGATATGTTCAAGCTCATTGATATGCTGAAAGCTAAGTATCCTGAATTCAAAGATGCCGAAATTGTAGTTTCGGGTATTAATGCAGGCATTCGCGAAACCCGCAATATCAAGGGCGTATATACCTTAACGGATGAAGATTTTTGCAATGGACTTTCTTGCCTTTGTCCTGTAGCTCAATGCGCTCATCCCGTGGATATACATAAAGCGAAGGATGACGATCAGGTGCTCATATATTTTGATCAAAACAGTTATGTTCCCTACGAAACTATGGTATCCTACTCGCTTGATAACGTAATAGCAGCAGGAAGATGCATTTCGGCGGAGAGCAAGCCTTACGCTTCGCTTCGCGTTCAGGCAACGTTAATGAGCATCGGTGAATGTGCAGGTGTGGCGGCATCTATTGCGTGCGATAAGAACGAAGCTGTATATTCCTTGCCTCTCGATGAGCTCAACAAATTTATTGAAGAACGCGGATGTGTAATAAAATGATTGATAAGATAATATCCTCTGCCACGGCATTGAAGGATGAAACCGTGCGCTTGCGCAGAGATTTTCATAAATATCCGGAAAGCGGCTTTTTTGAATTCCGAACTGCGAGCATTATAATCGGATTTTTGCAGGATTTGGGATATGACGTTAAGTTTGGTAAAGAAGTTGTTGCAGACGATTCGCTGCTTGGCGTTCCGTCTGCTGACACATTTTCCGCTGCCAAGGAACGCGCTGTTAAAGAGGGGGCTGATCCCGCCGTGTGCGATTTACTTGATTGCGGCCATACTGCTGTCGTTGCTACACTCAAAGGCAAAAAGAACGGCAATTCAAAAGTGGTGGCTTTCAGATTTGATATTGACTGCAATGAGCTTACCGAATCCGAAAATTCAAATCATATTCCCATGACACTTGGTTTCAGATCGACTCACGAGGGCTTGACTCACGCCTGCGGTCACGATGGTCACGCCGCCATCGGCTTAACGCTTGCCCGGATTCTGAAGGATTATGAATCTGAATTTTCCGGTACTGTAAAGCTGATCTTTCAGCCTGCGGAAGAGGGAGTAAGAGGAGCGGAGGCTATGGTCGCCGCAGGAATAGTTGATGACGTTGATTATTTCTTTTCGGGTCATCTCGGATTGGGCGCAGACAAGAGCGGTTCGCTTTGCGCTTCCACCGGCGGATTTTTGTGTGCAACTAAATTCGACGTGACCTTTGAAGGCAAAAGTGCACACGCAGGAAATGCACCGCATGAGGGTAATAACGCTTTGCTTGCGGCGGCGCAGGCTACTCTTGCTCTGCACGCTATTTCGCGCCATGGTGAGGGTGCGTCGAGAATTAACGTTGGTGTCATTAGCGGCGGAAGCGGCAGAAACGTGATACCGGATCGCGCGATCCTCAAGTTCGAGACCCGCGGACAGACACAAAAGATCAACGACTATATGATAGAGTGCGCAGAACGCATAATTTCATCTGCGGCTTTAATGTATAATGTAAAATCAGAAATTTCCTGCGTAGGCAGAGCACGGTCATTTGAATTGTCAGATAATGATTTCGCATCGGAAATCAAGGCGCTTGCAGAAGAAGCGGGCATTTTCAATAGAGTTGATGACTACGCCGACCTGAATGCAAGCGAAGATTGTACTTCGTTTATGACGAGGGTTTGCGAATGTGGCGGAAAGGCGACATATATGTTATTTGGCACTAACCTCGCAGATAAGCACCACACTCCTGATTTTGATTTTGATGAAAGCTCTCTTACCTCTGCCGCGGCATTTTACGCTTATCTCGCTATGAAATATGCGAATTGATATGAATTGAAGGTGTATTTATGTATCCTTATGAAATTATTTTCGGAATGACGCTGTATGACATATTTTTGGCAATAGGAGTTGTTTCGGCGCTTTTGATAGTCAGAATTTTTTCTGACTATGATAAAACGAGCGCTAAGCTGTTTAACTTCATTTTGCTGACGGGTGCTTGCGCTATCGGATTGGGCTATTGCAGCGCAGTACTTTTTCAAGCTATATACAATTGGCTTGACGGAGATCCTTTTGTTATCAATACATCAACGGGCGCAACCTTTCTCGGAGGCCTTGTAGGCGGTGTTACCGTCTTCCTTATTGGGTATTTTATCGTCGGTCATTTTGTTTTCAAGGATAAGCAGAACGTTAAGTATTTCCCTCGACTTCTTGATATTGCAGCGGTTTGTATAACTTCCGCACACGGCTTCGGCAGACTCGGCTGTCTTATGGCGGGATGCTGTTACGGAGCTGAGACTGATGCGTGGTACGGCATATATCACGTTGCATTGGATGCAAAAGTCGTGCCGATGCAACTGTTTGAATCTTTGTTCCTCTTTTCGCTCGCCGTAATCCTTGCTGTGCTTGTGTATAAACGTATCCCGGGCACTATGGCGATCTATATGTTTACGTACGGCGTTTGGAGATTCATTGCTGAATATTTCAGAGACGATTACCGTGGAAGCACTGTTGTTGACTTTCTTACCCCCTCTCAGCTTACCGCTTTGATCTTGTTTATCGGTTCGGGAATCATATTTTTCTATACTTGGCGAATGAGTAAAAGAAGTAAGGTGGAATATGAGAATTAGTGAGTTTGTTAAAAAGAATTGGTTCGGCTTTATGATAGCAGTGCCTTCACTTGCTCTCGTAATTTTGGAGTCTTCGGGTATTTCATATTCTGCTGATCCGACTCTAAATACTTTATTTCGTGTTATCGCAACCCGATTCGTTGGTTGCTTGGTGTTCATACCGCTTGCAATTTATATGAAATACAACGTATTCGGATTGGTTAAAGAGAACAGACTAAAAGTATTGCTTTGCACTCTTGTTCCGCTTGCCGTTGTTGTCAACAACTTTCCGATCATAGGCGTCATAAGCGGAGATGCATACGTTACTGCACCGAATTGGTATATTGTGATTTTTGCCCTCGAGGCTTTTATGATAGGTCTTTTTGAGGAATTCGCTTTCAGAGGAGTATTGCTTCCTTTTGTACTTGAAAATCGCGCTACAACGCGCAAAAGTATATTCTGGGCAACCGTAATATCCTCCGCGGCTTTCGGAGGCATCCACATTTTCAATTTGTTTGCAGGTGCCGGAATTGGCGGAGTACTTTTGCAGATCGGCTATTCCTTCCTGATTGGCGGAATGTGCGCTATTGTGCTGTTGCATACGGGTTGTATATGGATATGCGTATTGTTGCACGCGATATACGATTTTTGCGGATATCTTATTCCGACTTTGGGTGAAGGTGTTATATGGGATCCCGTAACGGTTACGATTACCGCGATTCTGGGAGTATTCGCGCTCGTTTTTATGCTTGTTTGGCTTTCGAGAATCACTCCCGAAGCTGTGCAAAGATTTTATGCAAAGCAGAGCGATAAAAAAGAAAACGCACACGGTTGACGTGTGCGTTTTCTCGTATTTGTTATTTGAAGGAATCGGCGGCTTGAGTTGCCATTTCATCGCATCTTTCGTTATAAGGGTGTCCGTTATGCCCCTTTACCCAAACGAATTCGACCCTATGGATTGCGAGCAATCCTAAAAGCCGCTCCCAAAGGTCCGGATTGGCTGCTTGCTCTTTGTTGCTTCGTCTCCATCCGTTTCTTTTCCATTGCATAGCCCAACCCTTGATAATGGCATCACAAAGATATTTTGAATCAGTCGTCAGTGTTACAGAGCAAGGATATTTTAATTGCTCAAGAGCATAAATCGCAGCTAACAGCTCCATTCTGTTGTTGGTAGTAGACGGTTCGCCGCCTGAAAGCTCCTTTTTGTGCTCTCCGCAAACGAGAATAGCGCCCCATCCGCCTGGGCCCGGATTGCCGCGACAGGCGCCGTCCGTGTATATTTGTACTTGTTTCATATAAACGCTCCTATTATTTCTGATTTAAGTATACCACATATCAGAATTATTTTCAAGTAATAAAGTTCAAATTTCGTTGATTAATTGAAATTTTCTTGAAAAACTATTGCAAATGATTAAAAAATAATGTATAATTTAAAAAATTAATATTGAAAAGGTAGGTTTATATATGTCCAAAATTGAAAAGCAGACGTCTGTTGAAAATGTTGACAACGATAATGCAAAAGTAATATACAAAAAACGCCGCCGCAGACTCGGTGACCGTTCTGACGGAAGAAAGCTTCGGACTCTGCAGCCTATGAACAGGCTTATGCCCTATATAATGAAAAACAGAAGCGATGCGCAGAATACTTTTGCTGACAAGATCGAAGTATCGAAGGCGGATGCGCTTTGCAGACAAAAGGTTCTTGAAGGCAAGACGAATTTTTCTTTTTTGCACGTTTTGCTGGCAGCGTATTTGAGAACGATTACTCAGCGTCCCGCTATCAACAGATTTGTAAGCGGACAAAAGATTTATGCGAGAAACGAGATCGTTTTCGTTATGACGATCAAGAAGGAAATGTCTCTGAGCGCGCCTGACACCGTTATCAAGGTTAAATTTTCGCCCGACGATACGCTTGATGAAGTTTATGAGAAGTTCAACGTAGTCGCAACCGATGCAATTGCCTCTCTCGATACGCAGACCTCTTTTGATAAGCTTATAAAGTTCTTCAACTATATTCCCGGCTTCGTTCTCCGCTTTATTGTTTGGGTGATCAAGTGTATGGACTATATTGGAATACTTCCCAAAGCCTTTATGGATCTCCTGCCTTTCTACGGCTCTATGATCGTCACAAGCATGGGATCACTCGGTATCAATCCGATTTACCATCACATTTACGATTTCGGAAACCTTCCCGTTTTCTTGTCATATGGAAGAAAGAGAACTGCTTTTGAATATGACAGATGCGGAAATTTGATCAAGAAGCGCTATATAGATATCAAAGCAGTGACGGATGAAAGAATCTGTGACGGATTTTATTTTGCATCCGCGTTCAAATATTTTAAGAAGCTTATCGAAAATCCTGACGTTCTCGAGGATAGAGCTACCGAAGTTATCGAGGATATTGAATAAGCAAATTAAAAAAGCCCCAATACGGGGCTTTTTGCTTTATTGAGTGATAAGTATTTCGATCGCTTTGACAGCTGTTTGGATTGCTTTATCTGTATCGTGTTGCTGTTCGGCGTCGGTATCTAAACCGAGCTCAAAACGTTCCTGATTCCACACAACGTGAAATACAGCACCACATCTGAGACCGAGCGCGGCACCGACTACAAAGAGGGTAGAAGCCTCCATTTCGCTGGCTAGCACGCCAAGACGCTTCCAAGCCTCCCATTTTTCGTTCAAAGCGGAAGCGGTTGGCATTCTATTGGGACTATGCTGACCGTAAAAAGAATCCTTGCTTTGAACAACTCCCGCATGGTAGGGGAATTTAAGTTCCTTGGCTGATTCTATCAAAGCAAACAGTACATCGGGATCGGAAACGGCGGGGAACTCGTATGGTGCGTATTCTCCGCTTGTACCATCCTGTCTGACGGCACCGGTCGCGACAACAACGTCGCCCGCTCTTACCATTGTTGAGATTCCGCCGCAAGTTCCTATTCTTATGAATGTATGCACGCCGCAAGCAGCCAATTCCTCAACAGCGATTGCGGTTGATGGACCGCCGATGCCTGTTGAGCAAACGCTGACCTTTTCTCCGCATAAATATCCGGTATATATGGTATATTCCCGATTTTGCGAAATTAATTCCGCGTCATCAAGATAAGCTGCAATTTTAGGCACTCTGCCGGGATCGCCGGGCAGAATGCAGTATCCGCCAACGTCGCCGGGATAGCAATTGATATGATATTGAAGTCCGTCTGTTTTAAGCATAGTAAACCTCCGAGTATTGAGTGTATATATATTATTGCAGAAAATTACAGAAAAATCAAGTCCTTTTGCAAAAATATTTGAAGTTAGTTTTATTGAATTGAAAAGAATGTTAACAAATATTGTCAAATGACGGAATGAAATGCATTATGAATGCCAAAAAGTTGCAGATTAATCGTTAAAAACATAAAATATCAATAAAATATGAAAAAATTCATCAAAAGGCTTGCAATTTGAATTGAAATGTAGTATAATATTAAAAAATTACGGAGGTATTGTGATGATAGAGATTTCAAAAAAGTCTAATCTGCTTGAGCAGAAGTCATATAGATATCAGTTACAGGATATAGATGAACCTAATCTGTATCGCGAAATATATACTTATACGGAAATTCCAAAGGTTCCGTTTAACCATCGCCGAGTTCCTTTGGGTATGCCACACGATATTTGGATTACTGACACTTCTTTTAGGGACGGAATGCAGTCGCAGGCTCCTTATTCCCCAAAGCAGATTGTTGATCTGTTTAAGCTACTAAATAAGCTCGGAGGTCCTAATGGAATAATCAGGGCAACCGAATTTTTTGTTTATAGCGAAAACGACAGAAAGGCGTTACACGCTTGCCAGGAGCTCGGCCTTGAATTCCCCGAAATAACCACTTGGATAAGAGCGAGCCTTGAGGATTTTAAATTAGTCAAGGATCTCGGAATCAAAGAAACGGGAATTCTCGTTTCCTGCTCCGACTATCATATTTTCAAAAAGCTCGGTATGTCGCGCGGCCAGGCTATGGACCATTACCTTAAGACTATCCACGCAGCTCTCGAGATGGGAATACGTCCGAGATGTCACTTTGAAGATATAACTCGTGCAGATTTCTACGGCTTCGTAGTTCCTTTTGTCAACGCAATTCAGGCAATGTCGCGTGAAGCGGGAATCCCTGTCAAGATCAGAGCTTGCGATACTATGGGATATGGCGTACCTTATAGCGAAGTCGCCCTTCCTCGAAGCGTTCCCGGTATCATTTACGGTCTGCAGCATTATTCCGACGTTCCCAGCGAACAGCTTGAATGGCACGGTCACAACGATTTCTACAAGGGTGTCGCAAACGCTACTTGCGCTTGGCTCTTCGGTGCTTGCGCCGTCAACTGCTCGTTGCTCGGCATAGGCGAGAGAACGGGTAACGTACCGCTCGAGGCTATGGTATTCGAATACGCGTCGCTCCGCGGATCGCTCGACGGTATGGATCCCACGGTTATTACCGAAATTGCCGATTACTTCACCAAAGAAATGAATTATCACATTCCGCCCATGACTCCCTTCGTAGGCGAAGACTTTAATAAGACTCGCGCGGGAATCCACGCAGACGGAATGCTCAAGGACGAGGAAATTTACAACATCTTTGATACAGGCGCAATCCTTAACAGACCTGCGGGCGTAACCGTAAGCTCGACCTCGGGTGCTGCCGGAATTGCATATTGGATCAACGGTCATTATCGCTTGACGGGTGACGAAATGGTCAACAAGCGCGATCCTCTTGTAACAAAGATCAAGGCTTGGGTCGACGAGCAGTATGCTCAGGGCAGAACGACCGTTATCTCTACCGCAGAGCTTGAAAAACTTATTGTAACCTTCCAGAAAGAAGAAGAATGAAATGAAGACACCGAAAACAATAGCTGAAAAGATAATTAGCGCACATCTCGTATCGGGTGATATGACGCCCGGAAGCGAGATTTCAATAAAGATCGACCGTACTCTCACTCAGGACGCCACCGGTACTATGGCGTATATCGAGTTTGAGGCTATGGGCATCGACCGTGTAAAAACCGAGCTTTCCGTAGCGTATATCGATCACAATACACTCCAGTCGGGTTTTATGAACGCTGACGACCACAGATTTATCAGAACTGCCGCTGCAAAGTACGGTATTCAGTACTCGCGCCCCGGCAACGGAATTTGTCATCAGGTTAACCTTGAGAGATTCGGCGTTCCGGGAAAGACTCTTATCGGTTCTGACAGCCATACTCCTACCGCAGGCGGTATCGGTATGCTCGCGTTCGGAGCAGGCGGTCTTGACGTTGCCGTTGCAATGGGCGGAGGTGCTTACTGTATGGTAATGCCGAAGATGTTCAAGGTTAATCTTACCGGTAAGCTTTCTCCTTGGGTTACCGCCAAGGACGTAAGCCTTGAGATACTCCGTATTCTTTCTGTAAAGGGCGGAGTTGGCGCGATCATTGAATGGGGCGGCGAGGGCGTTAAGACGCTTACCGTGCCTCAGAGAGCGACTATAACCAATATGGGAGCCGAGCTTGGTGCTACCACGTCTATTTTCCCCGCCGACGAGATTACCAAGGATTTCTTAAGAGCGCAGGGCAGAGAAGATGACTTTACTCCCGTATATTCTGATCCCGATGCCGTTTACGACAGAGTGATTGATATCAATCTTTCGGAGCTCGAGCCTATGGCTGCTTGTCCTCATTCTCCCGATAATATTAAAAAAATCAGCGAGATTGCCGGCACTCCCGTTACTCAGGTTTGTGTAGGTTCTTGCACCAATTCTTCTGCCGTTGATATGTATACTGTTGCGGCAATTCTTAAGGGAAAGACTGTTTCTCCCGAGGTTGGAATGTCTGTTTCGCCCGGTTCAAAGCAGGTTCTCAGTATGATGTCAAGCAGTGGTGCGCTAACTGATATCATCAATTCCGGCGCAAGACTTCTTGAATGCGCTTGCGGTCCTTGTATAGGTATGGGATTCTCTCCCGAATCCAAGGGCGTTTCCCTTAGAACCTTCAACAGAAACTTTGAGGGCAGAAGCGGCACTAGAGATGCAGGCGTATATCTTGTATCTCCCGAAGTTGCGGCAGCATCCGCAATTACAGGTGTGATCACTGATCCGAGAACACTCGGTGAGTACCCCAATATTAAGGTTGATTCATTTATAATTGATGACAGCGGCGTAATTCCTCCTCTTTCCGTTGAGGAAGCTAAGACAGCCGAAGTTATCAAGGGTCCCAATATCAAGTCTTATCCCGATACCACGCCTCTTGAGGATGAGCTTAACGTTGCCGTTTCCCTTAAGGTTGGCGATAATATTACCACCGACCACATTATGCCCGCGGGTGCGGCTATTCTTCCGTACCGTTCAAACATTCCCAAGATGAGCGAGTTCTGCTTCAACGTATGCGATGCCGAATTCTCCGCGAGAGCAAAGGCTATGGGAAGAAGCATTATCGTTGGCGGCTCCAACTACGGTCAGGGCTCTTCAAGAGAACACGCGGCTCTCGTTCCTCTTTACCTCGGCGTTAAGGCAGTCGTTGCAAAGAGCTTTGCACGTATCCATAAGGATAACCTTATTAATGCTGGTATTATTCCTCTGACATTTGTAAATGCTGATGATTACGATAAGATCTCCGAGGGCGATGATATTTCCATCAGCTGTATGTTTGAAAGCGTTAAGAGCGGTAAGTATATACTCAAGGATAAGAACACAGGCGATTCCATCGAGCTTGAGTGTGCTCTTTCCGATAGACAGATTGAAATTATTCTTGCAGGCGGTCTTATTGCCGCTACTGCTAAAAACAAGTGAGGTTAATTGCTATGGCGAACAACGAACAGTATATTAATGAAGCGGTAGCGCAGTTTGAAACGCTTCTCAGAGAGCAGTATGCTCGTGCAGAAATGATGAAGAATGCTCCCGAGGCAGTCGATTACGCTAAACTCGATAAGATCGTTATCGGCTGTTGCGGTGGCGACGGCATAGGTCCGATCATTACCGCAGAGGCTCGCAGAGTTCTTGAATACCTGCTCAAGGATGCAGTAGCATCTGGTAAGGTCGAGCTCAGAGATATCAATGGTCTTACAATCGAGAACAGAATCGCATGCGGTAAAGCTATTCCCGAAGATGTTCTTGCTGAGATCAAGGATTGCCACGTCCTCCTCAAGGGTCCCACAACAACTCCCAAGGGAGGAACCGGAGCCAAGGAGCTTGAAAGCGCTAACGTTGCTATGAGACGAGAACTCGATCTCTTTGCTAACGTACGTCCCGTAGCAATTCCCGAGGAAGGTGTGGATTGGACGTTCTTCAGAGAGAATACCGAGGGTGAATACGTTCTCGGAAGCAGAGGTGTAGAGATACCCGAATACCTTTGCTGTGACTTTAAGGTAACTACCGACGCCGGCTGTGAAAGAATTGCGCGTATGGCGTTTGATTTTGCGGTAAAGAACGGTAAGACTAACGTAGCGGTTGTTACTAAGGCAAACATTATGAAGAAGACTGACGGAAAGTTTGCTCGTATAGCAAGAAATATTGCTGCTGCGGAATATCCTACTCTTACCGTAGAAGATTGGTACATCGACATTATGACCGCAAAGCTCGTTGACACGAGAGGTCGCTCTGATTTCCAAGTATTCTTGCTCCCCAACCTTTACGGTGACATCATTACCGATGAGGCGGCACAGCTTCAGGGCGGCGTAGGTACCGCGGGAAGCGCAAATATCGGTAGCCGATACGCGATGTTTGAGGCGATCCACGGCTCTGCTCCGAGAATGATCGAGCGCGGTGACGGCGATTATGCAAATCCTTCGAGTATGCTCCGTGCCGCAGAGCTGCTTCTCAAACACATTGGTTTCGTAGATGAGGCGAAGAAGCTCGGAAAGGCACTTGATATTTGTACCGCACCCGACGCAGAGCTCAAGATCACCGGAAGACGCGACGGCGCAAGCTGCAAGGATTTCGGCGATTATGTAATGAAAGTTTGCGCAAGCTTATAATTTCAGAATTTCTTTCCGGTATTTTGACAGAAATTCCCCTACTGCATAGAAAAAGTAGAAAAATATTATATTTAACTAACCGACACCGCTTTTCAAGCGGTGTCGGTTTTGTTATATAACGTGAATATAATGTAACGCGCAGATAAAAAACTCCTCCTATGGTCAAATAGATTTGATTCTGTTCTACCATAGGAGGAGATATTCAATTTCCGATTTTAACGGATTGGTTCATAGAGTGTCTTCGAATTTCTTTCAGACGTCTATTTCTATCGCATCTCCAAACGCGAGAGAATAGATATAGATTTTATCAGGTTTTTTGTCCATAATCACTTCTAAGGCTTGAGCATAATATTTCAATTGTTTTGCGTGTCGCTCGGACAAAAATCGTTTAGCGAGGTTGCGATCGTTTAAAGCTTCACGACTCAGACGGTCGCTCTTATAGTCGCATAGAATCAGATTTCCGTCCGCATCCTCGAGACATAAGTCAATAACGCCTTGTACCAATATTTTTTCTCCCGAGAATATAATTTTTTGCTCGGGAATATCTGTAAAATCTTCTGCAGGCAAGAATACGTTGAAACGAAACTCTCTGTGGATCTTTTTGCCATTCAAAATGGTATTAAAGAACCTTGAAGATGCGAAGGCGGCAATTTCATTCGCCCTGATCAGCTCGGTAATATTTGAAGGTAAAAACTTCAACTCTATCAAACGTGCAATTTCTTCATTTACGGATGATAAGCAGGGCTTAAGCCTTGAAAAATCACAAAACTGCAGGAATAGATGAGTTGCAGTTCCCTTGTCCGCTGAGGTTGCCTCACCGCCTATAAACCTTGGCTTGCGAGGTTCCATAGATTCAATTTTCTTTGTAATATCGTAAGAATCATCGGTTTCGTTTAGCATTTCGGGATATAACCGAGAGACGGAGACCTTGGCGGGGATCAGCGAATTATAGGAATTTTCGTACCTGAAGTTGAGGGAAGGTCTGATTTGATTACAAAGATTTTCAATTTCGTTTTCGTCAGGTACGTATGTTTCACAATTACGATCATAATCTTCGGTGTTAACGGTAGCAGAGGGAGTTTCAATCTGATAAAATTCCGATCGAATATCTGCCATGAGTCCGAGCATTATCCTATCAATCCAGCTCGAAGAACCGAGAACAGTCAGTCTGCCGCCTAAAGCAGCTTTCCCGGAAGCTTCAGCGATAACCTTTTTAGAATTATCTTCCTTGCCGGAAGCGATTATGCATAAATTATCGCGAGCTCGCGTAAGTGCAACGTAAAGAATGCGTATTTCTTCTTCTGACGAAAGCTCAGCCACCTTGTTTGATAGAGCTACCCTGAAGGGAGTATCTAACTGTCCGAAGCCTGTGGAGTCTGAAACTTTGAAAGCAAGAGATACGTCGCAAGAAGGCTCAAAGATCATACCGTATCGCGAATCCTTTGCGTTAGTGCTTTTTGAACAACCGATCAAAAATACCGCAGGAAATTCCAATCCTTTGGATTTGTGTACCGTCATGATTCTGACGGTATTGTCGGTTACAGCATCTTCATCTGAAATTTTAGTGTTTTGGCTGATTATTCCGTTTATGTATTCTACAAAATCATGCAAACCCTTGTATGACGACGCTTCGTATCTTCTTGCGTATTCATAAAATTTACGAAGATTTCTTCTTCTTTCGATCGGCGTTCGTTTTTGCGAACTTTTATCAGATCCCGCAAAGGAAAGAGCCGAAGTGTCTTTCCACAAAAACTTCATAAATATATGAACGGGTAAGGATTCTGCCTCTGTGCGGTAATATGAGATTCTTTCGATGGCTGAGGTGCATTTTAATTTAAGTTCCTGCGAAGATTCCTCGGAAAGAGAATATTCTTCCACGGCATCAAAAAGCGACATGTTTTGTCGCCCGATTCGTACGTTGATGAGGTCGTCGAGGCTGAATCGGAATATAGGTGAACGTAAAACTGCGGCAAGGGGGATATCTCGCTGTGGATTATCGGACACGGAAAGAAGCGAAAGCATTAAAAGAACTTCCGGATTTTCAAACAGATCGTTTCCTGTACTGTTAGCATGCGGAATTCCCGCCTGAGCCAATGCATTTGCCATAGCGGACGCTTCCTTGTTTGATCTTGTCAGGATTGCAATATCACGTGGCAAATAAGGCTCACCGTCGGGCTTCATTTTGTTCTTGAGCATAGAACGAATTTCGGAAATGACGAAAGAATATTCCGAATTATCAGAATCGCTCTCATTATCTTTATCTAAAAGCACAACCCTTACTTTATCGGTGCTTGTCGGCTCGCCTCTTGAGGCGATCAGATCGTCTTCTGCAACGTATCCGATACCACAGCCTTCTCCCTCGGTTTCTCTGAAGAGATATGAGCAAACCGAATTTGTGAAGTGTATGATATTTGGTGAGCAACGGAAGTTTTCAGACATAAATACAGAAAGCGGAATATCGGGAATATCTTTGTTGCTCTCTGCAGGCAAGTAAGATTTTCGGTATGAGGCGAAAACCGTTGGATTAGCGCCGCGGAAGGAGTATATACTCTGCTTGATATCACCAACGAAAAAGAGATTATTTCCCTTGGATATCGTTTTGAAAACCAGATCCTGGATATTGTCGGTGTCCTGATATTCATCAACAAAAATGTGCTGATATTTACCTTGTTCCTCAATCGCAGTCTGAGTAGGATTGCCACTATCATCTATAAGCAGCTGAAGCGCATACCGACTTAGATCCGAAAATTCGCAAATTGACCTTGAAGATTTCTCCGTTTGGTAAGCGCTGATGAAGTCATCAAGCAATTCCTTTGTTTTTAAGCACATTTGCGCACTTTTCTTACAAATGTATGGCAAATCGTCAGGGTGAGCACAAAACTCTTTTTCGCGAAACTTTAAAATTCGCTCTTTGATATCACTGCGTTCCTCTTTGATTGTCTCTGTTACTTCGCTTTTCGCTCCGCTCGAAATTCTTCCCAATGAAATGGGAGAATAATCAAATAAGACTTTTCTTGCCTCAAGATATGAATGCTTATTCAAAGACAACATAAATTGATTGAGAAAATCCAGGTCGGATGATACGGCTTTACCGTAAGGCGCTGCTGCCGGCTCGTCTGTAAGCATTTGCAAAATACGATTAGTTCTATTGATTAAGTATTGGACGCTTTCGACGACTGCCTTATGAAGCTCCTTTCCTATAGGTGTGCAGAAGAGGTCTTGGTCGGAATATTGTATATATTTTCGAACGCTGTCTTCAAGAATCTGTGTGCCGTCGGGAGAGGATCTTATCTTGAACCAAATGTTCAGCAAAATTTCCGCCAATTGGTTTTCGCCCTTTGCGGTTGTAATTTCATCTGCATAAGGACTGAAATCCGAATCTGTTTCATATCTTCTCTCAATAACGGCGTTCATTATTTCATATCGCATGATCTGCAACTCGGTTTCCTCAGCTAATCTGAATCGTGCGGGAATACCTAATTTTTGGAAGTTGTTTTTGATCAAATCGAGATAATATGAGTCGATCGTGCAGATCTTTGCAGAGGGAAGCGCAGTGATTTGCCTGGCAATGTGTGTATTTGCGGGATCATCTGCAAGAGCGTCACCGAGCTTTCTGGATATTCGCGTTCTTAGCTCTCCCGCTGCGGCTCTCGTGAACGTGACAATGAGCATAGAATCTATGTCGGCGGGATTGTTTTCGTCCGTCAAAAGTCGCAAAATGCGTTCTGTAAGCGTGGCGGTTTTTCCCGATCCTGCAGCTGCAGAAACGAGGATATTCCTGTCGCGCAAGTCTATAGCGGTTTGCTGGGATTTTGTGAAATCCATTTTATTCTCCTAGGTTTAATTCTGATCTTTTCTTGAGATTCTGCAAACGTGCGAATAAGGGCAGTATTTGCAAGTGTCTGATCCGTTTTTGGGTACGGCGTTGGCATTTCCGGTCATTATTTCGTCACCGATAGATTGTAGAACGTCGCACACTTCTTCATAAATTAAGTCAAGCGATTCTTTTGATACCGTTGATTTTTTCCTTGCAGATGCCATCAAAAATCTGCTATTCTGAGATTTGCTGATTGCAGAAATTACGTCACAATCGTCAAGTATAAGCCCGGATCGCTTGATTTCGTTTGTTGCTGCATTGATCGACTCGCTCGAGTCATTGAATCTTTGAGATTTGATCTTTGATGAATTGGCTGAAATGTATGTAATTGCTGCAGGCTCGGCGGCTCCTCCGTTGAACAAATGAGAAGAGCTTTGGCTTGTTAACGAGAATATATATATCAATAATTGCAGATTTGTTCCTTCTGCGATATCAGAAAGAGAAAATGTTTTATTACCTGTTTTGTAGTCAATAACCCGTACATAAGTTTTGCCGTTGTTTTCAAAAATATCCACTCTGTCGACGATACCGTTTATTGAAATGCGTTTACCGTCTTTCAGCCTGATTGTAATAGAAGGTACTTTTGAAGTTCCGATTGGTAACTCAAAAAAGGTCGGTACAAAAGAACTGTCGGATAATTCCGCCAATAGATCGTCAAGGATGAGAGTTGACAGTTTTTTCAGTCTTTCGATAAGATGATTCAGGCGTGCGCTGGTCTTCTCTTTACTCGGAATCAACTCTTCAATATATGCAGAGATGATGCTGTCGATTATTTTAGACTTTTGGGCTTCATCGGGATGAACCCCCTTGTTGTTTACGTATACGAAATACAAGAATTTTTCAAGCACGGTATGAACAAGCGTTCCTATGTTGTTATAAGCGAAAGTTATGCGTTTTGTATCGTTTAACTTAAGATAGTATTTGCAAGCATACGCGAACTTGCACTTTACGAATTCTTCGATTTTTGATTGACTTAACCTCAGCTCGTTTCCAATATAATTATTTATCGTAGCAGGAGTTACACAGTCGTTTTCTGCGGTAACGGGATAAGCATGCGAAATGAATGGTAATTGATCTTCAGATGTATTCTCAAGTGCCAATCTTTTAAGCGCTTCTCCAAGATCGGTGCCTGCATAAAGCGGCAAGTATTCTGATATAATCTTTACGGATTTGAATCGTGGCAGAGTTTCTGCGGCTGTTTCGACTGTCTTTACATCGCTGAAAAGTTTTTTGACTCGTGAAAAGGCTATAGATGGTTCGGTGTCTGCCCGAGTAAATATGATTAACCTTTCCGAGGGAGAAGAAGCGGCGCGTCGGAAGAAAAAGAGTTCATCCGAAGCACGCATTTCTTTATCTCCTGACAATACGATCTTATGGTTTATTAAGTATTCGCGGTCAGCATCATTCAAAAGTCCCGCATCTTGTACGTTTGACGGAAATTCGCCGTCGCATGCACCTAACAAAATAGCACATTTGATATTATCAGCTCGAAGCATATTTGCTGAGCCGATAGTAATCTCATCCATAGAAGTAGGAATTGAACCTAGATCGGCTTCTTCCAATGCTGTCTTTATTGCAACATAGAATTTTGAAAGATCAAACTTCTCGTAGTCGGAAAAGGCATCGCAAACACAGTCAAGTGCATCAATTACAACGTCATACATTCTGACACATTCAGCCGCCTGCCGCTGTTTACCGTGATACAGGTACTTTTCTGCGAGATTTTTCAACGACTCCTTAACGTTTATCTCTTCAAGGTAATTTATAGTTGCAAGACACATTTCTTTGCAGTTGGAAGCAGATTTGAGCTCAGATGAAAAGGCGATCAGCTTTGAAATAAAATTATTCTTAACAGAATTTGCGATTAAGAGTGCCTGCTCACCGCGCTCTGTTTTTTGAGTGGTATAACCGTCGGGATTCATATTCCAAGGCTCAGGGGATGTGAATTTTGTGCCGCTGATGTTCCATTTTGAGGTATATTCCTCAAATATATCAGCCTCGCGCGGCGAAATACCGCATAACCCTGTTTTAAGATGTGAGATAACATCGTTTCGCTGCCAACCCCTGATCGTCACCCTTAACGCGGAGAGTATAAGCTTTGCTATGGGACAAAGTGAAGAGTCTGTTTTTTCTGAGATAAAATAAGGTATATCAAGGTTTTCAAGAGCAGGCTCGATAATTCCTTTGTATTTATCCGCATTTCTTGCTATTATTGCTATTTCATTGTAACGGTAGCCTTGTTCGGTTAACTCTCTCGCAAGAACTGCAGCATACTCGCATTCGTCATAAATGTCAGCCGCTCTGTACAGCGATATAGATTTATCTTGAATTGAGTCATCTGAAGAGAGCGGTAAAGTGGTCATTTCCCACAAATTTGAAGAAAGGTATGATAAACGTGTTGAAGCGGTTCTGCGGTTTTGTTGGAGAGATACCGTTTCGCTTTTTAATCCTAAAGATGCGCAATCGGCGCGCAATTTGTCAGAAAACCTTTTTATAGATACAGTATCAAGTCCCTTGTAGCTTTGCGAAGGTAGATTTAAAGTAATGGCGCAATTATCTGCTTGCGCAAAAATCTGTTTTGTTATGGCATGCTCGATTCCTGTTATGCTCGAAAATCCGTCAAAATATACGTTTGCGCCTTTAAGGCAATCGATACGCTTCAAAAGCTCGCACAAACGCACTAATTCTCCGTTGGTGTCAGAGTAACTCGAAGAAAGAAGCGAGGAATATATCGAGCTTATAGTGACAATATCTTTGATTTTTCTTGTCAAAGTGGAATCGTTTCCTCTTGCTGCTATTTTTTCTAAATCGTCAAGAGATACTCCTGCGGCTGTGAGTTCGTTATAGGTAGCTAAAAATGAATCCGCCAGAGCAATGTCATCATCACCTGATCTGCAATATTCGGAAAGTAAAGGTGCGGAAATCAATAAAGTCTTCCACATTAACAGCTTTTGAAGTCCGCGAGTGGCTGAATTATAGTCTATGCCGCCATACTCTCGGAATAATTTGTTTGCAAGGCGCGTGTAATTCAGAACCTCAACGTAAAGCTGAGCAGAAGCGGGAAGTCGCAACAACAGCTCGCGCTCTACAGATACTGTCATTTGCTCGGGTACGATAAGAATCGCTTTTTGTTTTACCGCAGCGTCTCTCTCGAGCATTTTGAATATTTCCTCGGTTTTTCCCGTTCCGGGATTTCCGTATATAAATTTAATCATCGTAGTCCTCTTGAGATTGTTTGTTCAAAATAAGGATATTTCTTAAAATAGTTTTCGGTCCGCGCCAGCTGTAGGCGCGCATATTAAAATCGCTTGTGTCCTCAACGGTATTTTCGCTTGGGGACGCGATTATATTAGAGTTAAACCACAACGAATCAGAGTAGATTGTGTTTTGGGAAATGGCATTTAATGTATGAGGGCAAGCAAGCTGACACAAATCACATCCCCATATAAATCCTGTGCTTTTAATTAAATCGATTTCATCTTCGGTTAACGCTCCCTTTTTTTGCGTTATTGCGGAAAGACAAGTTTTTTTGTCGCTGATATTTGCGGGGCAAGCGTTTTTGCACGCTCCGCAGTGTTCACAGTATTTGATATCGAAGACGGGCGCGTCAAATTCAAGGTCAGAAATAATTTCGAATAGAAAAACAAATGAAGAGTATCTTTCGGTAATCAAAAGGCTATGGTCCCCTATGATTCCCAAGCCTGATTTTGCGGCAGCAAGCTTTTCGTTTATTGGGGAATGATCCGCAAAGCCTGCAAAATGTGATTCGGGATATATTTCTTTTAGGTCTTCTATGGTTTTATTACAAATATCGAAAAGAAGCTTGTGATAGTCATATGCCAAAGCATATGCCGAAATGGTGTGAGGATTATCGCAGTGGTGAGTATAGTATGGCACGATTCCTATAAAAACAGATTTTGGAATGAACGGAAGCTTGTTTGCAAGATGAGGATTGATAATTTCGCATTCATTGTAGGGCAGAACCCCAACCTCAGCGGCTCCGTTTTTTCGGATTATTTCAGTGATTCGTTTCATATCTTCAAACTCCGTTATTGTTATACTTAAATTATATCATATTTATTTATACATTACAATAAAAACTTTGAATTTTGTTTTAAATGGATTTCATTCAACATATTTTTATCGAGTTATCATATAGCCGTCACATTTCGGTATTATAATATAAAAGAATTATGAAAGGAGATTTGTTATGATTAACGATTTCGATAGACTAAATGATCAAAATCAGAAGGATGAATGTGAAAGCAAAAATGATGCTGCAGAAAATGTAGTTCACGGCGTGATTTACAGTCCCGATCAGACAAACAGCGGGTATACGATAGATAGGTATCAATCTGGCGGTGCGAATAAAACTGCTCAGGATAATTTGGGTGCTGATAATCAAAAAAAGCCCTCAAGAAGTTCTTCAGGAGTTTTGAAGCTTGCTATTCCGTTCGCTGCTGTCATACTTGTTCTGTGCATATTAGCTTCATTCGCTTCGGGCTTTATAGCTGCTTATTTTGCTAACGAATATTTTGTTGCACATTCTGCCGAAACCCAAGCTCAAATCGATTTGGTTAAGCCGAAGCCTGAAGACGACAGATCATATATTGATAAAAACGAACCGCCGCGTACAGAGTCCGCCACTTTGCCGGGGCAGCCGATGGCGATGGAAGAGGCAATTGAGGCTGTCAGAGATTCTGTCGTTGAAATAACCACGGAAACCGTTAAAAGCGGCTTTGGAGGATATTCTCAGTACGTTGTCAGCGGCGCAGGAAGTGGCGTTATTATTTCGACGGGGGGATATATCATCACAAACAATCACGTTATAGAGGGTGCGTCGAATATAATCGTAAGACTTACGGATGGAAGTGAGTATGAAGCTGTTTTGATAGGCACTGACAGTAAAACTGACGTGGCGGTAATTTCCATAACACCCGAGTCCGGAAAGGAATTTACTCCTGCGGTTATAGGAACGGCATCCAATCTTCGCCTCGGACAAGCTGTAATCGCTATAGGAAATCCTCTTGGTGAGCTCGGAGGTACCGTGACAAACGGAATTATCAGCTCTCTTGCACGCGAGGTTGTAATGGAAGGCAATGGAAGCATGACCTTGCTTCAGACAAACGCCGCAGTAAGCCCCGGAAACTCCGGCGGAGGACTTTTTGATCTCTACGGCAGACTTGTAGGCGTTGTAAATGCAAAAACCAGCGGGCAGGGTGTTGAAGGTATCAGCTTCGCCATTCCCGTGGATACAGCTTGGGATATTGCTAAACAGCTGATAACGAACGGTTATGTTTCGGGAAGACCGTCGCTCGGTATACCCTTGAAGCAAGTGCAGTACAGTGCCGGTATTTTCGGAGACATCTATGCACAGGTTATCGTATCCGCTGACATTGAGAAATATGGATTGAAAACAAATGATATTATAGTCAGTGTTAACGGTTATTCAATAGTTGACCTTGACGATGTTTCATTCAGCATTTCTTCAAATGTAATAGGTGATGAAGTTGTTGTAAGAATCAAGCGCGACAGGAAATATTACGAATTGAAAATCAAGCTCATCGAATATATCCCGGAAGGTGCACAGCAGGATTCGAGCCTTTGATTTCTTGGGAGTAAAACAGATGTATAAAATTTTGGTAGTTGATGATGAAGACGGTATCCGTTCTTTCATTAAGAAATATGCGGAATTCGGAGGCCATGAGGTAATCGAAGCCTCTGACGGAATGGAAGCCATAGAGGTTTTTCATTCTCAAAGTATAGATATCATTGTTATGGATATTATGATGCCCGAGCTTGATGGATTTTCTGCAGTCAGGGAGATCAGGAAGTCGAGCAACGTTCCCATAATAATGCTTTCAGCCCGTGGGGAGGAATATGACAAGATTAACGGTTTTAATCTCGGTATTGACGATTACGTGGTTAAGCCGTTTTCTCCCCGAGAGCTTATACTCAGAATCGAAGCTGTTATGAAAAGAGTGGATTCTAACGTTACCTCTTCTGAAGCTTTAGCAAATCCGCATGAAATTATGGAAATTGATGACGGTATGCTGAAGGCAGATATTACTGCTCGGATCGTTTATATTGACGGAAATCGGATCAATATGTCGCCCAAGGAGTATGAATTGTTCTTCTATATGCTTTTGAATCACAATATCGCTCTTTCGCGAGAAAAGCTGATCAGTGAGGTATGGGGATATGATTTTTACGGTGACGCCAGAACGCTGGACACTCACATCAAGCTTCTCCGCAAATCTCTCGGCAGATATTCATCGCTTATTGTTACGCTTCGCGGAATCGGATATCGTTTGGAAGGGAAGATCACAAAGAAATTTGATCTGATCAGTAATAATGAAACAACATAACAAAAAGCGTTCTGCTTCTGATTTCAAAGCTAAGGGTGGAATACGCACTCATCTGATCTTAGGTTTTACTGTTTTTGTTTTACTGATTTTAGCTGTGATTTGGATATTTCAAGTCCTGCTTCTTGATTTCTTTTATGAAAGAACAAAGCTTAGCCAGCTCGATAAGGTTCTCTCATCTATTGAAAAATGCATTGACAGCGAAGACCTTGATTCAATATGCGGCGATTTGGCATCACAGTACGATGTTTGTATTTCCGTTTATGAAGTTGTAAACGAAGCACTTGGAGATCCGATCGTTAATAAGGAGGTTTCTCCGACTTGCATCATTCATTATGTAGACAGTTCATCGCTTGACGCTTATTATGCAGAAGCGGTTGAATCCGGGGGAGCCGTAACTCACCGCTATGCCCTTACAATCGGTGATAAAAGAGGGAAAATGAAAGGTGGGCCTGGAGAGGGCTTAGTAGCTGAATTCCCGCTTCAAAGCGATTTTGATGCACGGGAGCTTGTTGTAGCGGTTGCTGTCAAGTCGGTTTTGAATTCGCAAAATGATCGTTTTGCTGTATTTATCAACCTTGAATTTACACCGATCAGCACTGTACAGCAAACCCGAAACGTCCAATTTGGCTACATTGCCGCCTTGATCGTGCTATTAACCGTAATTTTTTCGTGGGCTTTTTCAAGGAAGATTTCGCGTCCTTTGGAGAAGATGACTGCAGAAGCGGAACGTATGGCTGAGATAGGACATACTGCGGTATTTGAAGAAGAGGGATACAATGAGACTCAAAGACTGGCAAATGCGCTCAATTATGCGGTTGGTGAAATATCTAAAACAGAAAGATTTCAGCGGGAGTTGATTGCCAACGTATCGCACGATTTGCGTACCCCTCTGACGTTGATTAGCGGATATGCCGAAATGATGCGCGATATTCCGGGGGAAAACTCTCCTGAAAATTGTCAATATATTATAGACGAGACGAAAAGACTTACTACTCTTGTCAACGACGTGCTTGGTTTTTCGAAATACAGCTCGGATTGTCTAGAACCCAATTTCAGAGTTATCAATCTTACGGAATCAATCAGTGCTACGATTAACCGCTACAGCGAGCTGGTTCGCCGTTATGGATATGTTATTGAATTTAAAGCATCTGAAAACGTAGAGATTCAAGCCGACGAAGGTATGATTCTTCAAGTCATCTATAATTTGCTTAATAACGCAATAAACTATACAGGCACAGACAAGACAGTTATAATTAAACAAACTCTTGTATCGGATCAAACCGTTCGTATTTCCATAACCGATTCGGGTGAAGGAATCTCCAAAGATGATATCGAAAAAATATGGGATAGATACTACACCGAGCAAAAATCTCATAAGCGCGCAATTGTTGGAAGTGGCATCGGTCTTTCGATAGTCAGCAAGCTCTTGCGTCTTCATTCAGCTTCTTACGGTGTTGAGTCAGCAGAAGGAAAGGGAACTACTTTTTGGTTCGAACTTAAAGTAAATTAATCTATCACAATATAACGAGTGTATTTCCCGTCGGATATTTCCTCAAAATCCGACGGGATTTGTGTACTAAGTGTATAAATTTCTTAAAAAAAGAATTCAATATCTTGTATTTAGTACATATTTGTAATATAATAGTATAAAAAATAATTTTGTAAGACCGGAAAGGAGGCTCACGAATGTCAGATAAAAAAGATTTCGTAAATGCCGCACAAACCCCAAATGACGATTTTATTGATTCGCTCGACACTCTCAAGCTTGACGACGTAGTACCTCCTCATAGAAAAAGAACTTTTAAAGCTGATTTTTCCGCTTTTAAAGCTTATCGATTTTTTATGATTTTTATTTGTATATGTGTATTTGCATACTGTGTTTCCGAGCTGTTTGTAATTGTTTCTGATTACGGCAAGGGCGAGGAGCTTTATGAAGATATCAAGGACGACTATATGTCACTTCTCAACAGCTTTACGGACTCGGGCGTAACCAATATGGTTCTTTCTACCTCCGATATGCCTTTGAGCAGTTATCATGACGTTTTGTTAAATGGCAGTCCGGTTTATGTTCCCGCTGCCGACGGTATCGTTAAAGACGTGACAAGTGCAAAGTTCCAAAAATTGCTTGCAAAAATTCAAGAGTGGCGCGATACAAAGAATAAAGATACTTACGGTTTTATTCATATTCCGAATACGAAGATCAGTTATCCGATGGTTCAATGTGAAGATAATGATTTTTATCTTACTCACGGCTTCGACGGTCATCCTTTGGCAGTAGGCGCAATATTTATAGATTTCAGAAATAATAAGAATATCGAAAACAACCGTAATATCATAATTTACGGACATAATATGTTTAACGGCTCTATGTTTTGCGATGCCACAAAATTCGTTGACGATGTGAATTTCTTTATGAATACGGACAACGATATAGAAATTACTACTTTCGACGGCCATTATACATTCAGAGTTTTTTCGGCTTATCCTACTGATAAATACGATAAATATTTCAGAACGTATTTTGCAACTGACGATGAATTTGTAAGCTTTCTTTATGAACGCGAAGCTAAATCACTTTATCACAGAGATGATGTCAGTTTTTCCAAAGACGATATTATTATCACGCTTTCTACTTGCATTCTAGGAAATGAAGACGGTAGATATGCCATCCACGCTAAATTAATAAAAGTTGAAAGATAATGGTTACAACAGATTTCTTATTATGTCCGATATGTGGCTCGGAGCTATATGTTGACGGAAAAAGTTATCGCTGCAAGCCAATGCAAGGACAAAAGAGCCATTGCTTTGATTTATCTTCTTCGGGGTACGTTGATCTTTCTTACCGATCGGGCGGGAGAGGCGATTCCAAGGAAGCTGTTAATGACAGAACTGCTTTTTTGAATAAACAGTATTATCTTCCTCTCGCGGATGAAATCAAACGAATTTGTGAAAAGTATTTGCGCAACGATTTCTTTTTGGTTGATGCCGGTTGCGGAGAAGGATATTATTCCGATTATATTGCAATGAATTTCGCTGATTCATTTGTATTTGGTGCAGATCTCTCAAAGCACGCTGTTCATCGGGCATCGGTTCGCAGAAATATTCGTGGCGGTAACAATAGCTTTTATTCCGTTGCTTCAGTTTTTGCTCTGCCCGTGCGTTCTGCTATTGCTGACGGTATGCTCTCTATGTTTGCCCCCATTGCACAGGATGAGTGTCTGAGAGCTTTGAAGGACGGCGGTATACTGATAATCGGTGCTGCCGGAGATCGGCATTTATATGACCTTAAAGAAGCTATTTACGATGAAGTGCACATTAACGAAGATCGGGCAGATTTGCCTACTTCTATGACGCTTCTCGAAAAGACGAACGTGTCGTATCGTATAAATATCGATAACAATGAAGATATTCAGAGACTTTTTGGAATGACTCCTTATAAGTTCAGAACCTCATCTAAGTCTATTGAGCTGTTAAATGCACGTGATTATCTTGAAACTGAAGTGAACGTTGATTTTTACGTTTATAAAAAATAATACTTTGAAAGGCACTTTATAAATTGAAAATTTCGGTTTGTATTCCTATGTATAATGAAGCTTCCATAATTGCCGAAAATGCAAAGAAGCTGTGGGAGTATATGGAGAAAAATTTTGTTTTGGAAGATGGAACCCGCGATTATGAGATTATTTATTCCAACGACGGAAGCTCCGACGGTTGTGATAAAATAGTCCGCGATTTGAATCTTCCCGGAGTAAGAGTAGTCGGCTACGAAAAAAATCGAGGCAAGGGTGCTGCGGTAAAGACAGCTATGCTTGAATCTCGCGGTGATATTGCGATGTTTACAGACGCTGATATGGCATACGGCACCGACGTTATAGCAAAGATGGTGCGGTACTTCGATGCTGCCCCCGATAGTCAGCTCGTTATAGGATCCCGAAACCTTGATAAGGATGGTTATTCGAATTATACCCTTATCCGAAAGATAGCTTCCAAGGCTTATATAAAGGTTCTTTGCATAGTTGGCGGCTTCAGGCTTTCGGATTCTCAGTGCGGCTGCAAAGGCTTCAGGCGCGAGGCAGTAGATACAATTTTCCCCCGTCTTGAAGTAAACGGATTTGCTTTTGACTTTGAAGCGCTTTTGTGGGCATCTAAATTTAAGTATAAAATTACCGAGATGCCCGTCAGCGTTCTCGTTCACGGAGAATCAAAGGTGCGTATCGTTAGAGATACCGTCAGAATGCTCCGCGATATTATAAAAATGAAAAGACGTATCAAAAGAGCTAAATAAATTATTAGTTTTGGAGAATAACAATGAATTTCTTTAATGACAAATCAAAACGCGCCATCTGCGTTTTCTTTGCCATATTAACGCTGGTGCAATGTTACCCCGGCGTGAGTGTTTTTGCGGCTAATGCAACGGTCGATTCGGTAACGGATGACGTAGAGCTTACTGAAATGGTTTGCCGAATCCGCAACGTCTCCACAGGCTTATATCTTGGTTCTTATAAGTATACGGCAAAGACCAAAGCTAAATCTTATCTTGAAAAGTATTCCGAGAGCAGTATGGGGCAGGTGTTCCACCTCTTGCCTTGTGACGACGGTACATATATGATTATCCCGCAGAACGATAATGGGGAATATGCATATAGCTATACGCTGGATACCTCAAAGGATAGTAAGATCAAGAAGACCAAGCTCTCTTCAGCGGGAGCTTCCTCTAAGTTTGATATAGTTGAATACTATAACAATCGGTTTATATTTGCGCCCTCTAACACCAAGAATAATAAGCTGGTCATGACTCAGTCGAATACGGTCACCGAGTATAGTGACTATTACACCGAGCTTCAGGAGATAACCTCGGATTATAAAAATCAGCTTTGGACGATAGAGCCGATCAAAACCGAAAAGCTTTCTGTTGTTTTTACCTCCACCAAGGTTCGTCTTTATTCCACGGGCGTATTTTATGCAAGAAAGCACCCTTATAACGTATTTACTGACGATATAACGTGGTCCTCCAGCAATGAAGACGTTATACTTATCGGAGAAGACGGTACTTGGTGCGCCCTCGGTCTCGGTAAGTCTACCATAACTGCATCAGTTGAAGGACTTAGCCGCAGCTTTACCGTTACTGTTGTAGATCGAGACGCTTTTACATGGTATAGCCAAAACAATATCTATACAAGCGATTGGGATGCGACTCAACTGAAGTTTTTGAGCTTCACCTCAAACGGCGTCAAAAAGAAATTTGCAATCGATTCGCGGGAACCTAACGGCAACTACTGCTGGATGGACGAAGGCTGCGGAAATTGTGCGGTGGCTATGGTTCTTAATAATATGGGCGCGGTCAAAACAAAGGGGTATGATTTCCGTTCGGGCCAGGAAGGCAATCTCGTTGCGGACCCGTATACCGTAGGACTGGCAAATACGGGCAAATACGGTTCGGATTCAACCACCACTAATTTGAGCGGTGATCCCATTTATATGCGTTGGGAGTACGTTATCAATCAATTCAACGTTGATGGAAAAACCGTTCAGATGAATAAGATCTACTATCCCACGAGGACAAAGCTTAAAGAGCTTTTGGCTAAACACCCCGAAGGAATCGTAGTGCAGGTTATGAAGGGCAACAAGAATCATTATCTCGTTTTCGCCGAGTGCTTGAATCCTGAGGAAAAGACGGCGTCTAAGCTTAAGTTTATGGTTTGTGATTCTGCAGCATACGATCCGATAGACGGAGATTATGTTCTTTTTGAAGATTCAACTTCATATAAATACGAAGGCTACAGATATTCTGATATTCACTCCATTTTATATATGACGATTGAATAAATATTACTTACAAATAAGGAGAATGATTATGATCGCTACACTTGTTTACGTTCACGTTAAGCCTGAAAACGTAGAGGCTTTTGAAAAAATCACCGTTTACAATCACGATAACACAAGAAAAGAACCCGGTAACGTCAGATTCGACGTTCTTAAGGCCAACGATGATCCTTGCCGCTTTGTTCTTTACGAGGTTTTCGTTGACGAAGCTGCCGCTGCGGCGCATAAGCAGACCGCTCATTACCTCAAGTGGAGAGAAGAAGTGGCGGATTATATGGCTTCCCCCAGACAGGCGACCGCTACAACCCCCATCGCATTTGACTGATATCTATAAATTCTCGCTTTTTCAAAAAAATATTTGATGTTTTTCGAAAAAACTTCAAAAAAGGTATTGACAAAATCGAGCGTTTGTGATATAATATAACACGTGCTGCGAGAGACGCTGCTATGGCTCAGTTGGTAGAGCACATGCTTGGTAAGCATGAGGTCATCAGTTCGACTCTGATTAGCAGCTCCAGCAGACAACCCTTGAGAAAATTTCTCAAGGGTTTTTTAATTTATTTTTCAAAAAACTATTGACAAACGATTCGTTTTGTGGTATAATATTACCCGTGCTAAAGAGACGCTGCTATGGCTCAGTTGGTAGAGCACATGCTTGGTAAGCATGAGGTCATCAGTTCGACTCTGATTAGCAGCTCCAGCACAGCCCTTGAGTTTAAAACTCAAGGGCTTTTCTTTTTTAAATCTATTGACAAATGAGTGGTTTATCTGCTATACTATATACAATATTAAATACAAGAGGTAATCTAATGAAAAAGATCATTTTATTGACAGCTTTATTGTTGATTGTTGCATCCTTACTTCTTCCAGCTATGACAGCTTGTGGTCCGAACGGCGATTCGGGCGAAGAAGAGAACAGCGCCGTAGCTGAAGGGAAGAGCGTACCCTATTTGATTTCCGAATATACGGTTATCAGACCCGAAAACTCTACAAATGAGGTAATTACTTCTGCTGTATCCTTGAGAAAGCAGTTAAATGAAATGCTCGGTGATTACGTAGTCCCGATCACGGATGACTGGATCAAGGGCGGGGTAATTACTGACGAGATCACTGCTGCCAAGGAAATTCTCATTGGTAACACCACTCGTCCCGAGTCCGCTAAAGCCCTTGAGGGCGTTGATTCGACTTGCTTTATCATAACCGTAATAGGCAATAAAATTGTTATTAACGCCGAGCGCACTTCACTGGTTTCAAAGGGCGTTCAGTATTTTATGGATAATTATCTTTCCTCGTTATCAGAAGGCGTTCTGATGCTCCCTGAAAATCTCTGTTATGTTAGCGAACCGCTCAAGCAGATCACTTTTATTGATAACGGTCAGCTTAATATGAATGTTGTATATCTCGATTCACTTGATAATTCGATGAACGCGAATGATGAAAATGACAGACTTGATCTTGACGTCGTTTATGCTAAAGAGCTCCGTACTTACATTCAGGACATAGCTGATGTCAAGGTTGGTTTATCAACAGACTGGTACAAGAAAGGTACAGATATCTCGCAGAATTATGAGATACTTGTAGGTAACACTACACGTCCCGAAACGGCTGAATTCTTGTCTACGCTTGATTATAACGGATACGGATTTGCTGTATTGGGTAATAAGATAGTTGTAGCGGGATGGAATGAAACGACTACCGAGCTTGCCGTAAAGAACTTTGAAAATTATTTCAAGGCTAATCTTAAAAAGAACGGGGACGGTACTGTTTCGTTCAGAATGCTTGAAGGTGAAAGTGCTGTATTTGACTACGGCAATTGGTACGTTGATTTTCCCGCATTTACCGAAGGAAAGATTGTTGGAGTGCAGGATGCTGGCTATGGAAATCTTCAGGTGATGTTTAACGAAACAACCCTTGATGCATACGAGGCATATTGCAAGACTCTTGAAGAAAACGGTTTCTCGCTGTATATGCAGAATACTTTGGCAGGCAATGTACATAAGGCTTACACTTCTAAGGACGGCTTGCTTTATGTTTATTACGTGCCCGTTGAAAATTCCGTAAGAATCATTAGCTGCCCTGAAGGTAAGTATAATCTTCCCGAATATACAACACCCGAAATGGTTCCCGCTTACGAAAAGATCGCAGAGCCGGCTATCACTCAGATGTCCCTCAGCTACGCCGCGGGTAATTTCGGCCTTTGCCATATAATCACACTCGAGGACGGCTCCTTTATCGTTTATGACGGCGGAGGAAACTCGAACAGCGACTACGTACAGCTCTACAACACGCTTGATTCGCTTAACAAGCGTTCCGACGGAAAGATAGTTATTGCTGCTTGGATCTTAACTCATGAGCACTGGGACCATTATACGAACTTCTCGACGTTTTGCAAGAACTATTCTAGCAAGATCAAGCTTGAAGGAATGTACTGCAACACTCCTTCCGGCTCCTACGCATATAATGGTTACAATCCTAACTACTATATGAACAGCGATTTTGCTAATCTTTCGGGTACGCTCGGAGGAGTTAAAAAGTATATCGTTCATACCGGAATGAAGTTCTATATCAGAAATGCCTGCGTTGAAATTATCTATACTCAGGAAGATCTGCATCCTACCAAGCTCTATTTCTTCAACGATTGTACGATGGTATCCCGAATTACGATAGCAGGACAGACGATTACCTATCTCGGCGACGTCCGTTGGGAAGGCTCAGATATTATGAGCGACAGATATAAGAATGAGCTTAAGTGCGATATAGTTCAGGTATCTCATCACGGTTACGATGGCGGTACTGAGGAGCTTTATAGATATCTCAACCCTCAGACCTGCCTGTGGCCGACCTCTGCAGAGAATTTCGCCACTATGTCGAGCGGAAAGACCTCCAACAATTATTTGAAGGTTGACACTTACATTTTACAGACTTTGAAGGTGCCCGTGAATATTTACGCCGAGCCTACAGCAACAATAGGCTTGCCTTTCAAGCAGGGCGATAAGATCACTTATTGGGAAAAATAAAAATCAAGCCTCCCGAATTTATTCGGGAGGCTTTGATATTATCTTTGAGGCTTGTAGAACTGATATAAGAATGAAGGGATCGTTCCGTTGTAGAGCTTTCTGACTCTATCGGCTTTTCTGCCGTAAAGGCGCTCGAAATATTCGCAAGAAGTCAGAACGTAAATTTGCCACGGTGACATTTCGGCAAAGCATTTGCCGATGTTACGGTAAAGCTCCTCCGCATCGCGCATGCTCATCATTCTCTCGCCGTAGGGAGGATTGCAGATCAGAGTTCCCTTGCAATCGAAAGAAGGCTTTGAGATCTTTTGCGCGTCAGCAGTAAAAAATTTGATATGCTTTCCTACACCCGCTCTGTCTGCATTTGAAATTGCGGTTTCAATACATTCCGGGTTTATATCCGATCCGAAGCCGCGGTAAGCAGAATCAGAGATTACGTTAGCGTTGGCTTCATTCCGTGCATCCACCCAACATTCTTTGTCAATGAATGAAAGGTCCTCTCCCGAGAAGCTTCTGTGAAGTCCGGGAGCACGCCGTGTTGCAATTAAGGCGCCTTCTATTGCAATCGTACCCGAACCGCAGAAAGGGTCCCAGAGGAAGATATCGGGCCTTATACGAGCGGTGAGCGCCATTGCAGCGGCAAGAGTTTCCCTGAGAGGAGCAGCATTAGCTACGGGTCTGTATCCACGTTTGTGAAGCGCAACGCCCGACGTGTCGATCATCATATAAACAGTATCTTTGAAGATGAAGAATTCAATTTTCGTAAGCTGACCGTCTTCGGGCATTCTGATAAGACCGTATTTTTCACCAAGTCTTACTGCGATTGATTTTTTAAGTATCTTCTGGCAGTTGGGTATGGAAGCAAGAGTGCTCTTTATCGAATGACCTGACACCGGGAATGCTGCTGATTGGGGAATGAAATTCTCCCACTCTATGAGTTTGCACTTTTCAAAAAGCTCGTCAAAGGTAGTGGCGGTGAATGGCTCGCCTGCGAGAATATATACTCGTTCGGCGACTCTTAAATTGATATTTGCTCTTGCGCAGTCAACGGCGTCTCCTGTGAAGAAAACTCTGCCGTCCATCGTAAAGGTTCTTTTAAGTCCGAGGGCATCTATCTCTTCGCCGAGGAGCTTCTCGAGACCAAACATGCAGGTTGCTACATAAGTGAATTTCATATCTTTATAAGTTAACTAATGTGCGGAGCGTTTCGAGTGCATATTTTGCACCTGCGTCCTTGAGGCTATCAGGGGATTGATTGTTAAGACCGATTTCAAGATTCAGCGCTCCCGGATAATTAATATCTCGAAGAGCCTTCATTACTGACTCCCATTTGACTGTACCGGAGAAGGGTGCGAGATGGAGATCATCTGCGCCGAGATTGTCATTCAAATGAGTGCAGTGAAGTCGGTGACCGAGCTTCAAAAGCGGCTCGTACTGATCATCGTAGACCATGTTTGCGTGTCCGGTATCCCAGCAAGCCCCGATTCTGCTGTCATTGTATGAATCGATCAGATGTATCAGCTGTTCAACGTAAGTGCAATAACCCGCGCACTTGCCGAGTGTCATATTTTCATACGCGATATTCAAATTTTTGCTTAGTGCGTATTCAATATATTTGTCATTCGTTTCGTGGTTGATCTTTGCGCACTCCTCGTCAGTAAGATCCCTTCCGCGAAGCGTTTCGGGATGGAAAACACCCCATGGGATATTGAGGAAGGATGCAACGTCAATAGCACGGTACATCATTTCGTAATAAAATTCAAGATCCTCGGGAGTGTGGCATTTGACTCTTTTGCCCTTGAATGGAAGATGACACTGTGCGATCTCGATTCCTGTTTCTTCTGAAGCAAGTGCGATCTTTTCAGCCTCATATTTCCAATCGTCCTCGTGGAGTCTTAAGGTCTTGTTGCAGATCATTACGAGATTGGCGTCCGCCGCATCGTATCCAATCGCCGCAAGCCTGCGTATAGCGTCGGAAATAGGCTGCTTTTCTTGAGAACCGCGAATATCTCTGTATAAAAGCGTCATTCCGCATAATTTCATAAGGAATACCTCCAAAATTGTCATTAAGCATATTATACAATATAATTGAAAATTATTCAAGTTAAAAACATAACAATCTTTTCATTTTGAGAAAAATATTATCTTATTACTTGCAATTATACCGAAAATGTGCTATAATCTCGTATGAACAAAATTCCATTGAGGTGTAAAATGAAAAAAACAGTCATCAGACAATATGCAAAACTGATCGCCGTCAAAGGCGCAAACGTTCAGAAAGGCCAGGAGGTAATCATCAACGCTTCGGTTGAAAATCCCGAATTCGTTAAGATGCTTGCAGAGGAATGTTATCGTGCGGGAGCGGCGAAGGTAATGGTTGAGTGGTCTTATCAGCCGCTGACTAAGGTAAATTATAGATACCGCAGCCTTAAAACTCTTTCTAAAATGGAAGAGTGGGAGGTTTCAAAGCTTGCGCACCGCTGTGATGTGCTTCCCGTTATGATCTACGTTGAATCCGAAGATCCCGATGGACTCGCCGGAATCAATCAGGAAAAGCTTGCAAAGTCTCAGCAGGCGATCTATCCCATAATCAAGCCCTACCGCGACAAGCTGGAAAACAAGTATCAGTGGTGTATCGCCGCTATTCCCGGCGAAAAGTGGGCAAAGAAGATGTTCCCCGGCGAAACCAAAAATAAAGCTATTGAAAAGCTTTGGGAAGCTATTCTTTATACATCAAGAGCTGACGGCGCAGACCCTATTCTTGCCTGGATCAAGCACAATGCTGATCTCAAGAGCAGATGCAACTACCTTGATTCTCTCGGCATAAAGGAACTTCACTTCAAATCCGCAAACGGAACTGATTTTACTGTAGGTATGATGAAGAACGGAACTTTCCTTGGCGGCAGCGAGGATGCGCTCGGTTCCGGCATTGAGTTTAATCCCAACATTCCTTCCGAGGAGTGCTTTACAACTCCTATGAGAGGTCTTGCAGAAGGCACCGTTGTAGCAACCCGCCCCCTTTCCTTCAGAGGCGAGCTTATCGAAAATTTCAGCATTCGCTTTGAAGGCGGAAAGGCTGTCGAGGCACACGCGGAAAAGAACGAGGACCTTCTTAAGCAAATGATTTCAATGGATGAAGGAGCTGCGTATCTTGGTGAGGTCGCCCTTGTTCCCTATGATTCTCCTATCAGAAATTCAGGCCTTACCTTCTATAACACTCTCTTCGATGAGAACGCTTGCTGCCATCTTGCGCTCGGTATGGGATTTGCAAACTGTGTTAAGGATTACGGTAATTATACTCTTGACGAGTGCAGAGAAATGGGCGTAAACGATTCGATGATTCACGTTGATTTTATGATCGGATCAGAGGATCTTTCTATTGATGCAATTTGTAACGATGGAAAAACAGTACCGATCTTCAGAGACGGAAACTGGGCTTTCTGATTAACAATAAAGCGGCTGCGATTCGGCAGCCGCTTTTATTATGAGAAATAGTTATCAAAAATTCTTTGTAGCTCTTGTTGAACTCGAACGGGATCTTTAATATAAGATACTCCATGTGCGGCATCGGGTATGGTAATTAATTGCTTTTCCGATGTGCATTCGTTGTAATTATCAATTGAGTTATCCGGGGGAACAAAGTCATCTGCCTCACCGTGAATAAAGGTTATAGGTGCGCGAAGATTTTTAACAGCTTGAGTCGTAGAAAATTCATCGAAAGAGAATTTGGCTTTATTCTTGCATAACAGTCTTGCAAAATTCAATATCGGAAAAACCGGAAGATGATACCACTGCTTGAATACGTGAGTAAAGATACGCTTGGGATCTGTAAAGCCGCAGTCAGCAGTAATGTAATTGAGCTTTATCATATCCGGTTCAGCCGCGGCGAGAAGTACCGTGGTGGCTCCCATAGAAACTCCGCTTAAAATGAACTCATATTGATGGGAAGTATAGGAGTCAAGATATTTGCACCAGTCGACAACATCGTAACGCTCGTAAGCGCCGAAGGTGATGTACTTTCCTTCACTATCGCCATGTGTTCTTTGGTCTGGCAGGAAAAGTGCAAAGCCATTATCGTAATAGTAACGTGCCGCGGCAGAGAAGTCAAACGCAGGAGAACCTTGATAGCCGTGGACGAGAACAGCCATTCTTTTCTTTTCTGTATTGGTATTGGGAATCAGAAAACCGTGTAAACGTAATCCGTCTCGCGAAGTAATATAATGGTGCTCGACGTTTTGCGAAAACATCCATTCGCGTCCTTCGCGGATCGCAGCACCGTTGCCTCCGCTTTTTTCAATATGTTGAATACCTCTTTCGACGTTTCCTTCAGGGTCACGGGCGCGTGTAAAGCAAAGCTGAAACACAACATTGGCAAATACAATCGAAGCCAACGTAACCGTCAAGATGACGGCGGCGGTAACGTAAATGAAAATCAAAATATCACACCCTATTGGATTTTTTATAATTTTATCACTAATTTAATTTTTTGTCAATACAAATCTTGACTTTTTATCAAATGAATGCTATACTTATAAAAAACATTCGGAGGTTATCATGAAAAATTATCCTGAAATTTTTAAAACATATCCTGCCGTGTACGCGGTAAGAGACAGATACGTTATAATCGTTGCTGTTAACGAGCCTTGTACTATGTGGGTTAAGATAGGAGATAATGAATATTTTGATGATTCCAACGGTATTCTTCGCACTTCTTCTCTTACTCATAAAATAGAAGTACCTGCTTCCGAGCTTGATTTCTTCAAGGAATACACGGTTTATTTCAGAAAGGTAATCGAGCGTAAGCCTTATTTTTCCGAGCTCGAGGATGTTGGAGAATACTCTGCGAAATTCAGACCCGTAGAGGGCGATACCGTTCGCATTTTTCATATTGCGGATGCCCATAACAGAATCGAAGGTCCCGTAAACGCAGCAAAGGCTGACGGAGAGCATGATCTGCTTATTCTGAACGGTGACATTCCCAATCATTCGGGAAAGATCGAATATTTTGCGGCAATTCACTGTATCGCGGGCGAAATAACAAAGGGCGAATATCCCGTAATCTTCTCGAGAGGCAACCACGACATGAGAGGAATCTACGCAGAATTTATCCAGGATCATACTCCTACCGACAATGGCAGATCTTATTTCTCGGTAAAGGTCGGACCGATTTGGGCATTAGTCCTTGACTGCGCAGAGGATAAGCCTGATACGAATCCCGAATACGGACATACCATTTGCTGCGCAAACTTCCGTGAGCGTCAGACTAAATATATCGAAAGCGTTATCAAGGATGCTGACAAGGAATATAATGCAGATGATGTCAAATATAAGATGGTCATTTCTCATATACCCTTTAACAGACATTTTAATCCGCCTTTCAATATTGAAGAGGATAGGTATGCTTACTGGTGCAAGCTTTTAAGTGATAACGTTAAGCCCGATATGATGCTTTGCGGTCACGTGCATAATTGCTCGATTTACAAGCAAACTGAGGAATCAAAAGCTCAGGGACAGCCTTGTCACGTTGTCACCGCCTCCAAACCTTTCAAGGGAGAAGAGAACATCGTGTGCGGCTCTCTCGTATTTGAAAAGAATATATGTAAGGTCAAATTTATAGATTCGAACGGCGATATTCACGGTGAGGATACGTTAGAGTTTTAATCATAATCTCCGCTGAGCTTGAATACATTTTTGTATCAAGAATCAGCGGAGATTTTTATGCATTTTAATCGAAAACGGTACACGATGTGCGCCTTTGACGGCAAAATCATTTATACGATGGTAATTGATTTCCCGGAGGAATGCCTTGGCACAAAGTATGATTATCTGAATCAATACGCTTCTGAATGTTATAAATTTGCAGGTACGGTTTTATATGAAGAAATAAAGGATAGTTATATTTCCGCCTGCAACAAAGGAACTCCGTTTGGCAAATTTTCGTATAAGCTCGATATCAAGGAGACTTATTCATCGGAGCATATATTTTCATATTTAATAACAGTAACGCTTGAAGCGGGAGGGAGATTACTGTCACATAAAATTGATACTGCCGTTTTCCGCGATGATATGATTATACCTCCGAAGCTTCTTGGGGTAAGGAAAGGTGCGGCTCTGATAAATAGCGACGGTAACCCTTGTCAAGCAATATATAATAACGGAACCGTTGAGCTGCTGACGTGTGCTAAAAGAAAACTTTCAAAGATATAATAACAGCCGTCGGTAAAAAGCCGACGGCTGTTATGGATTATTCATCTTCGTCTTCGTCGTCACTGATCTCGCCGACGGTAACCTTAAGCTTGGTTACAAGTATGTCGTCTTCCATTTCGGTAACTTCGATTTCAAGATGCTCATAAGTGAATTTGTCTCCGACGTGAGGCTCAGCTTCAAGACTTTGAATCGCCCAACCTCCAACTGTTGAATATTCACATTCGAAATCCTTTGGATGAAAATCGAGCTCGTAGAATAGGTCGCCTATGCTCATTTCACCGAGAATTTCATATTGATTGGGGGACTTTTCTACAATTTCCGAAACGATTTCATCGGATTCATCCCAGATGTCACCAACAATTTCCTCAAGAATATCTTCAATGGTAACTACACCGAGAGTTCCACCGAATTCATCGATAACAATCGCCATATGGACTTGCTTTTCACGAAGCATCTTGAGCGCCGCAGGCAATTTTAACGTCTTATGCATATAGCAGGTTTCAAGAAGCATAGATTCGATATCAATCTTATCGCAATCAACAGCTTGCTTGTAGTAAATATTCAAATGGAGAATTCCAAGAATATCGTCTATACTGTCGCGATATACGGGTAGACGGGAGTAGGTGGATTTGTTGATAATCTTTTTGATATAGCCGATGTTGTCATCAAGATCTATGGTAACAAGCTCTGTTCTGGGCGTCATAATTTCTTCAACGGTCGTATCTGAAAATTCAAGTGACGATTGAAGCAGATCGCTCTGGTCCTCGTCAATTACGCCTTCTTTTTCAACAGTATCGATTATGGAAGATAGCTCATCCTCTGTGATTTCCGGGGCATCATCCGAATCCTTTCCCCAAAATTTACGCAACAGATTCATAAGAAGCATTACAATAAATACGATAGGGAAGAGAACGTAAGTTAATATTTGCAGAGGCCAAGCTACCGTTTTACTTATACTGTTTGCGTGCTGTTTTGCAAGGATTTTGGGTATGATCTCACCAAAGATTAGAACGATGATCGTAAGCACGGCGGTGGAAACGGCAGAAGCAAGTGCCTCGCCGGTGCTCTTTTCCATCTTCAACACATTGATGAAAAGATCAACGAAAATTACCGTAGCGCAAGCAGATGCCGCAATATTTACAAGATTGTTTCCGATAAGAATGGTACACAGCGCATCTGCAAAATTTTGACTGATTTTATAAGCGAGCTTTGCGGAAGATGCACCTTTTTCTTCAGCCTCGCGGCGAAGATGCATATTGTTGACCGAGTTAAATGCCGCCTCGGTTCCCGAGAAGCAAGCCGATAACACGACCATTATGAAAATTATAATTATATAAAGTGCGATCATTTTGTCACCTCCGAAGCAGACGCAGGCTTCTTGACGTCGTCTTCGTCCCAAATCTCGCCAACAAGCTCTTCGAGGAAGTCCTCAATTGTTACGAGACCGCTGACTTTGTTGGATTCGTCACGAACGATCGCTATGTATTTTTTGTGATTACGCATATTGTCGAGCAAATCGTGGATCCCGTCGGTAGTTCTGACGTAATGCGGTTTGCTCAGTGTTGAACGTAGATCGAAATTCTTGTTCGCCATATATTCCTTGAGATAGGTACGGGTGGACATAATTCCGATAATGTGGTCGATGCTTCCGTTGGTAACGGGCATTCTGGAATAAGATGTATTCTTGAGAATTTCAATGATCTCCTTAGCAGACATATTAATGTCAACCGAATCGATCTTTTCTCTGGGGGTCATAACGTCCGCAGCTGTCTTATCCTGAAAGTCAAGAACAGAGAGGAGAAGGTCAGATTGATCCTCATCAACGACGCCTTGTTCTTCTGCTTTTTCAATGATCTCAATGAGGTCTTCTTCCGAAATGGAGGGGATATCCTCGCCTTTAAAGAGTTTCGAAGCTGCAGTTGATATAAGGTTGAAGAGGAATACGAGAGGCTTGAGAATGGTCATAATCGCACGAAGAATTCCTGCGCTGAATCGAGCCATCGTATCGGGCTTGTCGTTTGCGAAGGTTTTGGGTGTCATCTCGCCGAAAACAAATACGATTACGGTTGTGATGACTGTGGTGAGCAGGGTAACGGTGTCGGGGTCAATGTCGGTCAGCCATTTACTCATAAGCAGAGTTGCGATAGAAGCCGCACCGATATTTACTATATTGTTACCAATCAAAATTGCGGTGAGTGCTTTATCGTGATTGTTTGAAATGTACATAGCGTTTTTGGCTTTCTTATCTCCGTCATCCGCACGGTTCTTCATGCGAATCTTGTTCATACGAGCAAAGCTGCTCTCAGAAGCAGAAAAGTAAGCACTGAAAATTAAGCACAGTACAAATAAGCCGATCAACAATAAACTGTCGCCTTCCATGGAAATAAAATGTTTCTCCTTTTCTTGTTTTATAATTTATATTTAAATATTATATCACAAAATTTATCGTTTGTCAATAGCGTACAAGTTAAATGCTTTTATTAGCTCTGATTATAAACGTATTTTTCCAATTTGACAGAACTTCTACTTTCATAAAGCCACTCTCGATCAAAATTTGAATCTCATGTTCTACAGTAAGCGGAGTATCGAAATGGTAAAACCTGTTATCAGTTATGTTTTGCTCCAGCTTGAGACGTGAATATTCGCTTCTTAAAAACGCTTCTTCAGTGTTGTCTTTTGCAAAATAATCGGTTAAAATGAAATAACCGGTGGATTTTAAAGAAGCAAAAAGCTTTGAATACAGATCTGACTTTTCTTCCGGTGTATAGTGGTGCAACGATTCAACAGATACTGCTGCATCAAAGCAATTTACTCCGAAATCATAATCAAAATATGAATCGCAGATCAGCGTAAGATTTTTGTTGTTATGTTTTGCTTTTAGTGTAGAGAGCATACCCGGAGCGAGGTCAATACCGGTTATATGCGCTGACGGATTGATTTTGAAATATTCATCAAGCTCAAGTCCGGTGCCGCAACCGAGATCAAGAATCTGCGTATTGGCTTCCATTGGCAAAAGCTTTGCTGTAAATGGATAGAAGGTTCTAGCCGACTCAATGCAATCAAGCATGTGAGATTCATATTCAGCGAGCCTCGCATCAAAGAATTCGCCCATTAATTCCAGTTTCATTTGAACAAATATCTCCCAAATCAATTTGGATTTATTATAGCATCGACTTTCGTTTTTGTCAATAGAATAATAAATTCAAATATGAAATATATCCGGAGTTTTTTTGAAAACCGTATTGTATTCGACCATAAAATATGTTATAATGTATATGCAAAAATTACGGAGGCAGTTTTAGTATGAAAATTACATTTATGGGCGCGGGAAGCAGCGTTTTTGTAAAGAAAGTGCTCGGAGATACTCTTATGTGCGAGTGCTTTAAGGACGTTGAAATTGCGCTTTACGACATTGATGCAGAAAGACTCGAAGATTCTTATATGCTGATCACCCGGCTCAATAAGGTCATCAACGGTAACAGGGCTAAAGTAAAGAAGTATCTCGGCGTTGAGAATCGAAGAAAAGCTCTCAAAGGCTCCAATTTCGTTATAAACGCAATTCAGGTCGGTCTTTATGATCCTTGCACGAAGATTGACTTTGCTATTCCGAAGAAATACGGTATCAATCAGACCATCGGTGACACTCTCGGTATCGGCGGTATTATGAGAGGTATGCGTACTATCCACGTACTTAAGGACTTTGCCGCAGATATGGCAAAGGTATGCCCCGACGCATATTTCCTTAACTACACCAATCCCATGGCGATACTCGCCGGATACATGGAGAGATTCACTCCAATCAAGTCCATCGGTCTTTGCCACAGCGTTCAGGTTTGTTCCGAAAAGCTCTTGAAAAGTCTTGAGATGGAGGAATTCCTTGAAGGGCGTCAGGAGAAAATTGCCGGTATTAATCATATGGCTTGGCTTCTTGAGATCCGCGATAAGAACGGTAATGATCTTTATCCTGAGATAAAGCGTCGCGCGAAAGTCAAGAATGCAGGTGAACCTCATAAGGATATGGTTCGTTTTGACTATATTGATAAGTTCGGTTACTACTGCACCGAGTCAAGTGAGCATAACGCTGAGTACAACAATTTCTACATTAAGCCCGGTCGTGAGGATCTCGTTGAAAAGTTCCACATTCCGCTTGATGAGTATCCGCGCAGATGTGAAAAGCATATCGTGAAGTGGGCGCATCAGAGAGAAGACCTGCTGAGCGGCATCACTCCCGAGCATAAGCGTTCGCACGAGTATGCATCGAGAATTATGGAAGCTATAGTTACAGGTAAGCCCTTTAAGATAGGCGGTAACGTCATTAATAACGGTCTTATTCCCAATCTCCCCGCAGAAGCTTGCGTTGAAGTACCTTGCTTCGTTGACAAGAGCGGAATTACACCGACCTACGTTGGACCTCTTCCTACACAGCTTGCCGCTATGAACTCATCCAACATTTATCCGCAGCTCCTTACGATAGAGGCTGCTGTAACAGGTAAGATAGAAACGCTTTATCAAGCCGCAATGATGGATCCCAGAACAGGTATGTGTCTTTCTACCGATGAGATCGTTGCAATGGTAAATGAACTTGTTGAGGCGCACACGAACGCAGGCTACCCAATCTTTTAAATGTATATTACGGCACCGGATTTTCCGGTGCCGTTTTTTCAACCTTCAGTATAGCACAAATATTTATAATTCAACAAGATGTTGATAAGTAAATGCTTTTAAATGTTGACTTTTTAGTTTCATTGTAGTATAATATAAAACATTGAATACAATCGTTAAGGAGAAAGAAATGATATTCGGTAAACATATCAACAAATATTATTTTAGATTCAGTTGGATGCTGCTGATTGGCATAGTTGCTCTTGTCGGTGTCGACTACTTTCAGCTTGAGATTCCTGAATTTTATCAGATGATAGTAAACGGATTCAATACGGGAAGTGTCAACTTGGATGGAATGATATATCCGTTTGATATGAGTTTCTTACTTGACAAAATTTGCTTGCCGATGATTTTTGTAATAGCAATAATGCTCCTTGGCAGATTCCTTTGGCGTGTTTGCTTTTTCGGCGCAGGAATCAGGCTTGAAACCGACTTGAGAAACAGAATGTTTGAGCGTTCAAAGGATCTGTCTCATCAGTATTATCAGGTAAATAAAGTCGGTAATCTTATGTCACTTTATACCAATGATCTTGATACCGTTCAGGAATGCTTTGGCTGGGGCATAATGATGTTCTTCGACGCTCTTTTGCTCGGTGTACTTGCAATAGTCAAAATGTGGAGATTGAACAGTTCTCTCGCTCTGCTTTCTTGTCTGCCGCTCGTATGTCTTTTCATCGTTTCCGCAATAATCGGAAAATCGCTTATGAAAAAATGGGACAAGCGTCAGGAAGCATATTCCGATCTCTCGGATTTTGCGCAGGAGAGCTTTTCGGGAATTGCCGTTATCAAAGCTTACGTTAAGGAGGCTAAAGAGCTTCTTGCGTTTAAAAAGCTCAACGTTAAAAACGAGGAAACCAACCTTGATTACACTCGAGCAAGCGTATTGATGCGAATTTTTGTTACTCTGTTCGTTGAGTCCGTGGTATGCGTTATTCTCGGCTATGGAGGATATCTTGTCTATCTCGGAAAATTCGATGCGGGACAGCTTGTCGAATTTATCGGTTACTTTACTTCGGTAATATGGCCGGTTATGGCAGTCTCTGAACTTATAGATATGACATCGCGCGGACGCGCGTCCCTTAAGAGAATCAGTGAGCTTCTTGATGCTCCTATCGATGTAAAGGACCGTGCGGATCTCGTTGAAGTGGATGCTATCAAGGGAGACATAGAGTTCAGAAATCTTTCCTTTACCTTCCCGGACGGAGACAGAGACGCGCTTAAGAACGTATCGTTTAAGATCAATGCAGGAGAACGCGTCGGAATCGTCGGCAAAACCGGTTCGGGCAAAACCACAATCGTTGATTTGATACTTCGAATCTATAATATTGACGATAATATGCTTTATATCGACGGAAAAGACGTCAACACTATTCCTATCAAGCGGGTGCGTGGCGCTGCTGCTTACGTGCCGCAGGATAATTTCCTCTTCAGCGACACAATAAAGAGCAATATTTCATTTTACACCGATGATCAGGATATGGATGAGATTCAGCGTGTAGCAGCGCTTGCTGACGTTCACGGTAATATATCCGAGTTTGCTGAGGGATACGATACAATGCTTGGAGAAAGAGGCGTTACCGTTTCCGGAGGACAGAAGCAGAGAATTTCCATTGCACGAGCTTTGCTTAAGAATGCGCCTATTTTGATTCTCGACGATTCCGTATCGGCGGTTGATACCAAGACGGAAAAAACGATCCTTGAGAATCTCAAGCGCGAGCGTGAAGGAAAGACTACCATTCTTATCGCGCACAGAATTTCCACGGTCGAAAATATGGATAAGATTATTTTGGTAGAAGACGGTTCCGTTACTGCTGTTGGAACACACGAGGATCTTTGCCAAAACTGTGAAGAATACGCTAAAATGGTCAAGCTTCAGAAGCTTGAGGATGAAGGAGGAGATATCTGATGTACGAATACTTTCCAATTATAGCTGTCGCCTCTTTTATTTCCTTGGTTTCAGTGATCTTTATTATTGCTTACGCAATGATGAAAAACAAGAACGAGGCGATCGGCTTTGACCGAAATATGAAGGATGGCGATATAGTTCGCAGACTTCTTATATACGCAAAGCCCCATATCGGTGCGTTTCTTATCGTGCTGATAATAATGGCGCTTACTATCGCATACGATATAGTTTCTCCTATCATCGTTGGTGCTATCACAGGAATGGTTGCGGAGGATTTTGAGCTTCATAGCCTTTTTACCTATGTCGCCGCGTATGTTGGTATACTTATCGTTTCCGTATTATGTACTTATTTCCAAGCGATAATCTTACAAAAGATTGGACAGAAGATACTTTCGGCGCTTCGCGAAAAGGTATTCACCCATATTGAGTCACTTTCTCACGAACAGCTCCACCATATTCCCGTAGGTAAGCTCGTAACAAGAGTTACAAACGATACGAACGCGATTTCTATGATGTTTACAAATATCCTGGTAAATCTCATCAAAAACGCATTTGTAGTAGTCGGTATCTTCATCGCAATGCTTTGCATAAACGTTCAGCTTACACTTATGGTGCTTTGCTTTGTGCCGTTTGTTGTTCTTTTTACCGTTATCTTCCGTAAATTCTCAAGAAAAGCGTATAGAGAAGTTAAGGACGGTACTACTGATATCAATACCTATCTTTCCGAGAATCTTTCGGGTATGAAGATCACTCAGATCTTCAACCGCGAGGAAAGAAAGATGAAGGATTTCGTTACGAGAAGCAAGAAGCTTGGCAGAGCAAAATCGAAGCAAATGTTTGTTTTCGGTATATTCAGACCGATGGTTTATGCGCTTTATATCTCATCGGTACTCTGTCTGTTCTACCTTGGCGGTAAAGGTTATATTCAGAACACAACCTTCCTTGGTCAGGTTATTGCGGTTGAAACCTTGGTAACTTTCTATATGTATATCTCCAAGTTCTTCAACCCGATACAGAGCCTTGCGGAGCAGTTTAATGCATTGCAGTCTGCGTTTGCCTCTGCAGAGAAGATATTCTCTATCCTCGATATGGAACCGATTGTTGTAGATGAGCCGGACGCAATCGAGCTTGACACCGTTCGCGGTGAGATCGAATTCAAAGACGTTTGGTTTGCGTATAAGCCTGACGAATGGGTGCTTCAGGGAGTCAGTTTTAAGGTTAAAGCAGGACAAACCGTTGCATTTGTTGGCTCTACGGGCTCGGGTAAGACCACAATACTCTCGTTAATCTGTCGAAATTACGATATTCAAAAGGGTCAGATACTCATTGACGGTATTGACATCAAGAAGATTAAAATTTCTTCTCTTCGTCGACATTTCGGTCAGATGCTTCAGGACGTATTCCTTTTCTCGGGAACTATTCGAAGCAATATTATTTTAAGAATGGATGACGTGGAAGAGCAGCAGATAATTGATGCTTGTAAGTACGTTAACGCTGATACCTTCATAAATAAACTTGAAAACGGTCTTGATGAAGAAGTAAGAGAAAGAGGCAACAATTTCTCTGCAGGACAGCGCCAACTACTTTCTTTCGCGAGAACTATTCTTCATAAGCCCTCCGTTATGATCCTTGATGAAGCAACAGCGAATATTGATACTGAAACAGAAATTCTGATTCAAGACTCGCTGACAAAAATGATGAAAATCGGTACTATGCTCGTCGTTGCGCACCGACTCTCCACGATTCAGCACGCAGATAACATCATTCTGCTTTCACACGGTAAGATCATGGAGCAGGGAACTCATAACGAGCTCCTTCAGCAGAGAGGTCGATATCATAAGCTTTATATGCTTCAGTATGAAAAATCTTTGCAGAATAGTTAAGGACGAGTGAAATGGAAGTAATGTTTTATATGATGTTCTTCCTTGTAATGAGCGTTTTTATCGTTACTTTCGCACGTATGATCGGTGAGTGGATAAAGAACAGTAATTCGCCCAGATTGACTGTCGATGCAACAGTTGTTGCCAAGCGTGGTCAAATGCATCGACATACGGCAAGCAACGGTCATTCTCACAGGTCGTATTCTTATCACGTCACTTTTCAGTTTACGAGCGGTGACAGACTCGAGCTTCGGGTTCCGAGCCACGAATACGGTTTGCTTGTCGAAGGCGACGTAGGAACACTAACGTTTCAAGGAACGAGATATCTTTCTTTTAACAGAAAATACTAAACAAATAAACCGCGGTCGCAAGTTGACCGCGGTTTATTGTATTATTTACTTGATTTTGACCATTCTTTGGTCTGGTTGATCATCGAAACTCCTTTGGGCTTATCAACTCCGTGAACCTCGGCGGCTTCATATTTTTCATACTGTTCCCAAAACTGTCTGCCATAAATGTGGGAATCCTCGTTCCATTCTGCACGATATTCTTTCATACGTTTTCTGAGGCGTTCAACGATTTCATCGTAACCGGTGAAATCATAGAAATTGTAGCGCTCCCAAGGATCTTTTTCAAGATCGAAAAGCTGTGTCAGCTTCAATCTGTCCGTTCTGTATTCAATAAGCTTATACTTACCGTCGGCTATTCCTCTGATGCGAGCCTGGAAGGCGAAATAAAGGTCATTACGCGTTACAAGCTCTGAATTTGAGAACATACCCGCAAAACTCTTTCCTTCAGCAGAAGCGGGAATATTAACGCCACAGAGATCACAGAGAGTAGGGAATACATCGAGAAGATAAACGTACTTATCAATTGTTATACCTGTGTCAATACCCGGTCCGCTGATAAGAAGCGGAATGTGAACGCTGTGTTCGTATACGTTCTGCTTGCCCATAAGTCCGTGCTGACCGATGGCAAGACCGTTGTCGCCGCAGAAAACAATTATAGTGTTGTCCAAGACTCCTTTGCTTTCAAGACTATCTATAATCTTTCCGACGTTGTCATCGATATGGCTTATCATTGCATAATAATCTGCGATATGCTGTTTGATCTCGTCAGGATTTCTCGGGAATGACGCAACCGCTTCGTCACGTCCTCTGTCAGCCCAACCGAAGCTGAATGCGGGCATTTCCATAAAGTTAGGAGAAAGTGTAATGTCCTCTGCTTTGTACATTGTACGGTATTTCTCGGGCATTGTACGCGGGTCGTGCGGCGCAAGGTATGAGAGGTATAGGAAGAAGGGTTCTTCCTCGTTATACCCGTTTATGAAATTGATTGCATCAGCGGAGAAGAGCTCGGTAGAATGAACTCCCGCGTGTATTTTATCAGCAAGAACGTGAACGGGAATCTGATTACCAGAGAAATTCGGAACGAACGGAATTTCGCAATCGTAATTACCGTCAGATCTGTAATCGCAAACCGGAACGTTCCAATGATCCCACATACCTCCGAAGAAGATGTCATCACCGCTTGTGAAGGAACGCGTATAGCTTTCTGTACCGTTATGCCACTTACCTATGCCGTGGCAGTTGTATCCGGCAGATCTGAAAGTCTGACACATTGTCGTATCACATTCGGGAATCTCTTTGCCGTTCTGAACAAGGTTGAAAAGTGTTCTTGATGAATTGATCATCGCGCGGCTTGGCATACAAACTGCAGAAGCTGTGCCACCGGGTATATACGCGTGAGTGAATGCCGCACCGCGTTCGACGAGTCTGTCGAGATTAGGCGTTGAAATCTCATCGTTTCCGAGTGCGTGTATAGTATCGAATCTTTGATCGTCAGTCAAAATAAAAACTACATTAGGTCTTCTGTTGCTCATAATTAGTCCTCCGATTTCTGAAAAGCAATTCTTTCGTCTCCGTTAGCAAGATGGATTATTCCGCATCTAATAAATCCGTGCTTTGCTAAAGCTTTCTGCATGGGGATATTATCTTTATGCGTGTCGATTTTCAAATTATTACAATTACTAAAAGCAAAATCAAAGCAAATCCCCGAAACGCCTTTTCCTCGCGCCTTATCGGAAACTGCTATTCTGTGTATGACGCCGTACGGGCGATCATTCAGCCACTTGCCGCCATATATAATCTTATAAGTCGGGTCGTCTGCAAAATTGTAATAGAACACAGCCAGTATATCGCACCCCTCTTCAACGATATAAAGATTATTTTCTCTTAAATCTTCTTCGGTGCGAGAATAAGGCGGATTCGTTCTTCCCCATTGATTGGGATTTCCGTTAGCACTCATAAATTTGCGCGCACTTTCATAAATATCAGAAATCTGTTTCAGATCGTTAATGCAAGCTTTTCGAATAATCATATCAAACTCCGAATGTGATTTTGTATAATTATATCACATTTCGAACTAAAAATCAATAGTAAAGGCTGTCGCAAAAAGCGACAGCCTGAAATATGTAATAATTATTTGATGGGATATACCCAGCCTCTTGTATCTTCGATTCTGCCCCACTGAATGCCTGTGAGAGTATCGTAAAGCTTTTGTGTGGTTTCGCCGATCTTGTTGTCATTGATCGTGTAAGTCTTTCCGTTGTAGTAAAGCTGACCTATAGGAGAAACTACCGCCGCAGTACCGCAACCCCAACCTTCTTCAAGCTTGCCGTTTTCAAGCGCTTCGATAAGCTCATCGATAGAAAGAAGTCTTTCGGAAACGTTCGCACCCTCATCGCGGAGAATCTGGAGAATAGATTTTCTCGTAATGCCGGGAAGAATAGAACCGGTGAGCGCGGGAGTGACGATTTCGCCGTCAATCTTGAACATTACGTTCATTGCGCCAACTTCCTCAATGTACTTGCGCTCAACACCGTCGAGCCAGAGTACCTGCGAGTAGCCTGCTTGCTCTGCCTTTTCGCCCGCTCTGTTGGAAGCTCCGTAGTTACCGCCGCACTTGGTGTAACCCGTGCCGCCCTTTACGGCTCTGACGTCCTCGGTTTCGATCATAATCTTAACGGGGTTGATACCTTCCTTGTAGTAAGAACCAACAGGGGAGAGAATGATGATGAATACGGATCTGTCAATCGAGTGAACTCCAAGCTTGGGGTCTGCTCCAAAGAGGAAAGGGCGGATGTAAAGCGAAGTTCCGGGAGCGTGAGGAACCCAATCGGCATCGATCTTGATGAGTTCAGTAAGCGCTTTAAGTGCAAATTCCTCATCAACGAGAGGCAGTCTCATTCTTTCTGCAGAAGAGTTGAGTCGAGCAAAGTTCTGCTCGGGTCTGAAAAGCTGAATCGAACCGTCAGCGGTTCTGTATGCCTTCATACCCTCGAAGATTTCAGCGCCGTAATGGAATACAGTGCACGCGGGATGGAGCGAGAGGTTTCCGAAAGGAACGATTCTAGCATCGTGCCAGCCCTTTTCGCGAGTGTAGTCCATAATAAACATATGATCGGTGAAGTACTGTCCGAAACCAAGGGCGGATTCATCTGGCTTCTGCTTGGGAACGGCGATCTTTTCTATTTTGATATCCATTTTAACAGTTCCTTTCTCTATTACTGAAAGTTATAACCGAGTTCGATTGTAGCGAGATTGGTGTCAATAAGGTTCTGACGCTTTGCGGAAATGATCTTTTCGAACATTGTTCTCATACCTTCGAGGCTGATAACACCCGTTTCTTTGATAACCTTACCGAGAAGAACCATATTAGCAAGGGTGGGAACGCCTGCGTCAGAAGCAATTTTGGTTGCGGGAATATAATATACGTCAACGTCGTCTCTCTCGACCTTGCGCTCGATAAAGGTAGAATCTACAAAAATCTTGCCTCCTGCGGGTACAGAATTTTCGTACTTATCAAGCGAAGGAAGGTTCATTACGAGAAGAATATCGGGATTGGATACGATAGGCGATCCAACGGGAGTATCGCTGAGGATAACGCTGCAGTTAGCGGTTCCGCCACGCATTTCGGGTCCATATGAAGGAAGCCAGCTTACTTCCTTGCCCTCGTACATACCCTTATATGCAAGCATTTTGCCGGTGAAGAGGACACCCTGACCGCCGAAGCCGGCAATCAAAATCTGATTAGTCTTCATCGTTACGCCTCCTTGGTCTTATCCTTATATACGCCGAGGGGGTAATAAGGAATCATCTTTTCTTCAACGAACTGAAGCGCGCCCTCAGGGGTAAGTCCCCAGTTGGTAGGACAAGTCGAAACTACTTCAATAAGCGAGAAGCCTACGCCGTTGATCTGATTTTCGAAAGCCTTCTTGATTGCGGCTTTAGCTTTTCGAACGTTCTTTACGTTGTTTACGGCAACTCGTTCAAGATAAGCAGCGCCATCGAGCTGAGCAAGCATTTCGCAAACTCTGATGGGGTAGCCTGCGGAGTTAATATCACGTCCGTAAGGGGAGGTCTGAGTTACCTGACCGGGAAGAGAGGTAGGAGCCATCTGACCGCCGGTCATTCCATAGATTGCATTATTAACGAAGATTATGGTGATATTCTCACCTCTCGTAGCAGCGTGAACGGTTTCTGCCATACCGATAGAAGCAAGGTCGCCGTCACCCTGATATGTAAATACGATATTATCGGGATTAGCTCTCTTAACGCCGGTTGCAACAGCCGGAGCGCGGCCGTGAGCTGCCTGAACCATATCGCAAGCAAAATAGTTATATGCCATTACCGAGCATCCAACGGGTGCGATACCAATTGTCTTACCTTCGATGCCGAATTCATCAATTGCTTCAGCAACGAGACGGTGGATGATGCCGTGTGTGCATCCGGGACAGTAATGCAGAGGTGCATCTGTCAGCGCATGCGGTTTATCAAAAACTACCATTAGTTAATACCTCCTGCTTCTTTGATTTTAGCGAGAACTGCCTCGGGAGTGGGGATCATACCGCCCGAACGGTTACAGAGGAGTACGGGCTTGCGGCATCTGGTTGCAAGCTCAACATCCTCTATCATCTGACCCATAGACATTTCGACTGAAATGAATGCTTTTGCTGTGTGCGAAAGCTTCTCAAGAGTTGCTTTGGGGAAAGGCCAGAGAGTGATGGGGCGAACGAGACCAACCTTGATACCTTCTGCGCGAGCTGCTGCGATTGCATTTTTGGAAACGCGAGCCGCGATGCCGTAAGCGACGAGAACGATATCTGCATCCTCTGTCATATATTCTTCAACAAGAACTTCATTCTCTTCAATAGTCTTATATTTGTTGTATCTTTCGAAATTGAAACGCTCAAGCTCCTCGGGAACGAGAGAGAGAGAGTTCACGATATTGTGCTTGCGCTCGAGCTTGGTGCCAGTAACAGCCCAAGGCTTCTCGTATGTAGCCTGCTCGGAAACATCAAGAGAAACGGGCTCCATCATCTGACCCATAGTACCGCCAGCGAGGATCATTGCTACCATTCTGTATTTGTCAGCAAGATCAAATCCCTTGACAGTGAGATCTGCCATTTCCTGAACTGAAGCGGGAGCGAGAACGATGTTTCTGAAATCACCGTGTCCGCCACCCTTTGTTGCCTGGAAATAGTCGGACTGCGAGGGCTGAATGCCGCCGAGACCGGGGCCGCCGCGCTGAACGTTGATGATGAGTGCGGGAAGGTCGCATCCTGCGAGGTAGGAAATACCTTCAGCCTTCAGCGAGATTCCGGGGCTGGAGCTCGAGGTCATTACTCTTTTTCCTGCAGCAGCAACGCCTATAACCATATTAATAGCCGCAACTTCGCTCTCAGCCTGAAGGAAGGTACCGCCGATCTTAGGCATTCTCTTAGCCATATAAGCGGCAATTTCGGTCTGAGGAGTAATGGGGTATCCAAAATAGTGTCTGCAACCTGCCATTATAGCCGCTTCAGCTATGGCTTCGTTGCCCTTCATTAAAACTTTATCAGCCATTTTAATTTCTCCTTACTTTTCTACCTTGATTATGCAATCGGGACACATAGTAGCGCAGAATGCGCATCCGATACAGGATTCCATATCGGTGATTTCAGCAACGTAATGTCCCTTCTGGTTGATCTTGGATTTAGACACTATGAGCAAGTGCTTGGGGCAAGCAGATACGCAAAGTCCGCAGCCCTTGCATTTTTCAATGTTAAAAGTTAATTTTGCCATTTCTGTTCTCCTTATATGATTTTGTTTTGGAGTTTGAGTTTGATAACTTCGCCGTATTCGTTTCCGAATCCCTCAAAGGTTGAAAACACATCACTATCGGGACAACTCGTTGCTACGATAGGCAGTCCGGAAAGCTCCGAAACTTTTTTAGCATACGCTAAAGACGATTCTATTGTCTCGATATCTGTTGAGGGACCTAAATTTGAGTTGTTCACAAGTCCGTTGAAAGGTATTCCGGAAGCCGCCTCGATTTCTTTTAGGATCTCAACGGTGTCTTCGGGCGTGGAAGTCAGCGGACGGTACATATTAATGACCATCAGCATATTGTAATTGTTTTCTCGCAGTATTTCGGGTGTATATCTTCCGAGTGCGAATGCACCTCGATCGTCACCTCCGATATCAATTACTGCGTATTTTTCCGACTGAAATATAATATCGTACATTGCCGCCGGAAGAGCAGGAAGGTCGACGTTGGACCCCGCAAATTCGGAGGCTATCAGATCTATTCCTGCTTCCTTAAGCTCTGCTGCGCTGTCTTTTGTTCTGAAATACGGATTTACAGTATCAATATCGGCGATGACGGTATCGTATCCCTGCTTACGCAAATTAAAGGCGTAATTCAAGGCGACGTTCGTTTTGCCGCTGCCGTAATGACCCGCAAATAGGGTTAATCGTTTGGTTTCCATAATTAAAGCTTACTGCGGATAATCTTTCCGCTGGTCGTCTTGGGGAGCTCTGTTTTGAATTCAACGAGTCTCGGATATTTGTAAGGCGCGGTGCGCTTCTTGACGTAATTCTGGATATCCTTCTTGAGCTCATCCGAAGGCACCGTTCCCTTGGTAAGGACAATGCTTGCCTTGACGATCTGACCTCTGATCTCATCAGGGGCTGCGGATACACCGCATTCGAGAACGTAAGGAAGCTCCATAATAACGCTTTCGATTTCGAACGGGCCGATGCGGTATCCGGAGGACTTGATTACGTCATCTGCACGTCCAACGTACCAGAAGAATCCGTCCTCATCACGCCAAGCAAGGTCGCCCGTGTGATAAATGCCGTCGTGCCAAACCTCTGAGGTCTTTTCGACGTCATTATAATACTGACAGAAGAGACCGCAAGGTGCGCCGTTTTCGGTATGAATAACGATCTCACCGGGAGTACCGATGCCGACTGTGTTGCCCTCTGGATCAAAGAGATCAACGTTGTAGGTAGGAACGGGCTTGCCCATAGAACCGATCTTGTGAGATCTTCCGGCAAGATTACCGATAACAAGAGTTGTTTCGCTTTGACCGAATCCTTCCATTATCTTAAGACCGGTCTGCTTCTCAAATTGACGAAATACCTCGGGGTTGAGCGCTTCGCCCGCGATGGTCGCATGCTCGATAGAGCTGAGGTCGTATTTGGAAAGATCTTCCTTAATGATCATTCTGTACATTGTGGGAGGTGCACAGAAAGTAGTAATATTGTACTTTCTGAAGAGAGGAAGAATCTTTGCTGCATCAAATCTATCGAAGTCGTATACGAAGATAGCTGCTTCGCAGAGCCACTGACCGTAGAGCTTACCCCACATTGCTTTTGCCCAACCGGTATCCGAAATCGTGAGGTGGAGACCGTCGGGATTTACGCAATGCCAATATTTTGCGGTATGGAAATGTCCGAGAGGATATTTGTAATTGTGAAGCGCAATCTTGGGATAACCTGATGTACCCGAGGTGAAGTACATAAGCATGGGATCATCACCGCAAGGCGAATCATCGGTTCTGTCAAAGTGACTGCTGAAGAGGGTGTACTCTTCGTTGAAGTTTCTCCAACCGTCACGCTCGCCGCCAACAAGGATCTTGATAGCAACGTCGGGATTGGTCACGAGAGCCTCTTCTGTCTGCTCGATGACGTAATCGTCATTAACGCAAATAATTGCTTTAACTCCCGCAGTTTTGAATCTGTATTCGTAGTCATGCGTCTTAAGCTGATTGGTGGCTGGAATAGCGATAGCTCCAAGCTTGTGAAGCGCAATCATAGCGTACCAAAATTGGTATCTGCGCTTGAGAACTAGCATAACTCTGTCGCCACGCTTGATGCCAAGCGACTTGAAGTAGTTTGCACACTGTGCGCTTGCTCTTTTCATCTGAGCAAAGGTAATGCGCGTCTCTGTTCCGTCTTCACCGATATGCATCATAGCAAGCTTATCGGGCTTGGTTCTGCCGAGAGCGTCAACTACATCGTATGCAAAGTTGAAGCTGTTTTCGCCTTTATAAGTGATCGAAAGAGGTGCGCCGAATTCATCCTCTTCGGTGGTGATAAACTTGTTGTAAACACGCGCCTCGGTATCTCGCTTTTTGGCGGGAGCGGCTTCGATCTTAACTGTGGATGCAGATTCTTTGTTCTCGTCGGGGAGAAGAACGATTGCATAGAAATAACAATCCTCGCCTCCGAGTGCGATCATTCCATGAGGAGTGGAGCTGTTATAATAAATGCTGTCACCTTCCTCGAGGATTTCTGTATGCTCGCCTATCTGTACCTTGAGCTTACCTTTGATTACAATGTCACATTCCTGACCTTCGTGAGAAGTAACGGCAATGGGACTTTCCTCTGCCTTAGCGGAATACTCGCAGTGGACGTAAAGGGGGTTCGAGGTTCTGTCGGCAAAGGAATGAGCGATATTGTAATAGGTCATTCCGTGTGCCTGCTCGATACGCTGACCTTTGCCTTTGCGCGTAAGCGTATAGGATTTCAATCTCGGCGCAGTACCTTCAATAATTTCGGTAACGTCGATTCCGAGCGCCGAAGCACAGCGGAAGAGAAAGGCAAAGGTGAGGTCTGCGCGACCCGCCTCGCAATCGAGATATTCCGAAACGGTAACACCTGTGCGTTCGGCCATATATTCGGCTGTATATCCTTCTATTTCGCGTAGCGCGGCAATTCTGCCCGCCATCGCTTTGATTTGTTTGTCAATTTCGTAAATGCTGTTCATTTTACCTCCAAAAAAGCAAGCTCGCCCCAAGAAAAATCTTGAGACGAGCTGAACGAAAATTCATAACCCGCGGTACCACTCAAATTGCGCGTGTGCGCCGCTTATTATAGACTTTAACGCAGTCATACGGAGGAATTCTACGGCTGAAATCAGCTTTCTTTTCCTCGGCTCCCGAGTGACTTGCGCGAAACAGTCCGTACCGTTTTTCACCTGACAACGGCTCTCTGTAACATCCTTATTTCACGCTATCCCGATCAATGCCTTTGTATTAAAATATATATAAATAATATCACAAATCGTTCTTGTTGTCAAGATGTTTTTGAACAATTCACAAATAGTTCACAATGTGCAAGCGTTAATTAGAAAAATCCGGATACAAAAAATTTGTATCCGGATTGAATTTTTAGTTAAAATCAGGGAAGATGATTCCTTCGTCCCAAATAGAGAAGGGGGCGACGGGGATATCAAATACGGTAAATTCCACGTGAAGTCTGTTTTCTGTAATAAATCCCGTGCTGCCTGTTCTTCCGACTGATTGAGAAGTACGAACAATGTCACCTGCAGAAACTGAAATTTCGCTGAGGTGAGCGTACCAAGTCTTAAGACCGTAACCGTGATCCAAAACTACGAAATTTCCTAATACGTCGCAAAATCCCGTATAAGCCACCTTGCCGCTTGACATCGCAGGAACATCTACTCCGGATGCAACCTCAAAGTCAATGCCCATGTGCTTAAATGTTCTTCCGTCCTTGAGAGTTTGCTCGCGGGTGAATCCAAGCTTAATAGTAGATTTCTTTGAAGTCAGCGTGCCGGCATTTTCATAGTTAATAAAAGCGCCTGAGAAATATTTGAGAGTTTCTGTTGACTTTACGATTTCGGATTTAATGTTATTATAATCGTTAATATCTTCTTCGCTGTAGAAAGTCGAGATAAGGGATTCGCTTGCACTTGAATTTGAGGGAGCTTTATTGAATCCGTATCTTGAATCGGTTACGTTAAGAAGGAATTTCTGAGTAGTTGATCCGTATGATACGGTAATTTGATACATACCGTTAGGAACGTCATAGCTAAAGGGGATAAGCGCGTGCACGTAGTTACCTTCTGTAAAGAAAATAGGAGTGTAATTATTGGGTAACGCGGGCTCAAAGGTCACGGAAATGTCTTCGGGGTTGACAACGTTTACACCCGAAAGGACCAAAACGTCGCCGTGTTCGATCTCATCCTCTCCGATTTTAAATTCTGCGGGAGCGATAACGAGCGCGTCAAATATATAGCTTGCCGTACCGTAATACTGACATTCGTTAGTTTGCTCCCAGGAAGCGGAGATAATAAATTTTAAAATTGCGTTTCTTGATAATGGAAGCTGGCTGAGAGAATCGAGCGAACCATCATAGAGCAGTTCATCACCGTTCAAGACCTTAAGATTTGAATCAGAGGGAACTATATTAAAATTAAAGGAGAAGTTATCGTTGACAGTGTAAGTTAACTGCTCGTTTTCTTCGGGAGTGAAATCAAACTGTTGGTAAGTACCTCCCGAAACGAGATAATACCAATTGAGCTCAGCAGCGTTAATTGTTTTATCAACGTTCGCGGTAAGAACGGGGGGCATTGCGGTTTTATAAAGATATACCGAATACTGTGATCCTAAAAACAGTTTGGCTTGAACAACGGCAATCTTAAATATCTTGCCCATTGCGTCTGCATAATAGCATTTAGAAGAATCGGTAGAGAAGTAATACTTATAAGAGGTCTCTTGGTCAAGCTTAGAGTAAGTTACAAGAAGAAATTCAGACCCTGAAATCGTATCGGGTAAAGAAGCGACGGGAGATCCGCTTTGATTGATGTTATTGAACATAGCGATAACTCCGTTTGGATCGTTGTCAGAGGTTATAACGAATGTTCTTCCCTCGGGATCCTGAATTGTCAAAGTTGTGTCGTTATCGGTAGTATCGGGTATATGAGGTTTTTCGGATTTATAAGACGCTACGGCGATATATGTAGGAATAAATAATACTACAAGACCAATAATGACCGCTATAATTTTATTAAAAGATATATTTTTCATAAATGTACTCCGATCGAGATTATTCATAGTTAATTATACTACAATATTCGCATCAGGTCAATAGAAAATATATTAATTTTACAATTAACAGTATATTTCATCAAAAAACAACAGCAAAGCGAGAGCTGTTGCTGTTGTTTTTAGTATTAAAATTAACCTCTGGTCTTGCCGCCGGCAATATTGATCGTTGTGCCGTGGATATACGCGGAGCGTTCGGACGCGAGGAAGGCGATAGAAGATGCTACCTCGGAAAGCTTGCCGGAACGTCCGAGAGGTGTTGTGCTTGTCTTGGAATATCCCGCGCGCAGCTGTTCAATTGTGATACCGCGAGTGTATGCAAGAGCAGTTTCATAAGAAAGGGTGCGGAGACCGGTTGCTTCAAGAATGCCGGGAGCAATACCGACAACCTTTACGCCGAGTCTGCCGAGTTCCTTCGCCCAAGAACGTGTGAGAGAGTTTACGGCATTCTTTGAAGCGGCGTAAACGCTCTGACCTTCGGAGCCCTCAAGACCGCACTCGGAGGAAACGTTGATGATAACTCCTTTTCCCTGTGCGACCATAACGCGGGCAGCTGCCTGAGTCATAAGGAAGAGGCCTTTTACGTTAACATTCATTACCTTATCCCATACAGCCTCATCAAGCTCGTATTGCTGACCGGGATCAACGAGAAGTCTCGGAATATTGATGCCTGCGTTGTTTACAAGTACGTCGATTCTTCCGTATTTTTCTATTGCTTTAGCGATTACGTTATCAATATCCGCCTTCTTTGTGACGTCACAAGGAACGTATATGTAATCGCCTGCTGCCTTTTCGAATTCAGGCGCAACGGGATTCATATCTGCAACGACTACGTTAGCCCCGTCTGCAAGAAATTCAGTAACGGTAGCATAACCGATACCGGATGCACCACCGGTCACGATAACAGTTTTACCATCAAGTTCAAGCCAAGTTGTGTTCATAAGTAATACCATCCTTTATTATATTTAATTTGTTTTCTTAATAAAAATGTAAACCGCCGCATAATAAGCCGCTATATAACCGATGACCCCCAAAATGACATCGGAAATATAAGATATTATAATTTCTAAAACCTCATAGAAAGAGGAGGGCATGCCTATCATCACGAAATCGGCATAAAGCCTTTGCAAAATCAGAATCGAAACCGTTATTATTACACCGACAAAAATAGGGAAGATTATCGGATTCTTAGTATTAAGTAAGGAGCCGAAAGGATATATATCCGTATTTTCATCATAAACTACGTTTTCAAGATATTTAGCTGCCTTTTGCATTCTCTTGGCATGATTTAAGTGCTTTTTGCATCTCTTGAACGCAAGAGATCTTACAATTACAACGAAAACGATGTCAAGAAGAATAAGAATTACCGTAAGAGGAATATCGAACGTAATGTCAATGTAACCGTCAATTATAGATGAAACGGTAAGATTAAGTATATGTTTGAGAAATACTACCGCACATGCAAGCATAAAGCCAAGGTTCTTGCTCTCATCATTCTTTAAGTGGTTGTAAGCTGAGCAGGAAATAACGGCGAATAAAATCGATATATATACCATATCGAAAATGACAATCAAATAATCTACGACTATCGGCAAAAACGAATACATTAAAACTATATCACTGCTGATCTGCGTATAAATAGGCGACAGAATGCAGGAGGAAATTATAGCTGTGATCAACGCCATTGCCATCATTGGCATGTAGTCGGGATAAATAATTTTGGGAGAGCTGCTGTTGTTTTGCATTGAAATCATTCCTCCGTTTCTTCGTCTCCAATCTTCATTTGCTCTAAAACGGTCTGGCTATTAAGAGCCGGTGGTGTGATTCCCAGGTGTTCATAAGCTCTGAAGGTTGCGCATCTACCCCTGGGAGTTCTTGATAAGAAGCCTATTTGAATAAGATAAGGCTCATATACGTCTTCAAGCGTTATAGCTTCTTCTCCAACAGTTGCGGCAAGGGTTTCAAGTCCTACGGGACCGCCGTTGTAATAAGAAATTATTGCTTCAAGCATTCTTCTGTCGGTGTTGTCAAGTCCCAAGGAATCTATTTCTAGTCTCGATAATGCATAAGAAGCTATCTCGGAATCAATTACGTTACAGCCTTTTACTTGCGCGAAATCCCTGACTCTCTTAAGCAGACGGTTAGCTATTCTCGGCGTGCCTCTGGAACGTGATGCAATCTCAAGTGCTCCGTCAGGATCAATAGGCAGCCCAAGTATTCCTGCGCTTCTCGTTACAATGGACGCTAATTCTTCGGGAGTGTAAAGCTCCAGACGCGAGATAACGCCAAAACGGTCGCGAAGAGGGGTAGAGAGCTGACCCGCACGGGTTGTTGCACCGATCAAAGTGAAGGGTGCGAGATCAATTCTTATGCTTCTTGCGGCGGGACCTTTGCCGATAATTATATCCAGAACGTGATCTTCCATCGCAGGATACAAAATCTCTTCAACAGATCGCTGCATTCTGTGTATCTCATCAATAAAGAGCACGTCACCCGGTTGCAGATTGGTCAGAATAGCCGCGAGATCGCCCTGTTTTTCAATTGCAGGTCCCGAGGTTACTCTGAAATTAACACCCATTTCGGCTGCGATGATTGCCGCAAGCGTTGTTTTACCTAAGCCGGGAGGGCCGTAGAGAAGGACGTGATCGAGCGTGTCCTTTCTCATTTTTGCGGCTTCGATATAGACTCTCAGATTCTCCTTTACCTTGTCCTGGCCGATATAGTCCTCGAGCCTGGAAGGACGCAACGAGGTATCGTACTCGTCTTCGGAGGGGATATAAGAGGTGTTGACTATTCGGTTTTCGAAATCAAATTCTTCAATCATTTTTGTCCTGATTTATTTCATTAATTTTTTAAGTGCCTCGCGGATAATATCCTCAAGTTCTGTGTTTGCAACGTCTATTGTTCTCAATACTTCCTCTGCAGCTGCTCTATGGAAGCCGAGAACAGTCAAGGCGTCGATTGCTTCCGAATACTTGCTGTTGCTTACTTTAACGTCGGCGATTACAAAATCATTTGAAGGAGCTTCCGCTGTATGTCCCTTTAGCTTGTCCTTCAACTCAAGGATAATGCGCGCGGCTGTTTTAGGGCCAACGCCGGGAGCTTTTGATATGGTCTTTTTATCATCTGAAAAGATAGCGTAAGCTATAGAGTCGGGCGTCATATGTGATAAGATTGACATAGCCGCCTTAGGTCCGATACCGGAAACCGAAATCAGAAGCTTGAACATATCAAGCTCTGAGAGATCATGAAAGCCAAACAGCTCCATTCCGTCTTCACGCACCGAAAGGTGAGTATAAAGCGTAACTTCGGCTTCTCCGTTGAATGATCTTGAAGAAACTGCTGTTTGTGTGTTTGCGCTGACGGTCATAGAATAAGCCACTCCGGCAACGTCGATGACCACTTGCGAAAATTCGTTAAGAACTAATTTACCTTTTATATAATAAAACATATTAATCCTCGGTCTTTTCGTTTTGACTTTCCGTTGTTACCTCTTCCTTTTCATCTTCGTTAATTGTGCAATCGCTATCGGCATCTTCCGATGAAGAAGCTCTGGTGATTAACTTATCGCGGATGATCATTAGAGGTTTTTCAAAAACAACAATTATAATAAAGAGCATAAGTGACAGCAGAGAAATCGCGAGTCCGAGAGTAAAGGTTTTAGGAGCGTATTTCATTTCAACGGTATGCTCGCCTGCGCCTTCGATTTCAAACGCGATCAAAGCGTCAAGTGCGTTGGTGTATTCGATTTCGTTGCCGTCAATATAAATTTTCCAGCCTTCATCATAGGGGAGCGTTGTAAGAACAGTAGTCTTATCATTTTGTGTAGTATAGGTTCCGACAAAATGATCTTCCTTCCAATCTTCTGAAATCATATACTGCTCCTCTGCAAGCTGTTCAAGTGCAGACTCAGCCAGTTCAACGTCAATATAGTAGATTGAATTGACATCGGGGGTCACATAGAGCACGTCGGCTGTAAGCGTCATTGAAACGGTTACGCTTGCGCCCTCATCAAAGAAACCGAGCGAAACTATTCTCTTGGTTTCACTTGCATAGAAGGTTCCGTGTGATTTATTGTTGACTTTAAGATTTACCTCTCGGGGGTAATCAGACGGCAGGTAGAAGAAGAACTCTCCGTCCACCGGAGCGGTGAAGGTATAATTAAGAGTTGAGGTGTTTCCGGATATTTCGGGGCGATACTCGATATAAGAGGAATTCTTCTTTGTTGAAAGATTGATTGTATCTTCTTCAATTTCAACCGGTACAAAGAAGTCAAGCAGTTCCTCTGATCCGATCATAGTGTTGAGCAGGGCGTTGAGGTTCTGGATAGGTGTGTCGCCGTCAAATTCGAAATCGAAAATTGAAGGATCTACGCTGTATGCCAACGAAAGGGCGTGATCGTTGAGAAAAGCGTAGTAAACAGCGTTGTTAACCTCAACCTCCTCAATATCTGTCATTTCATAATAATTGGAAATATCAGAGTCCTCGGTATCGATAATATACTTTATACCAAGCAGGGAGTCATTGATCAGATTTCCCCCGAGGTATTTAGACCAATGCGACTTGGATGCGTAGCCTAAGTTAGCGAGAAAGTCAATGGTCTTCTTATTCAGAGTTGAGGTGGAGTTAGTCAGACCGCGGATGTTAAGAGCCATATTGTCACAGTATTTTCTGTGGACGTTCTTTTCGTATCTGAAGAAAGTAGAGTCGCTCTCAACAATATCATCGGTCAATGGGCGGAGCGAGCCGACAAAATCGTTATAGCTGCTATAGGACGAATATATAACGTCGTTTCCGAATTCCACGCAATTAACGATGCAGCTTCCGAGAGCCTCGATGCAAACAAATACGAGCATCATAAGGGCAGCGGTTTGCTTCTTTCTTGTTCTTATCATTACGCAAAGAATGATTAAGACCATAAGGACACAAAAACCTGAAAGCCAGATCATCTCAAGATCCTTAAGCGGCTGATCAAACTCTACCTTGCCGCTTATTCTTTCAACAACGGCGTGATAATTGTATTTTTGAGCAACAGCAAGGAAAAGGATCATAAGACCGCCAAGCATACCGATCGTTCTTGCGGAAGTTCTTCTGATTTCGCCGAGACCCTTGTAGGCAAGTGAGACGAGGAAGAAGCAAAGCATAAAGGAGTAACGGTAATTGAGCCAGTTGGGCTTTTGGAATCCGTGCCAGATCATATCAAGCGTGTTAATGGAGAAGCTGAGCACAAATACAGCGATCAAGCCGATCGCAAATACTTTTTCGCGAGTCGAGAATTTCTTCGAGAGAAAATACAGAGGAACGCAGAAAAGTGTCAATACGCCGCAATAAACGAAAGGCAGTCCCTCGGGGCGAACCGTGTCGTAGGATCCGGGGAAGAATTTAGCAAAGAAATCGATCAGATCGAATCTTAGGGAGAAGGAGAAGTTGGGATTGGAAAACTCGTTCTTACCAAACTGCAGAGAATAGTAGGCTGAAGCTACTATAACCATAGAAATGCCAATTGCAATCGCAGAGAATACACCTATTCTTACGAGTGATTTGATAAAATGCTTTTGTTCACCCTCGGGATTATTCTTATCGTTAGTATTGTTAGCAAAATAATAATAGAAAAAATAAAGTGCCGTATAGATGCAAGCCATATAGCCAATGTAAAAATTGCTCATTAGGGTGAGAGCGAGCATAATTACATAGAGCTTGTACTTGCGGTTTTTAATAAGCTCTTCGATTCCAAGAGTCAAAAGAGGCAGCCACATCAGTGCATCTATCCACATTGAATTGTGCTGCTGAATTACTGCATAGGAGCACATCGAATAGAGAACGGAGCAAATAATAATATTGGTTCTGTTGAGGCGTTGAGAGGTCTTGTGGAGATAATATCCCATTGTGAAGCCTGAAATACCTGCTTTTGCAAGGAAAATACAAAGAAGTGCCTCAAGAATTCTGCTTTGCGGAAACAGGCAGACGATATAAGAAAAGGGGCTGGCTACATAATACGCATATATTCCGAGGAATTCACCTCCGAGCTGTCGTGCAAAGGAATAAAGGAGAGACGTGTCACCAAGCACCGCATTTCTTAACGCCTCGTAGAAATAAACGTACTGCCCGTTAAGGTCAAGCACGAGAACAGAGCCGTTACCGAAGGGATGCAAACCCATTGACAAATAGGTTATAAAATAAAGTACTACGGGGATAAAAAAACAATAAGAGAGATATGAATAGTTTTTCTTAAAATCTGCAAATTTGTTTGTTTTTCCTTCGGAAAGCGCAATCGGCGCCTCTGAGCAACAACGTTTTTTCTTGAAAATATTCTTATACATCATTAACTCCATATATTTTTAATCATCCATTATTATACCATAAAAATTTTTCGATGTAAATAAGTTTGACAATATTTTCACGCAAAATGTTAAAAGATACAAATTATATATAAATTTATTCACAAAGATATTTGACATTAAATAATTTTTGTGATATAATTTATAATGGTTAATTTTTGACGGAAGGTATATAATGAGAATTTTAGGCATCGACCCGGGATTGGCAACTATAGGTTGGGGTGTAATTGAAACCAACGGATTCAAACATAATTCGGTGGCGTTCGGTCATATCCAAACACCCACTAAGCTCACGGTTGAAAAGCGACTTGCAATTATTTTTGACGATCTTGATACCATTATCAAGAGACATTCGCCGGAATGCGTTGCTATAGAGGAATTGTTTTTTAATACAAACATTACAACAGGTATCAGAGTTGCCGAAGCACGAGGTGTTATTCTTCTATGCGCTGAATTAAATAAGATTCCTATCTTTGAGTACACTCCTTTACAAGTTAAACAATCGGTTGTGGGATATGGTAGAGCTGATAAGAAACAGGTGATCTCTATGGTTACTATGCTGCTTTCATTACCTGCTCCTCCTAAACCTGACGATACTGCAGACGCACTTGCGATCGCCATCTGCCATGCCCACTGCGGCGCTTCGAGAATCGCAAAATACTATAATGGACAGAACTGATATGTGGATTGCTGAAAATTGGAATGACTACAAGCTTCTCGACACCTCCGACGGTGAGAGACTCGAAAAATGGGGCGATTATATTCTTGTACGTCCCGACCCTCAGGTTATCTGGAAAACCGAAAAAAATCTTCCCGAATGGCGTAAAGCTCACGGAGTATATAACCGTTCGTCATCCGGCGGCGGCGGATGGAAGGTCAATAAGCTTCCCAAGGAATGGTATATCAATTACGGTAGCTTGAAATTCGTTCTGCGTCCTATGGGATTCAAGCACACAGGGCTTTTCCCCGAGCAGGCGGTAAACTGGGATTGGTTTTCTTCCTTGATAAAAAATTGCCCTTATCCCGTAAGAGTATTGAATTTGTTTGCTTATACCGGAGGCGCTACCATCGCTGCAGCTGCTGCGGGTGCTTCCGTGTGCCATGTTGATGCGGCAAAGGGGATGGTCGCTCAGGCAAAGGAAAATGCCGCATTGTCCGGTCTCGCCGATGCGCCCATCAGATATATAGTTGACGACTGTAAAAAGTTCGTTGAACGTGAAATCCGACGCGGACATAAATATGAGGCTATTATTATGGATCCTCCTTCTTACGGAAGAGGGCCGGGCGGGGAGGTTTGGAAGATTGAAGAAGCAATAGACGAGCTAATCACTCTTTGTTCCTCTTTGCTTTCAGACAGACCTTTGTTTTTCCTTGTCAATTCATATACTACAGGTCTTTCGCCCTTGACGATGAAATATATGATTGATCTGAAGATCACCGAGCGTTTCGGAGGTAAGTGCGAAGCAGGAGAGATCGCTATTCCCGTTATTTCACGCGGCACTGCTTTGCCCGCAGGTGCAAGCGCTCGTTGGACATCTGCCGGAGGTAACGGCAGATGAACAGCCATTTTATAGAAACGGTAGATCTGGCATTCTCTTACGACGATCAGAACGCTGATGAAAAGAGTTCTATGTTTGCCTTGAATGGAGTCAATATCACCATTGAACGAGGCGAATACGTTGCTGTTGTCGGAAGAAACGGTTCGGGTAAATCTACTTTTGCCAAACTTTTGAATCTTGTACTCGAGCCTATTCGCGGAGACATTCTTATAAACGGTAAATCAGTCTGCGGTGATCTCACCGATGGGGAGATCATAGAGCTCAGAAGAAGCATTGGTATGGTATTTCAAAACCCGGACAATCAGATCGTTGCGACTATAGTTGAGGAAGACGTTGCTTTCGGACCCGAAAACCTCGGTATCCCCTCTGCCGAAATACGCAAGCGCGTGAATGAAGCATTGAAATCCGTTGGGATGCTTGATTTTGCCAAGCACGAGCCTCATAGACTCTCCGGAGGTCAAAAGCAGCGCGTGGCAATTGCGGGAATTATAGCAATGATGCCCGATTGTATGATCTTTGACGAATCAACAGCAATGCTTGATCCAATCGGCAGAGCCGAAGTTCTATCTGTAATGGAAAAGCTTGTGCGTGAGCACGGTATAACAGTTATCAACATTACTCATCATATGAGCGAGGCTGCCAGAGCGGATCGTGTTATAGTAATCGACAGAGGAAATGTTATCGCAGATGCTGCGCCCCGTGAAATATTCGGTAACGCTGAATTAATCAAAAGGGCAGGGCTTGAGCTCCCTCAAAGCGCCGAGTTGGTTCATTCCCTTAAGAGCTTTGGTGTTATTGTGGACGAAATGCCTATAACTGCAGAAGAAGCAACGCAAGCAATTTTAAATATAATAAACTAAAATTAACAAAGTTCCTTTACGGAACCGAATGATAAAATATGGAAAATATAATCGAATTGAGAAACGTCGGCTATGTGTACAGCTCAGGAACGCCTTTTGAATCAGCTGCATTGACCGATATAAATCTTAATATTGTAAAAGGTACCATAACGGGAATTATAGGTCACACGGGATCGGGAAAGTCTACACTTGTAAGGCTTTTGAACGCACTTGAAAAGCCTACAGCGGGCTCCGTAATTTTTGACGGTAAAAACGTTTGGTCGGAAATCAAGGATATCAGATCCATGCGCTTTGCGGTTGGTCTGGTTATGCAGTATCCCGAGTATCAATTGTTTGAAGAGACTGTAGCTAAGGATATTGCGTTCGGACCTAAAAATATGGGATTACCCCAGGATGAGATTGATAAAAGAGTTCTTCACTATTCCGAATTGGTCGGCATATCTTCGGAAATCCTTGAAAAATCACCGTTCGAGCTTTCAGGAGGTCAGAAGAGAAGAGTTGCAATAGCGGGCATTATGGCAATGAAGCCTAAGGTGCTTGTGCTTGATGAGCCGGCAGCGGGTCTTGATCCTGAAGGCAGACAAATAATTTTTGATTCGATCGAGCAGTACCGTTGCACTGAAAACGCTACTATCATAATAGTATCACACAGTATGGAGGATATGGCAGAGCGCTGCGACAGTATTGCTGTTTTAGGTAACGGACGCTTGCTTGCAGAAGGTGACGTAGATGAGGTATTCTCCTCGCCCGAGATCCTCCTCGACGCAGGACTTGACGTACCTGAAATTACGCGCATTTCCATGCTTTTAAAAGAGAAAGGCGTTGACCTTGGAGGCTCTATTTATAAGGTTGAGCAAGCTTCCGAGCTGATTTCGAAGCTCATTGGCGAAAGGAGTCGTTCCAAATGAAAAGCATAGCACTTGGACAGTACTATCCCTCCGACTCCTTGATTCATAGACTCGACGGACGTACTAAAATACTTCTTTCAACAATCTTTATTATCGCGATCTTCTTTTGCAAAAGTCTTACTTCGTTCGCTTTCACTTTAGCTTTGACCGCTTTATTGGTACTTGTATCGAGGATACCGTTCCGTATAGTATTTCGCTCTCTGAGAGCAATTACTTTTATCTTGGTGTTCACATTTATTATCAATGTATTTATCACAGATGGTGAAGGGGCTCCTTTGATTGATTGGTGGATATTTGAAATATACGCTGAAGGAATCTGGAATGCATTGTTTATTGCCGTGCGTATCCTTTGCCTCATTCTTGCCTCAAGCGTCCTGATCTCTTTCACTACAACTCCGATTCAATTGACTTATTCTATTGAGTCGCTTTTGTCCCCTCTCAAAAAGATTAAAGTGCCTGTTCATGATTTTGCAATGATGATGTCGATAGTGCTCAGATTCATTCCTGCGCTTTCGGAAGAAACCGAAAAGATTATGACTGCTCAAAAATCAAGAGGAGCGGATTTTGAATCAGGCTCTTTAATACAGCGAGCAAAAGCGCTTATACCAATTCTTATTCCGCTTTTCGTATCTGCCTTCCGACGCTCTGATGAGCTTGCTACCGCGATGGAATGCAGATGTTATCACGGCGGAGAGGGTAGAACGAGAATGACTATTACGAAAATGAAGGCTATAGACTTTGTTTTTCTCGCCCTTATGCTACTCTGCGCAGTTGTAATCTGTTTGCTTAACGTTATTGAATTTGGATACGTAATGCAATGAAACTCTTTTTGAAAATCAAATATGACGGAACGAATTACGCTGGCTATCAAGTTCAGAATAACGCCCCGACTATACAGGCAGAGCTGAATTCGGCTTTATATGATCTCTTTGAATGCGAATGCGACGTAACAGGCTGCAGCAGAACCGACGCCGGAGTTCACGCAGATTGCTTTTGTGCCACTGTGCAATTCAAGGGAAAGCCTGATTTTCAGACACGGATACCTTGTGAAAAGATACCGTTAGCATTAAATTTCAGACTTCCTGAGGATATTTCCGTCTTTTACGCTGAATTTGTGGAAGATGATTTCCATGCCAGATATTCTGTAGTTTCCAAAACCTATGAATATAAAATCTGGAATTCTTACTTTAGAAATCCTTTTCTTAAAAATAAGGCATATCATTTATCTAAGCCTATTACAGCTGAAGGTGTTGAAAAAATGAGAGCGGCGGCACGGTGTTTTTGCGGCTTGCACGATTTTGCGGCTTTTATGTCTTCGGGTTCATCTGTTAATAGTACCGAACGCACGGTGTATAGCTGTGATGTTACTGCAAACTCTGATGAAATCAGCATAAGAATAAGTGCGGACGGTTTTTTGTATAATATGGTAAGGATCATTTGCGGCACTCTTCTTGAGGTTGGCAAAGGTTCGCTATTACCGGAACAAATATCTGATATTATTATATCAAAAAACAGACAGACAGCCGGTCCGACTCTGCCTGCTCACGGACTCTATCTGGTTGAAGTAAAATATCCCGATTAAATCATTACGAATGGAGAAAGTATATGGACGGCAAGTATAATAAAAATCTTGGTTCTGATATCACGAACGGTCTTATTGCCGAAAGTAACGACTCCGGTGAAACAAGCAATTATAGTGAGTATTACGATCATATCTCGGTATTCTATCGTATATTTTCGTTTATTTTTATAATTTTGTTTTTGATTTATATCGTAATTTCTTCTTTTAGAAACGCGAAGGAATTCAATTATGAGAATTTCGAATATATTGCAAGGAATTTTGCGCTGACGCTGGAGGAGCATAAGGACTCATCTTTATATTTGATAGAATATAACCCGGACGCCAAGATAAACTGTGCTTTGTTCGGCGACGGTCTGGCTGTGTGCGGTAATTCATGGTTGTCTATATATTCGGCTACGGGTAGATTGACTTGTTCCGAGTCTTTTATGTATAAAAATCCTCGAATTTCCGCTTCTGATAAATTTGTGTTAATATATAATTCCTCGGAGCATGATTATTCTTTATATAATGCTTTCGGCAAGGTTTATTCCGAAAAAATCGAGCAAGTGATTCGAGGTGGCGATGTATCGGACTCGGGATATTATGCGCTTATAACCTCTTCCGACCAATATAATACGGCGGTTGAATTATATGATGACTCTTTTTCTTTGATTTACAGATTTAATAAAAACGGTTTCGTCTTTGACGTTGATATTAATGATGATTATCTTATGATCACAAGTGTTTCCGGCTCAAGCGATAATTCTTTTGAAACCGAAATACAAATTTTCGATATCAATGCGCAGAAGGTATTGTTTTCTGCTTCGGCTTCCGATAACTTCCCCTTGGAATGCAATATACTTGATTCCGGATTTGCTGTGGTTGGTAATAACTACGCAGCGTTTTATGATCTTAACGGATCTATGAAGGGTAGCTTTGATTATACCGGAAAACAGCCCGTCGATCTTTCTGTTTACAAGAATGGAGCGGTTGTTCTTCTAAAGAGCGATTCGCCTGATTCGGAATATATTTCCGTCGTTCTGGATGAGTCGTGTTCAAAGCTGTATGAATACCGTTTGTTTCAAAAGGTCTATGACGTTCAAGTTTGTGGAGAATGGTCATACTATCTCACGGAAAACGCGCTTTTATATACAAACGGTGATATATTGCACGAAATTTCCGTTACAGATATAACAGAAGGCGACGAGCTGCTGTTGCTGGATGACAGATATGTTTATTTATGCACGGCAACCAAGGCCCCTTTATTTGATCTTTCTTTTGATTAAGCTTTTGAGGTTTTAATAATAAATGAAATTCATCTTCGATATTTTTTTGATCCTTTTGATGATTTTAATTATTTTCATCAACACAAAAAGGGGATTTGTACGTTCTGTCTGGTCATCGGTTACTTTGATCGGATCCTTTGCTGTCGCGTATGCATTTGGACCGATGTTCGGGAAATTACTGTTTTTGGATTTCTTTCTGAACACGTTTACAAGACATCTGTTGGATGTTCTGAGCGGTATGCTGTCAGCAGTTGAAGGAAGTTGCAATTTTTCTGAATTTATTTCGTCCTTTCCTGAGGAATTTATATCTATTGCCGATAAATGCGGAGCGAATATTGACGCCCTTCAAGAGCAATTTTCTTCAATGGCTGTTTCCGGGGATTTGCTGCAAGAGCTCGCTCACTCGATAGCGTTTCCCGTGTCACAAACAATTTCAATCGCTGTTGGAATAATTGCATTATTTCTCGTTTCGGTAATCGTTCTTACGATTTTAGGATTCGTTGTTAAGATTATTACAAAAATCTCAGTTATTAAAGCAATAGACAGAATCTTTGGGTTCGCGTTGGGATTAATAGAAGCGATTGTTATTATATGTATTTTGTGCGTCATTGCAGCGGTATTTGTTGAATGCAGTTTTATTAACAGCGAGCTTGGACTATTCTTTGATAATCTTACAAGCAACTCAATTGTTTTTAGATTGTTCAATTCATTGTCCCCGGTTGACTTTATTAACATCGGTTAACTTGCTTCTGATTAACCTATTTGAGGTAAAAGTAAATGATAAAATGTTCTAAGTGTAACAAAAGATACGCCGTTGTTTTTGTTACTAAAATTGAGGACGGCGAAAAGAAAACAGAAGGGCTTTGCCTTCAGTGCGCAAGAGAGCTCGGCGTTCCGGTTGACGATATTATGGGAGATCAATTAAAGAAATTTGGTATCTCTCCCGAACAAATGGAAGAGCTGGAAAAGGGTATGACCGAGCTTGTTGAAACAGAAGGACTTGCAGATTTTGCAAATGACGACAATCCCGTTTTGCCCGACGACGGAGGCGCTCCTTCAATAAATATACAAAAAATCATCAACGAGGCTTTTGGCAATACCCAAGACGAGCAAAAGGGCTCAAAGGAGCATTCTGCTAAGGCAAAGAAAGAAGAGAGCAAGCCTAAACGCGATATTTTAGATCGTTATTGTAAGAATCTTACCGATATGGCGCGAAAGGGAAGGCTCGACCATATTGTCGGACGTGAAAACGAATTGGCGAGAGTGATTCAAATTCTATGCAGAAGGCAAAAGAACAATCCCTGCCTCATTGGCGAACCCGGAGTCGGTAAAACTGCTATTGCCGAGGCGCTTGCACAGAAGATTGCTTTGGGCGAGGTTCCTTACAGACTGAAAAATGCAGAGCTGTATCTTGTTGACCTCACCGCTCTCGTTGCAGGTACTCAGTTCAGAGGACAGTTTGAGCAAAGAATGTTAGCTTTGATCAACGAGGTTAAATCTGCAGGAAATATAATTCTCGTTATTGATGAGGTTCATACTATCGTCGGAACGGGCGGAGGAGAAGGAAGTGTTAACGCCGCTAATATTATGAAGCCTGCCCTTTCGAGGGGCGAAATTCGAGTAATCGGCGCGACCACTCTAAACGAATACAGAAAATATATTGAGAAGGACTCCGCGCTTGAAAGAAGATTCCAGCCCGTTACGGTAAATGAACCTTCTGTTTCGGAAGCTGCAAAGATGCTGGAAGGAATAAAGCACTATTATGAGGCTTACCATCACATCAAGGTTCCCGAATCAATTATTTATAAAACTGTACTACTCTCCGAGAGATATATAACAGACAGATATCTTCCCGACAAGGCAATCGACCTTTTGGACGAGGCTGCGTCTTTACTGTCGCTTTCCAGCTCAGCTATAAACGAGTCCTATTCAATACGTGAAGAGCTTCTGAAGCTGAAAGCCGAAAGAGAAGAAGCTGAAGCTGTAACGGAAAAGAACGAAGATAAGAAGTACGAGCGTATAGCTAAGATTCGATCTCAGGAGCTTGCGCTTTCCGATAAGCTTTCTGCATTAGAGCTTGAGTGCGACAAGGTTGTTCTTTCTCTTGAAAATATAGCTGAGGTCATCGAGATATGGACAGGTGTTCCCGCCACCACAATCAAGGAGAATGAGTTTAAGCTTATAGATGGGCTTGAAGAAAGAATTCGTTCAAGAATTGTCGGACAAGATAGTGCTGTCAAGTCGGTTGCTCGAGCTATAAAGCGTAACAGAGCTGGAATTTCGTACAAAAGAAAGCCTGTATCGTTTATTTTTGCGGGTCCCACAGGTGTTGGAAAAACGGAGTTGGTCAAGGTGCTTGCCGCAGACCTTTTCAATACGCCTGAAACTTTGATTCGATTCGATATGTCCGAGTTTATGGAAAAGCACTCTGTTTCTCGCTTGATCGGATCTCCTCCCGGATACGTGGGATACGAGGAAGCCGGTCAATTGACCGAGAAAATCCGCAGACGTCCGTATTCGGTCGTTCTCTTCGACGAGATCGAGAAGGCTCACCCGGATGTTCTTAACGTGCTGTTGCAGATTCTTGATGATGGTAGAGTAACAGACGCGCAAGGACGTACCGTTAACTTTGAAAATGCCGTTGTCGTTATGACTACAAACGCGGGCTCTGGTAGAGCAGCCTCTTCCTTGGGATTTACTGCATCAGAGGCTGAGGCCGAAAAGGGAAGAATTGAAAAAGCACTGCTTGAATTCTTGCGCCCCGAATTTATTAATCGAGTTGATGAAATTGTCGTATTTAATTCTTTGACGGTAAAGGATTTCTCATCTATTGTCAAAATTATGCTCGCTGATTTGGCGAACGTTCTTGCTGATAGAAATATTTCGTTTTCTTATACCGATGCTGCAATGCATTTGATAGCTGAAGAATCTCATTCAATTAAATTCGGTGCAAGAAATATGAGAAGATATATTCAAAGACATATCGAGGATCCTATAGCTGAATCAATAATTTCCGATTCAAACGGAACGATAACTAAAATTCATTTAAGCGTCAAAGACGGTAAATTGTCTATTGACTGCAAATAAGTATTAATTTAAGGAGGTGTAAGAATGGTTGAATGGCATAAGGCTGAAGTGTCCGATATTTCACTTGAATTTGGTACTGATATTAATTCAGGACGTACGAATATCAATTCGAAAAGAAAACGCAAGTCAAATAATGATGTTTTCCTCATTCCTTCCGTTGATTCAAGCAACATTGTACGCAAGATCGCATCTGATGCTTCGTTAATCCTTCTTACCACCACTTATGTTATCGCAGCTCTTCTCGGTCTCTATTTTGAGGCTTTAATTGCAATCCCTGTTATTATCATAGCATTTTCGATTTCTTGCTATATCAGGTATCGTTCTGAAAAGCGAATGAACGATTCTCATGCAATGCTTATCCCCAAGGCTCGAGTAATTGAAAACGGTGTCAGACTTGGTCTGAGCGCCTTAGATGTTGAGGTAGGCGATCTGATTTATTTCGGTAAAGGTGATATTATTCCCGCTGATGCCAGACTGATTTCATCTGATAACCTTTTAATTGCCGAGCGGTTTTATGCCAAGCAAAATGAGAACACAGAGTATTATCAGGTCAGCAAAAACCACGAATCGATTTACACTGATAATAACCCCTCGGGGACTTATGAGAATATGGTTTATGCCGGCTCTGTTGTTGTTTCGGGAAAGGGACGTGCAATTGTAACGGCGATTGGTTCGGATACAAGAGCAGCAAAAAGGAAACAGTTAATCCACTTGGCGATAGATAAGGACCGTCCCGCTTGTTTGAATTCTTTCTATGCTTTTGCCAAGCGGTTTTCTCTTGCCGTTCTTCTTTCCGTTATCCCTGTTTCTTTATTCTCTATTTTTGCGGCTACTCAAAACAATAATGACGGAGAGGTAACCGGAATATTATATACCTTTTTAATATTCCTTGCCATCTCTGTAATTTCGATGGGTGAATTGATTTCCGCACCTGCTTCTGCAATAGTCTCGCAGACTTTGTTTGCGGGAAAGCGGAAGATTGAAAACGGGATCACTCGTTTGTCCGCTACAGAGAAGATATCTGACACAGATACTTTGCTTATACTTTGTCCCGAAGTTCTTGTTGACAAGAGACATTTGGTCAGAAGAGTATTTTATTCGGATAAAGAATACAGATTTGATTCACTGAAATCTACAGAGCTCGATCGTTTTACTTTGTCGCTTGAACAATCTCTTTCTAATCGCACTAAAATTATACAAGTAAGGGATATCAAGTCACTAAGAAGATTTGTGTCGATAAGAAATCAAAAGCTTCAAAAAAACAGCAACATAAATTCCATTACGTTGGTTACCTCCGACACAATTGATGCTGCAGCGAATTGTGAGTATTTTCGAACAGAAGGCGGCAGTACTTGGAGGTTTTCTGCTGAAACAAGAAAAGCTCTGTTTGATTGTTATAACAGATATACCGAACTTGGTCTGAGCGTTTATCTTTTTACATCCTTTGACAATCAAGAAAAAATCTCGATATTTGAAGCAATGGTCGCAATTGGAGAAGAGTATCCTTTTACAGATGGTGCGGTTTTCTCAGATTGTATCAACAATGGAATAACTCCTGTTTTGGTGTTGGAAAAAGAAAGCGATGCTGCTATCAAATTTGCATTGAATTGCGGTATTGCTAAAAGTACGGCTGAAATCGTTTTGTCTTCTGAATTATCAGAAAACTATAAGTCTTTGGCTGATACTTCTATAAATTCTAAGGTTTATATCGGATTCGGACGAAGCGGCACTAAAGATTTGCTGAAGCGGTATGCCGATGCCGGAAAGCACGTCTTGCCGGTTCTTAAAGATCTTTCCGATAAAAACGCGATATTACCCGCTAATGTTTACGGCACTCACTCTGAAATTTCTTCGGAATGCATCAAATATAACTCTTCCTTGTCACTGAGACCTGCTGATTCCGAAAAGATGAGCGGAGGGGTCAAGGATGTGTTAACGAATATCATAAACTCCCGACAAGCTCTTCTAAAATTAAATCTCTTTAAGCGATACTTAACCTTTGCTACGATATTCAGAATCGCCGGCATCGTATTGGCTTTCTTGAGCAATGCAGGCGGTAAAAATATGTCGGCTTTGATGATTTTGCTTTCCGGTCTTCTTTCGGACGGTACGGCTTTCTTGACTATTTCAAAATCCAAAGAAGTTAAATATTGTTTGGATAAGAACAGTGAACGCATCCTTATTGCTCTCTTTGCAGTAATCGGCTTCTTATCTGCGCTCGCCTCTCATATTACGGTAAGCATTCTTTTAAACGGAGGCTTTATTCTCTCAACAAACACACAGATGGTTCAATTCTTCCTATCTCTATTTACGCAATTGATTGCAATAGGAGTCTTTTTGTTACCTTCTGACAGTACGATTGGAAAAGTTCGTTTCAATATTTATTATTTTCTGATTGTAACTGCGTATTGTATTTATATTTTGGTTCAGAATTGGCTTCCTGACGAAATTTTCTCAGCTTTGGCTGCTTTGGCTGCGTCAAGAATAGAATTGAAAATATTACCTGCATTGTTTATCCCCGGCATCCTAGCCGTTGTCTTTATTTTTATGATTGTAAAATTCTCACGAAAAATCATTAAATGATTGAATTTTTTGATTATTAATACTTTTTGTCATTCATCAAGCATATAGATTAATAAGGAAACTGTTTTTGAGGTGTTTGAATGGCTCGTATTACAAGTGCAGAGTTGCGGCAAAAGGATGTTATTAATCTTTGTGACGGTACAAGACTTGGATGTATTACGGAAATCGAGGTCGACACTTGCAGTGGTCAGTTATGCGCTTTGATCCTTTCAACCGGAGGTATGTTCTCTTTCATAAAGGAAAGCAGAATTGTCTTGCCTTGGAATAGAATCGAGTGCATAGGGGAGGATGCAATACTTGTTAAAATATCAAGCTCTGAATTTGATGCTTATTTTAAAACAAACAAAAAGAGTCGATATTTTGATAAAGATTCGAAATAATGTAAATAATATGTAAACTCGCAAAAAATATATTGAATTGTTAATATATTTATGGTATAATTTCGCTGTTTGCGCCGCACTTCACGGTGGGCGGCGTTAAAACATATAACACACGCAATTCTGCGCGTAACATCCCGGTGCCTTTGCGTAGCGTAAAGGTCGGATTTATCATAGGACTTGCGGTGGAAAAACCAAATTAAGGAGGACATTAAAATGTCAGTAATCACCATGAAACAGCTGCTTGAAGCAGGCGTCCATTTCGGACATCACACCAGAAGATGGAACCCCAAGATGTCGGAGTACATCTACACCGAGCGTAACGGTCTCTACATCATTCACCTTGCAAAGACCGTTGACAAGATCGACGAGGCATATGCATACGCTAAGGAAGTTGCTGCTGCAGGCAAGAACATCCTTTTCGTTGGTACCAAGAAGCAGGCTGCCGATGCTATCAAGGAAGAGGCAGAGAGATGCGGTATGTACTACGTTAACGTACGTTGGCCCGGCGGTATGATGACCAACTTCAAGACCATCAAGAAGTCCATCAACAGACTCAACACCCTCACCAAGATGAGCGAGGACGGCACCTTTGATATGCTCCCCAAGAAGGAAGCTGCTGCTCTTAACAAGGAAATGATCGACCTTGAGAAGAACTACGGCGGTATCAAGACTATGACTGAGCTCCCCGCAGCTATTTTCATTGTTGACACCAAGAAGGAAGCTAACGCAGTTAAGGAAGCTAAGAAGCTTGGCATTCCCGTAATCGCTATCGTTGATACCAACTGCGATCCCGATGATGCAGACTACATCATCCCCGGTAATGATGACGCTATCCGCGCTATCAAGCTTATCTCTTCCGTACTTGCAGACGCAGTTATCGAAGGCAAGCAGGGCGAGCAGCTCGCTCCTGAGGCTACCGAGACCGCTGACGCTGAGTAATTTCAACTTATAAAATCCAAAATTTAAGGAGTAATAAAATGGCTACTATTAACGCAAAGGACGTTGCAGCTCTCCGCGCTAAGACCGGTATCGGTATGATGGAGTGCAAGAAGGCACTTGTTGAGGCTGAGGGCGATATGGAAAAGGCTATGAAGGTTCTCCGTGAGAGAGGCCTTGCTGTTGCTGCTAAGAAGGAAGGCAGAATCGCTGCAGAGGGTGTTGTTGACATTCTCAAGGATGGCAACGTTTCCGCTATGATCGAGGTTAACGCTGAGACCGACTTCGTCGCTAAGAACGATACTTTCAAGGAGTTCGTTAAGGGACTTCTCCGTACTATCATTGCTACCAAGCCCGAGAATCCCGAGGCTCTTCTTGCTGCTAACTTCGACGGTACCGAGCTTACCGTTGATGCTAAGCTTAAGGAAATGATCTTCACCATCGGTGAGAAGATCACCATTCGACGTTTCGTTATCCGTGAGGGTATCACCAGCACCTACATTCACGGTGCAGGTGTTGCAGGCGTTATTGTTCGTTTCACTGCTGATGAGGCAGTTGCTAACAACGCTGAGTTCGCAGCAGTTGCAAAGAACATCGCTCTCCAGATCGCAGCAGGTTCTCCTCCCACCTACGTTTGCCAGGCAGAGGTTCCCGCTAACGTAATCGAGGAAGAGAAGAACATTCAGGTTGCTGCTCTTAAGAACGATCCTAAGAACGCTAACAAGCCCGATGCTATTCTTGAGAAGATCGTTATCGGTAAGATGGGCAAGTTCTACGAGAGCGTATGCCTCCTCGACCAGTCTTTCTTCAAAGAAGACGATATGACTGTTGGCAAGTACCTCGAGACCGAGGGCAAGAGACTTGGCGGCGAGATCAAGGTTGTTGACTTCGTTCTTTATGAGAAGGGCGAAGGCCTTGAGAAGAGAGAAGATAACTTCGCAGAAGAGATCGCAAAGCTCACCGGCAACAACTAATTTCATATTCCCGCTTGCATATTTCCGTGCAAGCGGGATTTTTTGAAAATTTTTAGAGAAATTTACAAAATACTCTTTACAAATCGCATAAAATAAGATAAAATAATATATATTGCGAATATGAAAGGATTTTGATATGTCGGACTATAGATATAAGCGTGTTTTACTTAAGCTTTCCGGCGAAGCCATTTCCGGAGACGGTTCAATCATCAATTTTGATTTTCTTGAGGATATCGCCAAGACTCTTGTGGCTCTCGCAAAGGACGGTGTCGAGATAGGAGTAATTATTGGCGCAGGTAACATTTGGCGAGGAAGAAGCAGTGGCGATATGGACCGATCTACTGCAGACAGTATGGGTATGCTCGGTACAGTAATCAACGCCCTCGCTGCTAAAGATGCTGTTATCAAGGCGGGGGGCGATGCTGTTGTAATGACTTCGACTTTTATGGAGCCTTATGCAAGAAGATATTCCGCAGATACCGCAAGAGAGGCATTGAAAGCGGGTAAGATCGTTTTCTTTGGCGGAGGAACGGGTAATCCATATTTTTCCACCGATACAGCTGGTATTCTCAGGGCGAATGAGATTAATGCGGATGTTTTCCTTCTGGCTAAAAATATCGACGGAATATATGATCGCGATCCTAAGAAAGACAGCAATGCGATATTCTTTGAGGAAATCAGCTATTCTGAAATGATTTCTCGAAATCTGAAGGGAATAGATCTCGCGGCTTCCGCGCTTGGTTCAGAGTTCGGTCCCGACGCGTTTGCTTTCCAACTTTCGAATACCGAAGATATCGTTAAAGCTATTCGCGGAGAATCCCGCGGAACTAAAATCGTTAAATAAAATTTATTACATAAAACGGAGGATATACAAATGAAACTCGATTGCAAATCCTATGAAGAAAAAATGAAGAAGTCTATTGACTCTTATGAAAACGCCCTCTCCCTCATCAGAGCAGGCAGGGCTAATCCGATGCTCGTAAGCGGTATCAGCTTTGAATACTACGGCGCCCCCACTCCCATCAATACTATGGCAGACGTAAAGGCTACCGATTCCAAGACTGTTACCATCACCCCCTATGATATGTCCACACTCAAGGCTATGGAAAAGGCAATTCTCGCTTCTGATATTGGTATCACTCCTGCAAACGACGGCCGTGTTATCAGACTCGTATTCCCTCAGCCTACTGAGGAGCGCCGTAAAGAGCTCGTTAAGCAGGTTCAGAAGGAAGGCGAAAACGCTAAGGTTGCTGTGAGAAACATCAGACGCGATGCACTTGACAAGTGCAAGAAGATGAAGAAAGACGGCGAGATGACCGAGGACGAACAGAAAACATCTGAAAAGTCCGTACAGGATCTTACCGATAAGTACATCAAGATCGTTGACGATGTAACTGCAAAGAAGACCAAGGAAGTTATGGCTATCTAACTTCGCGATACAGTATATTTAAAAACAATGTCGGATAACTTAAAGGTTGACGAACGTTTAAAACACATTGCTTTTATAATGGACGGTAACGGCAGATGGGCCGAAAGACGCGGTATGCCGCGCCGTTTCGGCCACCGTTACGGTGCTGAAGCTTTCAGGCGGATTGTGCGTTATTGCGGCGATATTGGAATCAAATACGTAACCGTATATGCATTTTCTACCGAGAATTGGTCAAGGCCCGAAAAGGAAGTTCAGTCCATTATGAAGCTACTTGACAAATATCTTGACGAGTGCGAGAAGTCTGCAAAAGAGTACGATATTCGCATGAAGTTCATCGGTGATATCTCAGGGCTTGAGCCATCTCTCGCTGAAAAGGCGAGAATGCTCGAGGAAGAGACAAAAGATAATGCTCTGACTCTTTGTCTGGCGATCAATTACGGTGGCAAGGACGAGATTGTCAGCGCTTGTAATAAACTTATTGCATCGGGAAAGATTAATATTACTGCAGAGGATATAGCCTCCGAGCTTTATACTGCGGGTATTCCCGATCCTGATCTGATCGTAAGGACTGCAGGAGAAATGCGCTTGTCCAATTTTTTGATGTGGCAATCTGCATATTCTGAGTTCTATTTTACCGATACCCTGTGGCCGGATATGTCACAGGACGACATAGACGAGGCTGTCAAGGCGTTCTATAATCGGCAAAGAAGATATGGTAAGGTATAAATGACATGTTAGTAAGAACAATATCTTCGGTAGTATTTTTGTTAATTATACTGCCGTGCATTTATTTTTCGTCAACACCGCTGTTTATTGCGCTTACCGTTTTTCTATCTTTAGCATCGGTATATGAAATGCTGAAGTGTAACGGTCTGAAGAGCAATGTAGTTTTATCGATCACTATGTATTCTATCTCGCTCTTTCCCATCCTCGCGAGATACCTTTCGCTTGCACTGTTTTATAAGCTGATATTCCCGATAATTTTCGTATTATCCTTTGTTGTTATGACGGTATATACGTTTATGAAGGATAAACCTGAATTAAGTAAGGTAATATCGACGTGGTTCATTGCATTGTATGCGACGGCAGGATTCACAGCACTGGTGCTTCTTGCTGACGTATCCGAAAACGGCTCGTGGCAGATAATGTTCTTTGCTTTTGCTGCCGCTTGGGTAACTGATTCTTGTGCTTTGATCTGCGGTATGCTGTTTGGCAAGCATAAGCTTTTACCTTCGGTCAGTCCCAAGAAAACTGTCGAGGGGGCCGTTGGCGGAGTTATCTTTTGTATTGCCGCTTTTCTGCTATATGCAAAACTGCTTGAGATTGGTTTCAACTTTGAAATCACTTCATACTTTATGATCGGCGTATGCGGTCTTGTTTGCGGAATTGTGGCGGTAATCGGAGATTTACTATTTTCTGCCATCAAGAGAGCATCCGGTATCAAGGATTTCGGAAGTATAATGCCGGGACACGGCGGAGTGCTTGATAGATTTGACTCCGTGATCTCTGTTTCTTTAGTGCTATTACTGTTTATTTCAGTAACAAATATATTTTAATTACGAGAAGTATAAATGAAAAAATCAATTATGTTGCTTGGTTCGACCGGTTCGGTAGGACTTCAAGCCGCAGATGTTGCACGGGCACAGAATTATGATGTCCGTGCACTTTGTGCAAATAATAATTTTATTAAAGTAGAAGAACAAATCCGCGAATTCGGAGCCAAAGCAGCGGCTATGACTGATATCGCCGCAGCGGCAGAATTGAAGCTCAGAACACGGGACCTTCCCGTGCGGATTTATTCGGGACACGACGGTATTTGCCAAATGATTGCAGATACTGAAGCTGACTTGGCGGTCAATTCGATTATTGGCACGGCAGGTCTTTTACCCACGCTTGCGGTTGTCGATTCAGGCAAGGATCTCGCTTTGGCTAATAAGGAGTCTCTCGTTATTGCGGGCAAGATAGTTATGGATCGCGCAAGAGAGAAGAATGTCAGAGTTACCCCGGTTGACAGTGAGCATTGCGCTATCGCTCAATGTCTGCGCGGCGGAAGTGACAGTGAGATCAAAAGTTTGATCATAACCGCTTCCGGAGGTCCCTTCTTCGGCAGAAAACGTAACGAGCTTTTGAATATTACTCGCGAACAGGCACTTGCGCACCCTACTTGGAAAATGGGTGCAAAGATCACTATCGATAGCGCAACTTTGATGAACAAGGGATTTGAAGTAATTGAGGCTTCTCATCTATTTGATGTTCCGGGGGACAAGATCGATGTAATTATCCACCGTGAAAGTATTATTCACTCGATGGTTGAGTATTGCGATAATTCCGTTATTGCTCAGCTTTCGGTGCCTGATATGAGGCTCTGCGTTCAGTACGCTATTGAAATGCCTCATAGATTTGATGCGGTTATTCCGCGCTTGAATCTTGCCAAAATTGCAAGTATGACGTTTGCAGAGCCTGATCTTGATACTTTTGTTCCGCTTAAGCTTGCGCGCGAATCCTTGAAGCTTGGCGGCGCTGCTTCTGCCGTTTTACATTCCGCTAATGAAGTTGCGGTTGACAAATTCTTAAGGAATGAAATCAAATTCGTTGATATTTTTGATACGCTTGAATACGTTTGTGCTGAAATGAAAAACGTTTCGGAATGCGTAACGCTTGAATCCATATTGGAATCGGTGAATACTGCCGCATCCATGGCGAAAGAGTATTTATCACGTAATAATTGAGGTTGTAATTTATGATATTTTTATATCTGTTGCTTACTTTACTTTTACTCAGTGTTTTGGTATTCCTGCATGAGGGTGGACATTTCCTCGTTGCAAGACTGAACAATATAACTGTAAACGAATTTTCAATCGGTATGGGACCGAAGATATTTTCCTTTGAGTCCAAAAAATCTGGAATTAAATATTCTATCCGTGCTTTACCGATAGGCGGATTTGTCAGCATGGCGGGAGAGGATGAAGCCTCTGAAGATCCGAATGCTTTTTGTAACAAGAACGTATGGAGAAGAATAACTACAGTCTTTGCGGGCCCCGTAACGAATATTATTGTCGGTTTCTTAGGCATGCTTGTTTTGGTGGCTTTAACCGGACCCGCGACCAACATTGTTGCTTCATTTTTGGATAATGCAACAAGTTTGAACTACGGTTTGCAGATCGATGATAAAATCGTTGCAGTCGAGGGAGTGAAGACTCACACGGGTAATGAAGTAGTTTATGAGATCACCTATCAGGGTGACAAACCGATTGACTTAACCGTTATCCGCGACGGTAAAAAAATCGTGCTTGAGGACGTTGTCTTTCCCACTATAGAAGAAAGCGGCGTTACTTTAGGAAACTATGATATGCTGTTCTATGGCATTTCAGAAGCTGATCGCAATTTTGGAATTATTATATCCCATACATTTTGGAGAACTTACTCTACCGCAAAAATGGTGTGGGATTCGCTCGCAGATCTGATAGGCGGTCGCTTCGGTTTAGATGCAATTTCCGGACCGATTGGTATGACAGAGCTTGTAGGTTCTGCGATTTCAGCGGGTTGGGAAAGCCTTTTATATCTATGGGTAATTATTTCAGTCAATCTCGGAGTAATGAACCTTCTGCCTCTTCCCGCGCTTGATGGCGGAAGAATGATGTTCCTTCTTTGGGAAGCAATCACTCGCAAGCCTGTTAATAAAACCGTAGAAGCTTATATTAATGCTGCGGGACTCTTTATCCTTATGGCATTTATGATCTTGATTACCTTTAAGGATATTTTTAAACTGTTCTGATAGAATTTCAGGAGTAAAATAATGGAACGTAAAATTACAAAATCTGTGAAGGTAGGCAACGTTTCAATCGGTGGTGGATCGCGCATTTCCATCCAATCCATGACCAACACAGATACCTTGGATAAAGAAGCAACTCTTGCGCAGACAGAACGACTGCGTAAGGCAGGATGCGATATTGTCAGAATTGCTATCCCGACGGTTGAGGCGGCTGATATTATCGCCTATATAAAAGAGCGCAGAGCTGATATCCCTCTCGTAGCGGATATTCATTTTGATTACAAGATCGCACTCCGCGCCGTTGAATGCGGTGTTGATAAAATTCGCATCAATCCCGGAAACATCGGAGACGAAAGCCGCGTTGCCCAAGTTGCGCGTGCTTGTTCTTCAAAGGGGATACCTATAAGGATAGGTGTGAACGGGGGGTCTCTTGAAAAGGAATTACTGCATAAATACGGAGCACCTACGCCCGAGGCTCTTTTTGAAAGCGCTCAAGGGCATATTAAGCTGCTTAACCGTTATGGTTTCGACGATATTGTTATTTCTGTAAAATCTTCTGTCGTTCCCAATGCGATCGAAGCGTGTAAATACGTTTCTGAGCACTGTAATTATCCCATACACATGGGAGTTACCGAAGCCGGAAGCAGCAGGATGGGCATAATCAAGAACGCAGAGGCAATTGCGACACTTGTTCACCTCGGAATCGGAGATACTGTAAGAATTTCTTTGACCGAGGATCCCGAAGCAGAGGTTTATGCAGCCAAGGATATTTTGCGTTCCCTTAATTGTGAAGGACACGTCGGTATGGATATCGTTTCTTGTCCCACCTGTGGCAGAACTAAGATTGATTTGTGCTCTTTGGTAAACAGCTTTGAAGCAGCCGCTAAATCTGAAGGTCTGACCGATATCCCGATCAAGGTTGCACTGATGGGTTGTGTTGTTAACGGCCCGGGCGAAGCGCGCGAAGCCGATATTGGCATTGCGGGCGGAAAGGGAGAAGCGCTGCTCTTCAGAAAAGGCGAAATCATTAAAAAAATCGATGAAAATAATATAGTGTCGGCTTTGATATCTTATATTAAAGACGAATATAAATAAGTACAATGAAAACCTTAACTCAATTATTCAGTAAATATACTCCGGGGTCTGAGGTCAAAGCTTTTTTTGATGAAGCAACGGAGTATTGTGTTAAAAAATCCAATAAACGCGATAATGCTTTTGAAATCGAGGTTTCGCTAACACGTATCATTTCGAGACGGGTTCTTTATGAAGCGGAGGAAAAAATACGGGAAGCGTATAACGGCGAATATTTCGTAAGATTTGTTCCTCGATATCCTAAAGATCTTTTCACTTATGATTACATTCCGCAAATTATTATCGAAACGGAAAAGATCGGTGAAATCACAAAGGGATTTTTTGTCAACTGCGATTATACGCTTTCAAACAACTCTCTGTCTTTTTCTATTCCGTTTAATTCCAACGGTGTTGACTTCCTTACCGCAGGTAAAGTGCAAAGAGTTATCGAGGATATTATATTCCGTGAATTTGGAATAAGGATGCAAGTCGCTATCTGCGAAATGGAAGATTATGTTCCGTATTTTGAAAGCGATGAGCATAAGAGATTTATCGAGGATCTTAATGAACAGTGCCGCGCTTCGCTTGCTGAGTACGATAAAATGATGGCAAACAGAGCAGCGGAGCAGGAAAGCAATGGCAAAAAAGCTGATACTGTTTCAGAAAAAGAATCTTCCAAAACAGAAGAGGTTAAGGACTTGAAACGTATCTGGTCTGTATTTGACGAAGATTGCATTGCTTATATAGATAACGGAAAGTGTAAGATTGGTAGTGCGGTTTACGATATTTCCTCGCCTGAGCTTATCTGGGGCGACGAATTTGATCTTGTACCGATCTCTGTCTCTTCTATCAGAAATCAAGGTGCGACCTTATGTGTTATAGGCACCGTTTCAAATACCGAGCACGATCAGGCTAAATTCGGAGACAGAAAATGGTACTTCTCATTTGGTCTTTTTGACGGAAACGCTTCCCTTACTGTTAAAATCGAAAGTAAGGATGATGAAGACTGCAAGGAATTGTCAGGCTTGGTTTCTTCGGGAATGTGCATTGCCGTTTACGGCAGCGTTAAGAAGGATTACAAATCGGGTGATATTATAATTATTCCTCAAGCTGTCTCTAAGATCTCGAAAGAGAAGAGAAAAGACACAGCAGAGCAAAAGCGAGTGGAGCTTCATCTGCACACAAATATGTCAGCGATGGATGCCTTGATCCCGTCTGACGTAGCCGTAAAAACAGCGGTTGCTTGGGGACATAAGGCTGTTGCCATAACTGACCACGGTAACGTACAAGGCTTTCCTGATGCAATGATAACGCTTGATAAAATGTATAATTTCACCAAGCGTCAGGAAGGCGAAGAACGCTTTAAGGTTATTTACGGACTCGAAGCGTACTTTGTAAACGATAGTGTCAGCCCGCTTTACGGCAAATTTAACGGCGCTGTTGATGATAATCTTGTAATATTCGACCTTGAGACAACGGGCCTTTCCAATGCTACTTGTGAAATTATTGAGTTCGGTGCAGTAAAGGTTAAAAACGGTGAGATTGTTGACAGATTTTCCTCTTTCGTAAAGCCAGATTCTCTTATTTCAGAAGAGATCACGAAGCTGACTTCAATCACTAATGATGACGTAAAGGATGCGCGCAAAATCAACGAGGTTCTTCCTGAATTTCTTGCTTTTGCCGAAGGTGCACTTCTTATTGCTCATAACGCAGATTTTGACGTCGGTTTCGTAAGAGCGGCGGCGAACAAGCTTGGTATCAAATTTGATTCCCCGTATCTTGATACGGTTGGGCTTTCAAGATTTTTAAATAGTGATCTTAAATCGCACAAGCTTGATGTTCTTGCCAAATATTATGATCTCGGTCATTTCAATCATCATCGCGCGGTCGATGATGCAGAAATGCTGACTATGATCTATTTTGCAATGGTCAAGAAGATGCAGCAGTTTGATATCTTTGAATTCTCACATCTCGTCAGAGATATTCAAATCAACGCAGACCCGCTGAAGCTCGAAACTCATCATATGATCATACTTGTAAAGAACCTTGTTGGACTTAAAAATCTTTATAAGCTGATTTCTATGGGCTTCCTTGATTATTACCGCCGTTATCCGCGTATTCCCAAATCACAGCTTGACAAATACCGCGAAGGTCTTATAATCGGTTCTGCTTGTTCTGCGGGTGAGCTTTACAGCGCGATTCTTGATAATAAGGGCGAAACCGAGATCGAGGAGATCGCGTCTTATTATGATTATCTCGAGGTTCAGCCGATCGGAAATGATCAATATCTCGTAGCTGAAGGCAAGCTTCCCGATAATGAGGCGTTGAGAAATATCAACAGACGTATCGTCGCACTTGGTGAAAAGCTTAATAAGCCCGTCGTAGCTACCTCGGATGCTCACTTCATTAATCCCGAGGATGAGCTTTATAGGCGCATCCTTCTTGCTGGATTGAAGTTTAAGGATGCGGACAAGCCTACTCCCATTTATATGCGAACTACCGACGAAATGCTTGATGAATTTTCTTATCTCGGAGAAGAAAAAGCATTTGAGATTGTAGTAAAAAATACAAACGAAATAGCAGATTTGATTGAGTATATACGTCCGATTCCCGAAGGCTCTTATCCTCCTCACCTTGAAGGTGCTGAAGAGGAGCTTCGAGACAAATGTTGGACTCGCGCTCGATCTATGTACGGAGAGAATCTGCCCGATCTCGTTAAAAACCGACTTGAAATCGAGCTGAACTCTATTATTTCAAACGGTTATGCGGTGCTTTATGTAATTGCAGAAAGACTCGTTCATTACAGCGAAAGTCAGGGATATCTTGTTGGTTCAAGAGGATCGGTAGGTTCATCCTTTGTTGCTACCATGGCGGGTATTTCTGAGGTTAACCCTCTTCCGCCGCATTATTATTGCAAGAAATGTCAGTATAATGATTTCTCCAACCCCTTGAATGCGGGTTCGGGATTCGATATGCCGTCGAGAACCTGCCCCGTGTGCGGTTCCCCCCTCGAACAAGACGGTCAGGATATACCTTTCGAGACGTTCCTCGGCTTCAAGGGTGACAAGTCTCCCGATATTGACCTGAATTTCTCGGGCGAAGTCCAAGGCAAAGTGCATAAATTCACCGAGGAACTGTTCGGCGCCGAAAACGTGTTTAAGGCGGGAACTATTGGAACACTTGCCGATAAGACTGCTTTCGGATTCGTTATGAAATATTTTGAGGGAAAGGGGCAGCAGCTTTGCCGTGCGGAGGTAGACCGTATAATTAACGGTTGTGTTGGTGTAAAACGTACCACAGGACAGCACCCCGGCGGTATCATAGTTGTACCGCGAGACCGCGAGGTATATGATTTTACTCCCGTCCAGCACCCTGCAGATGACCCTAAATCGGATATTGTAACGACTCACTTTGCATTTTCATATTTGCACGATACGATACTTAAGCTTGACGAGCTTGGACACGATATTCCGACGAAGTATAAGTATCTCGAAAAGTACAGCGGTATTATGATCGATCAGGTTGCGATGAACGACCGAAGCATCTATGAGCTATTCGAGTCGACAGAGCCACTCGGAATTCCCCAAATGGACCGTTCAGATCGTGAGACCAAGCTTCTTGGACTTATGGTAGGAACACTCGGACTCCCCGAGTTTGGTACTAACTTCATTCAGGGCGTACTTGTTGACGCCAAGCCTAAGAACTTTGCAGACCTTATGCAGATCTCGGGACTTACTCACGGCACAGACGTTTGGCTTGGTAACGCGCAAGATCTTATTAAGGACGGTATTTGTGATATATCTAAGGTTATCGGTACGCGTGACGGTATTATGCTTGACCTTATCAGATACGGTATGGAAAATCTTACTTCGTTTAAGATAATGGAAAGCGTGCGTAAGGGTAAAGGACTTACTCCCGAATGGGAGGCTGATATGCTTGCGCATAACGTTCCCGAATGGTATATCAAGTCTTGTAAGAAGATCAAATATATGTTCCCGAAGGCACATGCGGCGGCTTATGTTATGTCAGCGATCCGACTTGCGTGGTATAAGGTTCACGAACCCGTTGCGTTTTACTGCGCGATCCTCTCTGTAGCTCCCGACGGCTTTGACGGTACAATAGTCGGGCAGGGAAGAGATTACGTCTACAAGAAAATGCACGAAATAGATAAACTCGGAAAAGAAGCCTCTCCCAAGGACAAAGAAACCTTCGGTGCACTTCAGTTTGCACACGAAGCTATGCTCAGAGGCGTGAGGTTCCTCCCTGTTCATCTTAAATATTCTCACGCAAGAGAATTCTTGCCTGAGAACGGCTGCATCAGAATGCCTTTTATTGCGCTTCCGGGACTTGGTTTGAATGCTGCGCTGAATATCACTGCGGCTCGTGATGAAGATCCTTTCTTCTCGGTTGAGGACTTGAAGCTTCGCGGAAAGGCTAATAAAGGAGTTATTGACACTTTGCGCGCAAACGGAGTACTTGACGGTTTGAGTGAAACTGATCAGATTTCACTTTTTGATATTATATAATTTGGAGGCTCTAATAATGAAGAAGTTCTTGAGCGTATTTTTGATTACGATATTGCTTTTCAACGCGATTGCTTTTTCTTCCTGCAATAGTGAACAGCTGAGCGACGATACTTCTGCTCCTGATACAACTGCGGAGATCGAACCGCAGGATGACGTTGTAATAGCGATTAACGGAGATCCGATTTACAGCTTGATCAGATATATTGATGCTTTCGATGAAGAGGTTTCTCTTCTTATTGGTTTCAGAAATACATTGAACGACACCTACAAAGCTTCGTTTGTTATCGCATCTGATTGGACAGCTCCTCAATTTGCGCCTCCCGCTGATGCATCTGAGATCATAATCGGACTTACTTCACGAGAAGCAACGCAGGAGGTTTTAGATGCAAATAAAATGGGTATCGGTGACTGTGCCGTACAGATCTGCGATAACAATAAGATCGTTATAGTTGCTCCCGATTATGCTGATCTTAAGATCGGTATTGACTATTTTGTAGAACACCTTGAGCTCAGAACTGATGCTGAATCCGGAGCGGAGCAGTTGGTGTATACCGGCGGAAACTTTGTTCATAGAATAAACGAAGAGCACATCATGTCGGATATTTCTAAGTTATCGGAATTCAAGATCGTTTACGATAAGAATGGCAAGTATAAAAAATACGCCGAAAACATCGCAAAAGCCATCAAGAAGAATTACGATATCGTTATAGAAGCGGTTCCTGAAACTGCACCTAAAGCCGAGCATGAAATAATCGTAGGAGTACTTTCGGATCCTTCGAGATTTGATTATAATTATCGCAAGCTGAACGGTATGAGTTACGTAATAGCGACCTCTGATACTTCTATTCTCATTGGTGCTGCAAGTGAATCTGCTGTCAAAACAGCTACCGATTACTTCACTGAAAAGTATATCCGAACCGGTAATATCGTATCCTTGAATCTCCTTGCAAATCAAGTAAATCAGTTCAATGCATTCTCCGCAGGTGATGATTCTAAATTAGCTGAAGGTGCTGATACGAGAATAATGTCATTTAATATTTTGTCAGAGGAATGGGATGCGGCAGCTGTTATGGAGGGTAGAGATGTTCGTGTTTCTTCAATCCTTTTAAACTACCTTCCCGATGTAGCAGCTCTTCAGGAGGTGTCGAATGCTTGGTATCCGATTCTTCAGGAATATGTTGGAGAGGTATATCAGTTTACTCGCAAAAAGATCCCTTCGGGCTCAGGTACTTATACAACATTGATTTACAATAAATCAACAACCAAGCTCATTGAAGAAGGAATCCATTTATATTCTGTAGGTAATTCGCAAAGACTCCGTTCTATCGTTTGGGGAGTTTTTGAGTCAATTTCATCCGGCGAAAGATATATCGTATTCAGTACTCACTGGGATGTTGGTGCCGAACGTCAGAACAACAGAATGATCCAGGCAGAAGAAATGGCAGAGCTTGCACTCAGTATGGGCAAGAAGTACAACGCAGACGTATTTGTTTGCGGAGACTATAATGCATCTGAGAGTACCTCTGAGTACAAGTCCTTTATTGATAAATCCGGTTTTGTTGATGCAAAGACAAGCGCGAAGGAGATCAAGCTTGCTTGTAAAACTTACCACACACTTTTCCAAAGCGTAAGTACAGGTACTTATGAGTCGATTGACCATATTACTTTCTCAAAAGAAACTCAGCCCAAGGTTCTTTTCTATAACACATTGACTCAGGATTACGTAATTGATGCATCCGACCATTGTCCGATTTACATTGACGTAAAATTATCAAAATAAAATCAAAGCTCCCGACTCTATTATGGTGTCGGGAGCTATAATTTTATCCGAAAATTTCTTCGCTTCAAAAATATTTTAGCGGGTATCATAATTATGAAATCAACGAAAGGAGTAAAAAATTGAAAAGAATTTATATATTTGTTTTAGCAATATGTATGCTTTCACTCTTGATGCCAATCAATATGATAGCAGCTGATAATTCATATTCTTGGTACTGCAAAAGAGTAAAAGATAATTTACAGCCTCCATTGCCCGCTGAATTCGGATTTATAGAAAATTATCCATGCATTTGGCTCGACCGGTCGGGGGGCAAGAAGGTGTATCTTACTTTTGATGCAGGATACGAAAACGGAAACGTGGAAAAAATCCTTGACGTTCTTAAAAGCAAGAATGTAAAGGGAGCATTCTTTATTCTTTTGAATCTGATTGATGCTAATCCCGATCTGGTTAAAAGAATGAGTGACGAAGGTCATCTTGTATGCAACCATACTGCGCATCACAAAAACATGAGCAAGATTTCAGATCCCGATATCTTCAAAGCAGAGCTTGATATATTGTCTGATGCGTATTTCGAATTAACTAAGAAGCAGCTTTCACCGTATTTCCGACCACCAGAGGGAACCTTCAGCGAAAGCAATTTGAAAACGATTCGGGATCTCGGATATAAAACCGTCTTTTGGAGCTTTGCTTACGCAGATTGGGATAATAATTCGCAACCAACTCCGGAATACGCCAAGAAAAAGATTTTGGACAACGTGCACGATGGAGCGGTGATATTATTGCATCCCACTTCTGCAACAAATGCGGCGGTGCTTGGCGACGTTATAGATTCCATAAGGGCAATGGGATATGAATTTGGTATACTCGATGAAATTACCTGTCAGAACAATAACGGTTAATCTATTATTTACTGTCATTCTCACTTGTCTTACCTCGTTTACAGAAACCAACACTGATCTTTGTCAAGTATTTACTATGGGTAACACCGAAGAGCATAAAATAGCACTCACTTTCGACGACGGTCCTCATAGTGAAAAAACTCGCGATATACTTGACGTATTAAAAGAAAACAACGTAAAAGCTACCTTCTTCATCGTCGGGGAAAATGTTAAGGGGAATGAAGATATAATTGAGAGAATTATTGCAGACGGCCACGAGATAGGAAACCATACCTTTGATCACAAATATTTGTTTAAAGTAGATCGTGGCATTATGGAGCGCGAGATTGACTTGTGTGACGACGAAATTTTTAACTATTCAGAATATAATGCAACGTTGTTCAGACCACCCGGAGGCATTTACAACGACGAGCTGATGGCTGTATGCAGCGAACGTGGATACGATATGGTTTTGTGGAGTGTCGATACGAGAGATTGGGCTGGGACAGGTTCTCGTGAAATTGAAAGTGAAATTATGACTAACATCGATGACGGTGCAATAATACTGATGCACGATTACGTTTGCGGAGAATCATATACTGCGGAAGCTTTAAAAAGCGTTATACCGAAATTAAAAGAACTCGGATACAGCTTTGTTACCGTATCCGAGTTGATTAGAGATTAATTGTTTTCAATCATATATTTTTCGATCACCGGGTATGCACCGTACGTTATAAGGAGGTTTATACTCGGTAAGAGATATATCATCGGGAAAATCAAAGGCACAACGACACCCAAAGGCCAAAGTATAAGCAGAATTGCAACGTTGAGTGCGATAAGAACTGCAATACCAAGCAAACTCATAAGATTTCTTCCGATGCCGAGCACAGAGAATATCAATGCATTTTTGAATATCTTCTTGATCTTTATATCAAATGTGATCAGCATAAGATAAATGTAATATCTCATAAAGAAATAAATGATGCAGAGCCCGCAGATACCGAAATACAAAAAGTCAATTCCAAAAGTGCCGCCGATTTGAGAAAAATATACGAAATCGTAAATAAGTATTGCGATAATAGCGAAATCGATTATACCGAGTAGCAGACTCGACCAAAGGTTTCGCTTGATGGCGTAGAAGAAGTCACTTGTAATGAATACAGGATCTCCCTTGAGCATGTTTCTTGTACAGTAGGTTGCACCAACGTTGATCCAACCCCAGATCAAAGCGAGTAAGAGACCGAGACCGAGCATAAACCAGATCGTACCGGGGGAGAAAGTCGGAAGGTTGAGCTGAATACCGTATGCACCGAGAAGTGTAGACCATACCGAACTTTCTCCCAGCAGATGAGAGCCGTAAAGAGTGGAATAGAGAACACTCGTTTCGGATGGAGTAGTCGGAGCAATCAGGAACATATATACGAAGATCAACGGTATGATCAGGATGGGGAGCATCAGGAAATTCAAGGATAAGATTCTAGAAAAATTCCTGAAATAAAATTTGGGCATACTGATCAAATTGGGAACAAAGGGCTTTTCGTCTTTTGATACACCCGGACCGTCTTTGTTCATATCAAACAATTTAAATTTTCTATCTTTAGACATTTCGCTAACCTTTCCTTGGATTATTTATCAATGGTCAGTGAGGGATTCTGTCTCACAACCTCGTACGCAAGAATGGAAACCGCTGAAGCGGTAGAAAGAGAACCGAGGAATTCACGACCGTAGGGGATTCGCACGTTGACATCTTTCAAAGCAGACAGCTTAGAAGAAATGCCTCGTTTTTCACCGCCGATCACTAAAAGTAACGGAAGCTTCAAATCTGCTTCATAGCACGCAACCGAATCACGGATCTCGGCACAAGCAATGGTATAACCCGCCTCCTTATAAGCAGAAGCAATTTCTGCAGTATCTCCAAGATAAAGAGAAAGGAGCTCCGAAGCACCCGCAGATGCCTTACAAAGAGTCGAATCTGCCGCGGCGGGCAAATGTCTCGGTAGAATTACAGAATCGCAACCGCAAGCATAGAGCGTTCTGAGAGAATATCCCAAGCTGTAAGGATCTTCTACTCCCTCAATTATTGCAGAAAATCCTGCTTGAGGTATGCATTGGGAATCAAATTCGACGTATGTTGACTCTGAAACCTCAGCGAGTATGCCTCCGTGTGTTTTTCCTGCGGCGATATTAGCAAGCTGCTCGGTTTCAAGTGTTACAAGCTCGAACCCAAGTTCCTCAGAAGCATAGCGTAAAAATTGAAATCTGCCGCGCTCTTTTCTTATTTTGCTTTTTTCAAAATAAACGCGAATGATTTTTCTTCTTGATTTACCTGCCCGTTGGGCGGAGATGAGAGCGGAAATTGAAGTAATCCCTTCAAAAATGATCGGAGTGTCCGTATTTTGCATCTTTAGGTCCATTCTTAGAATTATTTTTGATCTTTCGACATATAATATCATAGTAATTCACTCCAGAGGTAAATTTATGATATACATATTGTCTGGCAAGGAGCGCTGCGAGATAGTTGCGGAATATATGATTGAAAATAACGCCACGGTAAGAAGTACGGCGAAATGCTTTGGCATAAGTAAAAGTACTGTACATAAAGACGTATCGAAAACTTTACGACGAATCAATCCTGCCCTATATTTAAAAATATCAGAGCTGCTTGCCGCAAACAAATCCGAAAGACATTTGCGCGGCGGAGAGGCAACGAAAAAGAAATACGCATCGCTCAAAATTTCAAAAGTATAATAATCATATATTATTATACTACCGAACGCGATTAAAATCAAGGATAATTTGTAACTAAATCATTTTAAAATAGTTTGACAAATAATATTTTTATTCGACGTTTTATGTCAAGTTACCTTTTGTGGCATATAATGGTAATGAGGTGCACAAACAGTGCACGGAAACCAATGCTTGGAGGTAAATTCAATGTCGGATAGCAGATTCAACAGCGGTTGTAACTCCTCTCCGGGGCGCGATGTTTGCTGTATAGAAACGGACCGTATATACGATAGCTGCAGAGACAGGGATTGTTACGAAAATTTGAGAGTAAATATAAGTGATTACGGTAAAGATATTATTTCAAGAACGGGAAATATCAGGGCAAAAGACGCTTGCATAGCGTGGACTTATATTGGAGTTGACCCGGTCAGGTTCAATCGCGGCTTTTACTCTGTAAACATCAGATATTATATCAAGATCATGTTTGAAGCGTGCATTGGAAACAATAAGCCCCTTGAATTTGAAGGCGTTACAGCACTTGATAAAAAGGTAGTGCTCTTTGGTGGTGAAAAGCACGTCAACATTTTCAGATCAACACCCGACGCAGGCAACGTATGCGGCGGTGGGGAAGTGAACGGATTGGGACATACTTCTCCTACAGCTGTGGTGGAAGCAACGGATCCGATAATCCTCGACGTTAAGGTTTTTGATAAGCATTCGTTGCCTACGAACTGTTGCTGTTGTTGCTGCGATCTTCCCGAAAACGTGATTTGTCAGCTTGAGTCACCGATCAGTGACAATTTGAATGATTGCGATCGTTTTCTTACGGTTTCGCTCGGTCAGTTCTCTGTAATCAGACTTGTAAGGCCTGCTCAGCTTCTTGTAAACGCTACGGAATATTGTGTTCCCGATAAGGAATGCGTTGCACCGCGCGAAGACAATCCTTGTGCAATATTTAACAGTATGGCATTTCCGAACGGAGAATTTTGCCCTCAGCTCTCGCCGAGTGTTTGCAATCATCAGGGAAAGTGTAATTAATAATATCAGGGTTCGGCAATTGCTGAACCCTGATTTGTTTATTTAGTAATAATAATAGGATCTGAGTTGCCCTTGATGTATTCTCCGGTAATAATAACCTTTTGAACGTCATCTCGTGAGGGTAGTTCATACATCAGATTCATCATTGCGTTCTCAAATATCGAACGCAAGCCGCGCGCGCCGGTTTTTCTCTCAAGCGCAAGCTCTGCAACCGCTTCTGCGGCGCCATCATCAAATTCCAGTTGAATACCGTCAAGGTCGAAGAGCTTGACATACTGACGTGTCAATGCATTTTTAGGCTCTTTGATAATTCGTACCAGTGCATCTCTATCAAGGCTTTCAAGCGCTACTATGATCGGAATTCTGCCGATCAGCTCGGGAATTAGACCGTACTTGACAATATCGTGGGGAGTGACGTCAGAGTAATCAACGCCGTCCTTATCCGATATTTTCTTCTTAAGTTCGCCGGAAAAGCCTATAGTTTGTGTACCGCGGCGCTTATCAATGATCTTATCAAGACCGTCGAATGCACCTCCACAAATAAAGAGAATGTTTTCAGTATTGATCTGGATGAATTCCTGGTTAGGATGCTTTCTTCCGCCCTGAGGAGGAACGTTGGACACAGTGCCCTCAAGTATCTTCAAGAGCGCCTGCTGAACGCCTTCGCCCGAAACATCTCTTGTAATAGATCTGTTCTCGCTCTTGCGAGAAATCTTATCGATTTCATCTATATAGATGATTCCGCGCTCTGCTTTGGAAATATCGAAATCAGCAGCTTGAATAAGACGGAGAAGAATGTTTTCAACGTCCTCACCTACATAGCCCGCTTCGGTCAAAGTTGTAGCGTCTGCAATTGCAAACGGTACCTTAAGTGACTTTGCGAGAGTTTGAGCAAGGTAGGTCTTACCTACACCTGTAGATCCAAGGAGAAGAACATTGCTCTTTTGAAGTTCAACTGAATCTTCGGAATCCTTTTTAGACGATTTAGTAAGAATTCTCTTATAATGATTATAAACCGCAACGGAGAGCGCAATCTTTGCGTTATCCTGACCGATAACGTATTCATCGAGCGACTTTTTGATTTCTGCGGGTTTCGGAAGATTATCGAGGGTGAGCTCTTCTTCAACCTCGGTTTCCTCTTTCATCATCGCAAGGCTTTCATCAATTATCTCGCGGCATGTATCAACGCAGAAATCACAGATATAAAGTCCTGTTCCCGAAGGAATCAGAAAATTAACCTCAAACTCTTCACGCTGACAAAAGGAACAACGCGGACGGGAATTAGAATTGTTATTATTAGAAGACATAAATTACAGCCGCCTTTCAAAATAATCAAGCGTGCTTTTCGATAATCTTGTCGATAAGACCGTATTCGAGCGCCTGCTTTGCGGTCATAAAATTATCTCTTTCGGTGTCGCGAGCAATTTCCTCAACAGTCTTGCCGGTATTTGCGGCGAGAAGCTCGTTGAGAGTTTGTCTTGTGCGGAGAAGAAGCTCGGTCTGGATCAAAATATCGGAAACCTGACCTTTACTGCCGCCAAGCGGCTGATGGATCATTATCTCGCTGTGCGGAAGAGCGATTCGCTTGCCTTTAGTACCCGCAGCTAACAAAAACGCACCCATACTTGCAGCCATGCCAAGGCAAATGGTCGATACATCGCATTTAACGAACTGCATAGTGTCATAAATAGCCATACCGGCGGTCACAGAACCGCCGGGGCTATTAATGTAAAAAGATATATCTTTATCGGGATCAACAGATTCGAGATAAAGCATTTGTGCGATTACGAGAGATGCGGTAGTATCGTTTACCTCATCAGACAGGAAAATGATTCTGTCGTTGAGAAGTCTGGAAAAAATATCGAAGGAACGTTCGCCGCGGCTGCTCTGTTCTATTACCATAGGAACGAGTGCGTTGCGCATAATGTCTCTGTTATTGTTTTCCATAAAAAGATACCTCCGTATGTGTGAAAATTATTCTGCGTCTTCAGCAGACTCTTCAGCTACTTCGGGAGCCTTGTCAAGGTAGGTTACCTTTGCGCTGTTCTTGAGAGCCTCAAGAGCGCGGCGCATGGTAAGGGAACGGGTGATCTCTTCTGCAGGAAGTGCGCTCTTAGCGTACTCAAGCTCAACCTGATAATCAACAGTAATCTGCTGATACTCGTTCTCGATATCTTCCTCGGAAATTTCGATCTTTTCAAGCTCTGCGATCTTTTCAAGTGCAAGCTCGGTCTTTACACGGATAAGAGCGGAGGGACGAACTTGCTCCTTGTAACCGTCAAGATCCATACCGAAATACTGGAGATAGGTCTTGAAATCAAGTCCCTGCATCTGCATTCTGGACTCACCGTCGCGAACCATAGCCTCGACCTCACGGTCTACCATAGCCTCGGGAATAACTGCGCTTACCTTTTCTGCGATAGCATTCTGGAGCTTCTCCTCAACCTCGCGGTCAGCGTTAGTCTGATGACGCTTTTCTATTTTAGCCGCAACATCGGCTTTGTATTCAGCAAAAGTGTCAAAGCTGGATACTTCAACTGCAAAATCATCGTCAAGCTCAGGAAGCTCCTCGAAAATGATGGAGTTGAGCTTTACCTTGAATACCGCTTCCTTGCCTGCAAGCTCCTCAGCGTGGTACTCAGTTGGGAATGTTACGTTAACGTCAAACTCTTCGCCTGCATTGTGTCCAACAACGCCCTCTTCAAAGCCGGGAATGAACTGACCGGAACCGAGAGTAAGCTTGTGTCCGCTATCCTTTCCGCCGTCAAATGCAACGCCGTCAACGAAGCCCTCGTAGTCGATAACTGCAATGTCGCCCATAGCAGCAGCGCGGTCGGTAACTTCGGTCTCGCGAGCGTTTCTGCGTCTTACAGTCTCGATCTCGCTGTTGATTTCTTCCTCGGTAACGGGAGCGAGGACTGCCTCAACTTCGATTCCCTTGTAATCCTCAAGCTCGATCTCGGGCTTTACGGACATGGTAGCGGTCATAACAACTTCATCCTCAAAGGATACGATGTCAAACTCGGGGCTGGAAACGATGGTCTTGCCTGCAGCATTGATGATCTCTTCCCAGTTAGCATTGATAAGCTCGTTGATGGCATCCTCAAGGAAGATACCGGTTCCGTACATCTTTTCGATCACAGAGCGGGGAGCCTTGCCGCGTCTGAATCCGGGAACGTTGAAGGAGTTAGCCTTCTTGCGAAAAACCTTTGCCTTTTCAGCTTCGATTGCAGCTGCGTCGAAAGAGAACTCGACAACTGCCTGAGATTTTTCGTTGATTTCTGTTTTTCTGATGGTCATTTTATTATTCCTTTCGAAATGAATACATTTTTATATATTTTACTCTTTTTTCAGTATATGTCAATAGGTTTAATAAAAATATCAATTTAATCCAAAAAATATTTACATTTTTACCGGATCAAAACGTGATTTTTCGTGGACAAAAGCCTAAATAATCTGCAGATATCATTTCAAATCTGATACCTTCGTATTCAAATACGGCATCGGATGTGTACACACCGTGGATGTGCCCGTAATAGCACCGCCCGACATTGTATTCCTTCATAAGGGATATGATGTCGGTGCTGACTGATGAATTCCATACGGGAGGGAAGTGCAGAAACACAAGCTTGGGTATATCAGAGTGTTCGGCAGGGACCGATTCAAGACTCAGCTTTAAACGTGATGTTTCTCTGTCAACAATCTTAATCCAGTCGACCTCGCCGACGGTCTTTTGATTTGATTCATCAGAAAACCATCCCCTCGAACCGCAGATCGCATAATTTTCAATAACGAATGAATTATTGTATAGAATTTTCAGCGTATCGAACTTATTTTGTTCGAAGAACTTATTCATTTTAGAAGCGGTCGCCCACCAAAAGTCGTGATTTCCTTTACCAATAATCTTTGTTCCGGGGAGATCGTTTAATAATTTAAAATCCGCAACTGCATCTTCAAGCGTCATAGCCCAGGAAATGTCACCCGGAATAACCACGGTATCATTCTCATTTACGATGGCGGACCAATTCTTGATCAGCTTATCAACGCATCCAACCCAGCGACTTCCGAATATTTCCATTGATTTATTGTTACCCTCTTTGCCGGGCAAATGAAGATCAGCTATTGTATAAACTGACATACGGAACCTCCGTTGAATAATGAATAAAAGCGTTTAGTCTGACTAATAATAAGATCAAGACGCGGGAAAGGAGAAATATAATGAACGAAATGAATAAGAACGGCAATTGCTGCAAGTCCGATGAGAAGCACATCAAAGGAATAGTGTGCGACGTTAAGAACTGTGAATATCATGATTGCGATACCTACTGTACCGCAAAGCAGATACTCGTCGGTCCTTCGAGTGCATCCAACAGCGGAGAAACCGCTTGCACAACATTCAAGCCTCGCTGCGATTAATTTCTTAGGGTTGCCATTTGGCAACCCTATCCCTTTATTATTATTTTAATCGTTGAGATGCTCAAACATATCCGCAGCCATTTCGTCAGGCTCGCATACTCTGTCAAATCTCACGTTTCTCTTATCAAGTCCCGCAAGAGGAGTAGAAATGGGAAGGGAAGTGAGATCTGAAAGTGCGGAAAGCGCCTCGTAACCCTCGGGAGGCATACACTTAGTCAGAGCCTTATATACGCTTGCGGCGAACTTAAAGGGGCTAGCAGTGGAGAGGAGAACGATTTCATTATTCGAGTTATTCTGCTCTGTGTATCTGTCAGCGCAGTACATTCCTACTGCAGTATGAGGATCGCAAAGATAATTATAATTATCGTAAATATTAGCGATTGTCTCGTTTGTTGCGTTTTCATCTGCATAGAATCCGCAGAAATCTTTATTGATCTCAGCTAGGATATCACTGTCAATTGAATAAGCACCCGTATCGGCGAGAGATTTCATGCAATTGACAACGGTTCCGCTGCCGGCTACAAAATAAATAAGTCGCTCGAGATTGCTTGAGATCAGAATATCCATCGAGGGAGAAATGGTGGTATGGAATTTTCTGTTTCGGTCGTAAACACCGGTGTTCATAAAATCGGTAAGAATATTATTAGCGTTGGAAGCACAAATCAACTTGCCAACGGGAAGTCCCATTTTTTTAGCAATATATCCTGCAAGAATGTTTCCGAAGTTTCCTGTAGGTACGCAAAAATCGATCTTATCACCGAACTTGATTTTTCCGCGTCTGATCAGTTCACAGTAAGCGGAGAAATAATATACGATCTGAGGAGCGAGTCTGCCCCAGTTGATCGAATTTGCGCTTGAAAGCATAAATCCGCGATTGTTAAGCTCTTCGGCGATCTCGGGATCAGAGAAAATCTTTTTAACTCCCGTCTGCGCATCGTCAAAATTTCCCTTGATTGCACATACGTCTACGTTGTTACCAAGTTGAGTAGCCATCTGAAGCTTCTGAACCTTACTTACGCCATCAACGGGATAGAACACCTTGATCTTAATTCCGTCTACGTCTCTATATCCCTCAAGCGCCGCCTTACCGGTGTCACCGGAGGTTGCAACAAGAATAAGGACGGTTCGCGTTTCACCAAGCTTACGAAGCGATGCGGTAAGAAGTCGGGGCATAATAGAGAGAGCAAAATCCTTGAACGCAGCAGTAGGACCATGCCAAAGCTCGAGGACAGAAACCTTGGAGGTAACCTCGCTCAGAGGAGCTACAGCTTCGGGGAATACGTTGTTTATGTATGCGGATTTCGCGTATTCAAGTAGTTCCTCCTTGGTAAAATCATCCAAAAACAGCGAAAGTATTTCTGCCGCCATTTCGGGATAAGATTTATCAAGAAGCGAATTAACGTAATCTTCGTCGATCTGAGGGATACATTCGGGCACGTAAAGACCGCCATCGGGAGCAAGCCCCTGCTTTATTGCGTATGCCGCTGAAACGTAAGAATCTCCTTTGGTATCTCTTGTACTTATAAATCTCATCTGAAACCTCTTTATCTTCGCGCGCCGAAAGCCCGCGGAATATGATTGATTTTTTTAATTGATAATCCCTCGCTTGACTTGATTACATACACTTCGATAACATCGAAACGAGGCAAGCGACGGTGATAATTTTCTTTAAGATAAGCCCTGGCGGCGCGGATTATCGCCGCTTGCTTTTCTTTTGTTACTGCGGAAGACGGAGAACCGTAAATAGAATCTCCCGAATAGAAAGTTCTTGTTTTAACTTCAACGAAAACGATATATCTCATATCGCGTACGATGATATCTATTTCGTGTGAATCACAAATGACGTTTCTCGCTATGATTTCATATCCTATCTTTGCTAAATAATCGACCGCCGCATTTTCTCCGAATAAACCGATTTCTCCGAGTTTATTCTTGTTTATAGTTTTCATAATGTCTTTTTATCAAGAAAACGGATGAACTGTTTTCTGTGTATCGGTGTCGGTCCGTATTTTTTCAGTGCTTCGATGTGCACCTTTGTGCCGTAGCCTTTGTGATTTTTAATTCCGTATTCGGGATATAGCGCATCAAGCTCGTCACATAACAAATCTCGGGTCACCTTTGCAAGGATAGATGCTGCGGCAATTGAAGATGAAACCGCATCCCCTTTAATAACTGATTCGCCGGGGAGGTCGAAATCCCTGAAAATATTGCCGTCGACCAAAAGGTAATCGGGTTTGATCTCCATTCCTTCAACAGCTCGTCGCATTGCCAGGAGAGTTGCCTCGAGAATGTTGATGTTGTCTATTTCCTCTACGTCACCGTAACCGATAGAATAAGCAATGGCTTTGTCTTTGATAAGCTCAAAAAGTTCCATTCGAACCTTGGGCGAAAGCTTCTTTGAATCATTCAGCTTCGGGAGATCCACATCAAGCGGTAAAATACAAGCTGCTGCAACAACGGGACCGCACAAAGGACCTCTGCCGGCTTCATCTATGCCGCACACGTATTTATATCCTGATTCTATTTTTTGTTTTTCAATACTGAAATCAGGCATCAGCAAACTCCTTCATTATCATTCGGGCAAACGTCCAAAGTGATTCTGCCTATCTTAGCAGCTCTGAATTCATCAAGTATAACTGCTGCTGCGCGGTCATAATTGATCTCTCCACCTCTGAGGAGGAAGCCTCTGTTCCTGCCGATGATATCAAAAATATCACCTACCATAACGTCCTCGGCGATTTGGTCTGCTGTCAGCTTGTACCTTGCACACAGCAAATCGGGATGCGTTGAGCGGAGTCTGTTGACGAGAATCGCCGCAAGCTCGACCGTATCAATAACGTCATCCTTTACAGCGCCCGTCAAAGCAAGGTTTTCACCTACTTTTACGTCATCGAATTTAGGCCAAAGAACACCGGGCATATCCAAAAGATCAAGGTTGTACTTTGTTTGAACCCATTGCTTATCGCGTGTAACGCCGGGGCGGTCCTCAACCTTTGCTTTCTTGCTTCCCGCCAGCCTATTAATAAAGGAAGATTTCCCGACGTTGGGAATGCCGAGAACCATAACGCGGATATGTCTTCCGTGCATGCCCTTGCTTTCGTAAGCTGCAAGCTTTTCGGCGCACATCTTTTTTAAGGTAGGATATATATCGTTAAATCCCGTGCCGTCAGCGCAATCGGTCAGTATGCACGAGGTTTTAGAGGTTGAAAAAAGGGAAACCCATTTTTTCGATTCGACGGGATCGGCAAGCGAAGCCTTGTTTAAAAGAATTAAACGCGGCTTGTTTTGCGTAAGCTTTTCAATCTCGGGATTTTTTGAGCTGACAGGTATGCGAGCATCGCGCATTTCGATAACAGCATCTACGTTCTTTAGGTTTTCCGAAATCATACGGCGTGTTTTCGCCATATGCCCGGGAAACCATTGAATTACTTGTGATGGCATTTTTATATTCCGTTTCTATTAATTAACTTTTCCGAGTTTATCTAAAGGTAAAACTCTGCAAATTACTCTGCCGATAATTCTTCGGCTGTCAACAAAACCAATCGAATTCGAACGGCTGTCGAGAGAGTTTCCTCTGTTATCTCCCATTACAAAGATTGATCCGTCGGGGACCTGGACGGGATAACCGACGTAACTATAATAGCCAACGCCTTTGAAATAATTTGCATAATCTTCGTCAAGAACACGAGGATTTTCTTTATTTGAATCATATATTGTGATGATCAGCTTATTGTCACCGACATCGATATCGATCCACTCGCCCTCGGTTGCGATAACTCTCTTAACTACAGGTTCATTAAGATCTCCCGGTTGATCTCCGGTTTGGTGAAATACTATAATATCTCCTCGCTTTGGAGTATACAAAACGTCGGAAACCAAAAGCACTTCTGTGTCGTAAAGAGTGTTTAACATTGAGTCGCCTGAAACTCTGCATATGCTTGTAAAGTAGCTGAATACAATTAAAACACAGCAGGCAGATATTATAAATTGCTCAAAATAATCAAACAACTCACCTAAGAAAGAGGCTTTTTTCTTTTGAACGGGTGCTACTTCGACAATTTCTTTTTCGTTATTCATAATAATATTCCATTCGAATTATTTGCAAACTTCAATAAAATATTGCATAAGCTCCCAACCATTTGCAATATATTTACCGTCGGCACAAGAGAATTCATTATAATTACTGACACCTTCAGTTTTGTTTTTAGAAGAATAAATGATATAAGGCACGGGCTCGGGGGAATGCGTTCTGATGCGCACGGGAGTGGGATGATCGGGGAGCACCATTATTCCAAATTCTTCACCGCAATTCTTCAGATAATCATATATCGGAGCGAGAGCAAGCTTGTCGATAAGCTCGATGGATTTGGTTTTGACATCCGGCTCACCTCTGTGACCGTGCTCGTCAGGACCTTCGAAATGAAGATATACAAGCTCGCTGCCTGATTTGAAAGCATCAATAGCAGCTTGAGCCTTGCCGGCATAATTAGTATTTACCGTTCCCGTTGAGCCTTCAACGTCAACGGATTCCATTCCCGCGCAAATTCCTATACCTTTTATAAGATCAACGGCAGAAATCACAGTACCGTGCAAACCGAATTTATCGTTGAAGGAGGGAAGAGAAAGAGGTTTTCCGGGGCTCCACAGCCAAAGTGAGTTAGCAGGAAGCTTGCCCCTCTTTTTTCTTTCGATATTCAAGGGATGGTTCTCGAGAATCTCGCACGACTTACGCATAAAGTCCAAGAACTCTTTTCCGCAGTCCTCGCCGGGAAGATATTCGCCTATTCTTCTTCCGATAATATCGTGCGGTCTTGCGAAATTGTATTTGTCATCAACGTTTTTCCATATCAAACAATGTCTGTAAGCGATACCAACATAAAGACGTCTGATATCGTCTGCGAGTTGATCGTTCACGGCATCGATCAGAATAGCAGCCTCCTCGGTAGTTATCTCATCAGCTGCATTGTCAAGCATAACTCGGTCTTCGTAGTGCTCAGCCTCAGAAAGAGAAACGGTATTGGCTCTGATCGCAACATCGCCTTCATTAAGCTTCAACCCCATGCTGACAGCTTCGAGAGGGGAACGACCTCTCGAATATACTTTGGGGTCAAAAGAGAGAATCGCCATATTCGCCGTGTCAGACTCCGGGACCATTCCTTCGGGAACATTTTGAACAAGACCGTAAAAGGATTCTTTTGCCAAAAAATCCATCATGGGCTTATCAGCAGCCTCCATGGGAGATTTATTATTAAGAGAAGCGACACGCTCATCAGCCATGCCGTCCGGAATTAATACAAGATATTTCATAACAGATTACTCGTTTCATAAAAATATTCATATTATTATATCATAAATTCGCAGCTTTTGCAACAATAAAGTGAAAAAAGTTAATGATACACGGGCATTTTCATCATTTTTTTACTGAAAATTTAATCAATATAATAGAAAATTTTCAAATGATATGTTAATATTATGAAAAAAGATACCGTGAGGTGTGATAATGAATAGCCAAAAACCGCTTGATAATAACAGAAAGCTATCAACGAAAGATAAGAAGCAGAGCAACAACCGGAAGTCAAAACGTATTATAATTATATTCCTTATCTTTATAATCGGCACAACACTTATGTGTGCGGCGCTCCTCGCTGCAATGTCCGCCAAGGATAAAGAACAACCCGAGCCGGGAACTACCTACTTATTCTATGAGCCCGATTACGACAAAAATATTCTTGAAGACAAGTTTTATCTTGATCTTGACAGAACAGTTAAATTTGAGAATCCCGATAACGGAATCACATATGCAATAGTAAACGGTAACATGGATGAAGTACCTACTATTATGCACGATTCTGTTGGCTTATTATGCGACTTCGTTGAATATGCGATACTCGGTGAATCTGAAATGTTAAACAGTCTATTCAGCAAAGAATACATAGATGCCGGCGGTAAAACAAAAATGGATTTTACCATGCAGCAGCTGTATAACATCAAAATAACATACGTAACCTCTTCAAGCGAGGTTATCGACGGATTTACGGTTGAGAGCTATGATTATTGGCTTGAATATATGATTCGTCAAAACAATGGAACCTTCCGTAACGATATGGAAAGCGACTGCATTAAAAAAGAGTATGTCAGAGTTACCGATAGAAACGGCATTTTAGGCATAGACGTACTTGCTCCTTATAACACCTCTCCCCAAGCTCCATCGGGAGTCTACGAAAACCGAATAGTAATAGCATTCATTGCCTCGGCGGCAATAACAGGATTGGTTTGCTTTGCAGGCTCACTCATAATAAAGAAAAAGCAATAATTGTGAATAAAATATTAACTCCGCTGAAAGTTCAGCGGAGTTAATATTATCAGTTCATATAAGCAACGGCTTTGTCGAGCCATTTATCGAGCGCATCGATTTCTTCTGCCTTGAGATTAGCAAGGAAAGGAAGTCCGCCCTTGATAAAGAAGATCTCGGGGAAAACGTTGGTGCCTGCAGCTGTAAGAATATCCTTGACAGCGTTAGCGCCTTTTTCGTTACCGTCAACAATAAGTGCTACGTAAGCAGCCTTGGTTTTATCAAGCTGCTGGCAGAAAAGTCTGACCTTGTTTTCGGGCTCATCCTTAACGGAGATACCAATGAAGACGAATCTTTCCTTATCACAGTTATAAGCGGGCGGAATAACGTCAACAGCATTGTTATTGGTAAGCTCGAATTTTTTCTTGACCATATCACCGATTGTGACGAATTTCTTTTTGCTTGAAGCATAAAGATAACGCATTTTAATTGCCATAGTAAAACGACCTCCAAAATAATTGTTATAATAATTATAGCATTAAAAAAGCAAAATGTCAAAAGTATTTTATAAAAAAATAAATTTTGTAGGAATATACAGTTTTTGCCCGATATTTTGTACAAATCATACAAATGATACTTCAAGGCTTTATGATTCAAATTGAGTTTAATAACGACTTGGCACTTCCCTTAATTACGCAAAACTTGCATTTTGCGAAATAGCGTAGAGATCAGCCTCTACTGCTCTTTGGGGCATTAATTATGAAATTCTCTGATTGGAGTTGTACTTTCATAATTATAATTTTCTTTCAATTGATAAAACCTACATTTTTCACTTGATTTTTTCAAAAAAATGTAGTATAATATTCAGCAGTAAACTTTAAGGAGGTATCAGACGTGGCAAAAGAACGCGGCACTAAGCAAATAGCAGCTAACCGTAAGGCTTATCACGATTATTTTGTTGATCAGAAATACGAAGCCGGAATTTCTCTTGTAGGTACCGAGGTAAAAAGTCTCAGAGCCGGTCAGGTAAACCTTAAGGATTCTTACTGCACTATTAAAGAGGGCGAAATCTTCGTTAACGGAGTTCATATCAGCCCTTATGAAAAAGGAAACATTTTTAATACCGATCCGCGTAGAGTTCGCAAATTATTAATGCACAAGCGTGAAATTCTGAAGCTGTTTTCTCTTGTATCTCAAAAAGGATACACTTTGGTTCCTTTGTCTCTCTATTTCAAGGATTCTAAGGTCAAGGTTGAGATCGGTCTCTGCCGAGGCAAAAAGCTTTACGATAAGCGCGATGCTGAGGCTGAAAAGCAAGCAAACAGAGACAGCGAAAGAGTAAGAAAAACTAATTACGATTATTGATCTGCACTTCCCCGCGCAGATTGATATATATGGGGGCGTAAAGGTTTCGACGGGGGTTATGAGATACGGCAAGCGGGTAGAGCTGAGTAACTCTTAAAAGGCTCAACTTAAAAATTAAACGCTAACGAAAACGTAGCACTTGCTGCCTAAACGGCAGTGACGCGGTTCTGAGGAA
>JAZRGT010000009.1:0-20440 GCA_045644325.1 Eubacteriales bacterium | reverse complement strand
GGCAAGGAAATGGTGGTAAGTGCGCTACAGGAAGAAAACACATACTCTTGCAAAACCTTTAGTCCTTCCGGCAAAACCACCTGCGTTAAATATGGACAATCGCTAAAGGCGTTGTTTTCGATTACCGTCACCCCTTTGGGTATGGTAACCGACTGAATCGACCGCATTTCAAAGGCATGATGACCAATAGCAGTAACCGGATATCCATTCATCTTCGCCGGAATCTCCACATGGTCGGCAGAGCCATAAAACTTGGTAATGGTTGCCTGCCCCGCATCGTTCAGTTCATAACCAAAAGAATATTCTTCCCCTTTAACCGAAACTCCTGCAGAAAAAAGCCCAAAAACAATACAAAGAGCCATGATGCTTGCCACCCATTTTTTCACAGTTTCATCCCCTTTATCTTGGTTGTCATTTTTATTTTAGTATATCACAGTTTTTCGGCTGTGTCAAGTGCTTTTTTGCGATTTCGAATAAGTCCGATTATCGCCGAAGCAAGTACTGCGCTCTCGTATACCACGCCGCCGATCGAGAGGACGAAGGCGTTATAGATGAGGCAGAGGGGCGCTTTGACGAGCATTACCTTGCGCGTGTTCTGCGGGTCGGAGAGCGAGAGACCTACTGCGGTGCCGTAAAGACCGAGCATCAGGATGATGGAGTACCACGCCTCCCAGGTCAGGATGGTCGTCACGGTGACCATAACGACGTAGAAGATCGGCTCAAACCAGCCCTTGCCGCCGCGTTTTGCGCGGAAGAAGTAGAGAATGTTGTTAACCGCCGCAAGCAGATTGAGCGCCGCCGCGCCGGGTGCGCCGATGAAGAGATAGTGCAACGCGAATATGAACGCGATGGTGATCTGAAAAGCCAGTATGCCCTTCGGCGTTTTCATCTGGAATGAGATGAACCCGAGAACTACGGCGATTATGCCGAGTGCCTGACCGATGTAGTAAAATATCGTTTCCATAATACCTTAATGCCTTTTTTAATTTTATGCGCAATCCCAGTTATACATAACGTCGGAGAAGTCGCGTGCGCGGAGCTTGTCGCGCGGGATGAAGAATTGGCATCCGCCCTCGTCGCCGAACATTATGAGTACTTCTTCCTTGCCCGAAGCGTCGGGCATCGTGTGGCTGACGATCTGGAGCAGAAGCGTGTCATATTTGTGAAGCGACTCGTTCACGTCGCGGGGATCGTCCTGCATAAAGCAGGGATAACCGCCGATTCGGTGGCCGCCGTAACTGTTTTCGTCATGGATGAAGTCGAATTCTTCGTCGGTGAGATCGTCCGAGCCGCCGTCGAGCCCAGCCTTTTTGAGAGCCGCGTCCACGACTTCCTCAAAACGGTAGTCGGTCGAGAGCATACTTCCCATCGCGGGGGTGAGACGGACGGGGAAGGCGTGGCGGATGGGGAAATCGTCGGGAAGCTCGGGATCGTCGCGGAGGGTGGGATCGAATTTATCCTCGTCCTCATCGTAAAGAACGCGGAAATCCTTCTGCGCCGCGGGCTCGTCGAGATCGAGTCCGTAGTAATCGTTGCCCGAAATGTAGAAGCGCAGAACTCCTTTTTCGGGGAAATCCGGCACACCGCGCACCTCGGAGCACCATACTGCGGCAAGCAGGAACATACGGTTGCCCTCGCTGTCAAGCGGAACGTCTTTATCAATCGGCGCACCGCCGAGTCGGGTCTTGTTTCCGTCATTGGGCGCGGGGAGGCGGACTTCCACCATAGGAACTGCCGTGTCGCGCTTGATGAAACCGATCGCGCGGACGACCTCGTCGCGCACCTCAACGTCGCCGCCGAAGGGATTGACTCCCTTTGCGATGCTGTCGAGGACTGCCATTACGTTATCGGCGTTCGCACCGTTTGCCACGCCGTGTTCGAAGTGTTTTTTGCTTTCCTCGGTGTTTCCGAGAGCGAAATACGCGACGGTCAGCGCGGTATCGGCTTGATAAAAATTATTTTTCAGTTCAAGAGCCTTGAGCGCGGGCTCGATGACCTTTGCCCACTCGCAGTCGGCAAGATAACCTTGCGCGAGGTTGTTGTAGGCGTGGGCGTTGGTCGGGTCGTATTTAACCGCGTTTTCGTAGCACTTGATCGATTCCTCGTTTTTGCCGAGCTTCTTTTGAAGTATTCCGAGGTTCGACCACGCCTGCGAGTGCTTTTCGTTGTATTTGAGCAGCTTTTCGTATTCCGAAACAGCCGCCTCGGGGCTTCCGCCGTCGGTGTAGCAGATCGCCTTGAAGAGCAGAACCGCGCAGTAATCGTCGGCGGTGTTGCAGACCTTTTCAAGTTCACCGAGAATTTTGAGCGCGCCGGTGTAGTTATCGTTATTGTAAAGCGCGAGGGCAGAGAGGAGCTTGTTTTTGTATTTCTTTGTATCGGGGCGCGAGAATGCAGAGCCGATCTCCTTGGCGTATGCCTTTTCGTATACTCTGTTCGAGCCGCCCGTTCTCGTTATCAGCTTGACGAGCGACAAGATAAGACCCGCAAGGATTATCGCGGGGCGCATCAAGAGATCGGTGTCGATCTTCCAATCGTTTTTTGCAATATCAGCAATCAGCAGCGCGACAACGCCTGCGATCGCTACGGAAACTATGAGAATTCCCACCCAAAGCGGGATGCCTTTTCTTTTCATATCTATTCTCCTTTGGCTTTTTTCTTAATTATACTATGTGCAGATCAATTTGTCAACCTAAAACTATTGCAAAACTTGTTTATTTATGATATAATGGTTTCAACAAAAAACTCCGACGGAGGCTTAAAATGAAAAAGAAGAATTATGAAACTCTCGGCGTGATGCTCGATATGTCGCGCAACGCCGTTATGAGCGTTGAGTCGCTCAAAACTTATTTTGGCTATCTCAAAAAGATGGGCTACAACTGCGTTATGCTCTACACCGAGGACACCTACGAGGTCGACGGTGAGCCCTATCTCGGCTATATGCGCGGAAGATATTCGAAGGCAGAGCTCATCGAGCTTGACGAGTACGCCGCAAATATGGGCATCGAGCTGATCCCCTGCATTCAGACACTTGCCCACCTTCAGGGCTTCGTTCCGTGGCGTCAGGTTCCGATAGATAATGAGGACGCTATGCTCGTTGACGATCCCCGTACCTACGAATTCATCGAGAACGCTATCAAAACCTGCCGCGAATGCTTCAAGAGCAGCCGCCTCCATATCGGTATGGACGAGGCTTGGACTCTCGGACGCGGTAAGTTTATGGATCTTCACGGCTACGAGCATCCCACCTCGATTATCAAGCGCCACCTCGCGGCAGTTTGCGAGATCGTTCGCAAGTATGACTTCGAGCCTATGATGTGGTCGGATATGTTCTTCCGCTCGATCAACCCCGGCAACGCTTACTACACTCCCAAGCGCGAGATGCCCAAGGAGGTCATCGAGGCTGTTCCCGAGGACGTTATCCCCGTTTATTGGGACTACTACCGCGACAACGAGGAAGCATACGACAATATGCTCTACAACCACGAGCAGCTTTCGAATAAGACCTGGTTTGCGGGCGGCGCTTGGACCTGGAGAGGCTTCCTGCCTATGAACGGTTTCTCGATTATGTCGATGCACTACGCTATCGACGCTTGCCGCAAGCACAAGGTAAAGAACATTTTCGTTACCATGTGGGGCGACGACGGACACGAGTGCTCGCGCTACGCGATCATGCCCACGCTTTATAACCTCGCCGAGTACGTCAAGGGCAACAACGATGAGGAAAAGATCCGCCGCGGCTTCCGCCGTATTTTCGGTGCTGATTACGATGCGTTTATGTCGCTTGACAAGCTCAACGGCATCGTCAAGAAGGCAAGCAGAAATGATGCGACCGCAAAGCTCGCTCTCTTCAACGACTATTTCAACGGCTTCAACGATATCAGACTTCTTCCCGATCAGAAGGAATATATCGAGTCGGTTGCCGAGGAATGGCACGGCTACGCGAGAAAGTACCGCCGCTGGGCGTATATGTTCGACAGCGCGGCAAAGCTTGCAGATGCTCTTGCTATCAAGTACGATCTCGGAATCCGCACCCGCGCCGCATATCTTGCGGGTGACAAGGATACCCTCCGCGAGCTTGCAAAGAAGGATTACGCTCGGGTCTATAAGCTGATCGAAAAGTTCGCGCTTGCATTTGAAAAGCAGTGGAATATCGAGAATAAGCCCACCGGCTTTGACGTACAAGATATCCGTCTCGGCGGTCTGCTCCGCCGTACCGACTCCTGCCGCCGCCGTCTGCTTGTCTACACAAGCGGCAAGGTCGACGAGATCCCCGAGCTTGCATTCGAGCTCCTCGAGGGCGTTGTTCCCTCCGGCTCCAACTGCAACTACGGAACTATGGTAACTCCCAACAGACTTTCGCATAAGATCGTTTAATAATAAAAAACTGCTCATTCCGCGGAATGAGCAGTTTTTTTATCAGAATTCGAGTTCAAAAAGCTCGCCTATATGATTGCCGTAGATACATTTTCCTTCATAAAAGTCAATGAGCTCCGCCTCATCGGTGCAGCCTGCTTCAAAGAAGTCGAATAAGAAGGTCTGTCGTTTTTCTTTGGTATCAATGATGCGGAGGGCGGGGTGGATCTTTTCGCCGAAGCCTTCGACGGAGTAGATCTTTCCGTTATGGCAGACCGCGCCTTGAACGTAATTATGATAGGGCGTGTCGAAGTGTTCCTTGATCATATCGGCTGTGAGGGTGACCTCGCGAACGTCCGAGGCACCGATCTCGCCGTCCGAGGCTTTGGGGAGGTCGAATGTGAAATATCTTGTTTGATTCTCGCCGTCGCGCATAACGAAGGCGTAGAGAAGAGAATTTTGCGTGTCAACGACAAAGTTACCGTAAGGGCGTTTGTCCTCGACTTCGCCCGATGATCTCCAGAGCCCGCGATCGTCGGTAAAGCCTATTTTGATAAGCTGAACGAGCGTTGTGGAAAAAGTGCTGCCATCGCGCACGAGGCGGTAAACGCAGCAGATGCCGACGCGCTTGTCCTCGGTTTTGGCGTAATTATTGTAAACATTGCTGTAAAGCAGAGGGAATTCATCACCCTGCGAGTAAAATTCGTTTCCGAAGATGACGGAATTGCTGTGCGGAACGATAAAATCAACGCGGTCGAGCTTGAATTCCGCGATCGGAGTCATATTTTCTTCGATCTTTGTCAGGTCATAGACCGTGCAGCCTCCCTTCGAGGAAAAGCGGAAGAGATAATTATTGTATATCGCACCGTCCTGCCCGCCGATGATGTTTGAAAGTTTTTTGATTTTCATTTTTATTCTCCTATTAAATTTCAATCTCCATCCCATCCCAAGCAACAATCATTCCGTATTCCGCCGCCTCTGCTGTGAGCTCGTCGTGCGTGCGGTCGACGAGGTGACCGATGTGGCTGAGGATGAATTTTGTGTTTTCATCGGCGTTCCCGCCCTCGCGGAGCATATCCGCGGTTTCGATGCACCAATCGAGGTCCATATGCGATTTGGTGATCTGCGCGCCGCGGCGGAGGGTGCAGTCGAGGGAGACCAAGTCGAATTTAATGCCCGAATTCTTTATCCATTCCGAAGCCTCGGGGAGGAGCAGACCCGTATCGTGTCCCCAGAGAATGCTCTTGCCGTCGCGCTCAATGACGAATATCATCGGCTCGAGTGCCTTGACGTGTCTTGCGGGGAGGGGCGTGACTTTGTAGTCGAGTATCTCGATCGGCTTAAAATATTCAAGCGTGTGGACTTCTGCAAGCGTCCAAGCCTTCGGATCGCGTGTGCTGGCGGCGAAATCTTCCTTGTGCTTTTCAACGGTCGCGCGGACGCTCTTGCCCGATGCTTCGCTGAGGTAGAAATTCACGGGTTCGGTCATACCGCGCACGCGGCTGAAAAGGTCGCTTGTGAAAAAGTGATCGTGGTGGCTGTGCGTTACGAGTACGTGCTTCACCCGTCGCATATCAAGTCCCGCGAAGGCGCAATGGTGGAAGGTGTCAACCGAAAGGTCGATGGCGAGCTGTCCGTCAAGCAGAGCCATTGAGCGGGTTCTTATGTTTTTACCGCCCGCCTTGCGCGCGTGACGGCAGATCCGGCAGTCGCAAAATACCTCGGGGAGACCGTAGCCCGCGCCCGTTCCGTAATATTTAAGCTTCATTTGCGCTCCTTTACATCTCGATGACATCGCCGTCATTGGCGATCATTCCGTCGATTCCGCAGGCTTTTATTACATTCTCGGCATCCGAAACGCTTCGCAGGATCTCTCTGCCGTGATGGTTGAAAACGAGCTTTTTGGCACCGCGCGATTTTGCAAATTCGCAAACGTCCGCGACTTTATGGTGTCCCGTTTCCATAATGAGCAGATCGCACCCGCAGTCAAGGATCGGATCAAGCTCGTAAGGATAGTGAACGTCGCCCGAAAAGACGATGCGCTTGCCCTCGGCTTCGATCAGGTAGGAATAGGAATGCCAATCGCCTGTGTCAGCCTCGCGAAGATGATCGTTGTGAAGCGCGCTGACGCGGATATTTTCGTCCTCAAAAACCACGCCGTCCGAAACAAGGTGCTCGACTATGTCCACGCCGTTGCCCTTGCGGTGGGCGTTTGCTATCAGCCTGATCGCGGCGAATTTTTCGAGGTCGGGAACGAAGACGTCGTAAGAATTGTTATTCATATGCGGGATTTTTCGGCTTACCGACACCTTGCGGATGGTGAAGATCAAATTCGCGAGTCCGCCGACGTGGTCGATGTGCATATGCGATATGAAGACTGCGCGGATGCGTTGAACGTTGATGCCCGAGGTGTACGCCGCGTGTGAGCAGTTTTCGCCCGCATCGAACCAATAGTAAATTCCGTTTATTTCAAATACGATAGAGCAATGGTGACGCCCCGCTATCGGCTCTGTGCCCGAGCAGGTTCCTAAAAATGTAACTTTGATCATAATTACACCGCCTTTCTTGATGTAATTATATCACGAAAGGGCGGAGAAGTCAATCTGTTTGCGAAATCGTGAACAAAAAATGAAAAACCACTTGACCTTTTCGGTTTTTTGTGATATAATGTGCAAAAATATATTCTGTATGAAGTATGCAGGACGCCGCAAGGATGGGAACTGCATATGGACAGAGCTTTGGAGACGTCCGCCCCGAGCGGAGGCCGAAGGTGCAAGCGTCAAGCGCAAACTCTCAGGCAAAAGGACAAAGATTAAGGCGATTAATTTCTTTGCTTTTGAGCTGTGCTTCGGCGCGGCTCAAATTTTATTTTGGAGGACAAACAATGGACAAGTTTGTTGCAACAATCAAGTCGATCAATGACACCATAAACGGCGCGGTATGGGGGCTGCCCGGTCTGATACTGCTTATCGGCACGGGAATTCTTCTGACCGTCGGAACAAAGTTCTTCCAGATCAGCCACCTCTGGCATTGGTGGAAGCAGACGATGGGAAGTATCTTCAAAAAGGACAAGTCCGCGACTAAAAAGACGGGTAAAAATGCGATCTCTCAGTTCCAATCGCTTTGCGCCGCACTTGCCGCAACCGTCGGAACGGGTAATATCTCGGGCGTAGCCACCGCTATCGTTATCGGCGGCACGGGCGCGGTATTCTGGATGTGGGTTGCCGCGTTCTTCGGAATGATGTCAAAATATGCCGAAAACGTTCTCGGTATTTATTTCCGCCGCCGCAATAAGGACGGCGAATGGTCGGGCGGTCCGATGTATTATCTTACAGACGGTATGGGCAAGCTCGGCAACAAGAAGTGGCTCGCGGCGATTGCGAAGGTTCTTGCGGTGCTCTTTGCTTTCTTTGCCATTCTCGCCTCCTTCGGTATCGGTAATATGGCGCAGATCAACAAGATCGTGCTTAATATGGACGCCGCGTTTTTCTCGAACGTTTCGCTCGGCACACTTCCCGGTACGGAGATCAACATCATCCACCTCATCATCGGTGCGGTTCTGCTTGTGATCTCGGGAACTATCATTATCGGCGGTATTCAGAGAATCGCGCGCGTTGCCGAGGTAGTTGTGCCCTTTATGGCGATCATTTACGTAGCGGGCTCGCTTGTTATATTCGTAATGAATATTTCGACCGTCGGCGCGATGCTTGCCTCGATCTTTAAGTTCGCCTTTACCCCCGCCGCGTTCATCGGTGGAGGATTCGGTACGCTTATCAAGGTTACTATGACGCAGGGCTTCAAGCGAGGTGTCTTCTCGAATGAGGCAGGTCTCGGTTCTTCGGTTCTCGTCCACTCCTCCTCGAGTGCCAAGGAGCCCGTAAAGCAGGGTATGTGGGGTATGTTTGAGGTATTTCTTGATACCTTCGTTATCTGCACTATGACCGCGATCGTTGTGCTTTCCACCGGTTGCGTTGACCTTTCGACGGGTGCACCCATTGCGGGCGCGAACGGCGATACTCTCGTTTCCTATGCCTTCGGACAGTGCTTCGGTGCGCCCGGCACCTGGTTCGTTGCTATCGCGATGCTCTTCTTCGCGTTTACCACCGTTATCGGATGGTCGCAGTACGGCGTTAAGGCTGTCGAATATCTCGTCGGCGTAAAGGGCGGCAAGATCTACAGATTCATTTTCGTAGTGATGATCATTTTCGGCGCGATAATGGAGGGCGGACTTGCCTGGGACCTTTCGGATACCTTCAACGGGCTTATGATGATCCCCAACCTTATCGGTGTTCTCGCGCTTTTTCCCTTGATTTTGAAGATTACAAAGAACTATATCGACAGAAAGATCAAGGGCAAGGATATCGCGCCTATGCTCTCAAACGATCCCGAAATTCAAGCGGAAGCCGAGCAGAGGATCGACGAGGATTAATAGAAAAAAGCACATCTGCCGCGGCAGATGTGCTTTTTCTTATTTGATTTTCGAGAAAATATCGGCGATATATCTGCAATTTATTATTTTTTCTACTATTTGTCCTTTTGAAAAATAATAGTGGTTTGATGCCTCGTAGCCGATGGCAGCGTTTTTGTTCATTTGCTCAAGCATAAGCCGCGCGGTCTTTTCCTCGCTTTCGGCAAGGGCTTTGGCATCGGCATATCTGCCCTCGTCGCGGGCGCGTATGAAGCGGATCTGATCGTATGAGGACTTGAAGATACACCAAGCCGCGCGAGCCATAACCGCGACCTCGCTGTCGTCATCGTCATTTATCAGCGCAAGTCCTTTTTCCCAACCCTCGCAGAGTTTGCGGAATTGGTCTTCGAAGATATCGACGGGGTAGATCGAACGCCACCGCTCGAGATCGTCGTAAGCAAAGCAGGTCATAGTTGCATTGTAGCCCGAGGGAGTCGGGAAGAGAGGGTTCGACGGTCCTGCGTTCTGCGGACCTCTGTAGAGCGTGTTCAAATGGAACGGAAATTCGCGGAAGGCATCGGAGAAGAGCTTTTCGGCTTCGTAAACAGGCGCATCCGAGCAGGATCTTTCATAGAAATACTTTGCCGCAGTTGCGATATTGTTGCAAGGATAACCTCCGAGCGTCCAGCTCAGCATAAGATGCTCGACTCCCTCATCAAGCAAGCCGCGGATGTGATCGTCGATCAGCGGGGAAACGGGGATAGCGGGTACGGTTGAAGCCTCCCAAGTGGTGCTGATCTGCACCTTTGCGCCGACCTCAAGTCCGCATTCCTTTGCCACGGACCATTCGCTTTTAGCCTTTTCGCCGGGGCCTATGATGCTCATTGAGTAGTCAACGACGCGCCCCTCGACACCGCCGATTCGGAACGGCACGTTAAGCTCGCTCTGCGCGAGCAGAATGACGTCCTTGCGAAGGCGGCGTATGATCTCCTCGCTGAAGCCTCTCCAAGCCCATCCCCAGGCGAAGACCTTGATATCGCCTGAGACGCTGTGCGCGGCATCGGCAACTGTATTGATTAGCTCGGAGATGACCTCGGGTGCGCTCCGCTTACTGCAACGCGGACAGGTGCATTCGACATTCATATCGCCCGAATGAGAATAGCAATTCGTCAGGTTTTCCGAGCGTGTTATCATAAAGAATCCGCCGATGAGGGGTACCTCGCGGCATATTTTTTCGATAGAATCGCGGATATAATTCCTGACCTTTTCAGTCGACGTGCAGAGAGCTGCGCCCTCGCTGCGCACGTGACCGCGTATATCGGGGTGCTTTTCGAAGAATGATAGCGGCATATAGCGCGGCTCGTTTATGTAAAGGTAGAGCTTGATGCCGTATTTTGCGAGCCTTTCTGTCATCATTCTCATCCGCGCAAGACGGTCCTCGCAGCCCGCAGAGATTGAGGGCTCAAACGGAAATTCCACAAGTCCCGAAAGCATGCCCTGCGTCCAGATGCCGTTGACACCGAGGTCGCGGTAAGCCTCGAGCTGTTCGTCGGGCAGATATACCTCGCTCGGCACGTCAAAGGCGTGCTGATAAAGACCCGAGAAGGCATAAATCATTCTCGTTTTGAAAATTTCCTTGCCTTCGCGGTTGATTTTCGGTACACTGTATTCGAATTCAAACGCACGCTTGCCCGAAACGTCGACGGTCTGCATTATTGCACGGATCTTTTTTGTTTGCTCCCGCTCGGAATCGGTCAGCTCGCGCCAGCGGACGGGCTCGCAGATAGGCTTCAGCTGAAGCTTTACATCGAGAAAATCTTCTTCCTTGAGTATGAGCGCAAGCTCGTCCTCGGTCATTCCGAGCAGCTCGAGAAGCTGCGGGTAGGGCAGAATATGCCACATCTGACGAATTATCGTGATATATCCGCGTTCAAGCCATATATTGCCGGGAGCGTAATTCGGCAATCCCATTTCCTCCGCCGCGCGGATGATGTTTTGCTCGGTCGTACCGAGAATTTTTGCGATTCTTTCTGCGGGAACGTATTCCCACGCTCTGAAAATGAACGCTTGGTGACGGGTTGGAAAATGCGGCGTTTCAAGCGCGTTTTGTCCGAGTGCCGGTAAGGTAAAAATCATAGCGAAACCACCTTTCAGAGGAGATCTATCTCCGAATATTCGATGTATTTTTCGATTATTTCCTTTTGTCTGCCGTAAAGACCACCCGAGGACTTGACAGCCTCAGCGATTTTGTCGGCTTCCTGACGGGCAAGGTAGTAGAGACGCTCGGTGCAGGACTCGGTTACGGTTTCAAGTACCTCTTGTGCATCGTCGGATTTGCCGTCCTTTATGAGCTTTTTGGCAAGCTCTTCGCCTTTTGCGGCGAGGTCTTCGAAACGCTGTTCGATATTTGCAAGCTCGCGTCTTACGTTACCGCCGAATCGTTCCTCATCAACCGCGACGAGAAGCGCGAGGCGTTTTAACTGCCACCAGAGCGAATTTTTATCGAATTTTTTCTCTGCCGTCTGCATTTTTTCGGGCAGATCGTTCATATAGACGGGGATATAAGCCGAAAGACACGCCTGAGCGGGCGCGTAGCGGGCGATGACGCCGAGGTCTTCGTCATAGCGTGCGATGAGCGACGCCGATGTCTCGCTTGCACCCCACTCGCCCGCGTGCATACAGAGCGAGGCGAATGTCGCGTTCGCCGCGCCGAATCGGGGCTCGATCAGCTCGTCATCGTGATGATCTCGGAGAATCGCGGCGAGGGTGGAGAAATCGTGCAGCTCATTTTTTGCAAGGAGCTTGTTTGAACGGCGGTATCTCTGCGTTCCACCCGCGAGATTCGGCACGTGTCCCGTGTAAGCCTTGGCAAAATCAAATTCCTCACCGGGCGAGAGCCAACGTTTTTCACGCGCGATTCTTTCAAGATTTTCGGATGCCATATCAAACTCTTTTCCGATCGAATAGCAGTTCGACACGCCCGCTTTGTCCTTGACCTCACGCGCGACCCACTCGCGCCCCGCGGTTTCAAGTACCCAACATTCGTCTTTGTCGGCGAGGATGAAGGAGTTTTCGTAATATCTTGTTTTCAGCTTGCTTGCGCCGGCTTTTTGTCCATATTGCTTCAGAAGTGTGGTGATGACCTCGATTGCCTCGCGTGCGGTTGCGGCGCGTTCAAGACCGAGGCGGAGCAAGTCCATTCCGAGCATTCCGTCCTCGGTCTCCGTCTCCATACGCGACCATTCGGCTTCGTTGCCGATCATAAGTCCCTTTTCGTTGTAGCCCATCTCAAAGCCCCATATCCAATAGGGGCGCGAACCGACAACGGAGTAGGTTTTCTGTGCCTGCGGAATGTCGAGGTAGGTGGTGCGAAGAATTGCGCCTTCGGGATATTCTTTGCCTTCATAAAAGCAAAGGGGTTGCGGCTCTCCCGTGGGGCGGTCGCTGTTTTTTGCGAGAATATTCTGTCCGTAGACGGAGCGGGATTTATTTATTACTAAAGTGTCACAGGATTGCATGGCGATTCTCCTTTTTGGATTAAGATTATTGCCTTTTCTCTTTTATAAATACAACGACCGCTCCGACTGAAAAGATCATACCGATCAGCAGGGCACCGAAAGAAAGGATCAAGAGGGAAGAACGGTGTTGTCTGAACTGTTGCATAGAAAAATCAAAATCAAGTATTGTAGTATTCTCGGTTCTTATCTCCGCAACGGAACCGCTGTCTTCGTGCAAAAGAAGCGTGACCGCCTTTTCTTCAAGAGTAAGAAGACGGTATTTGTCCGCAGCGTCCGCGATCACTTTATCGACCGTGTAGCTCTCACCGTTTTCAAGCACTATTTCAACCGATGACGACGGATTGAATCTAGTTGAACTGTATAAAAACAGACTTACCCAATCTATCTTTTCGTTGCATTCTTTTACCGTACCCTCGTATGTCAGCGCATTTTCTTTTTCTGTGGGAAGATAGCTTCCGCGAATGAGTAAAAGTAACAAAAACAGTGCAAGGAATATCAACGATAAGAGGATAAAAACTGTTGAAAGTTTTGATTTTATCACCATAGTTTCCTCCTTTAACGGTTACTTTGCCTCAAAGCAATACAGATTTCCGTAGCTCCAGTTGTAGTCGCTACCCTTGTGTCTGTCGAAGGTCAGCCAGAAATATCTTGTCCGTGTGCCGAGCTTTATCGGCATCAGCGTTCCCCAACCGCGGAATCCGCCGTCGGGATAGTCGAATTTCGGCGCACTCATTCCGTGCTTGCCGTATATGCGGTAGTCGGAGGTCGCGTGGAAATCGTTGCCGCAGAGGAAATACTGTTCGCCGTTTACTTTGACGAACGAACCTCCCGTCTCCGCGCCGTCATATCCCTTGCCGATGCACTTGTAGCCCTCGAACGGCGAATCGGATTCATAGAAAAAGTATCGGTAATTCTTGATCGCGGGATCGCGGCGGCAGATCGCCATAAGCCAGCGCGAGTTTTCTTTGTCGTAGAAGAAATCGGGGTCTTCGTCGCCAGTGAAGGTGAGAAAATCATCAATGGGCGTATCCGCGTCGGCTTTTTCCATCAATTCAACGTCGATGACGTTGACACCGAAGCGCACGTCGCCGTCAAAGATCGAATGCGCGAGGATGTGACCGTGCGAGAAGGCGCAGACCCAGAGGTACCAGAGCTTCTTTTCGCGGTGATAGAGCAGGGAAGCGGCAACGTCGCCGCACCACCGTCCGTCGCCCGAGTCGTAAAAGAGCGCGCCCGTCAGATCAAATTCGGCGGTACCCGGAATCCACGAGAAAATTCCCTGAAACGTGCCCGCCTGCATACGGATCGAGGCGGTTATATAAATCTTTCCGTTATCGATCATCACCTCGCCGTTTTCGTAGCGCACGGGGCGCATATCCGCGATCGAGGTGCCGTTGTCAATGTAAAAGCTGACCTCGCTTACCTGGGCGCACCCCGAAAGGTACAGCGCCGCCCGTCCTTCCGAAAATTCGGCATAGTCGTTTGAATTTTTGAAGTCTTCTTCGGAGACGGTGGCGAAAAACTCCGCCTTGCCGTTTTTCTTGAAATAGATATCAAAAGCACTCGGTCGGCAGCTTACGATCATTGTGATCGAGTTTCCCGAAAGCGCGGGAAGATCGAATTCCTCGCTGTGATCTACGCAACGGTAGCGGAGCTTTTCTCTCGATACCGCAATTTCAGCTTGCGTATCGGGGAGAGCGAAACGGAAACCCGCTTCGCCGTTTTTGATTTCGACGGTCATTTCGTACGTGGCAAACGGAAAAAACTGTCCGATCAGACGGCAGACCGAACCCTCACGCACACCGTAGCGGTTGCATTCAATATATTCAAGAGTGTTTTCCGATTTTAACAAAACGGGATAAAGATCACCTCTTGTGTCATTGACGAAGTCCTTGAAAAAGGACATCTCACCGAGCTTGATCTTCAGATTTTTATACATAGAAAGCGAAAACCTTCGCTTGAATTGAGCGTTTAACAGATGTTCCATTTGCAATACCGCCTTTCTGTCATTATTTTAACATAAAAATAAATATGTGTCAAGAAAATCATTTTCCAATCGAATTCTTAAACTCCTGCGGTGTCATTCCCGTGTGTTTTTTATAGAGCCTGAAGAAGTTCGAATAGTTTTTGAATCCCGCGGCGAAGCAGGCGTCGCTTACGGGGTCTCCGCGGCGGATGAGGTCGTTAACGAGGTGGATGCGGCGCAGGACGAGATAGTCGCCAAGCGTAACTCCGACCTGCTCGCGGAAAAGGTGGCAGACGTGGTATTTGCTGTGATAAAATTTGTCGGCGATGTCCGAAAGCGATACGTCCTCTGTGTAATGTGTGTTCAGATATTGCAGAATTTCAAGTATCAGCTCGTTTTCTATGCGCGGGGAGTCATTCGTTGGCTCGCCTCGGTCGGCGGCTTCGCTGATCGCGGCAAGAAGCTCGATTACCTTACAGCGGAGAAGGATCGGATCAGCGTGTCCGACACCCGAGGCGCGGCTGAGGATATCGCGCATAAGTCGGTCGCCGCCGATCTCGCGCATACGTTCGGCACGGAGAATGTTTCCGATGCCGCGCTCTCTTTCGTAGAAAAATTTGAAAAGTCCCGCATCCTTTGTGGCAAAGCCGTCGGTTATGCTTTCGCTGACATGGAGCGAGATGCGCTCAAAGACTTCGTCTGCGGCTATCGTGCAACGGTGAAGCTCGGAGGGATTGAGGATTATCATATCGCCCGCGCCGAAGGAGTAAAGGCGACCTTCAATACGTATCTCTCCGTGTCCGCGCAAAAAGAGCAGGAGGATCAGCGACGTATCGTAGTGAAACTGCGCCATCAGGGCGTATTCGTCCGCGTAGCCGACCGTGTGGTGCACTCGGCATGCGGGATCGGCATCGTAGCATATTCGCGTTAAGTTTTCGTTCATTTCAACCCCCAATATTTCAGATCACAGCAATATTATACAACAAATCCGAATAAATGGCAATAGTATTTTGAAAATTGTGGGAAGGAAAAATTTTAATCTTTTTTATGAAAGGTATTGACATTCACTTGATTGTGTGATATAATAATGTCAACCGAAAAACGCAAGTTTTTCAAAAAATGAAAAGGAGAAATATTATGCCGTTTCTTATTATTGGAGTTGTTATCGTTTTAGTCCTTTTGATCTCGTGTCTTAAGGTCGTTCCTCACACCGAGTCTTACGTTATCGAACGTCTTGGAAAGTTCTATACAATCTGGGATGCGGGACTCCACATTCTTGCTCCCTTCGGTATCGACAGAATTACTGCTCGCGCTACCTCGAAGGAGAAGGTTCTCGATACACCTCCTCAGAGCGTTATCACGAGCGATAACGTACCGCTCACCATCGACGCCGTTGTTTACCACAAGACCTTCGATCCCAAGCTCTACGCTTACGGTGCCGCAAACCCCGTTGAGGCACTTGCAAACCTCACCACCACTACTCTCCGTAACATCGTCGGTGAGCTTACTCTCGACGAATCCCTCACCTCGCGTGACAGCATCAATGCAAAGATGACTGAAAGCCTTGATAGAGCGACCGATGAATGGGGTATCAGAGTTACCCGTGTTGAGATCAGAAATATCACTCCGTCCGCCGATATCCGCGAATCTATGGAAAAGCAGATGAAGGCAGAGCGCGCAAGACGTGAAACTCTTCTTGAGGCAGAGGGCCACAAGCAGGCGGTCATCACCCGTGCAGAGGGTGACAAGCAGGCAATGATCCTCGCCGCAGAGGGTGAAAGAGATGCCCGCATCGCAAGAGCAGAGGGTGAAGCACGTGCCGTTCTTCTTCAGAAGCAGGCAGAGGCAGACGGTCTCCGCGCTATTATGGCGGCTTGCCCCACTCCCGAGGTCATTGAGCTCAAGAGATACGAGGCTCTTGTTGAAATGGCAAACGGTACCGCATCGAAGCTGATCGTTCCCACCGATACAGTTGAAATGGTCAAGAAGAATGCCGTTTTCACCGAAACCACAGGGCTCGGTAACGTAACCCCCGAAGCACCCAAGCCCGCAGCTCCCGTTAAACCCGACGTTTGCTGCGACTAAACAGATTACTTAAGAACCCCAAGTGCCGAGTCACTTGGGGTTCTTTTTAATGACAATTGTGATTACAGCAATATTGTACAACAAATTGGCAAAATTGGCAATAGCATTTTGAAAATTGTTGATATATAATTATCACATCACTTTTTTGAGAGGTACAAGAATGAAAGAATACTTGTATGACGTTGCGATAGTCGGTGCGGGCCCTGCAGGTCTTGCGGCGGCTGTTTCGGCTAAACAGAACGGCGCCGAGCGCGTTGTTCTCATTGAACGCGATATCCGCGCGGGCGGAATCCTTCAGCAGTGCATTCACGCAGGCTTCGGTCTGCAGTATTTCGGCGAGGAGCTGACAGGCCCCGAATACGCCGAGCGTTTTGCAGATAAGGCAAAAGAGGAGGGCATCGACCTGATGACCGAGACCACGGCTCTTGAGATCCGTGAAAAAACACTCGTTTGCGTAAATACGAGCGGCGTTGTTCATATTCACTTCGGCGCACTCATCCTTGCTATGGGATGCCGCGAGCGCACCCGTGCAAATCTCGTTATCCCCGGCAGCCGTCCTTCGGGCGTTTACACCGCGGGTACTGCGCAGAAGCTTATCAATATCTACGGCAACAAGGTTGGTAAAGAGGTTGTTATTCTCGGTTCGGGCGACATCGGTATGATCATGGCGCGCCGTCTTACCCTTGAGGGCGCGAAGGTCAAGGCTGTCGTTGAGCTGATGCCCTTCCTTGCGGGATTGCAGAGAAACAAGGTTCAGTGTCTTGACGATTTCGGCATTCCGCTCCTTCTTTCGCACACAGTTGTTAATATCACGGGTGTTGACCGCGTTGAGAGCGTAAGCATCGCTCCCGTTGACGAAAACAAGCGTCCGATTCTTGAAAAAACAGAGGTCATCCCCTGCGATACCCTCCTCCTTTCGGTAGGACTCATCCCCGAAAACGAACTGACCACCACCGCGGGAGTTTCACTTTCGGGCATCACCAAGGGCGCGTCGGTCAACCAGTTTATGCAGACCGAGATCCCTTACATATTCGCTTGCGGTAACGTGCTTCACGTCAACGACCTCGTCGACAATGTAAGCCGTGAGAGCGAAAAGGCGGGTAAATACGCCGCTAAATACGCAAATGGTGCGCTCACCTCGGGTGAGAGCATTGAGGTCAAGCCCGGTCAGGGCATCCGCTACGTTTGCCCGCAGACGGTGGACAAGTCCGCGGACGCAGACGTTGATCTCTTCTTCCGCACCGTCGTTCCCGCGCGCGAGACCACTCTCGTTGCATCTTGTAACGGCGAAGTGCTTGCAAGAAAGAAGCTTGCCGCGACAACACCCGGAGCAATGGAAAAGCTCACTATCCCGCAGGACAAGATCGCGGGACTTTGCGGTGAGATCGTTGTAACCGCGGAACACAAGGAGGTTCTGGCATGAAAAAGACAATAATTTGTACCGTTTGCCCCAACGGCTGTGAGGTCGTTGCGGAATATACCTCGAAGGACGACGTAAAGCTCAGCGGCAATCGCTGCAAGCGAGGCGTTGAATACTGCATCAACGAATGCTTCGATCCGAAGCGCACTTTCACATCTTCGGTTGCAATAAAGGGCGCAAGCCGCCGCAGAATGCCCGTCCGCACCTCGGCTCCCATACCGAAGGATATGCTTTTCGCTTGCGCGGAAGAGGTTAAAAAGGTCACTCTTGTTGCTCCCGCCGTCTGCGGACAGACCGTAATTGCCGATATCCTCGGCACGGGCGTTGACCTTGTGGCTTGTATGAGCCTTGACAAAAAGGAGGACTAAACGATGATTAAAACAGACGTACTTATTATCGGAGCGGGCGCGGTCGGCGTAGCCCTTGCGCGCGAGCTTTCAAAATATAAGATCAAGACCATCGTTTGCGATAAAAACGACGACGTCGGCGGCGACGCATCGAAGTCGAACAGCGGACTTACCTCCACAAGCGCGACGATGCCCGTCGGCACGCTCGAGTGCAAGATCAGAACGATCTCGCACAGTATGGTAGACAATATCTGCCGCGACCTCGATATTCCGATCATCCATTGCGGAAGCATCGCGCCCGTGCTCTATCCCGAACAGATGGAGAACGTGCCCGGACTTCTCGCAAGAGCATTCCAGAACGGCGTATATGACTACGAATTCCTTCCCAAGGAAGACATCCTTGAAATGGAGCCGACGCTTAATCCCAACATCCTCGGCGGTATTTACAGCCCCCGCGACAGCCAGGTAAACCAGTTCCTCGTTGTTATTGCAGAGGCGGAAAACGCTGCTGAAAACGGCGTTGAGTTCATGCTTGACTGCAAGGTTGAGGATATCTGCGTTTCGAACGGCAGAGTAGAGAAGGTCGTGACCTCCAAGGGTGAGATCGAGGCTAAGTGGGTCGTTAACTGCGCGGGACTTCATTGCGATGATATCGCAAAGATGGTTGACGAGTGCGATTTCACGGTTCATCCCCGCAAGGGCGAGTTCTTCGTTTTCAGCCACAACACTCCCGTAAAGGTTTCTCATATCATTTCTTCCGTTCCGTCGGCAAAGACACGCGGAGTTCTCGTTATTCCCACCGTTGATAACAATATGATCGTCGGACCCACCGCCGATGACGTTGAGGACAAGACCGACAGAATGACCACCCGCGAGGGACTTGAATCTGTCCGTCAGCAGGCTCTCAATATGGTTCCCGGACTTCGCTTCGAGGATACCATCGCGCAGTTCGTCGGCGCGCGTCCCGCACGCGAGCCCGAGGGCTACAATATCGTAGTTTCGAAGAAGGCGCTTGGTTACGTTGGTATCTCGGGTGTACGTTCGACCGGACTTACCGCAAGCTTTGCGCTCGCAAAATATATCGCACACGAGATGCAGGAAGCGGGACTTATCCTTGAGCGCAAGGTCGGCTGGATCAGAACCCGCCGCGGAATCGTCCGCTTTGCCGATAAGACCGACGCCGAGAGGGATGCCCTCATCGCAAAGGATCCGCTTTACGGCAAGATCATCTGCCGTTGCGAGCAGGTTACCGAGAGCGAGATTCTTCAGGCTATCCGCCGTCCCGTCGGCGCAAAGACTCTCGACGCCGTCAAGCGCCGTGTACGCGCGGGAATGGGACGCTGTCAGGGCGGCTTCTGCTCGCCCCTGATCATCGAGATCCTCGCCCGCGAGCTCGGTATTCCCGAAGAGGAAGTCCGCAAGCGCGGTCAGAAGGCGTTTATGCTTGCAAGTGATAACGATTAATATTACAAAAAGCACATCCCAAGGGGTGCCTTTCATAAAGCAGGTTTTGCCTTCCGAGAAATAAATTTCGTAGGGGCGTTCTGTGAACGCCCGCGGGCGGACGCAGTTCGCCCCTACGGCAAAAAGGACAGAGGATTTTACGTTCTCTGTCCTTTTTCACACGCCTTGCTCAACAAGGTATAGTGTGTTACACCTTTGTGTGTACTGTCGGGCGGTAATGAGCCTCGCGCAAGTCGGGGCTATCATTTGTTTGTAGTCAATTAAAAATCAATAGAATATACGGTATTTACTTTTTCAAATCCCAATTCAAAAGCGTCAAATCCTCCGTGCTCTTTTGCGTATTTGTCAAATTGAGTATCTTCAAAAGGAATATATCCTTTTTCCATAACCGCATTTGTCGCGGTCAGATAAAGATATTTGATCGCATCGTTAGAGGTATCCGGCAAATTTGGAGTAGAAACACAGTTGTTAATACAAAAACCATGTGTGCTTTGCAGTCCGTCGTAAGATATAGCAAGTAACTTTTTGCCGTCAAAAATGCCAAAGGGTTGAGAGAGAAATCTTTGCTCAAGCGGCTGGTTTAGCAATTTTTTAAGACCGTATCCACTGGATCTTTTGAACACTTCATTTGGGTATTCTGCAATAAAATTATCAACTGCTTCCAAATCAGTTGCTTCCAATTTACGAATATCATACTTTTGTGATTCTTTGGGTAGGACAAATGGTTCTCCGAAATACATTGTTTCATTCGTTTCTTTTATGCTCTTGAATTTAATACCGTCAAGCGTTGCTTTCACATCATCAAAAGTCACATCCTTATGGAATATACAATCAATATGACTGGGTTTAAAAAGCAAGAGTTTATCAATATAATTT
>JAZRGT010000008.1:0-10020 GCA_045644325.1 Eubacteriales bacterium | reverse complement strand
CCCCTTATTGTTTCGCAAAGCGAAACAATAATAGAGCTCGCGCTACCACAGCACAAAACTCACCATCCCAATTATGCGCGAGCTTCGGGTTCAGAGTCCCCGTCAAAATTATACAACCCAACTTTATCGGGGCTTCTTTACTAATAACCCTTGACCACACCCCAAAATTATGCTATAATTATCTCATCAATCAAAGTGAGGTAAACCAATGAAAACCTACTACCAAGACAAACTCAAGGTCAACATATACGACTCGCGCACCGCAATGGGTGCGGCTGCGGCTGAGGATATTTCCGCAAAGATCAAGGAACTGCTCGCGGAGAAGGACGAGATCTCTATGATCTTCGCCGCCGCGCCCTCGCAGAACGAGGTACTCGCTTCGCTCGTTGCCGACAAGTCTATCGAATGGAACCGTATCAACGCCTACCATATGGACGAGTACATCGGTCTCGACTCCTCCGCACCGCAGTGCTTCGGCAACTTCCTCGATGCGCACATTTTCGGTCTTGTTCCCTTCAAGAGCGTTAACTACATCAAGAGCGACGCCACCGATCCCGACGAGGAATCCGCGCGCTACTCTTCCCTGCTCTCCGCAACCAAGATCGACATCGTCGTTATGGGCATCGGCGAGAACGGACACATCGCATTCAACGATCCGCCCGTTGCCGATTTCAACGATACAAAGCTTGTAAAGCCCGTCAAGCTCGACGAGGTCTGCCGCAATCAGCAGGTCAATGACGGATGCTTCGCTAAGATCGATGACGTTCCGAAATACGCCATCACCCTGACCGTCCCGATGCTCGTAAGCGCTCCCCACCTCTTCTGCATCGTTCCCGCGCCGACAAAGGCTTGGGCAGTACGCGAAACCCTGACCGCAAGCATCGACGAGCATTGTCCTGCATCGGTTCTCCGCACACGCGATGGATCGATCCTCTACCTCGATCCCGACAGCGCGTCGCTTCTTTAAGCTATGAGAAGGATCATCAAAAGCGATCTGATCGTTCTGCCAAACGGTATTTTTGACGGGTTTATCGTTATCGAAGACGGCAAGATCGCGGAAATCACAGAAAAACGTCCCGAAGGCGAGATAATCGACGCCACCGGCAATTACGTTATGGCGGGATTCATCGACATCCATACCCACGGAGGAGGCGGCTTCAGCTTCACGGAATCCTCGCCCGACGAGATTGTGGACGGATGCGTATTCCATATGACTCACGGAACGACCACCATCGTCCCCACCGTCACCACCGGCGCGTTTCCCATTATGCGCGAGGCGGTAAAGAATATTCAAATTGCAAAGAAAAATCCGCTTGCACGCAATCTTCTCGGCGCGCATATGGAAGGTCCATACCTCTCGCCCGCACAGTGCGGCGCACAGGCACCCGGTCACATCACCGAGCCAAAGCCCGAAGAATATGTAGCATTGGTTGAGGAGACAGGCGACACGATCGTCCGCTGGACATACGCGCCCGAGCGCGATAAGAACGGCGAGTTCTGCAGATTCCTCAAATCCCACGGAATTGTTGCTTCGGCAGGTCACACCGATGCAAAATACTCCGACATGGCGCTCGCCATCGATAACGGATTAAGCCTTGTTACTCACCTCTACTCCTGCACCTCAACAGTTACACGCGATCACGGTTTCCGCTCACTCGGAGTTATCGAAAGCACATTCCTTCGCGACGAAATCTGCGCCGAGATCATTGCCGACGGCAAGCATCTGCCGCCCGATCTCGTCAGAATGATCGTCAAGATCAAGGGCATCGATAACGTTGCCGCCGTCACCGACAGCCTCAGCGTTGCTGGATCACCGGCGACCTGCGGAGTTATGAGCGGTGTCGAATATATCATCGAGGACGGCGTGGCAAAGCTTTCCGACAGAAGCGCATTTGCAGGAAGCGTGGCGACAGCAGACGTGCTGCTCCGTGTACTCGTGAACGAATGCGGCTTCACCCTCTCCGAGGCATCAACGATGCTCTCGGCAACTCCCGCAAGACTTTTCGGGCTGAATAAGGGTAAGCTCGAGGTCGGACTCGACTCGGATATAGTCGTGCTTGATAAAAACTTTAAGGTACAGAAGATCTTTATCGGAAGTACTTATATGTATAAAAATGAGGATTGAGCTGCGGCTCAATCCTCATTTTTATTAAAACTCATCTCTGAAATAACCTCTCGTGCAAGCTCTCTTACCCTGCTTGTCGATGACAGTTATGCGGAAGAAATTCGTCTTTTCGTGGAGCTCAAACTCGCCGGTGTTGACAGTGCCGCCCTCTTCGTCAAGCGCGACCTTTGTCTTTCTCGTGCCCGAGAACATAATGATGCGGTCGGCATCCGAGGTCTCAACGCGCACGGTCTTGCCATCCTCGATCGAAAGCGAAAGGATGCGAGGTCCTGTTGATGCATAGTAATCGCCCTTTTCAAATGCGCCGAATACGCTATCGTAATTCAGCTCGTCGGCTACGAACATCGTAAAGCTTCCGAAGGAATCGCAGAGCGGATGTCCGAAGGGCTTTTTGTTGTGATTGTCATCGCCCGCGTGACAGCCGACTCTGACACCGTTTTTGAGGAGCTTTTCATAAAGAAGCTCGTTGTGCTCAAGAGAGTTGATGAGATAGGAATTAGTATTATCCATCTCAAGGCTGTGCCACCCCTCGAGCTTCAGAATGTTCTGATCATCCTCTGTCGACCAGGTGGGATGGTTAAAGGAAACGAGATAACCGTTATCGGTCGCCGTTTTAATGAACTTGTTTATGTACTCCATCGTGTACTCACGGGGTTCTTCCGAGCCGACGCGGTTGAGAGTTTCGTGGTCGCCCTTGAAATATTTGCAATAAACGCGGTTGTAGCAGATATATTTGTCATTATCCTTGTCGCGCGCAAAAAGAGAAAGATGCACTTCGGGGAAGAAGCGGTCGCTCTTTGCTTTTTTATTGGGGCGGATATACGCTTCGTAACCGGTAAGAAGCAGGAATTCATCGTCTGTCAGATCGTTGTGCGGGTGGGGGGAGCAGTGGTCGGTGATCGCGAGGACCTGATATCCCTCCGCCTTGTAAGCCGCCTTCAATTCCTCGGGAGTCAGTCTTCCGTCCGAGATCGTGCTGTGGCAATGCATATTGCCCTTGAACTGCTTTTTATCCTTGGATATAAATACTTTGATAGCCATTATTTTGCCTTTCTCGATTGTATTGTAATAATTATAATAAATTTCACTCGATATGTCAATAGAAACCGCCGCCGATCGCATAAGCAAATCGGCGCCGGTTTGTGTAATTACAAATCCAAATCGGTATAATATAATATTTCCTTACCTATTTTCTCCGCAAATTCGATCTCATTTTGCGTACTCTTTCCGATATACTTTCCGACATTGACAACAAGGATAGCGTCAGAGATCCTGATCTTTTCCTTGTGCATCATATCGATCATCCGAGCTTCTTCTTCGGTATAATCGTCTTTGGAATCTCTTGTAAGCTCATTCGGAGTAAGCACACAGTTGCCCGCGAGCGTCATGATCTCGGCGACCTCTGCCATTTCTTCCTTGAATCTGTAGCTTCCGCAAAGCGTAATTACTTTCATCTTTACAGTATTCTTCCTTCAATAAACTTCGCAACGCCGTCATCGTCATTGCTTTCCGCGATATAATCGGCTACCGTTTTCACTTCATCGATCGCATTTGAAACCGCAACTCCGACACCGCACATTCTGATCGGCGCGACGTCGTCATAGTCGTCACCGAAATACACCGTTTCTTCCGCCGAACATCCGCATATCTCGAGCATCGCTTTTACACCGTTCCATTTGGTCACGGATGTACTCATGATCTGCATCAGATGCCCATTCGCGACCGTATAATAGAGGTCATCGGTCAGCATCTCTTTGACAAGCTCCAAGGTTTCGGGAGTATCAAGACCCACAAGTATCTTGACAGCTCCTTCAGTTCTCGCAACTGCCGCAAGATCGTCGGAAATGACCGAATAATAGTCCTCAATAGGCACATTGGAGTAAGCTTCTTCTCCCGTTTCAAGAGTTACGCGAAAATCGGGATAGCGTTTCAATGCATTCAACAGCCGCTCTGCGCTTATCTGAGAAATTCCGTATTCTTTACGATAATCGCCGCATATTACCCTTGCGCCGTTGGTCACCGATATTGCATCAAAATCAATGATCTCGCAAAACTGCAGCATCGTGCGCAGCGGTCGCGCAGTCGCAACCATCAAAATGATTCCCTTTTGCTTGCACTTCTTAAAAATTTCGGCTGTATACGGAGAAATCGTTTTATCAGTATGCAACAGCGTTCTGTCGAGATCCACAACTATTGCCTTAATTGCCATTACTTCAACAGCTCCTTTCGATACATATGCACGTGCATCATAATATGACCGATATTCCCCTCGCCGGCATACTTCGTTGCATCAAAGAAATCGCAGTCGAGCAACGACCAATAAAGGTCATTTTCGTCGCCGCAGACGTCAATATGCTTATTCAGTTTACCCACGTAAACTTCAACGTAACAATTATCGAGATAGTATGTAAAATCCATCAAATGCGAAAGAATAATATCGTTTTCGGTTATCGAAGTTTCTTCCCATAGTTCTCTGTACGCCGCGCGGAGTCCGTCCTCGCACTTTTCGATTTTTCCGCCGACAAGATTTGAAAGCCCTTTGTAGGGATCCTTCCGCCGCTTGCACATCAGCATTCTGTCGGCGCTTTCGTTGAATACTGCAATTACGTTATAGCCTTGCATCTTTACCTCTTGTATTTTTTATAAACTTAACCAACCTATAAATCCCATACCCCATCGCAAACCCAAGTGTATTGAGCAGAAGATCGTCAACGTCGCTGACTCGGTCGTAGAACGGAAGCTGAAGTATCTCGATGAAAAGCGACAGCCCCGCGCCGGCGGCAATGGTTTTGATCTGTGTGTCAAGCTCCTTGTATACGATAGGCCAAATTATTCCCATGGGAATAAACATAGTGGTGTTTCCGACAAAATTGATAACCGCCTCTGACATTATCTCGTAATCGAAAAGATTGACGAGCGGAATAAAGTTCGTTCGGAACGGAAACACATTCGCGGAGTCAAACACCAAAGGCTGAATAATACCGTCAACCTTCCGCATCGGGAAAAAGGTTATGCGCGCAACTACGATGAGGCAGACATAAACGAGGAGCAGTTGCAATTCTCGTTTAATATCAAATCTTCTGTTTTTCACGGCAAAGAAAGCGCGAAGGGCGATCCACAGCGCGCTGATTGCCAAAACCATTCCGGGGTAAGTAGTTTTTATCATTTTACCAAATAAAGGGGATGAGTCTGTATTTCACCTTTTTCTTGTACTCGCGGTAGCCTTCGAGTTCTTCCTCAAGAAACTTTTCTTCATCCTTGAGTCTTGACGCGATTATGAAGGGGTACACGAGAAAGATCAAAAATGACCAAATCGAGCCGAGCACTATCGGCATTGAAAGAAACAGCAGAAGCGTCGCGCTGTACATCGGGTGGCGCACGATGCCGTAAAGTCCCGTGTCGATGACTTTTTGACCTTCTTGCACCTCGATTGTGCGGCTGAGATAGGTATTTTCGCGCAGCACCTCGGCATAGATCATATAAGCAGCAATAAAGAGAACTGCACCGACTATACAAACGGGCATCGGGAGCATATACCAACCAAACCGCACGCCGAGCCCCGCGACGATAAAACCGCAAAGGAACATCAGCCCGCTGAGCTTGACCACTATGCTCTGCTCTTTTCTGTCCTCTTTGGCATCAAGTCGAGAAGCAAGCAATCCGGGATTTTTTATCATCATCACGATGCCCGCGCAGAACATAGGAACGAAAAGTATCGCCATAAGAAGCCATCCTTGAACGTAATCAAAAGTTCCCGCGGGAAGAAAAATCAAAAGTCCGACGAGAAGGACGCCCAAAAGAAATTTTGTAATTGCGGAAAAGAAAAGCTTTGTTGTCAATGTTATTTTCTCCCTTCCCATTCATCCATAAATTCAGCAATGAAGCCTCTCATATACCCGTCTCTTTCCTTTGCAATCGACTTCGCCGCATCGGTATTCATCATATCGGCCAGCTTAAAGAGCTTTTCGTAAAAGTGATTCACCGTAGTGGATTGACTTTTAAAATATTCTTCTTTCGTCATATCCAAATTAGGCGCTATATCGGGATGATACATCAGTCTGTTATGATTTCCGCCGTATGCAAAAGCGCGGGCGATACCGATAGCGCCAATAGCGTCGAGTCGGTCGGCATCCTGAACGCATTTGCCCTCTAAAGTTGTCGGCACGACGGAATCGTTTCCAACAAACGAAACTTCGCCTATAATGCGGCATATCTCGCAAATAACGCTTTCATCAACATTGTTTGCTGAAAGAAAACTTCTTGCATTTGCCTTATCCGCGTGAGTTTCGGGCGAGAGCTTTCTGTCGTCAACGTCGTGCAGAAGTGCCGCGAGCTGTACCGTTTCCAAATCAGCTCCCTCAGCCTCGGCAATTCGCGTTGCCGCTTTGAAAACGCGCAGGGTATGGAACCAATCGTGCCCGCTGTATTCGTTTTCAAATTTTTCTTTCACATACGTCGCCGCGCGGGCAATCAGTTCGTTTTGCATCATTATTCCTCGGGATCAACAAAAGCAAATCTGCATTTTTGGCAGACCTTATTTGCGCAAGCGTGATCTATCACCTCAAGCTCCCCGCCGCATTTCGGGCAGACCTCTAAATGCTTATTATTCCTCTCAATCTCATACCAACCGCCGATGGGATTTGCGAGCAGATAATACACGGGCTTGCCGACCTTCTTTTCAAGCTCGGCGCGTATCTCCATTCCGCGACGGTTCAGCTCGGATTTATGGTCAACGAGCTGTTTTTTCGTAAATCTGTCCGAAAGGCTGTCCATCCACAAGGTGTCAACCGCCTTATACATCTGCTGAAAATTCAGGATCGAATAATGCTCCTCTTCTCCGAAAAGATAGGGAATTCTCGTCAGCGGTATCTCGTTTCCGCAGTCGCCGCACCAGACGGGACTCGATGAGAGATCGGGATAGATCGCGAAAATATAGTAGCCGTGATCGGCGCAGTGACAGCAATCGCTCGCCAAAGCATCGTCGCAAACGATCTCGGTTTCGATCTCGAAATCCGCGATCGCGCCGCGGATATACTGATTGAAATACTTCCCGTCAAGCGAATCGTCATCGGTGGTGCTCACCGTCGCGACGTATGAAGGCGCGTGATCCTCAATGATCCAGTCAAGTATCTGACCGTTTTTATGGAGCATTCCGAGTATTTCATCGACCTTGTCCGAGACGCCATCCAAGCCCGCAACGCTCGGCTTGAACGTTATTTTTGCTATTTTATACATATCGCACCTCCGCGTAATCGTTCAAATAGATTATATCATAAAACCGAAGGAATGTAAATAGCAACCCTCGATTTTCTCAAAGTACGAGCACGGAATCGGTATTATCACAGCGAATAACATAACGAGCCATAGGGGACAACTGAATTGTAGCTTAAAATACAAAAACAGCCCCCACCGAAGCGAGTGCTGTTTTTCATATTCTATTTATTCGTTCCTTTGATAAACTTATCTATGCTTTGCGTCATAATATCGATTTCACGATATCCGTCGGCGGGATCACCGCCCTCGACCTTTGTCGAGAGTCTGGCATATACAATCCCGTCCGGAGAGCCTCCAACGTGCAGAACGTAATTATCGCCCACAGGGTAAGTTCTGAATAAAATTCCGCTTCCGCCTTCAGAGGAATAAATAAACGGATCAAAGTCGCTCCACGAAATATTATTCCCTTTTTCGGCGATGACCTTCAACTCATCCAGGGTCAAATCCCTTTTCACTTCTTCAGAAGAACACCCGATCAAGCTTATTGCACAAACAAGTGCAATAACCAATGCAATGAATTTTTTCATAAAATAATACTCCTTTTCAAAATTGATATTTTCAAACTGCCGCCATTTAAAACTTCGCGCCGAAATTGCACCAAGATCATCGGGGCGTTCAACGCTGTTCTGCTCGACAATTTGGAATTTGTCTTATTAGAAAACAGAAACAATGAAAAAAATAAATACAGAAAATATCAAAACAAGTACAACAGAATGAAAACACAAAAACGCTTTAGATATTCGATGAATAATCATATTTTGAGTTATTTTAGTATTTACAAGTGAACACACAAAACCAATTGATGAAGTTATTCCGCTTGTAAGAATAAATCCAATCCATAAGCCAATAGAAGCAAAAGCCGCAGCAATAACAGAAGCTCCGGGCAATTTATCGTTTGTTGTATCAATTTCTGCGTTTTCTAATTGATACAGTGATATACCCGTATTGACAAATATTACAATTGTAAATATAAACGAAAGCAAAATCAAGCACAAAAGAATTGTTGATAACACTTTTTTATTCATGTTAATACCTCCTCATCAAATTCAAGTTTATCTAATACTTGTATTATACCATAAAAACTCCTAAATGTAAATAGGACGGCGGGGTTCTTTACAAATTAAACCGCCCTTTAAAACACAAAAAGCTCTGCAAATGCAGAGCTTTTTGTATAAATAATAAATTATCTCTTGGAGTTTTAGCAATACTGTTTGATATCGTGAATATCGTTAAATATCGTGTGATATCGTAGCTTTATCGTGTGATTTCGTGCGATATCGTGAACATCGTGAGTATCGTCGCATAAAATGTTGCACCAAATTTGCACCAAAATCACACCAACATTCAACGCCTATTCTGCTCGTCAAATTGGAATTTTACTGTGCATCTTTGCTGAATGAATTACAATGGAAACTTCCGTTGCTGTAGGTCAGTTCCTCGCCATCAATGTATATCACTCCATTTTTACATTCAAAGGAAAATCCTGGCTCGTTCAATATCATCCTTGATATAACTTGAATTTCTTCAAAAGAAGTCAAGTCAAAAATACCGACACTCATATAAGACAGACCAGAGCCCGATGTGTTATAGGAAACAAGGTCTTTTGTGCCATTGCTGTCATAATCCCACAAGCATAATTGACGGTGATATCCTCCAAAAGTATCATATCTGTAAATCGTATGATTTACCATCAAAAAGCAATGTGCGCCACTCACATAAAATACTTCAATATCAGATGTTTCATCAGAAATGCTTTGGGGAGTAATGTTCACAATGCGAGTAATGTTATCCGTGTTGTAGTTATAATCCTTTTCACCGCCACGGATGTATCCATCGCTTTTCAAATTTTTCAGAAATTCATCACAGTGAAGATTGTTCGTCGTATCATAATCTGGAATAAAATAGCCTGTTTTGCTCTGTGTGTTTTGGTTTGGGTTGTTGGTTTCGTTTGAAGTACTTGCCTGTGTGTTTTTACTTGGGTTGCTGGTTTCGTTTGAAGTACTTGCCTGTGTTCTTCTATCCGAAGAGCAACCCGCCAATGCCAACATGAATGTCATCGATAAAATCAATGCTATAAGTTTTTTCATTTTGAAAGCCTCCTTTATCAAATTCAAGTTTATCGATTAGATACCTAACCAATGTAATTATAGCACATATTTGATGAAAAGTAAATAGGACGGCTCAATTCTATACAAATTGAACCGCCCTATAAAACACAAAAAGCTCTGCCGAAGCAGAGCTTTTTGTATATCGAAATAATCCCAAATGGGTGATTATCTCTTGCTGAACTGGCTTGCGCGACGAGCGGCCTTGAGACCGTACTTCTTTCTTTCCTTCATACGAGGGTCGCGAGTCAGGAAGCCTGCTGCCTTGAGAGCGGGCTTGTTTGCCTCGTCAGCGAGAACGAGTGCACGGGAGAGGCCGTGGCGGATTGCGCCTGCCTGGCCGGAGAAACCGCCGCCGGTTACGTTTGCAACGATGTCGAACTTGCCAACATTGCCGGTAACCTCGAAGGGCTGGTTTACGATGAGCTTCATTGTGTCGAGACCGAAGTACTCGTCAATGTCGCGGCCGTTGATGGTGATAGCACCGGTACCGGGATATACTCTAACGCGAGCTAC
>JAZRGT010000007.1:0-18904 GCA_045644325.1 Eubacteriales bacterium | reverse complement strand
AGATGTATTTGTTATCCGCGTCAGCGATGTTGACGGATGCGCAACCGTTTCCAAAAAGCGCGCAGATCTTGACAAGAATTGGCACATCATCGTTGATGCCAAGGAAAGCGGCGAGAACCTTGAGGGTGTTGTTGCCGAGGCAGTCAAGGGCGGCGTAGTAATCAAGCTCTACGGCGCAAGAATCTTCGTACCCGCATCGCAGACCACCGTACCGAAGGGTGGCGACCTCGCTACTCTCGTTGGCCAGACCGTTAAGTTCAAGGTTATCGAGCTCAAGGGTCAGGGCAAGAGCGCAGTCGGCTCTATCCGTGCTTCTGCAAGAGAAGAGAGAAAGGCTCTCGAGTCTTCCTTCTGGGCAAGCATCGAAGAGGGCAAGTACTACACCGGTAAGGTAAGAGGAATGACCGAGTACGGCGCATTCATCGACCTCGGCGGAGTAGACGGTATGCTTCACAAGAGAGAGATGTCCTGGAAGCCTATACATAAGCCCGCAGATATTCTCAATATCGGCGACGAGCTTACCGTATTCGTTAAGTCCTTCGACCTCGAGAAGAAGCAGATCACTCTCGGCTACAAGACCGAGGAGACTCACCCCTGGAAGGTATTCAAGGCTCAGTACGCAGAGGGCGACGTTCTTGACGTTACCATCTCGAACCTTATGTCCTACGGTGCATTCGCTAAGATCACCGATGACGTTGACGGCCTTATCCACGTTTCTCAGATCGCTCTCGACCGCGTTGACAATCCCGCTGATGTCCTCGCATCCGGTCAGAACGTAACCGTTAAGATCACCAAGATCGACGACGAGCAGCAGAGAGTAAGCCTCTCCATCAAGGCTCTCCTTGAGGAAGCTACCGACGCTGAAGACGCTGAGTAATCAAGCTTTTAACTAAATTGAACCGGCTCTTTCGAGCCGGTTCTTTATTTTTAAAAAGACGCCGTTTACCATCTTTTCATATTTCTTTCGAACTTCTTGGTATAAGCCTCGCGGAGCTCTTCGGAAGTGATGCCGTAGCAGAGCATAACGTCGTGGTAGTACATCAGAACGTCTGCCATTTCTTCAACGAGGTGTGCGCGGAGCTCGGGGGCGGAGATCGCCTTGTTGCATCCGTTTTTCTTGATGATGTCGGCTACCTCGCCAATCTCACCTATCATCCAAAGGAGCTTGTTTTGCCCGATCTCGGGGCAGATAGGCTCCCATTTGTCTTTGTATTTGTCTTGAAGCTGTCTTTGCATTTCAAGCATTTCGTTTACGGTCAGTTCAGCCATTTTTTACTCCTTTGTACCACTTGGGGATTACGTTTGTGAAGTTATCGTACCAATCAAGCACGTCGCGCGCCTGATTCATCATTGTGTTTATCTCTTGATCTCCGAATGGGATCGCCCACGGGATCGAGGAGAGCATATTGCTACCGATGTAGAGCGCCAAAAGCTCCCAAAATTTATGCGGAACTTTTTCGTCAAAATATCCGTCAACGTTGCCCGAGGCAAACGCGGGCGCCGCCTGCGCGCACCATACGATGCGGTTGAATTCCTCCCACGGGTCGCCGAAATCGTAGCGGTCGAAGTCGATGATCACGATCTTGCCGTCCTCTATCATCATATTGCCTATGTGATAATCACCGTGCTGATAGCATTGCGGACGGTTGCGGAGCAGATGGCGGTTTGCCTCGAGGTAGTCGAGTATGTAATGATCACCGTCGAATTTCAGCGGACACTCGGAGTACATCCTGATCTTGCGGTCGATCTTCGCGTTGAACCGCGACTCCCAATCGGATTGATCATCGGGGGCGGGGATTGAATGGATAAGTTTAAGCATCTTGCCCGCTTCATAACCCAGACGGTACTGCTCGTCTGCGCTCATTTTTTTGACGGCATCTTCGGCGTCAATGCCATCCACGAATCTTTGGAGCATATAATACCCGTCTTCACATTTTCCGCATTTGATAGGATTGCACATCGAAACGCCGAGGCGTTCGACTTCCTTTTGCATACGGAACATATCCTCGTAACGCTCGCCGCGCGGAGAATTTGTGATGCGCAGGAGAAAGACGTTGCCGAGCGCGTCCTCTGCACGGTATTTTTTATCACCCGACCAGCCTTTGTTTATTTCGGTAAGGCTTGCAAATCTTGATAACGGCATAATATCTGCTCCAATCCTTGAATGTGATTTAATTATACCACAATAAACCTCTGAATTCAAGCAATTTTTGCACAACTTATTGCAAGAGCGATGATTATGTGGTATAATTATAAAAAAGTAAAACGGAGGATCGTAATAATGATCGAATTCCGCGAAGAAGATATAAAATATATTGCAATCGAGCTTCCCGACGAGGTGAAGTTTTATAAATATTCTGGTGATTTTGAGGGTGAGGAGAAGGTCGTTCTTTCGATGCTTGAGAGAGATCTGCCGACAGCATTGCGCCGCCGCCTCGAGCTTGAGCTCGAGATCTGCCGCGAGATGCCGAGGGAGTATTACACCGATTTTGACACTCTGCTCGGTAAGATCCAAGAAAAGTATCCCGCTTGCACGGCGGAAAATCTTGAATACATAATCTCGCAGGGAAGTGCCGACTATATCCGCAAAAACGGTGTGCGTTATTTCCAACGCTCGGCAAGGTCGAACATCCTTGAATGTCAGGAGGCGTATCTTAAATCCCTGCCCGAGGGAATTTACGAAAATGCATATCGCAATCCTCTGCGCCACGAGAATCTCGAGATAATGAAAAAGCACGGCTACCGCAAGGTACGCTGGCGTGTCCGCGAGTGGCTGACGATCGACGGGCATGCACAGCGCGTGGGCAAAAAGATCCGCGTTCATCTGCCCTATCCCGCCGAGTGCGACGAGCAGAGCGACATAGTGCTTCATTATTCCTCGCATCCCGTTTATATCTCGGATGCCGATCAGCGCACGGCGTTTATCGAAACCGAGTATAAGAAAGACGAAAAATTTGAGATTGAATTCTCTTACGTTTTGACGATCCCGTATTACAACCTCGATCCGTCGAAGGTTTCCGCTGAACAGCCAACTTTCTGCACCGACGAGGAGCTCCCGCAGATAAGGATCACTCCTGCGATAAAGGCGGTTGCCGACGAACTGCGCGGAGAAGAGAATAATCCTCTCATCCTCGCGCGAAAGGCTTACGAATACGTCACGACGAATATGTCGTATTCTTATATGCGAGAGTACCTTTGTATTGAAAATATCCCCGAATTCGCACTGTTCAACAAGCGCGGCGACTGCGGTGTTATGGCACTTTTGTTCATCTCGCTCTGCCGTGCGATGGGAGTGCCTGCGCGTTGGCAGTCGGGCAGTCATTGCCGTCCGAACCGCATCGGCAGCCACGATTGGGCGCAGTTCTACGTTGCCCCTTGGGGATGGCTTCACGCCGATCTTTCCTTCGGTGAGGGTGCGCATAAATACGGTGACCGTGAGCTTTGGGAGCACTATTGCGGAAACTTTGACGTTTTCCGCGAGATCAACAACCACTCACAGGGAACAGCATTCGATCCGCCGAAGAAGTATCTCCGAACCGATCCCTATGATAACCAGAGCGGCGAGGCAGAATACGAGGATATGGGACTCGGATTTGACGATTTCAGCAAGGGAAGAACAATAGTAGAATTTGAAGATATAACGGAGACAGAAAAATGAAGAAATTTATAATTGCAATAGATGGCGGCGGTACTAAGACGGTAGGCGTGCTTGCCGATATGCACGGTGAGGTGCTCAATTACAAGGTAGGCGGTCCCTCGAATCCTAACGACATCGGTGAGCGTCAGGCAAGAAACACGCTGACAAAGATCATTCGTGAGCTCGCAGATGCCGAGGAGGGCTGGATTGACAGCGTATACGCGGGAATTTCGGGAGCAATCGGTAACGAAGCCTTGCTCCGAAGCGCGGTATCCGAAGCCTGCCCTGATGCCAAGATCAAGGTCGCAAGTGATATTTATAACCTTTTCGCGCTTCTTGAGGGGGATACCTCGCGTGATGCTGCCGTCATCATTTGCGGTACGGGCGGAGTTTGCTTTGCACGCAAGGACGGTGCACTTCACCGAATCGGCGGTTGGGGTTATCTGCTTGACAGCTTTGGTGGTGCATATTCGGTAGGTCGCGATGGACTTGAAGCAGCGCTTCGTTATCACGATGGCAGAGGCGAGTCTACGGAGCTTTATGCCCGCGCAGAGGCGTATCTCGGTGCTAAGCCCGAGCATTCGATAAAAAAGATCTATGCTGAGGGAAAAACGCTGATCGCGGGATTTGCGCCCGAGGTCATCCACGCTTGCGAAATGGGGGACAAGGTTGCTCTGCGTATCGTTGATTCCGCTGTTGAAGGGATTAAGGGATTTATCGATCGCGCGTACGATATCTTCGGTAAAAAATTCGATTGTGTTGTAGGCGGTGGTCTTATCTATAATTCATATATGAAGTCCCGCATTCTCGCGCTTACCGACGATAAGGCGAGGATAGTTTATCCCGAAAAGGAACAGATCTTCGGCGCGCTCAGACTTGCTCTCGAGCTATCCAAGGAATAATAAAATGAAAATCAGAAAAAAGAGGAAAATATACGGGAGATACGTCAAAAGATGCTTTGACGTGATTTTCGCGTGCTTTTTCCTCTTTTTTCTTTCCCCCGTATTTATCCTGACGGCACTTCTCGTCAGAATTAATCTTGGCGCGCCCGTGATATTCCGTCAGGCGCGCGGAGGGCTTTACGGACGTGAATTTATGATACTGAAATTCAGAACGATGACGGATAAGCGCGACGGAGAGGGCGCACTTCTGCCCGATTGCGAAAGAACCACGCGCTTCGGTAGATTCTTGCGTCGGACGAGCATCGACGAGCTTCCACAGCTTATAAACATCCTCCGCGGCGAGATGTCCTTCGTCGGTCCTCGTCCTCAGCTTGCGGAATTTTTGCCTTATTATACGGAAGATGAAATGCTCCGTCACACCGTGCGCCCCGGACTTACGGGACTTGCGCAAGTCAAGGGGCGCAACGCTATCCCGTGGAAAAAACGATTCAAGCTTGATGCCGAATACGCTAAATCCGTTTCGTTTTCGCTTGATGCAAAGATCGTCTTACTTACCTTATTTACTTTGTTCTCTAAGGATCGGGATGCGGATTCGGAAAGCTTTTATGACAGAAAATAGGCACCGTCAAATAAGGCGGCACTTGTAAACAAAATGTAAACGATAACCTTTTGGTGAAAATAATCGATAATTATTCCGTTATACAGTTGACTAACAAAAAAGGAGGAGAGGACAATGAAAGAAATAGACTTTTCCGCGTTCTTCAGGGAATATTATCCTCCTGTGCGGGCGTTTTGCATAGCGCGTTTTTCGATCGACGGTTATGATGCCGACGATTACGCTTCTCAGGCGTTTTCCGATCTATGGCAGAAATGGGATGATTTCAAATATTCACCTCAGTCCTCGATTTTTTCATGGCTTTGCATGCGCACAAAGTCGCTCTTTATCGATGAATACCGAAAACGAAAGCGCTCCCCCGATGCTGTTGAATATAACGAGGAGCTTCACGGCATTCCGGAAATAGACGGAATGCTCGAGGATGAAGCGTATCGGGAATATCTGTCAGAGATACGCTCAATGCTCGGTGAGCGTGAAACCGTGATCTTTGCCGCGATGGTGGAGCAATCGCTCGGCATCGACAAGACTGCGGAACTGCTAGGTATGACGCGCTCCGGAACGCTGACAGCCTGGTACCGCTTGCGGACGAAGCTCGGTGAAATACTTAAAAATATCTTCTGACAGTGGGAGCATATTACTTAGGAAAGGAGTATAGCTGTGAAAAAATCAAAAGAAAAGAATATGATACTCGGCAGAATAATCGAAGCCGAAGCAGAAACGGGTAATCCCGATATGAAGCTCGTTCGTGAGTGTGTGGAAAAAATAGAAGCTACCGCGGGCAAGCTGACAGAGTCCGAGATCGAAGCGAAGCTCGCAAAGATCACGGGCGAAAAGAGAGTAAAGACGAAATTCAGAAAACGCCGGCTGTTGGTGTCGCTTGTGGCGGCATCGATAGCTTTGATCATGACTATGGCGGTCGCTGCTACCCCCGCGCTTTGGGGATGGCTGACCTTCCCCTTCACCCGTGAATCAGGACAGCTCACCGAGGTGCCCGAGGGATATGTCGGTATATATACTGCCGATGACCTCAACCTTATCCGCGAGAATACTGACGGCAACTTCATCCTTATGGAGGATATCGACCTCGGAGGTAAGGAGCACACTCCGATCGGTGATTATCTCGATCCCTTTGACGGCAAGTTCGACGGCAACGGCCACGTGATCTCAAACTTCACCATCACCGCCTCCGGCGCGGCGATATGGGAGACGGTCAGCCCCGAAGAGATGAAGGATAGATGGCAAGCGGCGATGGACAGCTATAATTCAAGAAGCAGGCTGATGCTTGACGCATATAATCTCCCCGCGTATTCAATGTTCGGTATCGACGGAAGATTCGATAACAGCCATTCCGACATTCAGTATTATGATTCATACGATCTCCAGTACATCAAGGCGATCGGATTCTTCGGAAATGCGGGCAATTCGACTATAACCGGTCTCGGTATTGAGAATGCAACCGTTACGGTTACTGATGCGGATTATACCGCAGTCGGCGTAATTGCCGGTCAGGTCGGATATATCAGCGCTTGCTACGTCAAAGATTCGACGCTTACAATTAATGCAGATACGTCTGCGGTTGAGGAATACGCTACGCTTCCCAACGTTCAGATAGAAGACGCATTCGAATATATGGAAGGCTGGAAAAGAGAAGCTACCGAGGGGTACCAAAGTTCGACGGTCGTTTACAGCATATCCGCAGGACTGCTTTGCGGCGAAGTGTTTGCAATTGACAGCTGCTATACCGACGGCGTTCTGAATGCTTCGGGCACGGGAAGCGAGAGTATTAATTATTCGACGGTTTTTGCGGGTATGATAGCAGGTTACGGCGGTTCTGCGGTAAGCTCCTATTCTACCGCTACCGTGAATATTGAAGGCAACGTTTTCAGAAGCAGAGGAATTCTTGGAAAAGCCTGCCTCTCTCCTGCCTTTATACCTGATGACGTGTTCAGATCGCTCATAAACGATCATATGGAAGGCGATTATTATAACTTCGACGGAAATATAGAAGATAGAAGCAAATGCAAAACACGTGAAAAGGTGCGTCTTATAGCGTTCTATACGGAAAAAGATATTGAGATCCTCAGAGATCCCCAACACGCTGATATCAGAGAGGTCGAAGAAATATTCTTTGTTGACGGCAATGGAATGCTTTCCTTTGATATCTTTATGATGTGCACCCCTTTTGCCACAAGATTTGAGAAGATCGAACATGAGCACTCGATCGATAAGCTTGGCGATGTCCCCGCGATCGAGCAGATGTACCGCGACGCGGGAATGAGAGTAGGTTCGATCTGCTGTTACACCCCTGAGGGTAAGGAAAAAGCCGATTATTACGAAGGCTTCGACTTCACCGACGTATGGAAGATGAAGAACGGAATGCCCGTGCTTAAGATCTTCGGTTAATATGAAAAGCTCCCAACGGCAAATGCCGTTGGGAGCGTTTTTATGCGTTTATCTTTTTTTCAGTCTGCCGAGAACGCGCCCGATGCAGGAGACGTTTTCAAAATCCTTGAGCATTATTCTGCCGTACTCGGGATTGAGGGAGATCAGGCAGTCGCCGCCGTAGACCTTGAAGTAGCCTGCGCCGTCAAGGATGAAGATGCCCTGCTCGCCGACCTCGACGCCCTCTGCATTTTGAACGAGCAGAACGTCGCCGTCGTGGAATTTAGGCTCCATACTGTTGCCGCTGATACGAAGCGCGAAATCTGCTGCCGCTGTGGATTCGCTGACGGTGATGCTGACGCTTTCGTTGGCGTTTTCGTCGAGATGCTCACCGATACCGGCAGAGACGGGAAGATCGTAGAGCGGAATGGTACGCTTTGTGACTCTGCCCGCGCCGCTGTTCTTATAGCGCTGTGCAATAGGCGCGGTGACAACGGGCTTAGTCTCGCGCGCGAATACGGGGGCGGGAGCGGAGGAAAATTCTGCGCTCGAAACGCGCTCGCGCTCCTTGCCGGCAACGAGCATAAGAAGCTCCTTGCCGTGGCTGTCGAGACGGCGGTATTCCTCGATCAGTCTGATCTCGCTTCCGTCAAGAGTGAAGTTGTTTGTGTTCTCGGGAATGCCGCTGACAACGTAGTCGAGCGAGCATCCGAGCGCATCGCAGATGTTGATCATATTCGAAAGCTTGACCGAATCCGAAAGTCCGGCGAGAAGCTTTGAGAGCGTTCCGAGCGGAATTCCCGAGAGGCGGGAGAGCTCTTCGTTCGTTATTTTCTTTTCGCTTTTGATCTGTTTTATTCTTTCAATGTAATCAAAACTCATTTTGATACCCCTTAGTTCCTTTGTTGGAATTATTATACCACAAAAATTCCGATTTGTAAATAGAAAAATAAAAATTTTTCCGAAAATGATAAAAATATCTTGACAAACACGATCGAATGTGGTATAATAACGGCAGAAAGGTTCCGAAAACGGAATTTTGACATATTGGAGGTTCAAAATGAATAACGTAATAAACAATAATTACAGCCGCGCGGCGCAGAGAAAAAATAACAGATATAACGAAACGTCCGGAGAAAGACTTATCAGCTTTTTCTGCATCATCATCGCGTTCTTTGAGAACGAAGCGGTTTCCGCGCTTTGCCGCGCGATCGGTGTTGCTGCCCTTGCAGTCGGTACATACTTTTACGCATCCGCGGTTATGAGCGGTGCACTTTCGCCCGTTGGCATCCTGTTTTACGGTGCCCTTCTGATCGGTGCGTCTGCGATAGTTTTCAACACGAAAGCCATCAAGGGGGAGTGATTTCGCCCTCGCTTTTGGGTGACTTGACTGCCCGCCAAAGTATCAGTATTATCGGCGCAAGCAAGATTCCGACGAAGCTGAAAATCCGATATCCGAGATAGAACGAGGCGAGAGTCAGCAGAGGGTGAAGACCAAGATTTTCGCCTACTATCTTCGGCTCTATGAATTGCCGTACCACGAGGATTATTACATATAATATAATAAGCCCGATGCCGAGGAAAAGCTCGCGCGTTATAAGGCAGTACATCGCCCACGGGAGGAGAATTATACCGACTCCGAATACGGGCAGGATATCGACCGCGGCGCTTATCGCTGCGATCAAAAAGGAATACTCGACACCGAGCACGCTGAGCCCGAAGAATATTTCGGCGAAGGTTATCAGTAAAATAAGAGAATAGGATCTCAGATATCCTATGGCGGCGACAGCCGCCTCTTTTTTTATCCGGGTGAGGATGCGGTTGGCTGACTTGGGCAGAAGGGCTCGTATTCCGCTTCTTATCCTGTCGCCGTCAAGAGTAAAATAAAACGCAACGATCACGGTGACGATTACGCCGAGGAGAATCTCGGGCAGAGCGCGTAGGATCGCACTGAGAGTTCCGGGTACGGCGCTGCCGAGCTCGGAGAGCAGATTACCGATGATGCTTTCCGCCAGGGTGTTGATTCTGTCCGCCGTTTCGCCCGAGCCGCTCGGGACCAGCGCGGAGAGCTTTTCTCCGATTACTTCGGCAAACTCGACGGCTTCCTTGAAGAAGCTGAATATTTCACCCTCGCCGCTTGATATGCTTTGCGCGAGTCGCCCGAGCTCGTCCGTCAGCCTGCGTATGCTGAAGAAGAGAAGCGCGACGAGCGAGCCGAGCAGCGTGAGCAGGACTGCAAAAGAAACGACTCTTTTGGACGCGCGTGTGTACCTTGAAAGCTTTGTTGCAAGTGCGGATGCGGCGGCACCTACGGCTGCACCTATCAGTATCGGTAGGATGAGTGAGAATACGTACTTAAAGGAAACGTAAAGAGCAAGCAGTGCGGATATGATGCAGAATATCACCGAGGCGGCTTGTACCCATCCGTCGCCTCGCGCGGATCTGTTTTCCATAAAATATCTCCCTTTTTCTTTTTATTAGATTGTATGTGGATTTTCTCTGCGCTTATACAAAAAATTGCCAAATATCGAAATCAGAATAAAATTCCGAAAAAAGAAAACTTTTTTTGATTTACCTATTGACAAACGAGAAAAAAAGATGTATAATATTATACTGCATTATAATCGCTTAATATGCCTAAAAATGGGTCGGAATTGTTTCGTAAGTGCGGTTTTTATATTAATATTGTATGAAAACAATGTTATCGAATTGCTTTGCAAAACAAGGACGAAAAGGATGTTAAAAGCGAAAATACTTTGAATGGAGTGATTGAATTTATGGTCAAAGTGACAGACCAGGTGCTCGGAAAGAATTTGAGAAAATCTTTTTCCAAAACCCGCACTACACTCGAAATCCCGAATCTCGTTGAGATTCAGACCAATTCCTTCAAATGGTTCCTCGAGGAAGGACTTGCAGAGGTTCTCCGCGACGTATCCCCTATTGTGGATTACAGCGGCAATCTCTCTATCGAATTCGTTTCCTATTCGATAGATTCCAAGCCCAAGTACCCCGTTGAGGAATGTAAGGAGAGAGACGTTAACTACGCGGCTCCCCTGAAGGTCAACGTACGTCTTAACAACAAGCAGACGGGCGAAGTCAAGCAGACCGATATTTATATGGGTGACTTCCCGATTATGACCGAAAACGGCACCTTCGTTATCAACGGTGCAGAGCGTGTCATCGTCTCGCAGATCATTCGTTCGCCCGGAATGTACTATGCATCCGATATCGACAAGGCGGGCAAGAAGACGTTCACTGCTCAGATCATCCCCTATCGCGGCGCATGGCTCGAATACGAGGTTGACAGCAACAACGTTATCTACGTAAGAATTGATAAAAACCGTAAGCTTCCTCTTACTATGTTCATCCGCGCTCTCGGACTTTCCATGGACCGTGAGACCGGTGAAATGGTTGCAGGCATCGAGACTGCAGAGGATATCTTCGAAATGTTCGGCGACGATATCCGTCTCCGCGCAACTCTTGAGAAGGACGAGTCTGAGGCATCCGCTATCAACCGTCATTCCACCGCTTCGGTAGAGTCTCTCCGCGAGATCTTCCGTAAGCTCCGTCCCGGCGAGCCTATTCAGGTCGACGCGGCTCTTACCCTTATCAACAACTTCTTCTTTGACCCCAAGAGATACGACATCGCTCCCGTAGGACGTTATAAGTTCGACAAGAAGATGGCTATTTCCGAGAGAATTGCAAACCGCCGTCTGGCTGCTCCCGTAGTAAGCCCCGTTACCGGCGAGATGCTCTTCGAGGAAGGTCACGTTGTTACTCCCGATGAGGCACTCGAGATCGAGTACGCGGCTGTAAACGAGGTTCAGATCTCTCTTGACAACGGCGAAGTTATCAAGGTGTTCTCGAACCACACCTGCTGGCCCGAGAAGATCATCGGTGACAAGCTCCTCGACTGTGGCGTACGCGAGAAGGTTTCCACTCCCGTTCTTCTTTCTATTATGGAAGAGTGCGGAGGCGATCTTGACGCTATTAAGGCGGCTTGCCGCGCGAGAATTAACGAGCTCTGCCCCAAGCACATCACCCGCGAGGATATCTTTGCAACCATCAACTATCTGCTTAACCTCGCTCACGATGTGGGAACCACCGACGATATCGACCATCTCGGCAACCGTCGTATCCGTTCCGTAGGCGAACAGCTCCAGAACCAGATCAGAATCGGTTTCTCCCGTATGGAGAAGATCATTCGTGAGAGAATGACCACCCAGGATAACGAGAAGCTGACTCCTCAGGCTCTTATCAATATCAGACCCGTTGCAACCGTTATCCGCGAGTTCTTCGGTTCTTCCCAGCTCTCTCAGTTTATGGATCAGGCTAACCCCCTTTCCGAGCTGACCCACAAGCGCCGTCTTTCGGCACTCGGTCCCGGCGGTCTTTCCCGTGACCGTGCATCCTTCGACGTTCGTGACGTACACTATACTCAGTACGGCAGAATGTGTCCTATCGAGACTCCCGAAGGTCCTAACATCGGTCTTATTACCTACCTCGCAACCTACGCGCGTATCAGCGAGTACGGCTTTATCGAGGCTCCCTACCGCAAGGTAGACCGTGCAAGCCGCAGAGTTACCGACGAGGTCGTTTATATGACCGCTGACGTTGAGGACAACTACATTATCGCTCAGGCGAACGAGCCTCTCGATGAGAACGGTTGCTTCATCAACAGCACGGTTACCGCGCGCGATAAGAACGAATTCCGTGAGGTTTCTGTCGATGAGATCGACTTCATGGACGTTTCTCCTAAGATGGTAGTATCTGCAGCTACCGCAATGATCCCCTTCCTTGAGAACGACGATAACTCCCGTGCTCTTATGGGATCGAACATGCAGAAGCAGGCAGTTCCGCTTATGGTTACCGATTCACCCATTGTCGGTACCGGTATGGAATATAAGGTAGCACGCGACTCGGGCGTTGTTGTTCTTGCAAAGAACGCGGGCGTTGTTGAGCACGTTGAGACCGCAAAGATCGTCATCAGAACCGATGACGGACGCAAGGATTCTTACGATCTTATCAAGTTCAAGCGTACCAACCAGGGTACTTGCTGCAACCAGAGACCTATCGTCGTTCACGGCGAGAGAGTAGAGAAGGGACAGATCATTGCAGACGGTCCCGCTACCTCCAAGGGTGAGATCGCGCTCGGTAAGAATGCACTTATCGGATTTATGACCTGGGAAGGTTATAACTACGAGGACGCAGTCCTTCTTAACGAGAACCTTGTAAGAAATGACGTTTACACTTCGCTTCATATTGAAGTATATACACACGAAGCAAGAGATACCAAGCTCGGCTCCGAGGAAATCACCCGTGAAATTCAGAACGTCGGTGAGGATGCGCTCCGCAACCTCGATGCATACGGCGTTGTAAAGAAGGGTACCGAGGTACACGCAGGCGATATTCTTGTCGGTAAGATCACTCCTAAGGGAGAGACCGACCTTACCGCAGAAGAAAGACTTCTCCGTGCGATCTTCGGCGAGAAGACCCGCGAGACCAGAGACACCTCTCTCCGTCTGCCCCACGGTGAATCGGGTATCGTCGTTGACGTACGCGTATTCTCTCACGAGCAGGGCGACGAGCTTCCTACCGGCGTAAACAAGGTAGTTCACGTTTATATCGCACAGAAGAGAAAGATCTCCGTAGGTGACAAGATGGCAGGCCGTCACGGTAACAAGGGTGTCGTTTCGCGCATCCTTCCTCCCGAGGATATGCCCTTCCTTCCCGACGGAACTCCTCTTGATATCGTTCTTAACCCCCTCGGCGTTCCTTCCCGAATGAATATCGGTCAGGTTCTTGAGGTTCACCTCGGAATTGCTGCCCGTAAGCTCGGCTGGAAGATCATGACCCCCGTATTCGACGGTGCAAACGAGCGCGACATTCTCGAGTGCATGAAGATGGCGAATATGTGGCGTGAGGTATTCCCCGGCGAGAACGTTGACGGTAAGGAAACCCGCGAGATCACCGATCCCGTGACCGGTGAGACCAAGCGTCAGGTAATCGACGGTAAGACCGTTCTCTACGACGGACGTACCGGCGAGCCCTTCGATAACCCCGTAACCGTAGGTATAATGTATTACCTCAAGCTCCACCACCTCGTTGACGATAAGATCCACGCCCGTTCCAACGGTCCTTACTCTCTCGTAACTCAGCAGCCTCTCGGCGGTAAAGCGCAGTTCGGCGGCCAGCGTTTCGGAGAAATGGAGGTTTGGGCACTCGAGGCATACGGTGCAGCATATACACTTCAGGAGATCCTGACCGTCAAGTCGGACGACGTCAACGGACGCCGCAAGGCTTACGAGGCGATCATTCAGGGTCAGAACATCCCCACTCCCGGCGTTCCCGAGGCATTCAAGGTGCTTGTTAAGGAGCTTCAGTCTCTCTGCCTTGACATCCGCGTGCTCAACGAAAAGGGTGAGGAGATCAAGCTTTCCTCCGTTGTTGAGGATGAACAGCCCCAGTATCTCAGCCGCCGCGACAGCGAAGCTATTGACGACGCTATCGGTCAGACCGGAAGCGAAGACGAGTACGGCAGAAGCGGATTCCTCTTCACTGATGAAGAAGGCGAATTCGACCTCGGCGAGGATGAAGAAGAGGGCGATGAGTTCACCGAGGACTACGTTTATGAGTCCGAGGATAATTATGATGAATCCGATGACGGATATGATAACTGATTAAAAGGAGAATAGTTATGGAAAATAATGAATTTGCCTCTATAAAAATAGGTCTGGCGTCTCCGGATATGATCAGAGAATGGTCTTACGGCGAGGTTACCAAGCCCGAGACTATCAACTACCGTACACTCAAGGCAGAGGTTGGAGGTCTTTTCTGTGAAAAGATCTTTGGCCCGACCAAGGATGGCGCTTGTATGTGCGGCAAATATAAGAATTCCCACAACATCCGCGAGAAGATCATTTGTGATAAGTGCGGTGTTGAGGTTACCACCAAGAGAGTGCGCCGTGAGAGAATGGGACACATCGAGCTTGCATGCCCCGTTTCCCATATCTGGTACTTCAAGGCGTCGCCCTCCAGACTTGCGCTCGTTCTCGATATGTCCTCCAAGCAGCTCGAGCAGGTACTTTACTTCGCTGAGAACGTAGTTCTCGATCCCGGTCACACTCCCCTTGAAAAGGGTATGGTGCTCTCCGAGAAGCAGTACCTCGAGTACCGCGAGATGTACGAAAATGAGTTCAGAGTAGGTATGGGCGCAGAGGCTATCAAGGAGCTGCTTCAGGGCATCGATATCGAGGCTCTCGCAGCACAGCTCCGCGAGGATCTCGCTATCACCACCAGCCAGAAGAAGGCAAGACTCATCAAGAGACTTGAGGTAATCGAGTCATTCCGCCGTTCGGGCAACAAGCTTGAGTGGATGGTTCTCGACGTACTTCCCGTTCTGCCCCCCGATATCCGTGCAATGGTTCAGCTTGACGGCGGACGCTTCGCTTCCTCCGACCTCAACGAGCTTTACCGCCGCGTTATCAGCAGAAATAACCGTCTCAAGAAGCTCATTGAAATTTCTACCCCCGATATCGTTATCCGCAACGAGAAGCGTATGCTTCAGGAAGCGGTTGACGCTCTTATCGATAACGGACGCCGCGGAAAGCCCGTAACCGGTCCTTCCAACCGTCCGCTCAAGTCGCTCTCCGAGATGCTCCGCGGTAAGCAGGGACGCTTCCGTCAGAACCTGCTCGGTAAGCGTGTTGACTATTCCGGACGTTCGGTTATCGTCGTAGGTCCTCAGCTCAAGATCTATCAGTGCGGTCTCCCCAAGGAGATGGCTCTGGAGCTCTTCAAGCCCTTCGTTATCAAGAGACTTGTCGAAATGGGCAAGGCTGCTAACGTAAAGGAAGCACAGAAGAAGATTGACCGCGCTCAGGTAAGCAACGACGAGGTCTGGGATGCACTCGAAAACGTTATCAAGGAACATCCCGTCCTTCTTAACCGTGCACCTACACTTCACCGTCTGTCCATTCAGGCGTTCGAGCCCGTTCTTGTTGAGGGTAGAGCGATCAAGCTCCATCCCCTTGTATGTACCGCGTTCAACGCGGACTTCGACGGCGACCAGATGCCTGTTCACGTTCCGCTTTCCGCAGAGGCTCAGGCTGAGTCGAGATACCTTATGCTCTCGGCGAATAACCTTCTGAAGCCCGTTGACGGACGTGCGGTTACCGTTCCTACTCAGGATATGATCCTCGGTTCCTACTATCTCTCGATAGTTCGTACCGATGAGCCCGGTACCGGAAGCGTTTACCGCAACTTTGATGAAGCTGAAATGGCTTATGCAAACGGTCAGCTCGGTCTCCATGCTCCTATCGCACTCAAGGTTCCCTTGGGTCTCGATCCCGAGTCTAATGAGATCGGTATGATCGGTATGATTACCGATGAGAAGGGCGAACGCAAGGTAAATACCGGTGCCAATGCCGTTACTCTCGGACGTCTTATCTTCAACAAGCGTATTCCTCAGAATCTTTGCTTCGTTGACAGAAATGATCCCGCCCACAGATTTGATCTTGAGATCGCTTCCATCATCACCAAGAAGGAGCTCGGTCAGATCATTAACGCTTGTATCAAGCACAACAGCACCGCAGAAACCGCTGAAATGCTTGACTCGATCAAGGAAATGGGCTATAAATATTCCACTCGTGCAGCATTCTCCATCTCGGTTTACGATATGACTATTCCGGATGAGAAGAAGCAGCTCGTAAGCGATGCGGAGAAGGAAGTCGAAACTCTCGGCAAGTACTTCAACAAGGGACGTCTTTCTGAGCAGGAAAGATACGAAAAGGTCATCGCGGTATGGAACCGTACCACCAACGACGTTACCGCTGCTCTTCAGGCAGGCTTCTCGACCTATAACCCGATCAAGATCATGTCGGATTCCGGAGCTCGAGGCTCTATCACTCAGATGCGTCAGCTCGCAGGTATGCGTGGACCTATGTTCGCGACCAACGGTAAGACGATGGAGATCCCGATCAAGTCGAACTTCCGTGAAGGTATGAAGATCTTCGAGTACTTCATGGGTGCGCGTTCTTCCCGTAAGTCGCTGTCCGATACCGCGCTCCGTACTGCGGACTCGGGTTACCTTACCCGTCGTCTCGTAGACGTTTCTCAGGACGTTATCGTCCGTGAGGAGAAGTGCGGAACTCAGCACGGCGCAATTATCAGAGCTATCACCGACGGAGATTCCTCCAAGCCCATCGAGCCGCTTGAGGACAGACTCCTCGGCAGATATACCATGGGCGATGTTATCAACCCCGAAACGGGTGAGATCCTCGTTCCCGATGACACTATGCTTACCGAGGATATGGTCAAGAAGATCATTGCCGCAGGCATTACCGAGGTTCGCATCAGAACAGTCATCCACTGCCGCGCACGTCACGGTATCTGCGCACACTGCTACGGTGCCGACCTTGCAAGCGGCAAGAAGGTTAACGTAGGTGAGGCTGTAGGTATCATTGCGGCACAGTCCATCGGTGAGCCCGGTACTCAGCTTACGATGAGAACCTTCCACTCCGGTGGTGTTGCAGGTGCGGATATTACTCAGGGTCTTCCCAGAGTTGAAGAGCTTTTCGAGGCAAGAACTCCCAAGAAGCCCGCAATTCTCAGTGCGCTTGACGGTGTCGCATCGATCAAGCCCGATGAGGAGAATCCCAACCTCCAGAACGTTAACGTGTTCAACGCAGAGACCGGTGAGAGCGCAGTTTACCAGATCCCCTACGGCCGCCGTATCACGGTAGCTGACGGTGCAAACGTCAAGATCGGTGACGCGCTTACCGAGGGCTCCAAGGCTCCTGCAGATATTATGGAATATCTCGGCCCCGATGCAGTTTACGATTATATCATCAGCGAAACTCAGAAGGTTTACCGCTCGCAGTCGGTTAACATCAATGACAAGCACATTGAGGTTATCGCGCGTCAGATGACTCGTAAGCTTCGTATTGAGGAGACCGGTGATACCAATATGCTCGTAGGTACTCTCGTTTCCGTCAACGAATTTGATGATGAAAACGAGGCTGTACGCGCACGTATTGCCGCAGGTGAGACCGAGCTTCACGAGGCGACCTGCTCGCCCGTCCTCCTCGGTATCTCGAAGGCTGCTCTCCAGACAGATTCCTTCTTGTCTGCTGCGTCCTTCCAGGAGACCACCAAGGTTCTTACTGATGCTGCAATCAAGGGTAAGATCGATAACCTTCTCGGACTTAAAGAGAACGTTATCAACGGTAAGCTGATCCCTGCAGGTACCGGTATGACTTGCTATAACAGCGTTGAGGTTGTAAGCTCCAGTGAGACCGACACTGCTGCAACAGAGCAGACCGCCGTCTTTTCTAACGATGATGCTGCATCCGAGGATGCCGTTATCGAAGAAGCAGGCGAGTGATAATAATTAATTAACATTATATGCCTACTTCCGAAACAATTTCGGAAGTAGGCTGAATGTCTTTTTTACATTGTGTATTTTGCTGATAAAAACGCTTGTTTGAAAGTGTAAAATTGTGCATTTGATAGAACTTTTTTGTACTTTCAAAAGAGTGTTGACATTTCGCGAAAAAAATGATATAATAATGCGAATTATGCTGAGGTCTTGCGGCTTCGGCTGTGTTTTTGAGCGAAAAATCGCCCAAAAAACATAGGTTCAAGACAGTATTGCGTGCCTTACGGTTCGCATCTGTATATAAACAATTCGGAAGAAAGGAGGATTAGCAGAAGGATGCCAACCTTTAACCAGCTTGTTAAACAGGGTCGTACTGACAAGGTGTACAAGTCCAAGGCAGCAGCGCTCCAGAAGGGCTTTAACACCATCAAGAATGAGGCAACCGATCTCCCCTCGCCCCAGAAGAGAGGCGTTTGCACCAAGGTAACCACCACCACCCCCAAGAAGCCTAACTCTGCACTTCGTAAGATCGCAAGAGTTCGTCTTTCCAACGGTCTTGAGGCAACCACCTACATTCCCGGCGAAGGACACAACCTGCAGGAGCACTCCGTCGTTCTCATCAGAGGCGGTAGAGTAAGAGACCTGCCTGGTGTACGTTATCACATCATCCGCGGCACACTCGATACTCAGGGTGTTGCAGCTCGTAGACAGGCCCGTTCCAAGTACGGAACAAAGACACCGAAGGAAGCAAAGAAGTAATTCGGTGAAGGTATCAGCATGTTTTTAGCTACTCATTTCCGTTTGTTTATATACTGCGGACAAGAAGAGCGCTAACAGGAGATATGCTTTTGAGTACCTATGATTTCATTCAAAATTAATGAAGGAGGGAAGTACAGTGCCGAGAAGAGGTCGTATATCCAAGAGAGACGTATTGCCGGATCCTATTTACAAGTCCAAGCTTGTAACCAAGCTCGTTAACAACGTAATGC
>JAZRGT010000006.1:0-17917 GCA_045644325.1 Eubacteriales bacterium | reverse complement strand
CAAAGATAATTCAACAGGAACTTCTGTGATAAAAAAATCCCACGGATCATCATAATTTTCGTAATTAGATGCATCATAAATTTTTATGGGTTCCTCTCTTTCAAACAAGTCAAGAACCCAAGAGTCTATCAGGAGATCGCCATCATTTACCCCTTTTGGATCTGTGACAGTCACAGTGACCGGAACCGATTGCCAGACCTCTTCATAATTCCGAAGTTCAGCCTCATTCGATTTTTGTAGGGCACAAATGATCATAGAAATAATAGCGGCAAACAGCAGCACCGCAATAGCGGGAATAGGAGCGCGTTTCAAACGCTTTATCGTTCTTGAAAACATCTGTCATTTCCTTTCGTATATGAGTTAAAATTTTTTAATCTTACCAACCGATTTAATTGTATCAAAAAGGCTCTCTAATGTCAATATTATAGCGTAACTACGGCATTTTCAGCGTAAATAGGGCAGCGGGAAGCCGAAGCTCCCCGCTGTTGTTGTTATTTTTCTATTTCCGCAACGAAATTAAACCAACCATCATTATAATCGTAGGTATATTCCGCGCCGAGGCTGTCGAGGGTGTAGCAGACGCTCATCAGACCAAATCCGTGGCTGAGAGAGTCGTTTTTTGACGTCGCGATCTTGCCGTTTTCGATCTTCACGGGATTTGAGGTATTTCGGATAGAAATATAAAGTCCTTCATCGTAAAGAATACTGCAAAAGATCTCGCGGTAGCCGTCGATGCGGCGGCACGCCTCGATGGCGTTGTCCCAAAGGTTCGTCAGCACCACGACGAGCGAATCCGACGGTATATCGATCTCCGAAAGATCGTTCACCTGAACCTGCACTCCTATATCGTTTTCGCGTGCCATCTGGTATTTTTGGTTGAGGATAACGTCCACGACGGGATGGCGCGAGTTGACGCCCATTACGTGCATCGAACGGTTCTTTTTGAGCTTGTCGAGATAATCCTGCGCCGCGGCGATCTCATTTTGCTTCAATAGGTCGCCAAGCACTTGAAGATGATGCTCGAATTCGTGCGTGCTCTTTCTCTGCAAGCGGTAGTTCTGCTCGAGCGCGTTCATGCTTTCCTTTTGCAGCTCCATGTGCTGTTTGAGAAGGAGCGCGTCGCTGTCGGCTTCTCCACGACCGTTGAACTTTGCTGTTCGAAAAATCGGCACCAAAGCGATCGGAAGCAATTTTCCCGCCGAAAGAATGAGGTAATACACAATCCCTTCGGAATCGACGGCAAAGTGCAAAAACGCGCTGTCTATAATAAACGGAATCGCAAACACGGCGGCAAGCAAGCCGAGTCCGCGTCCGCCCGCGCCGTATTCGCCGTATATGACGATAAGAAGGATGGACGCCATTAAGAGATATACGACGTATCCGTAAATTCCGGGAAAGTCAAAAAATCCAAAGACCGTCGTTATCAGCCAGGCAAACACGTGCAGGCTGAAATTTTCGGTGCCGCGCAGCTTCGGTTCAAGAAAGGAGGAGAAAAGCAGCCAAGTATAGCATATCTGCAAAGCCGCAAAGATGGGAATAAATAAAAACCGCATTATCTGAATCCCTTCCACAGCAAATATTTTTGTTTTTGCGCGGAATAATTGCGTTCGCTCGCGGGGAGAGACTTGCCGTCGGTCAAGATGCACTCGCGGCTGCGGTATTTCTGAATATAGCGCATATTCACAAGATAGCTGTTGTGAATACGCAGAAATCCGCATTTCTCGAGCTGTTCTTCGAGGCTTGAAAGTGAAGCGTACAGAGTGTGCGTGCTGTCCTTCGTATGGATGATAACCTCGTGATTGAGAACCTCCAGATAGGAAATATCGTCAAGGGGAAATTCAAGATTTGCGTCCCCGTCTGATATATTCAAAAACTCCCGCTCATCTGCCATTTGCTCGATCGCTTGCATAATATAGCGTTCAAGCACGTCGTTTCTATCGCGTTTGAGTATGTATCGAAACGCCTGAACCTCATATCCCTCGGGGGCGTAGTCGATAAAGTTGGTAACAAAGAAAACGATCGCTTTCTTGTTTACCCCGCGCAGTTTACGTGCGATATCGATGCCGTTGTAGCCCTCGCCCTCAAAGTCGATGTCGAGAAACGCCATATCGCAGGAGCCGAGGAGACCATCCGGGATATTCTCTGCACTCTTAAAAGTTGACAGATTGACTTTCAGATTGAGCTTTGCAAAAGCACATCCGATCTCATCGCGGAAAACAGCCAAAAATTCCGGATCATCGTCGCAAAGCAAAACACTTATGCTGTTCTGCCCGATCGCAGTCCTGCGGATACTCCATTCTGTCATTGCCATACGCTCACCTCCCGTTTGCGTCATAATGGTGTTAAATATATTATAACACAAAAATGAGGATTTGTCTATAAGTAAACTTACAAATCAATGTTCTGCATGATAATCCGATGGAGTATATTCATCACCAAAGATCATGTAATTAATCTTTGCTACTTCATCCTTGAGCTGTCGGCCGTCTTCGTTTGATGTATTATCAGCCAAATTGCGCAGTTTTGTGACTTTTGCTTCGAGATTTTCGATTTTATCTAACAACATTTTAATGATGCCGTTTTGTATTTCGATCGTACTATTTATATCCATTTGGTAGCCCTCCTTTCTCGAAATTTTAATAATTATGATAGATTGTTGATTAAAAAAGTGAGTGTTATCTATAATTAATTGGATCGACAGACAGTTTGTCATCTATGTTTTTTATCAAATCCACACTCGGAGATTTTAATCTCTCATTAGCGCTTTGTAGCTTTATTGTATTGTAGTGCTTGAAAAACTCGTTATTAGCAGACGGTGACATCCTTTCAAGAGCGGCACAAGCGCACTCCAACTCCTCACGCAAACGAAAATTCTCTTTGCGCAAAGCGATTTGCATATCCGCTGTGTTATGCCGCTTTTTAATCATATCCTCATATACAGCCATCGCTCTGTCGATGGCTTCTTTTTGTACTTGAGTCGTGCGCTGCGAATCCCAGATTTCTGCAGGTACTGTGTAAAATTTTGTATTGCCGAACAACTCCTTATGAGGTTTTACTCCAACGATGCTGAAATCCTTTTGCATAGCTTTTACATACTCGCTCTTGGTATCATATTCGGTCTGTAACGGTTCCAATTCTGTTTTATACTGTTCTATCGTGTATTGTAGTGCTTCAGCCTCACGGCGCGCTGTGGAGGCTTTCAGCTCGGCTAATTCCAGACCTTTCTTTGGCGTTGCGCCGTTTAGGATATCAACCGGATTACCAAGATCGGCTTCAATATGCTTCTGTAATCGCGGATGAAACTGCTTTAAGTATTGTCGATTTATTAAATTCTTTGCGGATAATCGAGGAGGATCCCCCCATAGGGGGACTGCCTTTACGTGTATATGGTCTATAGAATTTGGCTCGTCCCGATGGACTTGAGCAGAGATAATATTCTCTTTTCCGAAGTCCGTGACCAAAAAATCATACGCCGATTGAAAAAACGCTTTATATTCTTCGGGTGGCAATGTCTTCGGTGCCGTAACAATAACACTGATTGCAGTCACAGCATCTTTTCGCACCGTTCTGTCGCCCATTATCTCTTTGATGCGTTGGCGCATATATTTCACTCCTCCGCCGGGGCGAGCGCACAAGCTGTAATTCTTATGAGTCAACGCCGGATCGATATGCTTATCCTTGTTTTTATGTCGGCGTTCGTCGTGCAATATTGCTTGTCTTGCCTCTGCCGCTTTGTATTTTTCGATGTGTGCCATTTTAGTATAACCTCGCTTTCTTTGACACTTCACTGCGTGCGGTGGCTTATTGTGTAATTCAATCATTATCCTTTTTGAAGAAATCTTACATAATCGCCATCTCACAGCAGATCATTTTCTTCTGCTATGATTATGTAAGATTTCCACGCATCACAAACGCCACCTTCCTTGTGAAGTGTAGCAAGCTATACTTTGGCTGACGCAAAGTGCTTGGCAAAGCTCCGCCCTGCACCCGTTTTCCTTTGCTACTGCAAAGAAAAAACACCGCTTACGCGATGCTCAGACGCTGTCGCGTCTGCTTTTTTATTTTGGGAACAGTCATCAGCCAAGGCACACAGAGCCCAGAGGTTTCCTTCCTCTCCCCCCCTGCTGCTGACAGATCCGAAGCGCAAGGGACATTTTTGAGCAAAATCAGCGAAAAAATGTATCCTTGTAAAAAATATTCTCTGCCGTACGTTTTCTCCTACGGCTGTCTTGGTAAGTGGGCAAAAAAATTTTTAAATATTTTTTTGGAGTAAAAAATCCCGCCCACTTATCAAGACAATAAGAGGACGGAAAGATTTTGCATTTTCAAAAGTGTAGATATTTCCTAACAAAAGTGACATTTCACAAGCGTTTTTGTATGCCCGAATAACGGATATATTAGTATCACAAATCAGATATATTGACAAAAATCGCTATTCAAAAGTCCATTTTGGCTTTTCCTTTCTCTCATACTCAAAATAAAAAAGGAAAAATTCAAAATGAGAAAAATTGTTCTTAATGCCGAAACCGGCGAAGTCCTCAAAAACGAAAAATCCTCTTTCAAGCGATTTCTTCAAGTTAACAGAGATGAGCTTGGTAGCCTTGATCAATTAATCAAGCTCAACCCCGCAGCTGCGCGAGTCTATTTACTTCTTTGGAGCAAGATGAACAAATACAACGATATTGCTTGCACATACTCCAAAATCCAAAAAGAATTAAGCATATCTAAAACCGCTTTGACGCGCGCAATCAGCGTACTTAAAAAACACAATTACATTCTTGCCAAAAAAGTTGGCTCGGGTAACTATTATACAGTGAACGGCAAAATCGTCTGGGGTTCTTGGGGTACAAATTTCAAATTTTGCAAATTTGTTGCTCCTATTGTAATTGCAGACAGCGCAAACCAAAACAAGGAGGATAAATAAAATGGAATTTGAGCGCGAACACACTATTGATATCCCTGTTTGGCATAAATACGTTTTGAGCGTGCAAGAAGCATCGCAATATTTCCATATCGGCGATAAAAAACTAAGAAACTTGATCAACGAAGATCCCCACGCCGATTATATCCTCTGGAATGGAACACGACCGCAAATAAAGAGAAAAGTTTTCGAACGCTTCGTAGACGAAAAATTATCAGCAATCTGAAAAATTTAAATATTATGTGTAGATTCCGAGCAGAACTTATGGTAGAATCTAACTATCATAGTTTGGCTCGATCTACGACAATTGGGTATTAAGAAAGGAGAATTCCCATGTCAAAAGTAAGAACCGACAAAAAAGGTAGAAAGCTACTCCCAGGTGAGAGTCAAAGACAAGATAGAAAATATGAATATAAGTATCAAGATGCATTAGGTGTAAGAAGAACTGTTTACAGCTGGAGGTTGTCGCCTTCTGATCCTACCCCAAAAGGTAAGCGAGCTGATCTTTCACTCCGTGAAAAGGAAAATCTGATCAAGAAAGAACTTGATGCTCAGGTTGCACCCAACGGAGGTAATTTGACAGTTTTGGAACTTGTTGAAAAGTATGTGAGTCAAAAACGCGGCGTTAGTCACAACACAATGACAAACTACCAGTTTGTCATCAACATCATTACAAAAGAAAAATTCGGTCAGAAACGGATTAATACCGTAAAAAAATCTGATGCAAAGGGATGGCTGATCAAGTTGCAGGACGACGGACGAGGATGGAGCACTATTCATAGCATCCGAGGTGTTGTCAGACCCGCTTTCCAGATGGCAATCGACGACGATCTTCTAAACAAGAATCCTTTCGATTTTGAGCTTAAAACAGTCGTGACCAACGATAGCGTAACCAGAGAAGCAATCACGACTGCAGAAGAAAATGCCTTTTTAGAGTTTATTAAAAACGACGATCATTATTGCAAGTATTACGACGGTATCTTTATTCTCTTCAAAACCGGACTTCGCGTTTCTGAATTTGTCGGCTTGACGATCAAGGACTTTGATTTTGATAACGACAGAATTATTGTCGATCACCAGCTTCAAAGAACGAGTAACATGAAGTATCTGGTATCAGACCCCAAAACAGGATATGGTACAAGAATGATACCGATGACAACTGAAGTTAGGGCATGTTTCAAGCGCATCATCGAAAACAGAACCGATCCGAAAGTCGAACCAATCGTTCAGGGATACAGCGAGTTCCTCTTCCTCGACAAAAATGATAAGCCTACAGTCGCTCTACATTGGGAAAAACTCTTTCAGCGCATCTGTAAAAAGTATGACAAAACTCATATGAAAAAGTTGCCTAAAATCACACCCCACGTTTGCAGACATACGTTTTGCTCCAATATGGCAAAGGCAGGAATGAATCCGAAAGCCCTACAGTATATCATGGGTCACAGCGACATCAGCATCACGCTGAACACCTATACACATTTTAGCTTCAAGGATGCAAAAGAGGATATGTGTAAAATAACAGAAGGCATTGAAGCGACAAAGAAAACTCGTAAAAAACGAGCATCGTAAACCTTCCGAATTTACGACAGAATTTACGACAAACGATGGCAAAACTAAGCAAAGTTATGCCAAGTTATCCCAAGTTGAAAATATGATTTTAAGTCGTAAGAATGTCCAAAAGTGTCAAAAGCACGACAAAACTCGGCATAATTGAGTATAATTTAGCAAAACAAGGAGTTTAAAAGATGAAAAAAATCATGTTCGTCTGCCACGGCAATATCTGCCGCAGTCCGATGGCGGAGTTTATTTTCAAGAAGATGGTCGCCGAGCGCGGACTTGAGGCGGAATTTCTGATCAGATCGTCGGCTACAAGTGCCGAAGAAATCATAAACGGCGTAGGCAAGCCCGTATATCCCGCCGCGCGCGCCGAACTTGAAAAACACGGTATCTCACCCGACGGCAAGCAGGCGGTTCAGCTTCAAGGCGCGGACTACGGTAAGTACGACCTCTTCATCGGTATGGATTCGGCAAACATCCGCAATATGCACCGCATCCTCGGCGGCGATCCCGACTGCAAGATCCGCAAGATGATGGACTACACCTCCCGCCCCGGCGACGTTGCCGACCCTTGGTACGTCGGACACTTTGACACCACCTATCGCGATATATATGAGGCTTGCGAGAGTCTGCTTGAGAGCTTGCTATGATAAAAATTATCGATAGCTCGGACAAGATCGAATCGCTCTTTTTCAATTCCAATTTCGATCTTGCCGCGTGGAAAGAGTACATAAACTCAATATACGAAAACAGCTCTCATTATTTTACCGACGACGTAAACGAGTGCATCGGCACGGGCAAATATACTTTTGAGCGAGATTTCCTCCCGATAATCAACGCGGTTAACCAAAATCCAAAGCTTGAATCACTTCGCAATACCTTTGCCGAAGTTACAAACGGATTAAACGAAAGAATCCTGCATTTTTTCGGAAATGAAATCGACGCCGATGTCGTTCTTTATCTCGGTCTGTGCAACGGCGCGGGGTGGGTTATGAATATCGGCGGTCGCGCGGTCGTTATGCTCGGAATCGAAAAAATAATCGAGCTCGGATGGGAAGATATCAAGTCGATGTATGGACTCATCTACCACGAGCTCGGTCATATTTATCAGATGCAATACGGTGTTCTCGAACGTGAATCTTCCGACAGCGCAAAAAATTTTGTTTGGCAGCTGTTTACGGAAGGCGTTGCGATGTATTTTGAGCAGGAGCTTGTGGGAAAGACTGATTTTTACCATCAGGACAAAAACGGCTGGGCTGCTTGGTGCGATGAAAGCTTTGAGCAGATAGTTTCGGATTTCAAATCCGATCTGTCGGAAATGTCGTATGATAATCAACGATGGTTCGGAGATTGGGTGAAATACCGCGGACACGGCGACGTCGGATATTATCTCGGAGCAAGGTTCGTGCGTTCTCTTACAGAAAAATACTCATTCTGCGAATTAATCAATTTGGATATTGACAAAGTATACGATTTATTCAACTTATTTACGAAGGAAGTAACAAAATGAAAGTATTGATAGGAACGACAAATCCATCCAAGGTCAAGCGTTTTGCCGATATGCTTGAGGGATGTGATATTGAATTCCTCACGCTGTCAGATCTCGGAATCACAGACGAGCCGCCCGAAACCGGGCGCGATCCCGAAGAAAATGCACGGCAGAAGGCGGCGTTTTACGGCAAATATTCCGATCTCGTTATCTGCAACGATTCGGGTCTTTATTTCGATTCGCTTCCACTCGACGATCCGCGTCAGCCCGGACTTAACATACGCACTCCTATGGGATGCAAAAGGCTCGGTGAGGAAGAAATGATAGAATATTACTCCTCGCTCGTCCGCTCACTTGGCGGAAAAGTGCTCGCATACTATCTTGACGGCATCGCTGTATATAATTGCGGCGCGGTGCACAGTTTTATGGAAAACAGTGAAGCTACACGGGCGAGCGCATTTTATATGATCGACACACCTTCAGAAAAGCGTCATCCCGGTTGGCCGCTCGACTCGATCTCACTAAACAAAAATACACTTACATATTTCACCGACAAAGGCGACAATAAATACGATACCACCGAGGAGAATATTATGCTCGGTGAGTACCGTGAAAGACTTGTTGAGTTTTTGAAGAATGCTTTGGGCGTAGACACAATACGCTCCACACGGTCAAAGGCATACGACGGCGACAGCGCGGCGCAATACGATATCGCAAAATACTGTGAGGAAACAGGCGACATCGAGCAGGCGGTCTTTTGGTACAGAACAGCCGCGCGGAACGGTCACGCTCACGCCCTCGAAAAATGCAAGGAACTCGGGATCGATCTTAACCCTCCCAAACCACCGCGCAAGGAATTGCAGTGCAGACTTTATCCCGTCGGCTATCTTGAAAATTATATGTTCACCGCCGTTTGCACCAACCTCAGCGGCAAGTGGATACTTTCAATGCACGAGGAGCGCGACACCTGGGAAACTCAGGGCGGGCATATCGAGGCGGGCGAAACTCCGCTCGAATGCGCACGCCGTGAGCTTTTTGAGGAAAGCGGTATAAAGGACGCGGACATCCATCCCGTTTGCGACTATTGGGGATTTGATTCAAACGGTTGCGCAAACGGAATGGTTTTCCTTGCCGTAGCCAAGTCCCTCGGAGAGCTTCCCGAAAGCGAAATGAAGGCGGTCGAGGCATTTGATGCCATCCCCGATAATCTTACTTATCCTCAAGTCACACCGCGCTTTTTCAAAGAAGCCGAAGATCTTCTTCGCAAGTTATAAAGGAGAACGCTTATGGAATTCAGAAAAATTTTTGACACGATCCCCGAACAATTTGACAAATACCGTCCGCGATATTCTGACGAGCTTTTTGCCGCTTTGATCGAATATGCGGAAATAGGTATCGGCAAATCGGTTCTCGAGCTCGGACCCGGCACGGGACAGGCTACCGATCCGATTCTCTCCACCGGATGCGACTACAACGCCATCGAGCTCGGTGAGCATCTTTATGAAAAGATGAAGCAGAAATACGGTCACCTTCCGAATTTCAGCATTGTAAACGACGACTTCATCACGCACGATTTCGGCACACAAAAATTCGACCTCATATATTCCGCCGCGACCATCCAATGGATTCCCGAGGAGATCGCGTTCTCCAAGACCTTCGATCTGTTGAAGCCGGGCGGAACACTTGCAATGATCCTGATGCGCGGCGATTACAAGACGCCGAACGAGGCACTCTACACCGAAATTCAAAAGGTTTATTCCGCATACTACAAACCCGAAACCGAGTACACACACGGCTCGTTCAAGTACACGAACGCGCCGAATTACGGCTACGTTGATTTTGAAAAACGTGAATTTTACGGTACACGCGAGTTCACCGCGGACGAATACGTCGCCTACTGCGGCACTCATTGCGATCATCTCGTGATCCCCGAGCCGTATAAAACCAAGTTTTTCGACGGACTGCGCGCAGCTGTGCTCGCGGGAGGCAACAAGGTCGTATTCAACGACACCTATATTTTGTATCTTGCAAAAAAGCCTTTTTAAGGAGCATTCAAATGAGCAAATCGCAGAACATATTCGACAATCAGGAGTTTTTTGACGGCTACAAAAGGATTCGCAGTAACAAGTACAGTGCAAACAACCTCGAAGAAAAGCCCGCGCTCTTCTCGCTTTCGCCCGATCTCTCGGGCAAGGCTGTCCTCGACCTCGGTTGCGGCTACGGCGAAAACTGCGCCGAATTCAAGGAAAGAGGCGCATCGAGAGTTCTCGGTATCGATATTTCCGAGAAGATGCTTGAGGTCGCAACCGCAGAGCATCCCGACATCGAATTTTTGCGCGCGGATATGAGCGATCTTTCCTTCATCAAGGAAAAGTATGACGTTGTTTTCAGCTCGCTCGCTCTGCATTACGTCGAGGATTTCGCCGCGTTTGTCCGTGGAGTTTACGAAGTATTGAACCCCGACGGGTACTTCATCTTTTCTCAGGAGCATCCGCTGACGACCGCGCCGATATCGGGCGCGGGATGGTTCAGGGATGACGATGGCAACGTACTTCATTATAAACTTACCGACTACGCACGCGGCGGCGAACGAAGCACAAAATGGTTCGTCGAGGGCGTCCGAAAATATCACCGAACCTTTTCCGAGATCGTAAATTCCCTTTGCGATGCGGGATTTACCGTCGAAAGGATGATGGAACCCGTTCCGAGCGCGGAAACGATCGCTATGGACAAAAGCTGGGAAAAGGATCTTCACAAGCCGAATTTCCTTTTGGTCAAGGCTAAAAAACAATAGGTAAAATCATGGAACAAAACATTCATTTCTGGCGAGCCGTGGATAAGCTTATTTCCTCCGGCAAGATCGTCATCGACAGACCGAAGGGCAGCGCTCACCCGCGCTATCCGCACATCACATACGAGCTGGATTACGGCTATATCGACAACACAGAATCAATGGATGGCGGCGGAATCGACGTGTGGCTCGGCTCTTTGCCCGACAAAAAGTGCGATGCGATCATCTGCACCGTCGACCTGTGGAAACGCGACTCCGAGATCAAGCTTCTCATAGGCTGCACCGAGGAAGAAAAGATGATCGCTTATGCTTTTCATAACCGATCGGAGTTTATGAAAGGGATTATGATAAAAAGATAAAAAAATATATCTTTGCAGGTATATTATTTCTTACCGCAGTGCTTGGTTTTAACTAAAAATCAACATCACTTAAACAACTATGTTCGCACTCGCATATCAGCCTTCCCCGGTGGGGGAAGGTGGCGCGAAGCGACGAATGAGGCGGTTCAATTAAGATATCGTTTTTCGAGCGAAGCGAGAAAATCTTCCCGATTTACCAATGAAAAACAAGATCCGAGCCATATTTGGCAAATAACCTTAGCACTTCATTATTTTGCAATCTGAATTCAGAATGAAGTATTTAGTTTGCAACCTTTTTGGAAGATTTTCGCTGACGCGAAAAACAGTATCTTATTAGGCGCCTCATCCGTCTCGCAAGCGATCCACCTTCCCCCACCGGGGAAGGCTGATATGCAAGTGCGAACATAGCTTTCTAACTATAGTTTCAACTATAAAGGTGATACACTCAAATTCAACAACGAAAGGAATCTCTATGTTAAAATGAAACCGAGAGAATACATAGAATTTTTAAACAAGATCGAAAAGCTCAAAAGCAACACGCGGCATTCCTGGACCTCGAGCGGTCGGCACGAAAGTGTTGCAGAGCATTCGTGGCGACTCGCGGTAATGGCTATGCTCTGCGCCGACGAATACACCGAAATTGACATAAACAAGGTAATAAAAATGTGCCTTATCCACGATTTTGGCGAGGCGGTCACGGGCGACATTCCCGCTTTCAACAAAACCTCCGAGCACGAAAAAGAAGAAGATTCGGCTGTCAAAACAATGCTTTCTTCTCTGCCCTCTCCTATGCGTGAAGAATTCTCCGAACTTTTCGATGAAATGAACGCACTCGCAACACCCGAGGCAAAGCTCTTCAAGTCGCTTGACAATCTTGAGGCGCTCGTCTCGCACAACGAAGCCGATATCTCGACGTGGATCCCCCTTGAATATGAGGAAAATCTCCGCTATGGTCAGGCAAATTGCGAATGGTCGGAGTGGACGCGTAAATTGAGAGAAGAGGTAAAGAAAGATTCGTTGAGAAAGATTGAGAACAATATAGAACAACTTATCTTAATCAAACCCTCTGCCGAATACGCAGATCAAATAAAAGAATACCGTGGGGAGTTTCTTGACACTGGCGACTCGATGGACGGAACCGGTTCTCTGCGCAGATTTGAAGACCCGATCGGTTTTATACAAAAATGCAAGGAATACGAATCTCCCGAAACTCTGCCCGCAGATCGTGTCTTGGCAACACAATTTATGCTTGTCCAAAAAAGTGACGGCAAAGTACTCGGTATGATTCAAGTAAGGCATTATTTCAACGATTATCTTGAAAAATTTGGTGGGCACATAGGTTATTCTGTAAGACCGAGTGAAAGGCGCAAGGGATATGCAAAACAAATGCTGAAAATGGCGCTTCCTTTCTGCCGCGAGATCGGGCTTGATAAGGTGCTGATTACCTGTATTGATGGCAACATCGGGAGCGAAAAGACCATTCTCGCAAACGGCGGTGTTTATGAATCCACGGTACACGAGCCGGATAGAAATGTTGATTTGAAAAGGTTTTGGATAACACTATGAGAGAAATAACCACCACACGCCTGACCCTCGGCGCAATACGCGAATGCGACTTCGACGCGCTGATGGCGATATTCAAAAGTGACGTAGTCAAGGCGACCTATATGGTTCCCGATCTGACCACGCGAGAGGATGAGACAAAGCTCTTCTCTGCCCTCCGCGCGCTTTCCGAGATGGATGACAGATATGTTTTCGGCATCTTTCTCGACGGCAAGCTTATAGGAATACTCAACGACACCGAGGTAAACGGCGTCAATATCGAAATGGGCTACGCTCTGCATCCCGATTATCACAATCAAGGATTTGCAACCGAGGCATTCGGTGCGGTGATTGAACATCTGTTCTCGAAAGGATTCGAGGTGATCCTTGCGGGCGCATTCGAGGAAAACACCGCAAGCATGCGCGTTATGGAAAAGTGCGGTATGAAGCGCACAAAAATGACCGCCGAAATTGAGTATCGCGGGATAACGCACAAGTGCATTTATTATTCGATCAAGAAGTAAAAAACAGGATAGCCCGGAATCGGACTATCCTGTTTTATTAAAGTGTTATAAATAAAGCAATAATCAATCCCGTCGGTATGACGAGATAGGTCTTTTTCAAAAATCGCGAAAGCAGACATACCGTGAATGAAAACAAGACCGCTACTGCACATCCCACGGCATATTTTGCAATCATCGCGCACCATAGCGGAATCGAAGCAGAGCTTTCGAGAACGCTCGCAAGCGAATAACCCGGATTGGGCAGCGGTAATGAATTCGCGAGAAACATCAAGTCTGTCAAAGCGAAAAGCACGAACGCAAATACGGAAACGATCGCGGCAAGCGAGAGCTTACTCCTATGTAAAGCTTTCATTCCGCTCACGCTAACCGAGACAATACGGAAAAATCCCGTTTTGTACTCATTTTCATATATTCCGCAGAAAAAGAGCAGCAGGAAAATATACAGTATAGTATCGGAGCCGCTGTTGAAAAAGTTTATCCATCCTGTATCATAAATAATCTTCGCACCGATTCCCTTATCGGCGGCGGCATCTATGCGGGCGCATTGAAGCGACAGCTTTGAGTATGCGAACTGATCTGCCGACGCAATTGAATGCTCATCAAGGTAGGCTTGATACTCCTCGCCCGTTATCAAACCGCTCACGGCGGCATTTCTCATTGAATCGAATTTTGACAGCACCTCCCTGCATTCGGCGAGCTTCCCCGAAATGAGCGTGCGTTTTTCTTCGGTCAGATCACCGCTCAACTCATAGCACCGTTCACGGTAGTAATCCTCGGCAGGATTGCGTCCGATATCACCTGCATAGCAAAATGCGAGCTTAATACATATCATAACCGCGCAAAGGATGATGAGATGCGATTTTACAAATGATTTCTTCGCCTCGGAAAAAAGCAGACTCCTTCTGCGCGGATTTATGCGCGGTAGCATTGAAACAACACGCTCCTTCGCCTTTCCAACAAATCCGAGGAGCTTTCTATCAATCCCCTCCATACGGGAGCTTGCCAAACCTCTGAAAAACAAGAAGTAAAAAAGAAACGCGGAAAACAGACAGGCTGTTATAAGAACGGTAAACAAAATCACCGTTAAGTCTATCGATCGGTCGAAAAAATTGATCGACCGATAGCGCTCGAATACAGGGTCTGTCAGCGCAGCGGAATAATAATTCAAGAGATTCGACATTGCGCCCACCGAAAGTATATAACCCGCCCCGATCGAACCGAGCGAAAGCGTGATCGACGCGAGATAGCTCCTTGTCACCACTGCGCAGAGTGCGGCAAAAAGTGAGAGACAAAAGAGATTAAGCGTTTTTATCGCGAGCGACGTAACCAGATACTCTGTCACCGAGATCCCATAAGGGCAATACGCGAAACACTCGACCGAGCATAGCGGAGCGGTCGGCGAGGACAAACCGAACCGCAAGGCGATGCCCAAGAGGCTTGAAAGCATCAGCAATATGCAAATGATGAGGGATGAGCACGCCAAGACCGATATCTTTGCCGTAATGCTTCGCCGTCCGCGCGCCGTCATATGAAGCAGCTTTTCGGTTCCGTTATCGAATTCCGACATTGATACGAGCACTCCCGAAAGGACTGCGGCAACAAGCATAAGAAGGTCGTCGGCTTTATTATCGAAGAACTCGTTCCATCCCCGCGCCTTTTCGGGACGTACGCCGCTATCAAGCAAATCGGAATAGTGCTTTATCACGTCGCGTTGATAGCGGATCATATAGTGCTCGGCATCCGACAAAGCCTCGTATTCAAGAAGATTGCGCTCGGCAACGCGGATGACGTACCCGATATTATCCTCATACCTCGTGATATATTCATCATTTGTCGGCGAATAGAGATTTCCGAAAAGGCAGAAAAGGAAATTAAGTATCAACAGCGCGGCACAGAGATACTTGAATCCAACGGAGCGGGTAAGCTTTCTGACTTCAAATCGAAACAGCTTCATATCACGTCACCGAAGAAAGAAAGATACTGCTCCTCGAGTGAGCCCCAGAGTTCGGCAAGCGTCGCAACACCCTTTTTCATAAATATGACTTCATCGGCGAGCTTTTCAACGTCCGAAACGATATGAGTCGCCCATATGACCGTCCTATTCGCAGAGATTTCCGAAATAAACTCGCGCAGAGAGACGCGCTGTTTCGGGTCGAGACCTGCCGTCGGCTCGTCGAGAATAAGTATCTCGGGGTCGCCGAGAATAGCCGTACAAAGTGAAAGCCTCTGCTTCATTCCGCCCGATAAAGCGGATATTTTTCTGTCGGTCACATCGGATAGCTCGACCTTGTTCAAGAGATAGTCAATCTGCTCACGCTCAGTTCCTTTTCCTAAACCTTTCAGCTCTGCCATATACAGAAGAAACTCCATAACCGAAAAGGATGGATACATCGCGGGATACTGCGGCATATATCCGATCTTTGCGCGATACACAACACCGCTTTTCTTGATCTCGTCACCGTTATATAGCACGATACCCTTGGTAGGCTTGAGTAATCCCGCGATGATATTCATCATCGTAGATTTGCCACTTCCGTTTGGGCCAAGCAAGGCGTAAATGCCGTGCTCCAACTTGATATTTACATCGGATAGCGCTTGCACCTTACCGTATCTTTTACTGATACCCTGTAATTCAAGAACGTGTTTCAAATTGAACCTCCTTAAACTCGCCCGTAACGATGTTTATGAGCAAGTAAGCATTATCTCCTCGCATAACCTTTCCGCTGCCGTCATCGCTCTCGGGTACATACGTCTGCATCCAAGTCACGACCCAATCGCCGACACCCCGTTTTAGTCCAATAGTGTTTGGATGGAACTGAGAAATATATTTTGTGTCGCCGAAGTCGCACAATAACCGCTCATTACTTCCGTCCGAATCGCAGATGTAATACTTTCCGCCCCATTTATCATAATATGGCTTATAATCACCCGTTTCTTCATCAAACACATCACCCATATATCTTGGTTTTCCCAACTTGGAGTAAATGATCTTTCCGTCATGAACAATGGGAGCACAGCTAAGATCTTCAAAAACAATGACTTCCTCTCCGGTAGTGAGATCAACCCTTATCAGCCTCTGCAAATCTGAAAAAGACGCCTGATCAAACCCCGATCTTTCAAACCTATAAAAATATTTTCCGGTGTTTTCATTTGCGGTGTGATTTTGTTTTTCATCATTATCACGACGGTATTTATAATCAAGCGTTGTGGAATACTTTGTATCTTCGTCGAATGTTCCTCTCCAATATACACGGTCGCCGTCTATTGCATAAGCATTTTGAGCATCATCAAACTTGTCGGAAAGACGCTCTGCTTTCTTCTCAACCACATCATATCTATATATGTAATACTCGTACTTTCCTTCGTTTAGGTTTACATAGTTGAAATACACGTATCGCTCCGAAGCATACATATCGGTTATACTGCCTTCTTCGGCTTGATAGAGGACTTCGTAAGCTCCACTTTCCAAATTAAATCGACACAAGGTTTTATGGTATTCCCACAGTTTGCTATCCTTCATGTAATATATGTATTGCCCAAGGATTTTCACGTCTCCTTCCGACATACCGTAAAAGTAACACGATTTATCATTGTGCATACATAGCGGATCGGGGCACACGGGAGTAGCGTATGCGGTTATTGGATTGATTTTATATAATACGCCGCCCTGCTCAGTATAAATGTAATTATCGGTGTAGCTGTTATCTACCTCGGGCGGTTGTTTTTCATCCGAACACGATGTAAAGCAAAACGATGTTAAAATCATTGATAACAGTAAGAATAGCGAAATAATTGTTTTTTTCATAGTAATACTTCCTTTCGGTATGTTCTTACTATATATAACAGTTGGGATTTTGGCTTTGTTTCAAAGAAAAAAGAAAAGTCACCAAAAAAGATGACTTTTCAAAAAAATTATTTCTTTTTTATAATGATTTCGGCAAGAGGCTCATCACCGCCGAACATCATACAGCTATAATCATTGCATTTAACATGCAATTCCTTTGCATCTTCGGCAATTCCTATTTTGTAAGTATTGATTTCAGCGCCGTCATCTCCGTACTCGATGCTATATGTTTCCGTCGAAATTCCGATATCATAGTGCAACATAAAATCGCGGAACTTTGTGCCTGCATTGGGCATAACGGTTGCGGTCAGATATACATACTTACCATCTCTGCGAACATATGTGGCGGTATCGTAAAACAACGCCGTTTTGAACAAAGGAATATTTATATCTTGCTCCGTATTATCTTCCGGCAGAGGAATTATAAACTCCTGAGTTTCGGTTTTCTGCTGTATGCGGATATGATTGATTTCAATCTTTACTATATCTCCGGGTAGATTATCTTTTGCCGTGAGCAAATAATATCTGTCGTCAATAATTTTCGCTCCGTTACTTGCAATAGTGTTGCCCTCCGAATCGTGTAACGTCAGGGCCGCCGAAACAAGTGCATTTTCGAGTCCTTCCGCTTCAAGCAGTAAAAATCGGTTATTAGTGTAGATCGGTAAAATTTTCAGAGTAATGCCCTCTACTACCGCCCACTCGGAAACCTCATAGCCTTTATTTGTTATATCGGTAAATTCGAGTTCTTTTTCTACACCTTGATATATCAGCTTCATATTCTTTTTCGGATTGATATCCGACACGGATGCCTCTGCATATACCTCGCTTTTGGCATCGGCGCTGATTGAAGCAGAACGACAGTACATATCGATCACCGAATCGCCGCATAT
>JAZRGT010000005.1:0-41291 GCA_045644325.1 Eubacteriales bacterium | reverse complement strand
ATCACCAAGACTCCCCCCGCACCTGTTCTTATTCTCAAGGCTGCAGGCATTGAGAGCGGCTCCGCAAAGCCCAACAAGACCAAGGTTGCTCATCTTACCAAGGATCAGGTAAGAAAGATCGCAGAGACCAAGATGCCCGACCTCAACGCTGCTTCCATCGAGGCTGCAATGAGCATGATCGCAGGAACCGCACGTTCCATGGGTATCACCGTAGAAGACTAAGAGGAGGTAAGTTAAAATGGCTAAAATGGGTAAGAAGTATGTAGATAGTGCTAAGCTCATCGACCGTTCGAAGGCTTACGATCCCTCTGAGGCTATGGCTCTCGTATGCCAGACCGCAAAGGCAAAGTTTGACGAGACCGTTGAGATCCACATCCGCCTCGGTGTTGACTCCCGTCACGCTGACCAGCAGGTTCGTGGTGCAGTTGTACTCCCCAACGGTACCGGTAAGACTGTTAAGACTCTCGTATTCGCAAAGGATCCCGCTAAGATCGAGGCTGCTACTGCTGCAGGCGCAGACTACGTTGGCGGCGCAGAGCTTGTTGAGAAGATCACCAAGGAAAACTGGTTCGACTTCGACGTTGTAATCGCATCTCCTGATATGATGGGCGTTATCGGCCGTCTCGGTAAGGTACTCGGTCCTAAGGGACTTATGCCTTCCCCCAAGAACGGTACTGTTACCCCCGACGTAGCTCGTGCAGTAAACGAGGCTAAGGCAGGTAAGATCGAGTACCGTCTTGACAAGACCAACATCATCCACTGCCCTCTTGGCAAGGTTTCCTTCGGCCAGGAGAAGCTCCAGGAGAACTTCGACGCACTCGTTGGCGCAGTTATCAAGGCAAAGCCCGCTGCTGCTAAGGGTCAGTACATCAAGAGCTGCGTAATCGCATCCACGATGGGCCCCGGCGTTAAGATCAACCAGGCTAAGCTTGGCTAATAACCAATAAAAGCAACCGTTTGCGAAAGCAAACGGTTGCTTTTTTATTGGAAGGTAAAAGGTAAGAGATATGGTGAATTTCCGAGCCGACGGCTCGGAAATTTTCGAATTAATTAAAGCAACAGCAACCGAAAAGTTTTTGAGGTTTCTTAAGGAACTTTTTTCAAAAAGTTCCTTAAGTCGACCGCCGCAGCGGGCGAAATCCCCCTTGCGCTTCAAAATGGCGGCGCCCCACCGACATTTTGGAAGGAGTAAAATCTCCCCACGGGGAGATTTTTGCTCCTTCACCCCTGATGAACTATATTATATAGCCCAACCAAACCAATATGCACAAACAAAATTATCACCGTAGGGAATGGCGCCCTCGACGTCCCGGGCAGCTCGGAGGTTGATATGTGATTAAGTCCGGGAGTTGCGCCGTGCGCGGCGCGCGATATGCTCGCTTTGCGAGCGCGATATATCCTTCGGATACGATATATCGGCTTTGCCGATACGATATATTTCGCTTTGCGAAACGTAAAGGTAGAAATTTGCCGAGGCAAATTTCAATTATAATAAAATAGGCTCAGAGAATTCGCAAACTAAGAAGGAGCGCCTCCCGCTTGCGGGAGGGGGTGGGGAGGGCAGTCAGCACCGCGCGAAAGGTTTCGGCTGAAACAAAATCAAGGACGAAATATATCACTGCAATAAGATCGGGGCAGATACAAGACCGTGCCCCGTTTTTTGTTATGCAGGGATTATTTAATCGTCAATAGTCATAAAGCCTATCGGCGTGACGTAAGTGACGTCTTCCCTTGCCTCCAGTATTTTTGCCTTTTGTTCAAGCTCATACAATGATGAGACTCTTTGAAAATATACTCGCCAACAATACTCGCCATTTTTCATCGACGGATTATCTTTTTCTAAGTAAACGCAACCTATATCGCTGAAATCGTTAACGGTCATAACGCCCATCTTGGTCCTTACCGTCAGGCGATTGAGGTACGCTCCCACCTCACGGTCCTTGTTATTCGTAGTCTTCAAGGCTTCTATGAAATACCTTTCAGCCGTCGCATATATCCCCTTTACATGTCCGAGCGGTTTATAAAGATCTCCGTCCTCGACAGTCGAATCAAATTCCTCAACGAAATCGTCCTCATAAATGTAATAACATTTATCCGACGCACCGTTGAAACCGATGATATAATATGCCTTTTCGTTGGAGGTACGGTCAAGTCCTGTGACGTACTCCGCATCGGTTAGCAGCTTATATAATCTATAACCGGAATCAGCCTTTGCTTTGACGTACGCGCTGTACGGCTCATTCGAATAAATGGAGCAAAAATAACCGTTCGATTGGCTTCGGACGTTGAAAAGCTCCACTATCTTTTGGTACAGTCCGTTCGCGTTGCCGAGGCGGTCGTAGTATTCCGACTCGGCGGATCTTTGCGCCGTGTTATCGTTTCCGGTCACGCGGTATTGGTATTTACGTCCGTTTTCGGGATCAAGATCGGATAGCTTCACGCCCTTGAGATCATAACGCTCAAATGAAACTACAACGTAAGGATCGGACATTATGCTGTCGATAACTTGCTCGTCATATTCGTATTCCATCATATACGCAAACAGCTCGTTAGCTGGCGCACCGTCCATCTTGAAAGAGTCAAGAAGCTCATTATCACCGGTATACGCCTCAACGGCACAAACGATGCGCACTCCGTCAAGCTCAATATCACCGATCAGCGCACCGTCTCCGATGCCCTCGCAGGCGGCGAGGGACAAGATCATCAGCGTGACGAGCAGTATGGAAAACAGTTTTTTCAGTCTGAACATCGTTTATTCCTCAATCAGGCGTATAATACACGTTAAATTCCACCGAGGTTATTTCGCTGCGCGACTTTAGTTTGGATGCGATATCGCGTATTTGTGCCTCGGAAGAAGCATCAAACGTAAAAGTCCACCAACATTTGCCGTCATTTGTATCCATCAAACTTTTGACACCGATGCAGCCGAGGTCTTCAAAATCCGAGAACTTAAAATCATACACAGCACTTGCACACACAATAAGCGTGTCAAAGTCAAAGCCCGCGTTGTATTCGGAATTTGCAACTTCTTTGTTTGCCTCGTTCATAAACTGAATCACACGATCGTAGATGCCGGCTTGACGTCCAAGCGGAGATTCGGTAGGATTTATCTCGGCAACAAAACCGTCGAAATAGACCTTTACATCATTGTAAACGCCCGTGTTGCTGTCGAGATTAATTTTAGAAGGAAAGTCAATCAAAACGTACTTATTAGCCGGAGTAGATGTTGATCCTACGGCGGCATATTCGCCTTCAAGGATGATCTCCATCAGCTCGGACATATCGGAAACGGGGATTCTCACGCGGGAAGAGCCGTTTCCTTGGCTGTCATAAACCGTCAGAACGCAATTATTTTCCACATCCCGCTCTTCAACCCCATCAGAAACGCTCGCTTTAAGATCATTCATTATAGCCCCGTCCCCGATGCCCGCGCAGGAGGCGAGGGCGAGCTGTAGGATGATTACTATTATAATTAAAGGTAATAATTTTCTCGCCCTCATTGCGCGGTCCTCCTTAAGAAGCTAATTTGAAGCAGTATTCGCGTGCGGTTGTGAGAGCCGCAAGCTCGTCGGCGGTTACGTAGAATACTACGTTGCCGTTTTCATTGATTTCGATATAACGGACGAGGGGCGCGAATTCGGCGTAGACCTCGGTTGCGTCGCGGTAGAGGTTCGAGCGCATAATTTCGATAGTTTCGTTCAGTTCGACCGTACCGAGATCGAAGCGTGCGGCATCGAAAACGCCGTCCCAAAGGTAATCGTTGACCATTGCCTCACCGCAGATGGCGATCGCCGTCTCAAGCTTTGAGGGATCGGCAGATGCCGCTTCAAGTGCCGCGCGGTATGCGGGGCGTTTCGCTGCCTCGGAGAAAAGCTCAAGGTAACTTGCCTCGTAGTTTGAGCGGTCGATCATCTCGATGAATGCCGCGGGCTCGGCGGTGATGGCAAAGAGAACGTCCTTATTGCCCTCGTTTTTTGCAAGCTCTTGTGCAAGCTTATTCGAAACGAGCTTACCGCGCCATTCTGCGACTGTCGGGATCTGCGCGAAGGTCATATCATATTTAGTTGCCTTGGAGAATTTTACGCCGCCGATACCCTTGATCGCAAGGAGCTCTCCCTCGGTGACGAAGATAATGAAGGAATCGTCTTCCTCGACAAATTCAATGCCGAAATCGTTCAGAGCCTTGCGTACTGCGGGGACAAGTCCCTTCCAATAGCCGTTTTTGATATCGACGCACTCGTTCCAAAGCGTTTCCGCCTTTTTCATAAGCGCATCGACGTCCTTGTTGAGCAGAGCCGCCTCGAGCTCGCCGCTTGCGAAATACTTATAGATCTCGTCGAGCTCATACTTATCCTTATTCGCCTCGTAGAGCGCGTCGATATCGAAATCCTGCTTAAACTGCGCGTAGACGTCAGCGAGCGCGGAAAGGTCCTCCGCATCTGCCTTTGACATCCAATACGCAATCTCGCGCTCGATATATTCCTCGGTCATATAGAGGTTAGGCGAGATATCGAGCTTCAACGCCCAGACGCGGTCGGGATCGTTGCTCGCGACCATACTGTCATAAAGCTCGCGATCAAGCTCAAGCTCGTTGACAGTTGCGTATTCATTATTGGGCGCGCCGCCAACCTGTGTTTCGACCGACGGATAATTGCCGCTTCCGTAGAGCGTGCCGGGAGTGACCTGCAGAGTCGTGGTGACGTTTCTGATGACGGTCGCATCCTCGGGAGGCAGGAGCGAGATCGGTCCTTTACCGCCCGTACGCGAGAGTGCCGCACCGATACCGCCGACGAGAAGCGCGACGGCGAGTGTTGCCGCGATGAGTGCGACGGCGAGCTTACGTCGGGTGACTCCGCCCGCGGTCTTCTTCCCTTCAAGCGCATCGGCGATGACGTCCTCGTCAAGCATACCGATCGCCTGATTCATTTTTTCCTTGTTCATACTTGAAAACCCTCCTTATTTAAATAGATACGAAGTTTTTGTCTCATTCTGAAAAGCATGGATTTGATCTTTCCGACGCTGAAGCCCTCATCGCCCGCGATCTGCTCGAGCGGCTCGAGGGAGAAGTAATGACGGACGAAAACGCGTCTTTCATCGTCGCTCACTCCTCGCAGAAATTCCGAGATGAGCTTTGCCAGCTCCTCGGCTGACCTGTCCTCCTCGACTCCGATCAGCTCCGCAAGCTCCTCCGTCGGCAGGAGCACTGCGCGGCGTTTTTGCGCATTCATATACTCGAGCCGCCTCAGAGCGTGGTTTCGCGCGATCTTTGCGGCGTAAGCCGAAAGGCGGTGCGGCCGCGCGGGCGGGATCGAATTCCAGAGCGAAAGGTAGGTATCGTTCTCGCATTCCTCCGCGTCGAGGTCGTTCCCGAGGATGGTCCTCGTAATTTTTCTGCAAAGCGCGCCATATTTCGCCGAGAACTCTCGGAGTGCGCGCTCGTCCCGCGCGAAAAACAGCTCGATAATCTTCTTGTCGTCCAAAATCTCACATCCTTTGCTTCGGTTTCACCCTATAAGACCGAAAAAATCGTGGAAGGTTTCACTTTTTCTAAAAAATTCACAAATTTTTTTGCGGTTTTTGAAAGGTAAATTTTCGCGCGGCGAAAATTTTCGGATTTTATAAAAAAGTTTGTGCGCTTGTCACTTCTGCAGTACAGACTTCGGTCTCCTCATCCGTCAGCCTTCGGCTGCCACCTTCCCCGCTGGGGAAGGCTTATTTATAATCTCGCTTGGTATTTCTGAACATTGCAATCGGTTTAATCATAGGAATCGGATGATGAAAGCGAAGAGTATTTATTGTTACGGTTATTAGAGTTAGCCACAAGCCAAGTGAACAATTTACGAGCATTTAACAAGCGTTTTCGCACAACTATATCGCTGTAACTGATGTTCGCACTTGCTAAACAAGCCTTCCCCAGCGGGGAAGGTGGACCACGGCAGTGGTGGATGAGGAGACCGAAGTCTGTACTGCAGAAGTGACAAGCGTATATATTTTTTAATTAAAAATCAAATTTTCGCCTTAGCGAAAATTTACCTTCCTATATTATTCGAGGCTGAGCGCACGTGTCACTCAGCCTCGTTTTTCAATTACGAATATTTATCGGTCGCCTTGATGGGTGCGCCGGAGATTACCTTTGCCGCATCCTCGGCTACCTTCTTGGTGAAGGAGCGGAGAACTCGGAACTCGCCGTCGCCGTCGTTGACCGTGATCATCGCCTGACGCTCGGAGTAGTTATAATACTTATACTCGTATACGACTTTCTTGCCCGTATCGGGGTCCACATAGGAGGTATCAACCTTGATGCGGACGTCGTAGCCCGCGCGGTTCGCGAGAATTGCATCGACTTCTGCCTCGGTCAGACCGTTGGTTCCGTCGTGTACGCTTCCCTGCTTCGACGCGTAAAGGAGCGCGGAGAAGAACTTACGGAGATTCGACATACCGTAGCGCATATACTCCTTAACGAGCACACCGTCGTGTGTCTGGATACGGATCTGATTTGCGGTAACGTAGATCTGATAGTCCGCGGTGTCGATGTAGCCCTCAAGAACCACAACCTTCTCGTCGCGGTTATTGGTGGCATAATAGCCGCCCGTGATATTGACTCGTTCACCCGCCGAGTTATAAGCCTTGACGCTTTCGTGGTCGATCGTCCAGGTGAAGCCCTTCTTATCGACTACGGTAAGCTGCGAGACCGCATCCATAGTGTTGCCTTCAGAATCGTATGCGTGAACCGTCATCTTATCCGAGGTGATGGTGCCCTTCTTATTGGCATCCTCGGAGTAGGTGGGGTTGGACATAGAATCGGAGAGCGAGTTGTCAAGATCGAAGGTGTAGAGCTTGCCGTCATACTCGACCTCGATCTTCTGTGCCCACGCGAGGTTCATCGAGAAATAGAGATCGTTTACCCAATCGTTTCTTGTATAATTAAGGAAGGGAAGCTTCGAGCGGTCGACCTCTACGATGATATCGTAGATGCCCGAGGTCATATAGCGCGTACCGCGTTCGGTTTCTGCGCTGATGAAGATGAGGTGCTCGTACTTGCCCTGGAAGTCGAAATAGATAACGTATTCGGGCTCGTAGAGACCGTAGGTCTTCAGATCCTCCTCGGTGATGCCGAGCTTGACAACGCCGAGAGTGGACATCGTGTAGAAGGACTGCAGAGTGGTGTCGATCGCATTATCATTGGCGACGTATCCCTCGGGGTATGCGAGGATATAGGGGGAGTTCGCATAGAAGGTACCCGTTCTCTCCTCAAGATCCCAGTAGGTGAAGGATACGACGGGATCGATATCGAGTTTATCAAGCTCCTCGTCGGTGATGTCCTCGGGAATGGAGTTAAATTTATCACCCTCCCAAAGAGCGAAAGCGCGGACGTCGAAATAGTTGTTGAGCTCCATGGGGTAGGTTACCATGGGAGTAACGAACTTCTCGATCGGAACGTGAAGCACGCTTTCGATGCTGTCGTAGACCTGACCGTCGTACATACCGAGGTATGAGCCATCGATGCTGTAGTTCATAACGTATACGGCATCGCGGTTGGTCAGCTTGACGTAATATCCCGTGTTCGAGGGAACTGCATCGCCGATATAAACGGTGTGGGAATTACCGTTTATGTCGGTAATTCTGTACCAATAGGGCTCGTAATTGTACTCATTGCCGTTCTCGTCGACTCTGACCTCGGGAGCAAGTCCGTATTCGGTGTAAAGACCGTTTTCGTCCTTGATGGGATCCTGAATCTTTCTCGTCGAGAGTGAATATCCGCAGGAAACCGCGAGCGAGGAGAACATTACCTGAGAATAGGGAACGCCCACGTGGCCCTGGATCTGGAAATCGCCGTCCTTGTCAACGAAGAAGGTGAACGCGCCGTGCGCGTTGTGGACCTCGATCTTGTCGATATCAGCCTGCTTGATCTGCTTGAACATCTGAATTCTGTCAGAAACGCCGACTTCCTCACCCTCGACGGTGTCGATTACCGAATAAACGGTATTGATGCCTGTCTCAGGATCGACCTTGACCTCGGTACCGAGCTCGGTCACGTAAATATAAGTGTTCTTGGAGGTATCCGCGGAAACCGAAAGATCGAGCGTGTCGCCGTTTGAGTCACACATAACGTAGATACCGTTTTTCTGCTTGATCTGGTACTTCGCACCGTCGTAGTCCTCGAAATATACGATATTTACGATATAATCGACTACGATGAATGCGGCGATGAGCAGAACGGTAAGCACGGCGAGCGCGATTATCCAGTTTCTCTGCATCTTCGCCACCGAACGGCGGCGGCGAAGACGTGCGGTGCTCTCGTTTAATGCCTTGCCGTTCGTCATCTGTACTTTCTCCTTACGAGAACGTAAACGCCTGCGATGGCGGTGATGAGGGTGGGAGCAAGGATGAGAGTAATGGTGTATCTGTTAGCTCTTGCTGTGGTAAGAGTTTCGATATCGGTCGATGCGAAGGGCTTGAGCTTGAGTCCGACGGGGATAAACTCACGGCCGGTCGCGCGGAGTGCGCTGAGCATAAGGTCGGTGTTACCGTAGGTGTTCGAGAGGAGGAGAGTGCTCGAGAGGAAATCGGTCGAGCCGCAAGCGAGAACGTAGGAGTAATCCTCGTTTTCGTTGTCAACCATTCTCGATTCGCGGGTAATGGTCATAAGCTTGAGGGGATCCTGCTCTGTTGCCTCACCGACAACGGTGGTGTCAACGATCTCGGTCGCTGTGAAGGGAGATACGAATACGTCGAACATCGAGCGGGATACGCCGTCCTTGTAGTAGGAACCGTAGCTGAAGGTGTAGGACTTGTCATTCTCATCCTCGTACCATACGGTCTCGTAGGTATCGGAGTAGGAGATCGCCATAGCGTTCTTGAAGATGACCTTGGGAGGATAGGTGGTTCTCATATCCTTATGGAGAGAAGCACCGAGACCGTCGGTTGCGTAAGTACCGACAAGGGTAAGGCCGTCCTCGGTCAGCGAGTTGTTATAGTCGCGGACGGTAGTACCGAGGGTATTGCCCATATTGTTGGTATGGCGGTTGAACTTAACGCCCCACTCCTCGAGGTATTCCTCAAGATTGGGAAGCACGGGAGTCGTCGGGTTGACGAATACCATAAGCGCGTTGGTACCGTCGAGGAAGCGGTCAAGCTTCTCGATCTCGGAGATGTTCGAAACTCCGTCGGCAACAAGGAAGTCATCCTGAGGATCGTAAACCACCATAAGGCGGCAATCCTCGGGGATCTCCTGATGCGCAAGGTCGATGAGCTCTACCTTATATCCGCCGTCCTCAAGAAGACCGAGCATATACTGAGTCTCTGCGAGTGCGCTTTCGGTCATAAAAGGCTCGCCGTGGTTAACGGTGATGCACGCGATGGGAGATTCAGCCTGAGTTACGGCAAGAATACCCGAAACGAGCTTCTTCTCGCCCTGATATGCCCAGGGAGTCTCGGAGTTGGTGTCGTTGAATACGAACATCGAACGGAGCTTGTAAACGCGGAACTCTGTGCCCGAGTAAACGATAACGTCGGTCGAGTAGATCGAGTCTTTCGAATTAGTCTTGAACTTATTGACCGCCGAGGGCTCGCGCCAGATGTTGACGGTCTCTACGTGGATATAATCGTTCTTCTCTGCCAGGCCGAGCGCGGTCTTGTAGATCATCTTGCTGTAATATTCGCCCTCGATATTATCGGGATCGTCGCAGAAGAGGATGTGAACGTCCTTGTCGATGTTGGCAACTGCTTCTACGGCAACGTCGGAGAGAGTATAAATCTCATCGCGGGTGAGATCGGTGTACCAGAGGTACTTGTCCGCGAGCATCTTGAAGACGCCGTTGAAAAGGATAACTGCGGCAATGATGACACAGGTAAGCGCGACGGAAAGGCTTCCGTACTTGAGCTTACGGGAGGAAAGTGCAGATTTTTTCATTTTTTCGTTCCTCACTTTCCATTAAGCCCAACGGCGACGCTCGTAAACGCGCACCGTAAGATAAATTGCGATAAATGTCATAGATACGTAGTAAAGCATTGCAGACCAGTCAAGGATACCGTACTGAAGGTTGGTAAAGCGCGAAACAACGCTGATCCAGTCGATAACGTAGCGGACTGCATAGTTATTGATAAGACGGGTGCCCGCTTCCTCGGTTCCTACGTTATTGAGGATGTTGAGGATGAGCATTACTGCGAGAACCGCGATGGTAACAACAGCCGCGGAGAGCTGGTTTTCGGTCATAGACGAAATGAGAATACCGATCGCGATAAATACCGCGCCGACGAGAAGCACGCCGAGGAGGGAGCCGATGATCTCGGGGGTAACGGGACCCTTGACGGTCAGACCGTCGGGATCGAGCGCGCTTTCTTCCTTACCGATAATGTAAAGAGGAATGAGGTTGATGCAGGAAACGAGCAGGCTGCCGCCGTAGATGGTCATTGCGGCAAGATACTTGCCCATAACCATACCAGTGATCGAAATGGGCGCGGTCATAAGCATCTGCTCGGTGCGCATTTTACGCTCCTCGGAGAAGGTTCTCATTGTGAGAAGCGGGATGATGATGATCATACTGAGTATGAGCCAATAGTAATAGGATGCGGTGCTGTAAGTATTGCTCTGGAGAGTGGTGTAGCAGCAAAGTCCTGCGGAAAGCGCAAGGAAAACGCCGATAAACACGTATCCAACAGGGTTGATGAAATACGAACGCATCTCCTTCTTATAAATTGCAAGCATTGCGTTTAGATTTCCTTTCTGTTATTCGTCTTTCTTATCGTCGGATGCGAAGGTGTCTTCCTTGATCGAGTGATCCTCGTAGTAAGCGGAATCGGTGCTCTCCTCTTCAAAGGAAGCGTTCTTCTGCTCTTCTACGGTCTTATCAACGATATCGGATGCGATTTCCTTTTCCTCCGCCGCGCGGACGCCCTCGTAGCGGGTCTTTTTCTTGGCCTTCGCCTGTGCCTCGGGAGCAGTCTTATCGACAACGGCAATGAAGATGTCCTCGATACTCATACCGAGTGCCTCAAGACCGATAAGCGGCCACTTCTTATCAGCAAGTGCCCAGAAGAGCTTCTTACGGATGTCAATGCCGACCTCGCTCTCGATCATATAAGTATAAGCGTCGCCGTCGCGTGCCGCAAGAACCTCGGCGTAGCAAATACCGGGGAGGTTGCGGAGGAGCGAGAGAACGTCGCGCTGAGGTCCGCTGATCTTGACGTTGAAGCGGCGGGTGTTCTCAACTGCGCGGGAGATGTTCTCGGTCAGCTCGTTGGCAACGATCTTACCCTTGTTGATGATGACGATTCTGTCGCAGACCGCCTGAACCTCCTGCAGGATGTGTGTGGAGAGAATGACGGTGTGCTCCTTACCGAGGGTACGGATAAGGTTTCTGATCTCGATGATCTGCTTGGGGTCGAGACCGATGGTGGGCTCGTCAAAGATGATGACGGGCGGGTTGCCGACAAGCGCCTGAGCGATGCCGACACGCTGCTTGTAACCCTTAGAGAGGTTCTTGAGCATACGGTGGTAAACGTCTGTGATCTTAACAACCTCGCAGATCTCGCGGAGGTGCTTTTCCTTGTTAAGCTTACAGTTCTTGAGGTCGTAAGCAAAGGAGAGATACTCTTCAACTGTCATATCGGGGTAGAGCGGAGGCTGCTCGGGGAGATAGCCGATCAGTCTTTTTGCGTTCAGCGGGTCGTCGAGAATATCAACGCCGCCGATCTTGATCGAGCCCGAGGTGGAGGAAAGATAGCCCGTGAGCATATTCATCGTGGTACTCTTGCCCGCGCCGTTAGGACCGAGGAATCCGAGAACCTCGCCCTTAGCAACCTCAAAGCTGATATCGTCCACGGCTGTGAAATTGCCGTAGTTTTTCACCAGGTGAGAAATTTTAATCATTTCGGTGATCCTTTCAATTAAGCTTCCGATTATATATAATAATCGCATTTTGACACATAGTATAGTATACCATAAATATATTAAATTTATATGAACATTACACAAAATCGCGCGAAAAGAGGGTGAAATGTTAGTGATTTTTATGTGACTTTACAAATTCAAAAAAATATGCTATAATTTTTAAAAACCATGCAACCAAATTCAAAAGCGCCACACTATAGGGGTGACGGGAGGTGAGACGATGCAACATGCGAACGATATGCGCGATCGGATTATAAAGGAATTTACCGAGAACTATATGGAAAAGCTCTTTTACTTCTGCCTCAAAAAGACGGGAGATCATTACGAGGCGGAAGACCTTACGCAGGATATTGCGCTTCAGATAATCACGTCTTTACACGGTGGAACCATCCCGACGAACTTTTCCGGATGGGTATGGCAGATCGCACGCAACCGTTATTCGGTATGGGCGGCACGAAAGCATAACCGTAACGAGTCGGTAACCGGTTCCGACATCGGCGATTATGAGATTGAGGACGAGAGCGATAATATCCTCGGTGAAATGATACACGCGGAGGAAATGTCCCTGCTCCGCCGCGAGCTGGCATTCATCAAGAGCGATTACCGCGACATCGTCGTTGCCTACTACATCGAAAACAAAAGCGTCCGCGAGATCGCATCGGCACTCTCGCTCCCCGAAAACACGGTAAAGTCACGGCTTTTCCGTGCAAGAGAAATTTTGAAAGAAGGTATGGATATGGCAAGAGAATTTGGTGTAAGAAGCTATAAACCCGAGGAAGTGAATTTTTGCAACAATTGTTCCCGTCCCGGAGACAAAAATCAGCCTTACAGCGTAATGGAACACAAATTGTATCAGAACATCATGCTCGAAGCTTACGGAACCCCCTCCACAGCCGAAGAGCTTTCTATTGAATTGGGTGTAGCTCTTCCCTATATGGAAAACGAACTCGAATGGCTTACACGCGAAACCTTTTTGAGCAAGACCGACAACAAATACCAAACATCGTTTCCGATCATCAGCCGTCAGGCGCAGGAACAAACTCATATTGCGTGCTTAACCGCCGCACCTTCAATTACAAAAGCGCTGACCGATTTCATTGATCAACTTAACGATGCTTTCACCGCGCTTGGCAAGAGCTTTTACGGCTCATATATCGACTACGAGAGCGCAAAATGGTCGCTTCTGATGTTGGCTTTTGACCATTTTATGTATAGAAAACCAAGAATCCGAAATTGGACGAGCAGACCGGACAACGGATATTGGGATATGATCGGCTATCAGCATTGCAATATCGAAGAGCCGAAATTCGTCGGAAACCACGGAAGCAATTACGGATTCGAGCACTTTAGATATGAATTCGACGGCATTGCATCACGCACTCCGAGCTTTCTTTCCGACGAAGAATCGAAGATTCTTTTCGATATCGCTTCAGGAAACGATTCGAAAAAGCATAACGCTGAAATCATCGAAAAGCTGTCGGATTATGGGTATCTGATAAAATCGGGAAGCGCATACGTCCCCGCTTTTGTAATCCTGAATAAAGATGAGATCAGAAATACTGTTACAAATATGGACGAAAAGACGGTTGCCGAACTCACGGAATCAGCTGAAAACGCGAAAGTTCTTACGAAACGCTTGTACGACGAGGTTGAGAAAATCGTACGCGACGATCTTCCCGCAATCTTCTCGGAGGATGTATTTCAGCTCCACTTGGCAGTTTACGCTTGCTATTTTCGCCGCGGATACGTTATGTCCGAAGCGCTGAATTCGGGTTATCTGCTCCCCGCCGATAAGGTAAGCAAAGTAATCGGCGCATATATTCATCTGTAAATTAATACCGCCGGGAACGACAAAAAGTCGTTCTCGGCATTTTGCATCCGAGCTGCGCTCGCAAAATATGAAGAACAAAACATCGCCAATCTTAAACGTGAAATTCAGAACACCGAACAATGAAGTCTGCTCTATCAAGCGCCCTCCCGCTTGCGGGAGGGTTGGGAGGGTATAGAGCAGCGCGCGGGATTTTTAGACTAAAGAAAGTCAAGGACGAAATATAATAAAAAGAGGGGGGACAGAGCACAATACTTCCCTACATTCGGGAAGTATTGACTCTGTCCAAAATCCCGAAGCAGAGCTTCGGGATTTTGAAGCGCAGAAGCGAAGGCTTAAGCCTTCGCATTGAATCGAGACTCCGTGCAGATCCGGTGTTTTTTCGAAGGAAAATGGAGGCGTGAGCCGACAAATCGGATTTGTAGCTTGCCGAAGGCAAGTGTTCGAGCTCTGCTTAAGGTACTTTTTGAAAAAAAGTTCCTTAAGCATCTTCAAAAACTTTTATTTCCGGGTGGTCAAATATTGCGTTTTGAAAATCACATTTGACTTTTTCCGAATAATATGGTATAATATAATGATTTAATATGCATTTATTCTCGGGAGGAGTTTTTATTAATGAACGATAAAAAATTACGGCTGATACATACCGTTTGCGGATGTGTGATCTCTGCCGCATTGATCGTTGCCGCCGTTTGTTTGATCGTTTCGGCTTACACGATCTATAATCTGGGTGATTCGCCCTACACACCCGAAAGCATCGGTGCGGAATATGCCAAGATCGCAGTTCCGCTTTGGGTTGCAATTTTTGCCGTAATCGCGGGAATTATCCTCAATATCCTGCTTCCAATGCCCAAAATCAAGTCAAAATCCGACAAAGACCCCTTTATTAAGCTTCGCATTCTGCAAAAGAAGCTTGGCGAGGGCAATGAAACGGTCAAGATCAAGCGCGAGCGCGAGTTCCGCAAGCTGATGAGATTCATCTGCGCGATCCTCTGTCTCGCATCCTTCATCCCCGCCGCGCTCCTTCTCACCTGGTTTGATCACTTCACCGTTGACAATCTTACCCCCGCTCTCCTCGAAACGGTTCAACTGCTTCTTGTCGGTGTGATCATCTCCGGCGCGCTCCTTCTCGTCCTTTCCGTCATTGAAAGAAGAAGTGCGGTACGCGAAACCGAGGAGACAAAACTTGCTATATCTTCGGTTGAAAAATCAGATAAAAAAGCTGTCAAAAATAACGAAAACAAGGTAAAAATCGCCCGTCTCGTTCTCGTTGGAATCGCTTGCGTGCTCATCGTTATCGGCATGACGCAAGACGGTTTTTACGACGTTCTGCAGAAAGCAATCCGCATTTGCACCGAGTGCATCGGTCTTGGTTAAGGAGGAAGAAAGATGAAAATTAAAGAATGGTTCTCCTCTCACAAGCCGACTAAGCGCCGACTCATTCAGCTCTACGCCGCGCTTCTCTTCAATGCCAATCTCAAGGGATTCGGCAACGGACGCATTTACCGCGGATCGCTCAAGGGCATCTGCGCACCCGGAATCAACTGTTATTCCTGCCCCGCGGCATCTGCCGCCTGCCCCCTCGGCTCGCTCCAGAACGCGCTGACGGCGGCAAACAAATCGATCCCCTATTATATGGTGGGCATCATTCTGCTCTACGCCCTTCTTTTCGGACGTTGGATATGCGGATTTCTTTGCCCGTTTGGTCTCATTCAGGACCTTATTTACAAGATCAAGACTCCGAAGATCAAGAAAAATCGCTTCACCAAAATACTTTCGAAGCTGAAATACGTCATCCTTGCCGTTTTCGTCTTCGCGCTTCCCCTCATCTACTCCTTCCGCGAGTTCGTTCTGCCCGCATTCTGCAAATACATATGCCCCGCGGGAACGCTTGAGGGCGCGGTCGGACTCCTTTCAAACCCCGAAAACGAGAATATGTTCTCGATGCTCGGCCCGCTTTTCACCTGGAAATTCTTCCTTCTCGTCGTATTTATGCTAGGCGCGGTATTCATTTACCGCTTCTTCTGCCGTTTCTTCTGTCCGCTTGGACTGATCTACGGTCTTTTCAACAAGATTTCCTTTATCGGCGTTTCGGTTGAAAACGACAAATGCACCGAGTGCGGACGATGCCTTTCGGTCTGCAAGATGGACATCTCAAAAGTCGGTGACACCGAATGCATTCAGTGCGGCGACTGTATCTCCGAATGCCCAACCTCCGCGATCTACCGCCGAGGCCCGCGTTTTCTGCTTGATCCCGGCACTCCGGGCGGCACTCCTTTAACCGGCGAGGTGGAAAAGGACGAAAAGATCATCAAAAAGGACAAGATTGGTAAGCGAATCGTTGCCGCGATCCTCGCAGTTATCCTCTGCGGCGCGCTTGTTTACTACAACTTCATCGATAAAGTACCCGAAACCACAACGGGTGCCGAGGTTGGTCAGATGTGTCCCGATGATGAGATCCCGCTTTACAATTCCGATCAGACATTCGGCTTCAGCGTAACCACAACGAACAGCAAAGTCCGCGTTATCAACTTCTGGGGCACCTGGTGCGGTCCTTGCGTAGCCGAACTCCCTCACTTTGACGAGCTTGCAAGCGAATATGACGGCGAAGCGGTGTTTATCGCGATCCATTCAAGCTACGCCGCAGATACCGCGCTTGATTTCATCCTCGCTAATTACCCCGAATCGAAGATGCTCTTCGGACAGAATGACGAGACCGACTCCTACTTCTACGCCCTCGGCGGCGGCGATACCTGGCCGATGACACTCGTCCTCGACTCAGAAGGCGTCATCACCGCGCGCTTCGACGGCTCGGTCGATTACGAAACGCTGAAAGCCGCAATCGAAGACGCACTCAACTAAAAAGGTCAAAAGTTTTTGAAGATTCTAAAGAAACTTTTTTCAAAAAGTTTCTTTAGCGGAGCGCGAGGTGGAACCTCGCAAATGCGCTTCAAGCGGGCGGCGCCCCGCCGACCGCTTGGAATGATAAAGCCCTCTCCTTGCGGGAGGGCTTTATCATTCACCCTAAAAAAACAATCTGCACCTCCCGAATTCGGGAGGTGCAGATATTTCTTATTCGTTAACCTCGCCGGTAACAGCTTCGACGAGATCGTCCTCGGCGTATTCACCCTTATCGGGATATGCGTTTTTCTCAAACGCTTCCCATAGTGCATCGGTCGCATCAACGCCTACTTCAAATATCGCAACGCCGCCGCCAAACTCCGCCTCCGCGATCGCTATCGTTCCGTTCTCAAAAACGTAGATATAACCCATAGATGTGCTCGCGGTTTCAAGATGGAAAACAATCTCAAGCGCTCGTTCGCCCTTTTTAAGAGAAACGCCCGCTTCATCGTAATAGCCGACGATTTCCCCTTCTCCGTCAAGCGAGAGCAAAAGCTCACGAAATTCATCTCTACCTCCGTCAACAAAGCTGTATTTATTGATTCCTATATTTTCGGAAGCTTCCTTTGGAACCTCAAGAAGCATTGCGTACCGAGATAGCTTCAGATAAACATCGGCATTCAGATCGGTATAAAAATTCGAAAGAGTAGTAAATTCGTAATTTTTATTGGTAGCGTAGTAGTATAAATACGGGTAATATTCGGAAAGGCTTGCGGCTTTTTCAAGATATCTGATCGCAACTGCCGACTTACGCGACACTCCGACGATCTCGTATACCTCAGCCTTTACGGTCATTACGTCACGTTCCGCACCGTCGCTGTGCTGATACCAACCCGTTCTTATCTCGATCTCGCCAAGCTTTTCGCCGATATAAGCTTGCTCAGCGGTCGGAATTATTGAACCGATGATATAGTCCGCGTAAATTTCGCTGATTATTTCGGCAAAAACCGACTCGGTAACAATAATTTCTCCCCCGTGATTTTCACCGGAGATCAAGCCGTCTTCGTTTTTGGGAGAAAACATCATAAAGATATTCTCCCATACAACTACGTCCTGCATTATTTGCTCGCCTTTCAGCATCGACGGCAGCACCGCGATCATTGTGCCCACAAGGAGCGTGACTGCTGCCGCGATCGCCGCGATTTTTATAAACGGACGTTTTCTGACAGCCTTTTTGTCGGCGCGTTCGATAAGCGCGGGATCGATATTTTCCATAGCATCAAAAAATTCATTCGTTTTCATAGGGTGTAACCTCCTTTTTCAAGTGCCTTTTTCAGCTTTTTTCTTGTTCTCGAAAGAATAACGAGGACGTTCGGCTCTTTTACGGCAAATATATTCGCGATATCGGCTGTGGAATCGCAATAGAAATAACGGCGCACGAAGATATCGCACTCGCGTTCGGGGAGCGAATGAAGGAATTCATTCAAAAATTTCGTAAATTCGCGCTTTTCATATTCTTCCGAAATGCTTTTTGTATCTGCAAGGAACTCTTCCGCTTCTTCAAGACAGAGGGCGACCTCGCATCCGCCGCGCTTTTCCGCCGTCATTCTTCTGTATCTGTCAAAAGAGAGATTTCGCGCGAGCGTGCCGAGATATACTTTAAGCGATTTCGGATTTTCGGGCGGTATCGAATTCCACGCACGGAGCCATGTGTCATTTGAGACTTCTTCCGCATCTTCCTTGCTTCCAAGTATATTTTCAGCAACAGCCTCGATATATCTGCCGTATTTTTGCTGACTCTCGCTCAAAGCCCTTTCATTTCGAGCGAAAAACAATTCGATTATCTTATTGTCATCCATGTCATTCTCCTTTCCTTATGATGGCGCCTCACCCTATAAGACGTAATAGATTTGCTATTCTAACAATATTCTTTAAATTTTCCGAGCAAAGCGATAAATACCACATTAAATTATTCATTATTCATCAGCGAAGCGACTTCATTATTCATTATTCATTAAAAATGCCTATGTTTTGGCAAATGAATAATGAATGATGAATAATGAAAAATGAATAATTAGTGTCTCTTATTTCAAAAAAAGGCTGATCCACTTTTCGGTGAATCAGCCTTTTTCGTTATCAGTTCTTCTCAAGAACGATGGTAAGCTCCTTACCGCCGTTTTCGAACCAGTATTCCTCGGTGGTGTCAACTGCGTAGCCGTCAACGGGTGCCGCGATGAGAACGTGGAAGTCGCTGGTTTCAAAGTCGAATTTTACAACGCCGTCCGCGCCGGTTGCCTTGGGAAGGCGGCATCCCTTGGAGTCGCACATCTGAACCTGAACGCCTGCGATGGGGTTGCCGTCCTTATCGGTAACGGTTACGGTGTAGCCTGCAAATGCGGGTTCGGTCTCGGCTGCGGTGGTATCCTCTGCGGGAGCATCGGTTACTGTGGGTGCTGCGGTGGTCTCGGGAGCCTCGGTGGTTACCTCTCCGCCCTCGTTGCAGGCAACGAAAGATGCCATAAGTGCGAGCGCAAGGAGGAGCATAATAAATCTCTTCATTGGTTTTCTCCTGTTTGTTTCTTAAATTTCCGTCCTATTATATCACGCGCGCGCTTTAATATCAATGAATTTTTTGTAAAATTAATTGCACTATTTTTTGCTAAAAATCGCCGTTTATGAATTACTTTCCGCCATAAGGGAAACAAATTGTTATATATTATATGTAGGTATTGATATTTTCGCGCTGTTGTGGTATAATTGTTCAGTCGCGCTAAATTTATTTTATATATATCATTATTATTAAAATCTTATATTTATTATATACTATATATTTATCGTAACAGAATTACGCGAAAGGCAAAGGAAAAATGAAGAAACAAACGAAAACCAGGATCCTGTCGGCAGTGCTCTCGATGCTGCTGCTGACAACAATGATCGTCGGAGTTTGCGTTGATGCGGCAGGAGACGTTGCCGCAGAGACCTACATAGGTCTTTTTAACGGCAAGCTCAATCACGATATCTCGAAATACTTTTCGAGCGCCATCGTGTCGCTCCCGAGCGCGGTCAAGGACGATCAGATCATCTCCGTCATCGTCGATACCGATGCGGAAAGTCTGCTTGACGCATACGAGGGCTCCGATAAGACCATGAGCATCTCGGAATTTGCGCAGAGCGACGAGGCTGCGGCGATTCGCGAGAAGATCGCGAAGGAAAACGCGAAGCTCATCGAAAAGCTCGACGCGGCAGGCTACTCCTACGAGCTCGGCATCAGCTACGATACCGTTATCGCGGGCTTTGAGCTCCTCATCACCGCGCGCGATTTTGAAGACGTCTGCAAAACACTCGGCAGAGACACGGACGTTATCGTCGGCGACGTCTACAAGTCGATGGAAAATCAGCTCGTTGAAAACAAAGTCAACGTTCAGGACACCGGTATCTTCAACAGCCTCGGCTGCGGTTACGACGGAACCGGCACGGTAGTTGCGGTCCTCGACACCGGTCTTGACTACTATCACACCGCTTTCTCTACCGACAACTTCACCGCAAAGTCGGATGAGCTCGGTATGACCTTCTCGGACGTTGAAGGCTTCGTCGGCGACACGGTTGCATCCGATAAGCAGGCGGGACTGACCGCTTCCGACGTTTACATCAGCGAAAAGGTTCCCTACGGATTCGACTACGCTGACGGCGACGCCGACGTTTTCCCGATCCAAAGCGACCACGGAACTCACGTTGCGGGCGTTATCGCGGGTAAGGACGACGTCATCACCGGCGTTGCTCCCAACGCACAGCTTGCGATTATGAAGATCTTCTCGGATATCGAGGACACCGCGCGTACCTCCTGGATCCTTGCGGCTCTTGAGGACTGCGTCGTTCTTGAGGTTGACGTTATCAATATGTCGATCGGTACCTCCGCGGGCTTCTCCCGTGAGGGCGACAAGGAAAAGGTCAGCGGCGTTTACGACCGCATCCGCGAGCTCGGAATCAGCATGGTTGTTGCGGCTTCTAACAGCTTCACCTCCACCTACGGCTCCGAGAAGAACGGTAACCTCGGTCTGACCTCCAACCCCGACAACGGCACCGTCGGCTCTCCCTCTACATACAAGGGTGCGCTCTCGGTTGCATCGGTCAACGGCGCGAAGACCCCCTATATGCTTTACGGCGATACCATTATCTATTACATTGAGGCAACCGACCGCGTTTCCGAGGAAAAGGAATTCGTTGCAGATCTTCTCCCGGAGGGAACAAACGAGGCTGAATACGAATTCGTCACCATTCCCGGTGCGGGACGTTCCGCAGACTATACCGGCATCGAGGTCGAGGGTAAGATCGTTCTCGTAAGCCGAGGCTCGACCACCTTTGAGGAAAAGGTTCAGGTCGCAGGCTCAAAGGGTGCGGCGGGTATCATCATCTACAATAACGTTGCGGGTGATATCAAGATGACCGTCGGCGATGCGAAGCTTGCAGTCTGCTCGATCAGCCAGGATGAGGGCGAAATGCTCGCGAAGGTAGGCACAGGCAATCTCAAGATCTCCCGCGGTCAGACTTCGGGCCCCTTCATGTCCGACTTCTCCTCCTGGGGTCCCTCTCCCGACCTTGAGATCAAGCCCGAGATCACCGCGCACGGCGGTATGATCCTCTCATCCGTTCCCGGTCAGGATTACGACAGAATTTCGGGTACCTCGATGGCTTGCCCCAACGTTTCGGGTCTCGTTGCCATCCTCCGTCAGTACGTTCGTGAGAACTTCCCCGCTATTGCCGACAACAACGTCGAGATCGCGGCTGTCGTTAACCGACTTCTTATGTCCACCGCTGACATCGTATATAACAAAAACGGTCTGCCCTACGCCGTAAGAAAGCAGGGCGCGGGTCTTGCAAATCTGACAAGCGCGATCGCTACCGATGCCTACATTCTCACAAAGAGCCGTAAGGACGGAAGCATTCTGGATAAATCCAAAATCGAGCTTGGCGACGACCCCGCAAAGAAGGGCGTTTACACCCTCAATTTCTCAGTATATAATTTCGGTTCTTCTTCACTTTCCTATGATATATCAGCATACGTTATGACCGAGGGTATCAGCGATACCAAGACAAATGACGGTAAATACACCGTTGACGAGCAGGGATACCTCCTCGAGAACGGCACCACCGTTGAGATCACCAACGTTTCGGGCGGCACTCTGAACGGCAAGAACCTCACCGTCGCCGCAGGTGCGACCGCAGATGTGACCGTTACCGTTACCATCTCGGATGCGGATAAGGAATACCTCAACCGCTTCGAAAACGGTATGTACATCGAGGGTCACGTCATTCTGACCGCAACCGCGGGTACGGAGATCGACCTTTCCGTTCCCTACCTCGCCTTCTACGGCGACTGGACCGTTGCTCCCCTCTTTGATATCGACTACTTCGAGACCAATGCCGACGAGATTGACGATTCGATCGACCTCGCGGACAAGACTCTCCCCGATGCCTACGCAACCCGCCCCGTCGGTTCGCTTTACGATGATTACGTTTCCTTCCTTGGTGGCTACTACTTCGAGCAGAATCCCGCCTCCAAGCTCATCGCGGCTGACCGCAAGTACATCTCTATCTCGAATGTCGAGGGTACCGTTCACTCGCTTGAATACGTCTGGGGCGGACTTCTCAGAAGTGCCGAGCGCATCGAGATCACCATCACAAACGATGCAACCGGCGAGGTAGTATTCACCAAGACCGAAAAGGATATCCGTAAGTCCTACGGCGACGGCGGATCGATCTATCCCGCTAACATTCAGATCGGCTTCGATGCTTACGAGCAGGAGCTTGAAAACAACACCCGCTACACCGTAACCCTCAAGGGCTTCCTTGATTACGGCGACGGCGGCGAAGCAAACAATCTCAGCAATACCTTCACCTTCCCCCTCTACGTCGACTTCTCCGCTCCCGCAGTAACGGACGTTGAATACTACACCGAATACGATCGCTCCACCGAAAAGACCCGTCTCTTTGCCAAGGTTGCGGTTTACGACAACCACTACTCGATGGGCGCACAGTTCGGTTACGTTGCAGTTGACTCGAACGGCGAATACGTATTCAAGGCGTTCGACAAATACATCACCTCTATCTACTCGGATTTCAACTCCACCTCTTATATCGTATACGAGCTGACCGATTACGTTCAGCAGATCAAGGCAGACGCGGCTAACGCGAACACTCTCGCCGTCGTAACCTACGACTACGCGCTCAATACCGCGACTTACGAGCTCTCACTCCCCGACGAGTACGTTGATATGTACTTTGAGGAAGGAAGCATCACTCTCTCCCCCAATCAGACATACGATCTGCGTCCCATTCTCTACCCCGGCAGCGAATGGAGCGAGCTTCTCAAGTATTATTCTACTAATATGACCGTTGCCGATATCGTCGGTAACAAGATCATCGCTCTCGAGCCCGGTGTGACAAGAATCGTTGCATATGATCCCGTTACCAAGAAAACGGCGCACCTTGCGCTCACCGTTCTCGGCGAGGGCGACGAGGGATTCCAGAAATTCGACAAGCCCGTCACCGACAATTTCGTCCTGACCGGCTACTACACCAAAAAGGCTTACTATCAGCTTGATTCCACCGAGCGCGATATCGGTGCGGACGGTGACGAGCGCAAGTTCGTCGGCGAGAACTACTTCCTCTCGATGTTCCCCTCCGAGTCCGTTATCCTACGCTATCAGCTCGATGCCTTCTTCCCGAAGGATACCAAGGTAGTATTCGAGTCGAGCAACGATAATATCGTAACCGTTGACGAAAACGGCACGATCACGGCGGTTGCCGAAGGCTTTGCAAGCATTTCGGTCAACGTCCTGCTTGACGATAAGGCGACCTACTACTCCAAGTCGATCTCCGTTGAGGTCAAGGAACCCTGGATCACATCGGGCCCCTCGCTCTCGCACTACTTCGGACTCGGCGGAACGGTAACCTTCCCCGAGACACTCGCGATCACCGAGATCGGTCAGTACGCATTTGCAAACTTCGACTACGTTCCCAAGACCGAGGAGGACGAGATCTCCGAGGAAGTTCCCGAGACCACCAAGATGTGGTACCTCGGCGACAACACCATCGAGGAGGTCATCATTCCCGAGGGCGTTGAAAAGATCGGACGCTTCGCGTTCGCTAACCTGACCGCACTCAAGCGCGTCGTTCTTCCCTCCACTCTCACCACCATCGACTACGGCGCGTTCGCGGGATGTATCTCGCTCGTCTCGGTCGAGGGTATCGGAAACGTCAAGTTCATCAACGAAAAGGCGTTTATGGACTGTAACATTTCGGGTGCGATCACTCTCACCGAGGGCGTTGCGCTCGGCGAATACGCATTCGCAAACAACAAGAATCTCCAGAAGCTTACTCTCTCCGAAAAGACCAAGTCTGTCGCTTCCTACGCTTTCTCGGGCTGTACCAAGCTCAAGACCATAGTTATCGAGGCTGAAAAGATCAAGCTCGGCAAGTACGTCTTCGCAAAATGCGAGGCTCTCAAGGAAATTTCGGTCAACGCATCGGTAATTCCCGCGGGCAGCTTTGACGGATGTAAGAGCCTTACCTCGGTAACCATCGGCCGCGACGTTGCCGTTATAGGCGAATACGCATTCCGCGGCACCAAGGTCGCATCCTTCACGGTATCCGAGGGCAACACCACCTTCAAGTCTCAGGGCGGCGGAGCATATCTCCTTTCCGCAGACGGAAAGACAGTTCTTCTCTGTGCTCCCATAGCAGAAGAGATCGAGCTTCACGCATCCGTTACCACTGTCGCCGACGGCGCGTTCTCCGGCAATAACTACATTACCTCCGTTAAGCTCCCCGGCGTGACCAAACTCGGCAACTACGCATTTGCAGGTTGCGAAGAGCTTGTGAACATCGAATTCGGCAAGCTCACCCACATCGGCGACTACGCGTTTATAAACACGGGCATCAAAGCAACTCCCGATCTTTCTGCTGTTAAGTACGTCGGTGCAAGCGCCTTCAGAAGCACCGCGGTTACCTCCGTCAAGATCGCGGATAACGCCGAGGTCGGTGCCAACGCCTTCCGCGATTGCGCAAAGCTTGAGACCGTCACCATCGGTAACGGCGCAGTTATCGGTCAGAGTGCATTCCGCATATCCAATAATAACAACTGGACCTACGAATATTACAGACTCGCGGACAATTCCCGTATCTACTACTACGTTTTCACCTCCCCCATCCACTCGCTGACCATCGGCGATAACGTCACCGTCGGTAACAGCGCGTTCTACGGTGCGGCTGAGCTGACCGAGGTCAAGCTCGGTACGGGTGTTGAGATCGGCGACTACGCATTCTACAATGCGGCAAAGCTCGAGAAGATTGATCTTTCCAAGGTCAAGTCGATCGGTGCTTACGCATTCTCGGGTGATGCGACATACGAATATCTCGACAGCTCCTTCACCGCTATCGCAACCGACGAGGATAACAATTACCTCTACCATTACCACGCTCCCCTTATGACCTCGATCGACCTCTCCTCCGCCGAAAAGATCGGCGAGGGTGCATTCTCCTATATGAGAAGTCTCAAGTCGGTCAAGTCGGGTGCAAAGCTTACCGAGATCGCGGACAGCGCATTCTACTATTGCTCCGCGCTCGAAAATATGACCTTTGCAAATATTTCCAAGATTGGTAAGAACGCTTTCGGTTATACCGCTATGAAGTCGGTCGACCTTTCAAAGACCGCTGAGATCGGCGATTATGCCTTCACCGGCACCGAAACGCTCACCTCCGCCAAGCTCGCAGAGGGCTCACAGATCGGCGAGGGCGCATTCGGATACTGCACCGCCCTCACCTCGGTCATCGGATCCGATAAGATCGCATCCGTCGGCAACTACGCCTTTGCTTATACCTCAATCACCGAGATCGATCTTTCGTCTGCCGAATTCATCGGAAAATACGCTTTCATTAAGGAAGAAAAGACTCCCTTCAAGGTCACCCTCGGCGAAAAGCTCGCAAATATCGGCGACAACCCCTTCGCAATGTGTGCCCTCGAGCCCTTCGCAAAGGTCAACAAGGTCGACTTCAACGGCAAGGTATATGACGAAATAACCCTTGACTACGATCTCTCCGAGAACGTAAAGGTCATCGGCGGATCGCTCTACCGCATCATCCCGAACGGTCTTGAGCTCATCACCTACGCGGGTGAGGGCAAGAACGCTATCGTTGCAGACGGAACCGCAAGAATTTCCGCTTGGGCGTTCGCGGGCAGCGATATCAAGAGCGTCGAGCTTCCCAAGGAGCTCGCCTCGATCGGTCACAAGGCGTTCTTCGCATGTGACAGTCTCTCCCTCGTAACCTTCAAGAGCTACAACGCTCCCATCCTTGAGGAGGAGTTCGATTACAACTATTTTGCAACCTACGAAAATATCCCCGCAACCGGCGATTACGATTTCGTCGATCAGAACGGCAAGGAGCTTATCTTCAAGGGTCTCGGCATCGTTGACTACTTTATGTGGAACGCCGCCGAATCTCCGTACGTTGTTTACTACGGTGCAAACTTCATCGACTATATCGGTCACGTTGAAAACAAGATCACTATGGTCTGCCCCGCAAACGGCAAGAATTATGAGTCCTTTATCCTCGGCAATTACTTCGATAACGTCCTCCTCGGCGCAGCTGCAGCCGATGACGTAACTCTCGCAGCAATCAACCTCATCGATAAGCTTCCCGAGACCGTTTCGCTTGACGACAAGGCGGCTGTTGAAGCTGCACGCGCGGCATACGATGCTATCTCAACCCTCGAGCAGCGCGCGCTCGTTACCAATTACCCGAAGCTGACCGAAGCTGAGGCGAGAATCGAAAAGCTTCTCACTCTCGAAAACGGTGAGGTGACCGAGCCTCCCGTCGAGGAGCCCACCGAGGACAAGACCGATGCTACCGAGACCATTCTCATCGTACTCACCACTCTTCTTGTATTCACTATTCTTGCGCTGATCTTCAAGGACAGCGTTACGGGCAAAAATGCCGATAAGGCAGAGGAAGGAGAAAATAAAGACAAAAATGAACACGACTAATATCAAGCTGATCGCGATCCTCGCGGCTATGCTTACCGTCCTCTGCACTCTCGCGGGATGCTCCCAATGGGAGCTCCCCTACGAGGGGCTCAACAAAGAGGGATATACGGTCAGCGTCCGCTTCGATCCTTGCGGTGGTGCTTTCGCCAACACTGAAAATGTTCAGGTTGTTGATGCATTCAGACTCGCGGACGCAAAAAAGGACGCCTCGGGCAATTATCAGCTGAAGCTCATCACCCCCGATGACAGCCGCCGCGGCGACCGCGCCTTCGGTATCTCAAAGAACGGTTGCTTCTTCGCAGGCTGGTATCGCGAATGCTCACTCCGCACCGATGCATCGGGCAATCCCCTTGATGCTTACGGCAGACCGACCTCCGAGTCGGGACTTGAGCAGGGCTACACCTACTCGGGACGCTGGAACTTCGAAACCGACACCCTTTCGGTTCCCGAGGGCAATTACAGCTCCGAGGAGCCCTTCCTCACGCTTTACGCGGCTTGGATCCCCTACTTCAACTTTGAATTCTACGTTCAGAATGCAGAGGGCGGCTTCGATCTTTACGAGTCAGAGCAGCTCATTTCGCTCGATATCCCCGCGTGGGATCTCACCTCGGGCAAGCTCAATATGAATTCCTTCCCCGAGATCGCAGGCAAGACCTTCGTCGGAGCGTATCTCGACAAGGAAATGACCAAGCCCGTAACCGAAACGCTTTCGGGCAACATCGACTACGAGCACGGTGTCGGTGCTACCGAAAAAATCTGCGTTTACACAAAATTCGCCGAGGGCGAATGGTATCGCATCTCCACCGCAGAGCAGTTCGTCAAGAACAGCAAGCTCGGCGGATGCTACTACATCGAATCAGACCTCGACTTCACGGGACTCAACTGGTCCGCGGCTCTCGCGGGCGGTGCTTTCACCGGCAAGATCGAGGGTAACGGCCACAAATTCTCGAACATCACATTTATTCAGGCAGATAACTCAAAGACCAACGGCGGTCTTTTCGGCTCGCTCTCCTCGGGCGCATCGATCAAGGGCGTAAACTTTGAGAATATCAAATACACCCTCGCCGCAGGCTCGCGTATGCAGGGCTCAGCATTCGGACTCCTTTGCGGTCAGCTCTCCGCAGACGCCGCGCTTGACGGCGTGACCGTGAATAATTCCGAATTCATCATCTCGGGCGACATCTATCCGCAGGAATACTCGCTCGGCGCACTCGTCGGAAACGGCGATAACAGAAATATTTCCCTCTCGGGCATCAAGGTATCTCTCGCCGAGGGAGCGGAAAGCAAGATCTCGATCGTTACAGACCCTGCCTCGGGCGAGATCGCGCTCACATTCTTGAATTAATTTTTTGTAATACAAAATGGAGGAAATTAAAATGTCAAAGAGAATTCTCTCACTGATGCTTGCCGCCGTTATGCTTTTCGGCACACTCGCATCGACCACAGCGTGCAGCAATACGGGCTCTGCACCCGACGCGCTCGTTATCATGACCGAAGAACTCGACGGTCTCTTCAACCCCTTCTTCTCTACCACCGGTGCCGATGCCACCATCGTTTCGATGACGCAGATCGGTATGCTCGGCTCCGACTACGTGAACGGCGACGTTACCGTAGCTTACGGTAAGGATCACTCGGTTGCAGTTCTTGACTACGTTGTCAATTACGATTCCGCTACCGACAAGACCACCTACACCTTCGTTCTCAAGAACGATATCGTCTACTCCGACGGTCACCCCATGACCATGGAGGACGTCCTCTTCAACCTCTACGTTTACCTCGATCCCGTATATACCGGTTCTTCCACTATGTACTCGACCGATATCGTAGGTCTTCAGGACTACCGCACCCAGACCATCGGCTCCGGCTCTACCGACGTTGACGACACCATCACTGATGCCGCAAACGATCGCGCTCAGAACCGTCTCAACGAGCTTATCAACCTCTTCCGCTCGGTCGGCAAGACCCAGACCGCAGGCAGCTACAGCGCTGACTACGCTAAGATGGTTGACGCCATCAACAAGCACTCCCTCTCCTCGGGTTATATCAACGCAGTTTCGAACAACGCCGCTGAGGTAACCACCGCAAACCTCCTCGCTGACTACGAGGAAACTCTCCGCCTCTTCAAGGAGGAGCTCGGAACCGACTATATCTCCGCAAAGGAAGCATACCTCGAGGAGCCCTATAAGTCCACCGGCGAATTCGACGAGGTAACCTCCTTTATGTACGCAGAGGGCTACGTTACCGTTGAGTACGCAAAGGATCCCGCAACCAACAAGGATATCAAGTCCAAGATCGAAAAGGTCACCCGCCTTTACAACTCCGATGTTGTTACCGATATGAACTCCGCTATCGACTACGTTTACAACTCCAAGATCGAACAGGAGCTCGACATCATCCTCTCCTACTGGGCAACCGCTAACAAGCTCCGCACCACCTATGCCGCAAAGGCAAAGGAAGTTATCCTTCGCGCTAACATGAAGGACGGCGAGCTTACCGTTCCCAACATCTCGGGTATCGTTTCTCTCGGTCATACCACCGACGTTCAGACCGTTACCGCTTCGAACGGCACCTACACCGTTGCTCACGAGCACGATGCTGACGGCAAGCCCGTAAACGCTGAAGAATACGACGTGCTCCAGATCACTATCAACGGCACCGACCCCAAGGCTATCTGGAACTTCGCATTCTCGGTTGCTCCCCAGCACTACTACGCAGAGGGCTACACCGTTGACGTTGCAAACAACAAGTTCGGCGTTGACTACGCTTCCTTCGACTATATGAAGAACGTAATTCAGTCCTCCAGAAACGTTAAGCTCCCCATGGGCGCGGGCGCATACAAGGTTTCTGACAAGAACCACAGCGACAACCCCGCAGAGGGCGACTTCTTCAAGGATAACGTCGTTTACTTCAAGGCTAACAACAACTTTATGATGGGTCAGCCCAAGATCGAAAAGGTTCGTTACCAGGTAGTTTCCGCTTCGAACGCTATCTCCGCACTCGAGTCCGGCTCGGTTCACTTCGTAACTCCTCAGTTCACTCAGGCTAACATCGACCTCATCAACGGCCTCGCTTCCAAGGGCATCGAGAAGACCTACACCGATCAGCTCGGCTACGGTTACATCGGCGTTAACGCGGGCAAGGTTCCCAATATCTACGTTCGTAAGGCTATTATGTCCGCTATGAACACCTCTCTCGCACTTTCCTACTACTCGACCGGTATGGCAGAGACCATCTACTGGCCTATGTCCACCGTATCCTGGGCATACCCCAAGGATGCAAGCGGCAACAACAGCCGTGATAACCTCCACGATTATCCCTCGATCTCCTTCAACCGCGAGGAGGCAAAGGCTGCAATTCTTGAATATATGCAGCACGCAGGCGTTTCCGCAGGCGACTCCGCACTCTCCATCAAGTTCACCATTGCAGGCTCCAACCTCACCGATCACCCCACCTACCAGACCTTCCAGTCCGCCGCTGACCTTCTCAACGAGTGCGGATGGAACATCGAGGTAGTTCCGGATACTCAGGCACTCACCAAGCTCGCAACCGGTTCGCTTGCAGTATGGGCAGCAGCTTGGGGAACCACCGTTGACCCCGATATGTATCAGGTATACCACAAGAACTCCACCGCAACCTCCACCCTCGCTTGGGGTTACCGCGAGATCCTCGCTTCTCCCGCATCCTATCCCGAGGAGACTCAGATCCTGAATAAGCTCAGCGACGTCATCGACGATGCACGTGAGATCAACGATCAGGCAGAGCGTTCCGCACTTTACCGCGAAGCTATGGGATACGTTCTCGACCTCGCAGTTGAGCTTCCCGTATACCAGAGAAAGGTTCTCTACGCTTACAACGCAAAGGTTATCAATTCCGATTCTCTCCCCGCAGAGATCAACCCCTACACCTCTCCCCTTGACAAGATCTGGGAGATCGAGTTTGCTAACTGATAAAAGCAATAAAGTAAAATGTTCAAGTATATCATCAAAAGACTTGCGCTTGCCCTGCTTATCCTGCTCGGTGTTTCGCTGATCATTTACATTCTCGTCCGCTCTATGCCCTTCGACTTTGTAACCAATAAGATCGCGGCACTCTCGAACAATACCTCGCTTGACGAAACGGCGATACAGACGATGTACGAAATGTACGGTCTTTCCGACTCAAGCTTCATGGGTATTATCAAGGGATACGTTCAGTGGCTCGGCGCGCTCTGCCGATTCGATTTCGGCACGAGCTTCGTCTACGGTCAGCCCGTTCTCGACGTTATCGTCGACCATATGGGCGTATCCTTCGCCGTAGCGCTTATCGCGACCGTCTTTGAGTTTATGATAGCGATACCCCTCGGTATCACCGCGGCAACGCATCAGTATTCGATCCGCGACTACCTCGTTACCATCTGCGTAATGATAGGCATCTCGCTTCCCTCCTTCTTCTTCGGACAGGTACTCAAGGACTTCCTCGCAAACAAGCTCGCACTCTTCCCGCCCTCGGGACTCGTTGACGCAACCGCGTCGAACACGGGAATCGCCCTCCTCGGCGACTACTTTATGCATATGTTCATTCCGATCCTCACCGTCGTTATCCTTTCGATCGGCGGACGAATGAGAATGACCAGAACGAATATGCTCGAGGTTCTCAATTCCGATTACATCCGCACCGCGCGTGCAAAGGGACTGAAGGAAAGCGTTGTTATCAATAAGCACGCATTCCGCAATACGCTCATTCCCCTTGTAACCTCGCTTGCGGGACTTCTCCCCTCGCTCTTCTCTGGAGCGATCATTACCGAGCAGGTCTTTGACCTGCCCGGTATCGGTAACGTTGCGTTCAAGGCAATGATGCAGGCGGACATCCCCTTCATCATGGGATACAATATGTTCCTCGCACTCCTTTCCGTTATGGGCGTGCTCCTTGCCGACCTTATGTACGTTATCGTTGACCCGCGCGTCAAGCTGACCAAGTAAAGGAGGTAATTATTATGTCTAATGAAAATGAAAAAGTAATTACCGCCAAACCCGAGGCAACAGAGCCGCACGACAAAAACGTCAAGCTTCTCTCGCCCGGCAGAATGGTCGCGCGCCGTTTCTTCCGCTCGAAGCTTTCGATGGTCGGACTTCTTATGATCGTCGGACTCTTCCTCTTCTGCTGGCTCGGACCGATAGTTTACCCCGTCTGGGGCGAGACACAGCAGGACTTTTCGGGCAAGACCGAGTATACCTACTCGCTCGTTACATACGAGGAAAACGGCGAAACACACACCTTTTATCAGCTCGTTGAAACCGGCAAGGAGATCAACTCGCTTGCCAAACCCTCGAAGGATCATATCCTCGGCACCGATAAGGACGGCCGCGACGTCTTCACCCGTCTTATGTACGGCGGACGCATCTCGCTTGCCGTATCCTTCATCGCCGTTTTCGCCATCAACGTCCTCGGCGTTGTTCTCGGCGGTATTTCGGGCTACTTCGGCGGAGTTATCGACGACGTCATCATGCGTATCTGTGATATCCTGATGTGCCTGCCCGGCTTCCCGATCCTCCTTATCATCTCCACTCTGCTCGACGCGGCAAACGTCGCGGCAAATCAGCGAATCTACTTCCTGATGGCGTTCCTGACTCTCTTCTCGTGGCCCGGAACCGCGCGACTCGTCCGCGGACAGATCCTCTCCCTTCGCGAGCAGGAATATATGGTCGCGGCAGAGGCTATGGGCTATTCGACCTCGCGTAAGATCTTCAAGCATCTTATCCCGAACGTAATGCCCCAGCTCATCGTTTCGATGACCCTCTCGCTCGGTAGCATGATCCTCTACGAGGCATCGCTCTCCTACCTCAATATGGGTGTTCGCGCGCCCTTTGCGGCTTGGGGTACGATGATCAACATCGTTGCCGAGGACTCGAATATTCTCCAGAACTTCTTCAACGTCTGGGGACCTCCCGGCGTTTGCATCATCATCGCCGTTCTCGGCTTCAACTTTGTCGGTGACGGTCTGCGCGATGCTCTCGACCCCAAGCAGAGGAGGTAAAAGATATGGCTATTAATAATATAGGAAAGAAAAAGCAGAACGGACACTATCTTTCGGGCAAGGAAGTCCGCGCGATCGCCAAGGCTAACGCCAAGGTTATGCGCGAGCTTGAAGCCAAGAAGTTCCGCAAATGCGACGAAAGTGAATACCTCACCGAGATGAAGGACAGCTCCAACATCCTCGAGATCGACGGTCTTCACTCCTACTTCTTCACCGATCAGGGCGTAGTCAAGGCAGTAAACGGCGTTTCCTTCGAGATCCCCGCAGGCACCACCGTCGGCGTCGTCGGCGAGTCGGGATGCGGTAAATCCGTAACCAGTATGTCTGTTATGCGACTCCTTCAGGGTCCCACGGGACAGATCGTTGACGGTCAGATCAGATTCCGTTCGCTCGAACACGATAAGGACGGCAAGGAGATCGAAAAGGTCTACGATATCGCAAATATGCCGATGTCCGAGATCCACCGCATCCGCGGCAATCAGATCTCGATGATCTTCCAGGAGCCTATGACCTCGCTCAACCCCGTTTTCACCATCGGCGAACAGCTCGACGAGGTAACCCTTATCCACGTTCCCGGCGCGACCAAGGAAAGCGCGAAGGCAAAGTCGCTCGAAATGCTCGAGCTTGTCGGCATTGCCGCTCCCGACCGCGTTTACGCCGCCTTCCCCCACGAGCTTTCGGGCGGTATGCGTCAGAGAGTTATGATCTCGATGGCACTCGCTTGCAATCCCCGTCTTATCATCGCCGACGAGCCTACAACCGCTCTCGACGTTACCATTCAGGCGCAGATCCTCGATCTTCTCCGCGACCTTAAGGAAAAGATCAACGGCTCGATCATGCTCATCACCCACGACCTCGGCGTTATTGCCGAAATGGCAGACTACGTCGTCGTTATGTACGCGGGCAAGGTAATCGAGCGCGGAACGGCTTCCGAGATCTTCCACGATCCCCGCCACCCCTACACAATCGGTCTGCAGAAGTCGAAGCCGACTATGAATTCGGATTCCGACACACTCTTCAACATCCCCGGCAACGTCCCGAACCCCGTAAATATGCCCACTCACTGCTATTTCAAGGAAAGATGCGACAAGTGCATCGCGAAATGCTCGGGCGATTACCCATGTATGGTTCAGGTCAGCCCCACGCACTACGTTGCCTGCCACCTCTACGGAAAGGAGGAGAAATAAATGTCTGACATCAAAAATATCCTCCCTCCCGATCCCGAGGCAATACTTGAAGTCCGCAATCTCCAGAAGAGATTCGTGCTTGCAAAGACCCTTATGGGCAAGCCCACAAAGGAGCTTGTTGCGGTCGATAACGTATCCTTTAAGCTGAAAGCGGGCGAAACGCTCGGCATCGTTGGCGAATCGGGATGCGGCAAGACCACCCTCGGCAGAATCATTCTCCGCCTCCACCCCTCGAGCGGCGGCGAGATCTACTTCAAGGGTCAGAACATCGCTGACCTCAAGGGTCAGGATCTTCGCGATCTGCGAACAAAGATGCAGATCATCTTCCAGGATCCCTATTCCTCGCTTCCTCCCCGAGCTACGGTTGGTGACATCCTCTCCGAGCCCGTGCTCGTTCACGGCATCGTTCCGAAGAATGAGGTCAAGGATTACGTTCTCGACCTTATGGAAAAATGCGGTCTGCGCGACTATTACTACGAGCGCTATCCCCACGAGTTTTCGGGCGGTCAGCGTCAGAGAATCTGTATCGCGCGTGCGCTTTCGGTCAAGCCCGAGCTTGTAATCTGCGACGAGCCCGTATCGGCGCTCGACGTTTCGATTCAGGCACAGATCATCAATCTGCTCAAAGAGCTTCAGCGCTCGATGAACCTGACCTACCTCTTCATCTCGCACGATCTTTCGGTCGTCAAGTTCATTTCCGACAAGGTCGGCGTTATGTACCTCGGCAAGATGATGGAGTTCGGAAACAAGAAGGATATCTTCGATAATCCCCTCCACCCCTACACGCAGGCACTCTTCTCGGCGATCCCCAACCCCGATCCCGACGTCAAGATGAAGAGAATCCACCTTGCGGGCGACATTCCCTCCCCCGCAAATCCCCCCTCGGGATGCCGCTTCCACACCCGTTGCCCCCACGCAACCGAGGAATGCGCGAAGTCCGCACCCGAATACCGCGAGGTCGAGCCCGGCCACTTCGTAGCCTGCCACCTCTGCAAGGGTTGCCCCAATGGCTAAGAAGGAAAAGAAAAAGCGCGAGAAGGTGGTGTGGGTCGACGACGGCAGAACCATCGCCGATATGTCGAACCTACCCACGCGCGGACTCGGCAGAAGCCTTTCGGACGCTCGCCCGAAAAAGGAAATGAGCGAAACCGAAAAACAGTTTTACCGTTTAAATCCCAAATGGCGCGATTGCGTCGCCACATACTTCGCCGCAGTAAAAATGATGATCCTCCCGATGCTTGCCGTGATCGGCATAATCTGCATCGCTTTTCTCATCATCTATCTGCTCTCGCTCGCGGCATAAAACCAAATAGGCTGTTTCACTGAAATCGTGAGACAGCCTATTGTTTTTCTGAACAACGGGCAAATAATCAATATTATAATTAATTTTTAATTGCGAGCTTGTAGGGGAGGGACCACTTTACCTATTCACAGTATTATTGCCAATTTTACTAAAACGCAATAAATAATATTAAAATCCGTAGGGACCGACGTCCCCGGCGGTCCGTGGGCATAAAATTATTTATGTGTTTAAAATCAAGAACACATAATGTTATTTCCTTGATTTAGTGCAAAGCAATAATTACTTTGGGATCGGACCGCCGAGGACGTCGGTCCCTACAGGTGATAATTTTATTTGTACATAGTAATATAAAATGCGGGTCAGGTATAGTTTTTCAGGGGTTACTCAGCTCGCCTCTCCCTTTACTTTCTTCACTGTTAACAAAAAAGTCTTGACTTTCAGCACGATGTGTGCTATAATATTATTAGGGTTCAGCACACAGTGTGCTGAAAGTGTGCTAAAGCTCAATTGCAGTTGAACTCTACCGTCGGTTTACTTATAATCTCCGCTCGGTAGAGTCATTTTTCAGCACAGTTCCGTGACAAAATGCCTTTTATAGGTTATAATAATATCAAAATATTTTGGAGAAGATTATGAACATGTACAGAATAGTCACCGATTCCGCTTCTGATATGGGCGCGCATCTCGCCGAATGGGGAGTGCCCTCCGTCAGCCTTACTCTCAAGTTCGACGGTGAGGATATAATTCAGCGCAACGACGAGATCGAGCCCGTTGCATTTTACAACCGTATGCGCGAGGGCGGCGTCGCCAAGACATCCGCCGTCAATCCCGAAGAATTCGCATTGGTTTTTGAGCCGATCCTTGCTGCGGGCGAGGACATCCTCTACATCGGCTTTTCCTCGGGTCTGAGCACGACCTGCAACTCGGGCAGGATCGCCGCCGATAAGCTCGCGGAGAAATATCCCGAGCGCAAGATCGTCGTTATCGACTCGCTTTCCGCCTCCGCGGGCTTTGGTATGCTCGTTTATCTTGCAGTTCAAAAGAAAAATGAAGGTGCGTCTCTTGACGAAAACGCCGCATATATCGAATCCCTGATCCCCCACCTCTGCCATTGGTTCACCGTTGACGACCTCGTCTACCTCAAGCGTGGCGGACGAATCAGCCCTGCCGTTGCCTTCGTCGGCGGCGTTCTCGGCATCAAGCCCGTGCTCCATATGGACAACGAGGGACATCTTATCAGTAAATTCAAGGTTCGCGGCAGACGCGCGGCTATCTCGGCTCTTGCCGACAAGCTCGGCGAGCTTATGACCGATAAGTCGCAGGGCCCCGTCTTCATCTGTCACGGCGACTGCGCAGACGATGCCGCACTCCTCTCCGCGATGATAAAAGAGAGATACGGCCTCGACACCGATATTACCGTATTCACAGGCCCCGTAATCGGCGCACACTCGGGCCCCGGCACCTTAGCACTCTTCTTCATAGGAAACGAAAGGTAAATCCGCACTTATGAATAATACAAAGACCGATTTCATTCTCACGGGTGAATTCTTTATCAAGATGATACACGGCGCGGCGCTCAATCTCCGCGCGGAGGCACAGAAGATCAACGACCTCAACGTCTTTCCCGTCCCCGACGGCGACACGGGCGACAATATGCTCTCGACTCTTATGGGAGGCGTCGAACGCGCTCAGGGCAGCGGAGAAGAACTCGGCAGAGTCGCCCGCAAGGTGGCGGACGGCATGCTCCTTTCAGCGCGCGGAAACTCGGGCGTTATCCTCTCGCAGTTCTTCGACGGAATCGCTGAGGGCTTCGAGGATCTTGAGACCGCCGACGCAAAGGCTATCGGCAAGGCATTCCGAAAGGGTGTCCGCCGCGCATACCGCGCGGTTATGAAGCCCGCCGAGGGCACTATTCTTACCGTCGCAAACGACGCGACCGAATTCGCCTGCAAGACAAAAACAGGCTCGGTCGAGGACTTCCTCGGCAATTTCGTAAGTGAAGCGCGCCGTTCTCTCGACCGCACGCCCGAGCTTCTTCCCGTCCTTAAAAGCGCGGGAGTCGTAGACTCGGGAGGCGCGGGTCTGCTCTCCATAATCGAGGGTATGTGCCAGGCTTTTGACGCGGGATTCGATATTATGGCGTTCGATGCAACCGAAAAGACCGCACCCTCGGAAGAGATCGATTTCGACCGTTTCTCCGAGAACGATATCCTCGAATACGGCTACTGCACCGAGCTTCTCGTCCGTCTGCAGAATTCGAAGACCGATATTTCATCCTTTGACGAAAATGCGGTCAAATCCGTGCTTACCGAAATCGGCGATTCCATTGCCGTTGTAAAATCGGGAAGTATCCTCAAGATACATGTTCACACCAAGACCCCCGACCGTGCTCTCTCGCTCTGTCAAAAATACGGCGAATTTCTCAAGGTGAAGATCGAGAATATGTCGCTCCAGCACAACAGCATCGAGGCGGAAACCGAGACTCTGCGCGAAGCCGAGGCTGTTATGACAGAGCAGGCAAAGAAGGACTTCGGCGTTGTCGTTGCCGCCTGCGGCGAGGGCATCAAGCAGACCTTCCTCGAATGCGGTGCCGACTTCATCGTCGAGGGTGGGCAGAGCATGAACCCCTCCGCCGAGGATTTCATCAAAGCTTTCGATGCCGTCAATGCCAAAACCGTATTCGTTTACCCGAACAACGGCAACGTCATCCTTGCCGCACAGCAGGCGGCGAAGATGTACGAGAGCTCGGACATCCGCGTCATCCCGTCGCATAACGTCGGCGAGGGCTACGCATCCCTCTCGATGATGGATCTTTCCTCGGGCGATGCCGACGCTATCGAAACCGAGCTGAACGCTAACATGCAGGGCGTCGTGACCGCTGAGATCGCTCGCTGTATCCGCGACGCCGAGATGCAGAACGTCGCGATCCACACGGGCGACTACATCGGCTACGTCGGTAAAAACATCCTTTCAGCATCGAATGAGCGACTTAAAGCCTCCATCAATCTTATCGACAACCTCGATCTCGATAACCACGGACTTTTCCTGCTCTTCTCCGGAATTGATTCCACCGAGGAAGAGACAGAGCAGATCTGCAACTATATCGCCGAAAACCACCCCGACTGCGAGGTCTATCCCCTCCACGGAGGACAGGATATTTACAGCTACATTATGGTGGCAGAATGATTCCGACACGCTTTGCGTGAGTTATTGTTTGCCTTCATTAAAATAAAACCCGACTTCAACAAGTCGGGTTTTATTTATGAGTTAATATTGCGCCGCGCACCAAGTTAATGTTCGCCTTCTGCGAAATTTACGGTGAATTTTATTATAACAGACAGCGGGAAAGTTTTCGTCCACCTTTTTCAAAAGGTGGCGGTTTCTTAAGAATTTTCAAAAAACTTCTCGCTGTTGTTTACTGTTCGAGTTGGATGGTCTTAAACTTGTCCTCAGTGAAGATATAGAGAGTCGAGTCAATTACCGTTGCACGCGCCCACCCCTCGTTTTTCACGATAGGAAATCCCTGCTTGACGATCTGCGTAACGTTCTCACCGTCGAATCGGAGCAGAAGATACTCGCTGACGTACGCATTCACTACCATAAGTCCTACATACCCCTCGGCGCGGTTGATATAATACGATTTATAGTCCTCCGAAAAAATTACGAATTTGCGCTCAAAGGAACATACCGACACGACCTTATCTTCGCGCTCCTCATAGACCTCGACTTTAAGCGTCTGATTCGAATCACCGTAACCGATTCCCAGCAACTTGCCGTCGCCCATATCAACGAGAGACGTCGAATATCCGTCGATCACGCCCGTGTCGGAATACGTGATATTCGCGGGATCGGAAAGGTCGAAGAAGTAGACGGGGTCACAATAATACTGCCTTTCGGCGGTGCAAACGTACGCCATATCGCCCTCAAAGCGCACCGAGGTGACATCTTCACCATCGGGCGAAAAGGCTGTAATCGAGCCGATGATCTCAAAGGACTCGAGGTCTATGCAGTAAAGATCGGCGCTTTCCTTTCTCTCAAGGAGGCTGAAGGAGTAGCCTCCTTCGGAATACGTTCTGTTGACGTATTTTCCAACGCTGGTTTCCGTCACCAGACGAAGAACGCCGTCCTTTTCGTCAAGAGCGTACTGATCTATCAACATTCCGTTGACGCGGCAATTCCCCTTATTTTCAAGGGCGCCGTTCGAATGGGACACCACGTAAATATTGCTCTGCAGGATGCCAATCGAGATAGTTTCGTTCTCGTTCTCGCCGGGTTCAGTCACGTTTTCGTTATACGTACACGCAAGAAAAATATTCTCCTCCGACACCGTTACAACACCCGCGTAGTCGAGCACGGCTGCGGAATCGACGACCTCGAGCGAGTTCATATCAAGCATCGCCATAACTGTATAGAACGGTCTCCAAGCCTCCTCGGTGTAAACGATATCCTCGGCGGCAAGGCTGTGAGTTTCGCCGTTCCACGCGATCTGCGGCAGATATTCGCTCTCCTTCGAGAAGTCGGGATTACGCTCGATGCCCCAGCCCGTTATCATAAGAAGCTTGCCCTCGATCATTCGAGAGGTGATAAATCCGCCTGACATTTCGAGCACTTCGCCCTTCTTCATCTCGGCGGGGTTGCTGACGTCGATCGAAACCGCCGCTGTTTTTTGATATTGCGGCAGGATCACGGTGACGCTTCCGCAATCGGGCGAGAGGTAGATCACGCTGTTGTAATAATGGATTTTGTTGATCGGAATGCCGAATTCATCCGCAACCGCAAACGAATCGAGTTTGACAGAGTCCTCGCCCGCAATCGAATAGGAATAAAGCGTCAGCGTGCTCGGGTCGAGGTAGAACACGGCTTTGTCGCTTCGTTTGAAAAGGTCGCCTTCGATTATCCCCTCGAACTGATTGTCGGTCGTCTCCTCGTATTTATCGGCGGGTACGCCGGGCATCAGAGTGCTCGCGGTTAGAACACCCTCACCGGACTGCTCGTGCGTTCTGAAATACTTATCAAAATTATTGAGGTATCTTGAATTGGGCGGGTACTCGGCAAGCTCCTGAACCTTGAGCATCAAGCCGTAATATTCGCTGTCCGAGTAGCGCGAAAGGTCTTTAAGCTCGCCTGAGAAGGGCAAGAAGAGCCATAGGTTGAGGCTCAGCATAAAAATCGAGATGCAAGCCGCCCAGACGGCGAATTTTCTGCGTTTTATTGCTCTTGCGTGCGGTTTCAGGTCAGCCGCGGCGATCATTTCGGGATCGACGTTGCCTATCGCGTCAAAAATATCCTGTTCTTTCATATGTCGATATCCTCCTTTTGCAAATGTTCTTTGAGTTTTTTGCGTGTTCGGAAAAGGAGCATGCTGACAGCGCTTTCCTTCATACCGTTGCCTTTCGCGATCGCAGAGAGCGGATAGAGGTAAAAATAGCGTTGCAGAAAGATATTTCGCGTTTTTTCATCGAGCGAGCAGAGGAACTTTTCCACAGTCTGCCGCAGAGCAAACGCCTCGGCAAGATCGCGCCCGCCGTCCTCGGGCAGAGCGTCCGAAAGCTCGGATAGAACATTATCACGCTCGCCGCGCTTCTTCGCCGTGTTGATATTATATCGGTTGCAGGCGAGATTTCGGCAGATTACAGCAAGATAGCCCTTGAGCGAGTTCGGCTTTTCGGGCGGGATCGAGTTCCACGCGCGGAGATAGGTATCGTTCTCGACTTCTTCGCAGTCCTGAGTGTTTCCAAGTACGTTGAAGGCAATACGGCGCAGATATCTGCCGTACTTTTTCGCGCTTTCCCCGATAGCTGCCTCGGAACGCTCCCAAAACAGCTCGATTATCCTTTTGTCTTCCATAGCGTACTCCTTTCGTTGTAGTAAAGGTACCTTCACCCTAATAGACAGCAAACAAAGGTAAAACTGCACGGGCTTTTTTATATTTTAGCATATTTTTTGGAAAAAAGCAAGATCTCGCTGCGCGAGAGTGATAATCCGCCCGTTGGGCGGAGTGATAATCTCGCTGCGCGAGAGTGATAATTTGCCTTCGGCAAAGTTAAGGTGAATTTTCTCGCTGTGCTCGAAAATTTCCAATCAAATTAAAAACAACAGCAACGGGAAAGTTTTCGTCCACCTTTTTAAAAAGGTGGCGGTTTCTTAAGGCAGAGCCTTAAGTCGCCCAGCGGAGAAGCAGCG
>JAZRGT010000004.1:0-4224 GCA_045644325.1 Eubacteriales bacterium | reverse complement strand
TATCGCAAGATACCCGGAGAACACCATAAACGGTGGCGGTTGCTTCCCTTTTCGGAAGGGAGCATATTTCTACTCCCTTCACTACAAGGAAGGGAGGTTGATAATATGGAATACATAACCTTAACACAACTGTTAATGATTATCAGCATATTTATCGCTTTTGCTGACTTGTTGTTTAAATACTTCAATGACCGCAAATAAAAAGAAATATCCGCCTTCTGCTTGCAACCTAAGGCGGTTATTTCTAAATCACTTAGCGGAAGCAACCGGCAGCGGTGCTCTCCGATATTATTATATCCCAAATGAGTTGCTTTGTCAACTCATTTTTTATTTTTATTCAAACTCCTCAATTCTCCACTTTACACCGAGGATCGAGGTGAATTTATCGTCCTTGTATCTTTCGTAGTAGACGGTGATGAGCGAGCCGTCGGGGAGCTCGACGGTTGCGGGGTAGCCGAGGTCGTTGCAGTAGGCTTCGGTGAGAATGTGCTCCTCGCCCCAGGTCTCGCCGCCGTCACGGCTGATCATTATGCGCTCGCCAAAGGGAGCTTCGCGGCGTCCGTAGGTGAGGATGAGCGCACCCGACGAATGGAGCAGGAAGTGAGGAGGCGAACCGCTGATACCGAGGCATTCGGGGTGCGAAAAGCTCTTGCCGCCGTCGGTTGAAATGCAAGTGAAGATTGAGAATTTATGCGGAACGCCTTCGCCCTGCGCGCGGATAGCGCCGAGGATAGTGCCGTCGGGCAGCTCGATCGCGTGGGGCTCGTGCATATTTGCCTTGCCAAGCCCCTCGGGAAAGTCGATTCCGCAAAGCTTCTGCCAGGTCTTGCCGTCATCGGAACTCTCAAAGGCGTAGATCGCGCCCTGTTCAAGCGTTTCGTCGCCCGAATGGAATTCCTTGCCGAGAAAGAAAAGCTTGCCGTTTTTCAGCTTGATAGGTCCGTGCGGTGCGGTGACGGGAACCTTGACCGCCTCATTCCAAGTGTTTCCGTAATCCTGCGAGAGACGGACGAAGGAGCCGTATTTATTGAGCTCGTCGGGGAGATTTGCATATCCGTCGAGCAGACCCGATGCCATAGGGTGCGAGACCTTATCGGCGTAACCGTCCACCCAACCGCGTCTTTCGGCGTAGAACTGCCAAGGATGGCAGAAATAGGTCAAAAGCATCTTGCCGTCGCCGAGATAGGTGATGCCCGCGTCGCGGTCGTCGAGGTAGGTGTCGTTGATGATCATTGGCGGAGTCCAACTTTCGCCTCCGTCCGAGCTCTTGTAAAGGAAGTTTTTGCCGAAAACGCAGAGGTGTCCGAGTCTGTTGCCCGAGCAGACGGTGTAAAGCACGCCGTCCTCGTCAATGCAAACCGTAGGCCAACCCTGATAGCGGTAAAATCCGTTTTCGGTGCGTCCGATGATAAAATGCTTCATTATCCAATTTCCTCCGTGATAATTCTGTTTTTGCCGGGATGTAAGCTGCGCTTGAGCGCGGAATATGCGAGATGGTGGTCAAAATAGCGTTCGATTTCAAATTCGTGTGCGCCGAAGGAGTCAAAGTGGGAGTTGAAGGCATCGAAAGCCTCGTCAGCCTTCCCTTCGGCTGTCAGTATCATAGATTCGGCAAGCCCTGTGCAATACTCTGTGTGAAGCTCGAGAAGTCGCATAGAAAGGCTGAATATTCGTTTTTGAGGTACTTTTCTCCAAGCGCGGAGCTTTTTTGCCATTTCCGCGCACATAGGAGCGATCTGTCCGAGCGCTTCAACGCGGTCAGATGAGATAAGCTTGCGCTCTCCTTTCGCGCGGTGAGCGATCTCGAGGTAGTTTACGTCGAATACATCCGAAATTTTCTCGAGATATTCCGAGATCTCGCGCCAATTCTCACCGTATGCGTGGCTGAAATAGTCCTCGCGGAGCCGGTCAAACGTGATATCCTTATCATACATCGCGCGCGAGTAGACGTAGAAGGGGAAGCCGTTCGGGAAGAAGGAGCGCTGTGAGCCGTCCTGAATGATACCGAAGAATCCCGAATCACGGTAGGCACGAACGTCCTTGTAGAGACGCTCGGCAAGGCGGATTCCGCCGAAATCGTAGTACTGATGTATCCAAAAATGGTATTCGTAACAGAATTTCGGCGTGAAGCAGGTGTCCTGCCATCCCTCGGAATACTGAATGTAGTCCCCAAGGTCGGTGGGGAAGACGTTCTTGTTGAGCACAAATTTCGGTAGCTCTTGCTTTCGCACCGTCATATCGGGCGTTTCGGTGTAGCTTCTCGTTATTGCCGCAAGAAGAAGCACAAAACGGTCGGGATTTTTCAGCCTTTCGGTCACGGGCGGGAAGGCGGTATCGTAATACGCGATATACGCGATGCGGGTTGCCAGTCCGCGCTCGGTCAGGCGCTCGTCGACCTCGTTGAGGAGCATGACGTACCAATCCGAAACTGTCTTCTTGCGGCATTCGTCGCATTCGCAATGGTTGTTTCTGTTGTCCGCCATCCAGATGTGCAGATAGTTTACCTGAGGACTCTTTTCGGCGTAGTCGGCAACGGCATTTGCCACGATCGAGCGTGCTTTGGGATTGGACATACAGAAATTCGTGTTCAGCGCAACGCCGTGATAGAGCGAGCGCGAGCCCTCGCAAAGAGCTACGAAATCGCGGCTTTCCTCGGGGATGGGATTTTCCGCATCCTTCGTCCATCCCTCTGTGGTGTCAATACCGAAGGGCTCAGCCGTCCAGCCGTGTCCCATATCCTGAAAGATGAGCGAACGCTTTGCAATCTCAGCCTCGCACGCACGCTTCCATTGAAGCACCTGCTCGGGCGTTATAGGCTCGGGGGCACGGTTCGCGAGATTGCTTCTGTGGTCGTAATAGGAATTATAGTAGGTTTTAGGGTTATCAAACTCGAGCATATAGGAGTTGAGTCCGATCTTGGGCGTGAAGTCAATCGTTTCGATCATCGACGCCTGATATTCCGCGCCCTCGTTGCATTGTGCGCGGACGCGCATATCCGCCATTTTGCGGTAATTTACGGCAGAGAGGGAGTCGATCACGGGAACATACTCGCCGTCAACGCCGGGATAGAGCCATTCGCATCCGTTTTGGCGCAGATATTCGTAGACCGCGATCAGAAGTGCGCGCGGATTGCTTCCTGCAATGATGCCGCCGCGCGGATTGGTATTGATAACGATGACGTCATCAAGTTCGTGGGCGGAGGTTTCGGGCAGGTCGATGCCGATGTCGGAGCAGAGCGCAAGCACGAAGCCGTCGCCGTCGCGCTCGTCCGAGCAGACGGTGATCTCGCCGCAACGCGGCATCATCATTCGAAGATATTTTTTCAGCTCCTCCGCCGCAAAATCGACGGTGGGATGCTCGGTATATTTGAAAATCTTATACATTTTTCAGTTCCTCAAGCTGCTTCAGTGTGGCTTCGACGATGCGGTCTGCGCTGTCCTTTGCCGTGCAGGCGTTGTATTTGCTGACCTGTGCCTCGTAAGCGGTGCTTTCCTGAATGATCTTGGTGGAGATATATCCGTGAGTGCCGTTCGCAAGCTCGAAAACCACGGTGTTTTTGAAGGGAGAACCCTCCTTGATGCGGCGTCCGACGTCGGTGAAGATCTCGGAGGGCAGACCGACTATCGCCCAATCGCCGAGACGGATGGTGTGGATCTCGAAGGGAATTTCGGGGCTTACGTCATCGTCGTTTTCAAGATACTCGGTTGCAAACGCTCTGTCCATTGCGTTGTGCGAGTCCATATCCTTTGCGATCTCCTGTGCCCAAGCGTAGTCGGCGTCGGTCTTATAGCGGCGCGCGAGCACAATATTTTTCGAGATCGAAGCAATATCGGGCGCGGAATTATCTGCCTTGATATCTGCGTTTATCTGCACGACGGTCGAGGTCAGACCCGCGCCGATAGCCTCGGGCGCATTTTTTGTGCCGCCGTAGTAGGAGTCCGATGTGGACTTCATCCAGTCGATGCAGTTGATGTCGCCGCAGGTTCCGTTGAAGAAGAGAACGAAGACGTCCTCGCCGTAAACTCGCTTAAGTCCGCGGCGGAGGGCACCGGGGAAGTCGGCGCTGAAGCTCTTTTTGTTTTTCTGGTGGCAGTCGGGGTGGTTTGCATAGTTGACGATGAAGCCGCGCACGTCGCCCTCGGCGGAATCAATGCGCATCACATTGACCGAATAGTCGGGCGTGTCGACGGGCGCAACCATAAGCTCGCGGTGCGCGCGGCTCGG
>JAZRGT010000003.1:0-45669 GCA_045644325.1 Eubacteriales bacterium | reverse complement strand
TCGGTCTTCGGCTTTTCGATCATATCGTCAACGAAGAATTCGGTGTTGCTTCCCTCGATGGGGTGAGTCTTGAGCGAACAGTATTTTTTGACAAGTTCTGTGGAAACTTCCTTGACGCCGCAGACAGATCTGCCGTATTTTTCGTAGGTCTCGATCATCTGCCCAACAACGGGTTTTTCCGATATTATAATATCGTCGCCGTAAAGGATGGCAAAAGGTTCGTCGCCGACGAAATTGCGCGCACATCCGATCGCGTGGCCGAGACCGCGAGTGATTTTCTGGCGCAGGAAATAAACACGCACACCGAGAGGCTCCGCAGTCGCCCTTATCTTCTCTATCTCTTCTTCCCTGCCCTTGGAGGTAAAATATCCCTCATATTCGGGCGAATAATCAAAATAATCCTCTATTGCGTCCTTATTTCTGCCGGTTATGATCAGAACGTCCGTGATGCCCGACTTTGCCGCTTCCTCGACGAGATATGAGATCGCGGGGCGGTCGACTATCGGCAATATTTCCTTGGGAACGGCGCGCGCTATCGGAAGCATACGCGTACCGAGTCCCGCCGCGGGGATAACGGCTTTGCGAACTTTGGTTGTCTGCATGGCATACTCCTCGCATTATACTATACTTGATATAATTATAATATAATTTCGACAATAAATCAAGACCTTTTTGTAAACAGCAAAAAATATATCAAAAAATCGCCGCCCCTATGCAGGGGCGGCTGAGATTTTATTCGTAGATAAACGCTGTCTTTGCGAAGAGATACTCGTTCGGAGAAACCTTGAGTCCTTCCTTGAGGGTTGTATTGATATTCTTCACTGTGACCTTCTGCGGTGCATAGAAGGGATATTTCGGAACATAATCCGCGCTCTTGCAGTTCGAGTTGAGATTTGCAAAAATGTACGCCTGCTTTGCGTTCTCGATAGTCAAGCCGTCTATCACCACGTTTATACCCGCATAGCAAGGATAACCGAAATCGTGCTCTCCCTTGTTGCTTCCCGTAATGACGGTAATATCCGACTGCGAGACCGGAGAAATAGTGCAATTTCTGATTACGATGTCACCTTCCCAAGAGCTTCCGTAGTCGCTGCGAAGGTTGATGATCTTGTTGGTAAAGAATGTGGAATTTTCAATAAGAAGTGTGCCGTATCCTATGATACTTGCACCCGCGTGACCGATGACGGAGTTCTTTATCGCAGCATTGGCAACGCCCTTGTGCGCGTCAAATCTTGAAAGAATGCAACTGTCATAAACAAAATTCTTGCAATAATTGGTGCCCGAAACACCCCAATATTTGCTGTCGTTTATGTCGTTTGCCTGAGTGCAGTTAATAAAGGATACAGAGATCGCATTGGCCATTCCGATGTCATACGAGCCCATTGCAGTCGTGGGGCTCTGATAGGTCTTGTGACCCGTAAATACGCAGTTTTTGACCGTGACATACGCGCAGTTATTGACTGAAAGGAAGCCGTTGTAAGGCGCGCCTGTCGGTCCTTCGCCCGTAATATAGTGCTTCATACCGTTGAGAACTGTATTGGAGCGATTGATCTTCAGTCCGCGGGCGTAATATGTATATTCGGAGGGTGCCTGATTGGCAATGGTCGTGAAGATACCGCCGCTGATATAACGTGTTTCTTCCTCGATGGGCAGAACGGTTATTGAGGTAATATTGTCAAAGTCCCACATAAGAGGTGCGTCCATATCGATGTTGCCGTTCTTATCGACCACAACGCTGTCGCGCTTTGTCTGACCGTTGTCGGCATTTCCTCCGTAACGGACATAGTGAGTGGATTTATCGTCATAGAAGGTGACTATCGAGCTTTGCGGGAAGGTTACGCCCAGATTTGTCATATCACGCTTGAGAGTTTTTATAGTATCAATCTTATAGGCAATGTCATTTCTCTCAAGAAGGGTGAAGATCCAGTTTCCTCTCTGATCGGGTGTGACCTTCGAGTCATCGATGATAAACTCGGCATTGCCCCATTCAACGTCAGTATTGATGATTACCGATCTGCCGACCGAGGCGATATAATACTTTGCGCCGTAGTCGGCAAAGACCTTGTAGCCCTTTTCGTTCGCCTTGGCGTGTACGTCATAGATCTGCTCGCGGCAACAAACGCTGTCGGACTGAGTTACTCCATAGTCGCTGTAAAAGATCGTTTGATCGAGGTCACGGTAATATGCGGTATCTGCGGGAAGATCAAAGGAACCGAGAGAATACGCGATGTTTTCATACCAGAAACATACAACAGCCTTCTTCATTGCCTCGACATTCTCGGCTCTGATAACAAGGTCTCCGTCCTCAATATTCGCGGTCACCGCGTGCGGCTTTGCGCCATCGGCGGTGAGAAGTATCTTATTCTCTCCAGCGTCCGAAAGTTCGACACCGCATTTTGCTTTTACGAGCTCTTTTATGTAAGATGCGGGCTCTTCGAATCCCGCGTCGCAAGCGAGCGCAAATTTGAAAATATTGATTCCACCGAGAGTCAACTCGGAAAGGAAGGTACCGTTGCTGGAAATATGGAAATAATCCTTAGGCATAGCTGTTTTGCCTCCTTTTATGTCAAGAAAATTTGTAATGAAATATTCAGCGGCATCAATCAGAGCGGTATCGTTGTTTCCGGCAATGAGGATCTTGTTACCGTAATGTTTGATCACGAAGCCATCCATACCGAGACCAAGAAGATCGATCCCTTCAAGAGCCTCTTCAGGAAAATATTTGGAGATACCGACAAGGATTTCGGGAACTTCGCCGGTCTTGTCGCCCCAGTCGGAAATTTTCGACTCAACGCCGTTATCCTTGATGTGATTGTTGATCATAATCGCAGCGCGAATATTCGCCTGAGTGGCTTTTTCGGGGCGGATGACTGTAAAGAGGTTCTTTCCGTCCTTGATAATATCGAAAGTTTCAACGACCTCCTCGATCGGCTCGGTCACCTCGGGTTCGGTAATCGCGGGCTCAGCCGTGGTTTCCTCGGGGACCTCCGCCGTGCAGGCAATGAGGGTCAATAGCATACACAAAGCTAAAAACAACGATGTGTATCTGCGAAGAATCGAAAGCATTTTCGTGTTTCCTCCCAAAATAATATGATAGATTAATTTTATCACAATTGTATGAAAAAGTCAACAAAAATTTGCCGATGCGCGATGCATCGGCAATAAATTAAGATTCAAGTTGTTTTCCGAGAAATGCGGCAGCAGTCTGAACGAGTTTGACCTCGACGCTCTTTTCGTGCTCGGGCATTCTGGGCGCGGGGGATTCGAGCGAATCGAGCGATACAACGCATCCGAGAATGTCGCCCTCCGAGATTATCGGCATGGCGCAACGAATATAATGCGAGCAGTTATCGTTGATGGGCTCAAATTTTGTTTCACCGTCGCGGTAAAGATAGAGCTGACGGCTTTCGATGATGACCTCGAGCTCGGGCGCAATATGCTTGTCAACGTATTCCTTTTTCGGCGCGCCGGAAACGGCGATAACCGCGTCGCGGTCACAGATAAGAACGCTGATCTCGCCCGTCTTATGGAGCGTTTCGGCATACTGTGTGGCAAAAGAGTTGAGCTCACCGATTGGCGAATATTTTTTGAAGATAACCTCTCCCTCGCGGTCGGTATAGATCTCAAGCGGGTCACCCTCGCGGATTCTCATCGTTCTTCTTATTTCTTTGGGAATGACAACACGTCCGAGGTCGTCGATTCTTCTTACAATTCCTGTGGCTTTCATTTATATAAAATCTCCTTGTATTTACAGATTTGTGATGTTAGTATCTGCAATACAAGGAGATTTATACTTTATTATTTTATTATGTTTCAGATGAGAGAATTCAAATCCGCGCAGTCATAGCCGTGAGCATCTGCAACATTCTTATTGGTCAGTTTACCGAGATAGCAGTTGACACCGGTCTTGACGCCCTCATTTGCGCAAGCCTTTTCAAAACCGAGATTTGCGATCATAAGTCCGTAACGCATTGTAGTATTCGTCAATGCGATGGTAGATGTACGCGGTACTGCGCCGGGCATATTGCCAACGCAATAGTGTACGATACCTTCTTCAACATAGATAGGATTGTCGTGTGTAGTAACGTGAGAGGATTCACAGCAACCGCCCTGGTCGATTGCAATATCAACTATTACAGCGCCCTTCTTCATTATCTTAAGGTGCTCGCGTCTTACAAGCTTAGGAGTTGCGGCACCGGGGATCAGTACCGATCCGATAACAAGGTCAGCCTCGGAAAGAGCCTTGCGGATATTCGACTCGGAGCTGTAAAGGGTCGTAACCGACGCGCCGAAGATATCCTCAAGATAAGCAAGTCTGTTTGCGTTGATATCGAGAATGGTTACCTGCGCATCAATACCAACTGCAGCCTTTGCCGCGTAAGTACCTGCAACACCGCCGCCAACGATGACGATCTTGCCGCGCTCTACACCGGGAACTCCGCCGAGCAGGATTCCGCGACCGCCGAATCCCTTTTCAAGATACTTGGCGCCCTCCTGAACGGAAAGTCGACCCGCGATCTGGCTCATAGGACGAAGGCAAGGAAGATTGCCGTTCTCGTCGCGAATGGTTTCGTATGCTACAGCCTTTACCTTCTTCTCGAGAAGCGCATCAACAAGCCCCTTGTTGGGAGCAAGATGAAGATATGTATAAAGGATCTGTCCCTCGCGGAGATACTGATACTCCTCCTCCTCGGGCTCCTTGACCTTTACGATCATATCGCATTTAGCATATACTTCGGCGGAAGTGGAAAGGATAGTCGCTCCGCAAGCGATATATTCTTCATCGGAGAAGCTTGCGCCCTCTCCGGCATGCGTTTCAACAAATACTTCGTGTCCACAGCTAACGAAAGCCTGAACGTTATCGGGGGTCAAACCCACACGGTATTCATGATTCTTGAGTTCTTTTGTCGTTCCGATTCTCATTTTGTACCTCTTTTATATCTAACAATATTGGATTGGTTGAAATATCATAATGTCAATCATTTGCATCAAAATCTATATAACGGCACAGCCGCATTTTTAGATGATAAATATTTTAGCACATTTTTTTCTAAATGTCAATGTTTTTTTAGCGCAACGATCAAGTTTTTTATGCAAGAATTATCTTAAATCGCCTGACAAAAGCATCGCAGAGGCTACTGCACGGCTGCAAGACCTTCCTCACGATTTTTCGGGAATATTTCATTCAGAAAAAATCTCCTTGATCTGCAGATTTTCGCTGTCGGAATCTGCAAAGCAAGGAGACCTATACTGTTTTAATTCACTTTTATATGCGCATCAGGCATCGAAAACGAGTCCTTTGGTCATTCTCCGATACCCCGATATTCTCGCTTGACCTTCTCGTAGCTCGCAACATCCCCGATATCAAAGCGCCCCCCGGGCATTTGCATTGCATGGACGGGGACTTGCTCTGACAGCCAAGCCATGTAGCTTCCGGGAGCATCGGTACCGCAACCGCACTCTATTCCCTTTCGGACGAATCCCGCATCTTCTTTGGTATAGTAATAGAAGGGCGGACAGCACCAATGTGTTTCGGGAGTTGGGGATTTTTCGGTCATATTCAGTATTCTGTCACTTTCATCGATAGTAACTACGCCGCATTTGAGCAGTCTTTGGAAATCGGGCTCATAGTATCGCATAATGCAAGAGGTCTGCTTTTCCTTGGCGTATTTTATGAACCGAGTCAGGCTGAAATCAAGCACGTTATCTCCCGCGATCACAAGCATATCATCGCAAAGACCGAGCTTATCGATCGCGTATTGAATATCCTTTACCGCGCCGAGACGCGTTTCGTTGCTGACCGTACCGTCGTCAACAACGGTTATTCTCTGTTCTTTGTTTTTAGCCCACTCCTCAAAGTGATGCACGTATTTATGATTTGAAATAACAACGTATTCATCCACAGCACCGAGCGTGTCGATGTCGTCGATCAGCCAATCAAGTATAGCCTTTCCCTTGACCTCAAGCAAGGGCTTTGGAAAGTTTTCGGTCAGCGGGTACAGGCGTGTTGCATAGCCTGCCGCCAGAATCAAGCATTTCATAATTTTACTCCGTCTGCGCTCTCACAAATGTGCACGGAATACTTTCCTTCAAGATGCGGGAACGCTTTAAGATATTCTTTTGTAACCTTTTCGATGATGCTTTTCTCATACGCGGGGTCAATAATGGCAAGGCAACAGCCCTTGAAGCCCGCGCCAGAGAAGCGTCCGCCGTAAATACCTTCTGTCTGCGTCATTATTTCATAAAGCTTTATCAACTCAGGCGAGCCCGTCTCCCAGCTGTGTATCGAGCTGTACCCACTTTCAAAGCATAATCTGCCATAGGTCTCAATGTCACCTCTGCGCCAAGCCTCGACGCCTTGCTCCACACGCTCAAATTCCCCATAGCAATGCTCTGCGCGCTTTCGCCAATTTTCGGGCAGACGGTCCTTATATTGCAAAAACACTTCCTTCGGCACCTCACGCAAATGGGTTTCGGAAAATTTACCGTATTCCATCCCCGCATAAGCCTTAAGCGCATAGGCAGCACTTTTGCATTCGTCTACTCGCATATTGAACGCGGAGCTTGCAAGGCTTCGCTCAAGTCCGCTGAAAAATATAGCGAATTTATACGGCTTCAAACGTGGCGATTGCGGAATAAGCTCATAGCTGCCATCCATTGTGTCGAGATAAAGCAGATGATCCTTACGGCAATATACCTCGCAGGATTGGTCAAGCTTTCCGCAAGCAACGCCAACGTATTTGTTTTCCGCCTCCTGTGCTATCTCTATCAATTCCTTCGGAGCAAGTGATATACCGTTTAAACGGCAAAGCGCTGACAGGAACGTGATGATGATCGCTGCGGATGAAGAAAGCCCACCGATCGGTAATTCTCCGTCGACTATGGCACAAAGACCTATATTCAGATTGTATCTCGAATACAGCGCAATCGTTGCACCTCTGAGATGGTCCGCCCAATCACCCTCGGGAGTTTCGGGAGTAGACGCGACGTGCCACTGAGCACGCTTATCGAATTGCATGGATTGTATTTCAATAACTCCATTCCGCTTAGGTCCGTAAGCTATATGAATACCTTTATTGATCGCAAACCCGGTTATTTTTCCGAGCTGGTGGTCTACGTGTGCTCCGAGCGGACAAACCCGATATGGGGTGAAGGCTCTGTACGGCGGTTCTTTTTTATATATGCTTTCAAATGCTTCGTACGCCGTCATACTTTTCTCCAAACCATTTTATCAACCACACCGGTATAAGACTGAATAATCTTGACTACTTTTGTAGAAACGTTTTCCTCGATATAATCGGGAACCGGAATTCCGTAGTCACCGGTTTCATTCATAGTTACCGCAGTATCGACCGCCTGAAGCAATCCCTTTTCGTCGATACCGGAAAGGATAAAGCAAGCCTTGTCAAGTGCTTCGGGACGTTCGGTGGAAGTTCTGATGCATATTGCGGGAAAAGGCTTTCCTATGCTTGTAAAGAAGCTGCTCTCCTCGGGAAGAGTTCCGCTGTCCGATACAACCGCAAAAGCATTCATCTGCAGGCAGTTATAGTCATGGAAGCCGAGAGGCTCGTGGCGGATAACGCGTCTGTCAAGTTCAAATCCGCTTGAGTCAAGTCTGTTTCTCGAACGGGGATGGCAGGAATAGAGGATCGGCATATCGTACTTTTCCGCCATTTTGTTGATGGCGGTGAAAAGGCTGATGAAGTTCTTCTCCGTGTCAATGTTCTCTTCTCTGTGTGCAGAGAGAAGAATATACTTTCCCTTTTCAAGTCCAAGGCGGGCGTGAATATCGCTTGCCTCGATCTCGGCAAGATTGTTATGAAGGACCTCCGCCATAGGTGAGCCTGTTACGTAAGTACGCTCCTTAGGCAGTCCGCAGTCGGCAAGATACCTTCTTGCGTGCTCGGAATATGCCATATTAACGTCCGAAATAATATCTACTATACGGCGATTGGTTTCCTCGGGCAAGCATTCATCCTTGCATCTGTTTCCTGCTTCCATATGGAAAATCGGGATATGCAGTCTTTTTGCCCCGATAACCGAAAGGCAGGAGTTTGTATCGCCGAGAACCAATACAGCATCCGGCTTTATTTCAACCATAAGCTTATACGACTTGGCAATAATATTACCCATCGTTTCCCCGAGATCTGCTCCTACGGCATTAAGATAAACTTCGGGATCGTCAAGCTTAAGATCCTTAAAGAACACTCCGTTCAGATTATAATCGTAATTCTGACCGGTATGTGCGAGAATAGTATCAAAATACTTTCTGCATTTGCTGATAACCGCGGAAAGACGGATAATTTCAGGTCTTGTACCGACCACTATAAGAAGCTTTAACTTTCCGTTGTTTTGGAAGGATGTTGTCATATCCATACTTAATCTCCTAAAAAGATGTTTCCGATTGCTGCAAACAAACGGTTGTAACAATCATTATCGTCACAGTGCTCTGTAATCAAGGGTTATACAGCTGCTTATCGTTCGGATCGTACACGCCAAAAGCAGTGAGCAGGAAGTTGACGTATACCTCTGTGCCCCGCGACATTGAAAAAGATGACAGCGGCGATTCCGGAGCGGCTTTTGTACCGTGCGCCCGGAAAGTATCACAGATTTCCAGATTGATGCCTTGGATACCGTATTTTGTGGCTTGTTTAGCTTCGGTTCCATTCGTTGTCGACATAGACCCAAATCCGAAACGATGATCGCCATCTTCAAGATTCGCGGTTTTATACTCGGCAACTCCGTCAGAAAGCACGTCGCCATACCTGGTCATCCAGGAGGCTGAAAGCTTATCTATGACTCTATATCCCATATTGCACATATATTTGGTTGATGGAGACGCCCAGATAAATCCCGTTCCCCACACGTCGTCCACCTGGAAGCTGTGACAGCTCAAAAAGAACGCCGCATCTTTATTATTCTTTAAAACGTCGTCAATATATACGGTCTCAACCTCGGATAAAGGCATTGTACCGCCGTGGCTTCTCTCTCCGGGTTCAATATAACCGGATTGCCCCGGATATATAAAATCAACTTCAAAATTTCTGTGAATTTCGACTCCGTTCGCATTTCTCACGCTCTGATGATCTACCGCATACGGATTACACATGGGTAAAACGATGAGATGAACAGAACGTCTTAAATCATACAGCCGGGGATTTTCCGCAATTTCCTCGAGCGCATTGTAGAGAGCAAAAATTCCTCCCCATTCCCAATGAATGCCGCTTAGAATAATCGCTTTAGCCTTGGTTTCGCTCCATTCCAATTTGCCCGATATATCCACGTGCGGCCTCGGTTCACGAAAATCATAACGGTAGACATGCGTTACGCCATCGGAGCTCAAGCCCAGATCGGTTTTCGTAATATACTGTGGGTGGCGCGCCATAAGATCGTCATACATTGCATAAAGTGCTTCCGAAGTTTGTGGTGCATCCGCCATAGAAGGCTTTTCCTCGGATAATTCAAACACCGGTATATTGGCATCGTAAATAGGGGAATCCCAATTCCTTATGGACAGGGAAGGCGTAATTCCCGAATCGGGATTTCCGATAATTCCGGAAAGCTGTTCAATTATGCGCTCCAAATCAGCGATTTGTTGTTTTGCTTCGTCAAATCTATGAATATTCGCTATTTGAAAAAACATAGTACACAACATCGGTATCAGCATAACCAGAACGCAAAAAAGCTTTGTACCGATCTTGATTTTTTTCTTATTCCGACGCCTATGCTTGGTGTGGTGTCCGCTGTGATGTGAATGCTTGCCGCTTCTGTGGTCGCTATGATGATGCTTACTGTGATGATGCTCGTTATGATCGGAATTGTCAGAACTTTCTACTTTAATGACTTCAGTCGCGTTTACTACAATTTCATTACTGTTAATATTGTTATCCATAAATAAAATCCTTTCAAACAGTTTCTCCGAAGGTATCCGGATGATTCGGGTCAAACTGCTCGTTTGCCCACATTACTGTTACAAGATTATCCGTATCTGAAAGATTGATTATATTATGCGTATATCCCGGAAGCATATGAACCGCTTCGATTTTGTCGCCGCTGACCTCAAAATTCAGGATCTCTTCAGACCCGATCTTCCTCTGCTGAATAAGTCCGTGGCCTGCAACGACAATAAAGAATTCCCACTTCGTGTTATGCCAATGCTGACCTTTAGTAATCCCGGGTTTGGAAATATTGACGCTGAACTGTCCGCACTTTTCGGTTTTCAGCAGCTCGGTAAAGCTGCCTCGTGTATCCTCGTTCATTTTTAGTGCAAAGGACACTTTTTCTTTCGGAAGATATGAAAGATACGTACTGTAAAGCTTCTTTTCAAAGCTGTTATAAGGGATTTCGGGCATAACGAGAGTAGACGTCTGCGCCCTGAATCCCTCGAGCAGATCAACCATCTCGCCGAGCGTTACCTTATGCGTGACGGGGGCAGCACAGTATCTTCCGTTTTCACAAAGAACGGTTTCAATACCGTCGAACTCACATCGATGTTCCTTGCCCTCCAACGCATCAAGCATCTCCGTGACAAGATCATCAATATAGAGCAATTCAAGCCGTACCGCAGGATCGTTGACCGTTATAGGAAGATCATTGGCGATATTATGGCAAAAGGTTGCAACTGCGCTGTTATAGTTCGGTCTGCACCACTTACCGAATAGATTCGGGAAACGGTAGACGAGAACCTTGGCACCCGTCTCTTTACCATAAGCAAAGATTAAATCTTCGCCTGCTTTTTTACTTCTGCCGTAATCGCTGTCATACCGTCCGATACAGGTTGCCTGAATTGATGATGATATCATCACGGGACAAGTGTTTGGGTTCTTTTTCAGAGTATTCAGCAGAGTGCTTGCAAAGCCGAAATTCCCCTGCATGAATTCTTCGGGATTCTGAGGACGGTTAACGCCCGCAAGATTAAAAACAAAATCCGTTTTGGCGCAGTATTCTTCAAGAAGTGCGGGATCGGTATCTATATCGTATTCGTAGATTTCGTTTATCTGAATATCCGGACGTGTTCTGTCCTTACCGTCGCGGATATTTTTCAGTGAAGCGCAAAGATTCTTACCAACAAAGCCTTTCGCTCCGGTTACCAATATTTTCATCACTTAGTCCCCTTGGCAAGCTCATCCTGAATATATTGCAAGCTTGCAATCTTTGCCTTGGTTTCCTCCAAGGTCAACAGCTTGGTATTATTGGAGTTGAATTCGGTAAGAGGGTTTCGATCCATATCGCCCTTACTGAAATACTTATCGTAGTTAAGCCCGCGGCTATCACGCGGAACTCTGTAGAAGGCTCCCATGTCAATTGCATTTGCGCACTCTTCATTGGTGAGCAAGGTTTCATACATCTTCTCACCGTGGCGGATACCTATAACCTTAATGGATTTCTTGTCTCCGCCAAACAGCTCACAAACAGCTTCCGCTTGAGTTTGAATCGTGCAAGCGGGCGCTTTCTGAACGAGGATATCTCCGCTCTCTCCATGCTCAAAGGCAAACAGCACAAGATCAACCGCTTCGTCAAGTGACATAATGAAACGGGTCATTTTGCCGTCAGTGATGGTGATAGGGTTTCCGCTTCTTATCTGATCTATCCACAGAGGAATGACCGAGCCGCGCGAGCACATTACGTTTCCGTAACGGGTACAGCAAATCTTTGTTTTGTTCGGATCTACAGTTCTCGACTTTGCAACGATAACCTTTTCCATCATTGCCTTTGATGTTCCCATTGCGTTTACGGGATACGCTGCCTTATCTGTAGAAAGGCAAACAATATTCTTCACCCCTGCTTCAATTGCCGCCGTCAGTACGTTCTCTGTGCCGAAAACATTGGTTTTTACCGCTTCAATGGGAAAGAACTCGCAGGAGGGCACCTGCTTGAGCGCGGCTGCATGAAATATATAATCCACGCCGTACATAGCGTTGCGCACTGACTGTATATCGCGAACGTCACCTATGTAAAACTTGATTTTTTCTGCCAACTCAGGCATCTTCACCTGAAATTCGTGGCGCATATCGTCCTGCTTTTTCTCATCACGGGAGAAAATTCTGATCTCACCGATATCCGTTGCCAAAAAACGATTCAAAACTGCATTTCCGAATGAACCGGTACCACCGGTAATAAGGAGAGTTTTATTTGCAAACAAAGACATAACCTTTACTCCATTTTTTGTTATCGTGTTATTTTATATCACACACTGTAATAATCTTTATACCATAAAGCAAACGCCCTCAAGCCTTCGCGGAGACTTGTCGAGGGTTTAAACCCGAAATCACATTCAAGCGGCGTAACGTCGGCATAAGTCACAGGTACGTCTCCGGGCTGCATAGGAACGAGCCTGCTGTGTGCCTCAATATCGAAATCGGAAGGCAACACCTCCGCCGCAATAAGCTCTTCACCGAGTATCTTAACAAAATCAAGAAGATTTTCGGGAGAGTTGTTTCCGATATTATATACTGCGTAAGGAGGAACCGGGAGGCCGTCCTCACCCGTTTTCCGCTCAGGTGCGTACTGCATAACGCGAATGACGCCTTCCACGATATCGTCAACATACGTAAAATCGCGTTGACAGTTTCCGTAATTGAAAATCTCTATAGTATCACCTCGCAAAAGCTTGTTGGTAAAACCAAAATACGCCATATCCGGGCGACCTGCGGGACCGTATACCGTAAAGAAACGGAGACCGGTTGAGGGAATATTATATAGCTTTGAATATGCATGCGCAAAAAGCTCATTGGACTTCTTCGTTGCGGCATACAAGCTCACGGGATTGTCCACCTTATCGTCGGTCGAGTAAGGAATCTTCTTATTGCTTCCGTAAACGCTTGAGCTGGAGGCGTACACAAGATGTTCAACGGGATTATGACGACAAGCTTCAAGAATATTGTAGAAACCTATTACGTTGGATTCTATGTAAACATCGGGATGATCAATAGAGTAGCGAACACCCGCTTGTGCAGCGAGGTTTACTACGATATCAAAATGATATTCTTCAAACAGCGAATCCACCAGTGCCTTGTCCGCTATGTTTCCGCGGATGAAATGCCATTTCACGTGCGGATTGCTTCGCGCAAGCTCTTCGATTTTGTTCAAACGGTACTCCTTCAGAGATACGTCATAATAATCGTTAACGCTGTCGAGCCCGACGACTGTCATCGGAACGCCTTGCTTTATTAACGCCGACACTAAATTTGACCCGATGAATCCGGCTGCTCCGGTAATTAAAATCGATTTGTTTTTATTAAACATCATCCCAAGCCTACCTATACATTTATTTTTTTAGAACTTTACGTACAACAGAACCCAAGATCGCTTTCTCATTATGATTAAGACCGATTACTAACAAAAGAACTGCATATACAACAATAAAACTTACGCATTTCAATATAAAATACAACAAAGTATCCGGCAAAAAGATTGCCAATGGCAGGCACGCTGTTGCTGCGATCAAACCTGCCGGCAGAATTCCCGAAAATATCTGTCGAAACATCCGAAGGACCTCGATATGTAATTCTTTCGCGTAATAAATGTTCATAAGAATACCGTGACCTATCAACAAAGATAAGGTCGTTCCTATAGCCGCTCCCCAAAATCCGATCAGATTCACCAATATGACCGACAGAATCAAATTTACAACCGCCATAACAACCAGCACTATTGAGCGAAACAGCCGTTTCATTGTGGCATCCAAAATTGAAATAATTGCATTTTCAACCAAAGGAATGGTTACCGGAATCATAAGTAAAAGAATTATCCAATAAGCATCCATATATCGGGCGCCGATCCAGATAGCAATAAAATTTCTGCCGAACATCGCAAATCCCAAAATGCACGCGACAGCAATAACGGCTTGAAAGCGTCCCGGTTTTACGACAAAATCTGTCATTTCACGCCCGGACGCATTCTGAGTAGTCAGTTTTGCCGCTTGAGGCAAAAAATAGCTTGTTACAACCGATATCAAAGAGTTATAAATTGAATATATCGCCAGGGCTGAAGAATACATCGTAATTACAGCCGTATCAGTCACAAACGCACCGAGGATCATTGTATCCATATTGTTATTGACTTGATTTACGAAGGCCTGCAACAAAATAGCCAAACCGAAGCTAACAATTTCCGCAAGCTGCTTCTTGTCAAAATAGTGGAATTTCGGGAATTCGTGCAGAACACAAACTGCATACAGCAAAGTAAACAGAAAAGTGAAGATGGCTAAAATCAGATCCACCGCCACAACGAACAGCACTCCCAGACCGCATTTCAGAAGAACAAACAAAAGAACACATTTTCCAACTGTTTTGGCCAAAGGAATAGCTGAACTGATCACGTAACGCTCGTGACCCAAAACACATCCGCTGAAAGCATCTGTCAACATATGAAGAACCGATGCAATAACGAACATAACAAAAATCTTCTTACCTACAAGAAGAGAATCCGCGGAGTATGTTTTTCCGTATACGGAAGGAATAGAAAAATATATCACAATACCGGCTATAATTACCAGAAGTGACATAACCGCAGAAGCGAGCAAAGCAAGTGCCATAGTATTCTGCTTTTCTTTAGCCCCTTCGTCACCGCAGCTTTTGTTTTTGACAATACTGCGGGTTACCACGGTAGATATGCCTAAATGGAACATAGTCAAGGGTCCTGCCAAGGAATGCATAACCTTATAAAGACTGTAGTCCACGTCTCCCAAGGTCATAATCAGCATTGGCGTCAGGTAGATATTTACTACCATACCCATAAGCATATTTACATAGGATAATGCTATTGCAATTTTCTTTTTGCTCATTTATTCCGACCTCGAGTTTTTAATAAAGCCCGACGCAAGTAGTTCTTAAGACGGCTTTTAACCGAAACAGGCAAATACTTCTTACAAGCGTATTCCAATCCGTTTTTCAAGCTGAGATCAATAAAATCATCGTGTCGCACACGCTCTTCCGCCGTTGTTTCTGTTTTTTTATGATTATAGGAGGCTTCCGATAGCGGTACGTCATTTAATTCATACTGTTCACATATGTTTTCAAGTGCTTTAGTACCCGAAGCAGTATTGCAAAGTATCAAAGAAACACCGTTTGGATTATCCGGACCCGAAAGCTTGGTATTCAGCCAAAAATCGGCAATGGTAAGGTCAGCAGAGTGATGATCGGAGAATTTGCAATCCAAACAATCATTTCTGACGGTATATTTTCCATACAGAAAGCTGCGAAGGTACGGATCTTCCACACCGAGACGGTCATAAATTTTCCCGTTTTGGAACTTGATCTTCACAGCATAACGCCGCCAACCGTACGTTTTGGGGCGAAAATCTACCGAAACCACTTCAGCGCCGTATTTGCGCTCCAAGCCTGACAGATAATCCCCGTAAAGCCTATGAGAGGGGAGGCCGCCGCAGGCGAAATCGCAAGTCAGCAAACCTTCGGGACGCTCACCCAAAAAAGCATACAGTCCCGCAACCTGACAGGGTGTGCCGCAAAAAAGAACGGTACGTCCCGCCTTCAAAGCCGCATCAACTTGTATGAAAGACGATCCCACCAGGCTTTCCACATACTTGCTCTTACGAAGTTCGGATATAGCCGCTTCATCAGAGGAAGTGAATCTGACCTCACGCAGATCGTCCGTATAGGCGGCACCGAATACAACACCGCCGCGTCCAATAATATCCTCAGCTAAACCGTGGAATACGCCGCCGCTTGAACTGTTCATCACCACGTCATTGGATTTATGCCATCCGGCACACGCGTAAATGGGGACATATTTTTCCGTCTCCGTGTTTTGAGGACACCTGCTGCTGCAAATTCCGCAATTGGTACACCTATTCTCGTCTACCTGAGGTTTGTAAAAAGCTCCATCCTGCACAACAGTAATTGCTCCGCAGGGACAAAGACTCACACATGCGCCGCAGTTGGCACACTTTTGAAATGACGAAATATTCATTCGCTGATTGCCTCTTTCAGATACTGAATCGCTCGACCGCGTTCTTGAAGTATTTTATCATTGATAGCGGAATAATCAAAATCCCCGGCAGAATCCAATTCAGAGATCGATACCTCCGGAATTCCAAGGGTTCGCATTAAATGGTGAATTCTTGAAGGCGAGTCGGGATTGACCACAGCCGCAAACTTTTTTCCAAAAACAGTTGACATAGCGACACCGTGGAAGGAAGATGTGACTACGTATTCAGCGTGATCAATAAGCCAAAGGAATTCTTCCACACCAACGTCGAACAACTTCTTATCTGCATAAACGCGTGATAAGCCCGAACATACGGCATACACAGGCAGTCCTGTGCGCCGCTTCAACTCCTTCAGCTGCTCCTTACAGGACGGGTTCCAGTAAATCATATAGACCAGAATGTACGGTCCGCGGACGGGGTATGGCTTTTCGTATTGCCGCCATTCTTCCCTTCCCATCAGTAACGTGGGGTCAATATGTACTTCAATTTTTTTCTCCGTCAACGGCTGCAATACGTCGCGGCACTGGGTTTCACGAACTGAAATCCTGTCAAGCCGCTGCATCAACAGACGGAATTTATCCAGATTTTCTACGGGTATGTCCGTTTTCCCCATGCTTGCCGCATAGGAAATGCACTTGCCGCTGCGGACAAATTCGAGAAAAAAGTGTTTATAGCAACGGTCAGGATTCCATATCTGATCACTGCCTGTCAGATAACAGACATCAGGTTGCGCCTGCGCCTGCCCCGCCAATTCCTCGTACTGTTCATAGGTTTCAACATTCATCTGTTGTGAAATAAAATCGCATCTTTTCCGAAAGGCAGCCCGTCGCTTACGGTGGATCATCATCTGAAAGCCACGGGACAGCAGGGATTTCACAGAATGGACCTTGGCGGTATGGAAGATATTTTCATCGGCAGAAAGCAAAAGAGTGCTTTCGCATCCGTTTTCCGCCAATGCTTTTTTCAGGCCGAAAGCCTGAAGGATTGAACCGATGCTGGTCCAAGTACAAAAGGTCAACACCTTCACGGGTTTCATTGCAATCCCTCCTCGGGTCTATCGTATATTAAGCGCGGCTGCACGGTCCATCCGAAAACAACTTATCTGCCGCACGCCCCTGCAGCAGCTGTTCGATGACCTGCATCAGCCGAAGTGCGGCTGTTTCCGCATTCCATTTCGATGCGATGGTCTCATACGCTGACGCGCCTATTCTCTGCTGCTCCGCCGGATTTTCCAGCAGAAACCGAATCTTCTCATACAATGCATCGGTGCAGCAGGCATCGTAAATCATTCCGTTGACACCGTCCTGCAGCAGATACGGCACAGATCCGGCATCGCGGCCGGCAACAACGGCACAGCCGCTGTTCATAGCTTCATTCACCACAGCACCCCAGCCTTCTTTTCGATCAGAGGTCATCAGGTAAATTCCTGCACCCTCCATAGCTGTGCGCACCTGCTCGGGAGACATAGAGCCTGTAAAGGTGACGCAATCCGTTAGCCCTAAGGCTGAGGTCATATTTTTCAGCTGTTCTTCCATCTCACCGGTTCCGATCATGGTCAAGTGAAAGTGTAAGTTATCTCGCTTCAAGCGTGATGCTACGGTCAGTACATCATCGGGATGCTTCCAATCCAAAAAGCGACCGCACCAGAGGATTTCCGTGGATGCTTTATGTGCAAACAACCACTCGGTATCTTCATATATTTTGCACTGAGGGAAATATCCCCATTTCAGTGATTTATTCCGAAATAATCCGAATTTTGCATAGTCCGATGCTGTATATGCGCTGGCGCACAGCATATAAATGGGGGCTCCGTGCGGATTGAGTTTGTGCCATCGGAACCAACGCAGAGGATATTTCCACAAGCTGAACCCATTTTTCAGCGGACGCTCCGAATAGCGCAGGATCAGCTTTTTCTGCTGCTTTCGGTGTTCTAACAGATGTTCCGGAGCAGACCCTACGATCACGGCATCGGCATCTTCTATCCACTGCTTGATCTGCTCATCCCGTATCGGATCTGAACCGTACTGAACCACAAACGGATCGGCAAGGTCGGAATAGCCCAACTGCCGCCGTTCCTCGGGGATTTGTTCTGTAGCAACAAACCGGTATTGCCCGCCGGTATATTCATAAAGCGCACGGGAAATACCGGACTGATGGTGATTATAAAAATTTGATAAAAATACTACGTTCACTCCGAAACCTCCCCGTACAGTGCCGCATATTCCTTGAATCGGTCATTATCGTCAAAAGACGCCGCACGCTGAAGACAATAGGCTCGGTTCAGCGGATGTTCGGTCAGCTCTATAATCGCCTGATACAGAGCCTCCTCATCGTTGCACTCTACCACCATACCGGTTTTATCATCCAACATCTCGGGACTGCCGCCGGTACGGAAGGTCAGCACCGGGGTACCGCACGCCAAGGATTCCATATTAACTGTCGGAAAAGTATCTTCACGTGTGGGATTCACTAGCAAATCTGCCGCAGAATAAATCTCGGCAAGTTCCGTCTGATTCTGCGTACGGTGGATGGAAATTATATCGGGCGGCAACTGCTCGTCTATTTTATCATTGGTACCCACAAGTACGATCCTGAATTTGTCGCGATCCAGCCTTTGGGCAAGACGAAGAAAGACATCAAGTCCTTTGCGCGGTCCCCAATCAAAGGCAACGCCCAACAGAATGTACTTCTGTCCGATGTTATATTTCGCCCGAAAATCACTCTCTTTCGGCGAAAATACTGAAAGATTAATACCGTTGTTGATGACACGTATCGGACAGTTTCCCAAAAACGACTGCTTCACCTGATCAGCCAGCCAGCGTGACGGTGTGATGATCGTCAGATCCAGTCCCGTCAGCAACTGCTTTTTTCGTTCATACATAACACCGCTTCGGTCAAAAAACCAACTGTACCGAGCGCGCTGAGGACATTCACGGCAACCTGTCTTCCATCTGCCGCAACCAATCATATCATAATGGGGACAATATCCGGTAAACGCCCAACAATCGTGGAACGTCCAGAAAACTTTGATTTTTTTATTTTTCAGGTAAGAAAACAGCATTCCAAGATGGACGTTGTGGCTGTGAAGGTTATGAAGATGCACAACCTGCGGATCGATCCGATCCAATTCCGCAATCAGGCGACGGGTAGCCCCCGCCGAATTGAAGCCGTAATTGCCCATTACTCTTGATTTCAGTGCCTGCAGTTTTGCTTCCAACGCAGACATATACTTTTTACCGACAGAATGTTCGCTGTGACCGGAGGTGTACAGAATATAGTTCTCCACGCCCATTCCACTCAGCAGATTGCTGACAGCAAGGCAGATTTTTCCGGTGCTGCCAGCACCGCAAGTCACATTGATCTGAACGATTTTCATAGTCTGCCCCGTCCTTCCTGTGTATGGATCAATTTCGCCGGCATAATCGCCGTTGCCCATCGTGCGCCCCGTGGAGGCATTGACCTTGCACGATTCCCCGCCCCGAAGGGCGGGGATAAATTATTCAAATTCAGGATACAACGATCTTGTGGTCCTTAATATAGTAATAACCTTCAGGAAGCAGACCGTTCATCATATCAGCGAGGATATAGTATCTGCCGTCTGCAAGTGCATAGTAATTCATACTGAAGTAGTAAATATCGTCACCGATCTTTACTGCGCCGGCCTTCTGCTTTACGTTGTTGATGTAATAGTACAGCTTGCCGTTTTCTTCATACATACCGTTCTTAAGAACCACCTTATAATCCTTGATCTCGTAGTACCCCGCGGGGAAAAGACCGTTGGTCATATCTTCGGTAATATAGTACTTACCGTCTTCAAGAGCATAGTACTTCATGCTGAAATAGTAGATATCGTCGCCTACTTTTACAGCGCCCGCCTTCTGCTTGACGTTGTTCAAGTAGTAATACAGCTTACCGTCCTCTTCGACAGGACCGTTCTTGACCTGGATCTTATAATCCTTGATGGTATAATATCCCTCGGGGATCAAGCCGTTGGTCATATCTGCGGTAATATAGTACTTTCCATCTTCAAGTGCGTAGTATCTCATACTGAAGTAATAAAGATCCATACCAACCTGTACAGCGCCGGCTTTCTGCTTAACGTTATTCTCATAATAGTAAAGCTTGCCGCCTTCTTCGTACAGACCGTTCTTCATCTGGACCTTGTAATCCTTGATGGTGTAGTAACCCTCGGGAATCAGACCGTTTGCCATATCTGCGGTGATATAGTACTGACCGTCTGCAAGTGCATAATACTTCATGCTGAAATAGTAAATTTCGCCGTCAACGTTTACAGCACCCGCACGGACCTTCTCATTGTTCTCATAATAGTAAAGCTTACCGTTTTCCTCAAAGATACCGTTCTTCATCTGAACCTTGTAATCCTTGATTACGTAGTAGCCCTCAGGGAAGAGACCGTTGGTCATATCAGCGGTAATAAAGTACTTGCCGTCGTCAAGAGCATAATACTTCATACTGAAGTAGTAAATGTCGTCGCCAACCTTAACAGCACCCTTCTTGACACGAGTACCGTTTTCATAGTAGTAAAGCTTTCCGCCTTCCTCAACAAGACCGTTCATAAGAACCATCTTAGCCTCGGAATCGAAGTAATAAGTACCTGCAGGCAGCAAGCCGTTGGTCATATCGGCGGAAACCTTGTAACTACGTTCCTTAGCACATGCACCGGCGCGATCAAAGCCGCTGCCGATACCGCCAAGATAGTAAGCACCGTTTACATAGTGCAGACCGGACTGAGTAATGCCATCCTTTACAACGTAATAGTCGCCGTTGACCTCGTAAACACCGTCAGCGGGATGTACGTTCTTATCTGTTGCTCCGTCGGTTCCGAAATCGTACCAAACGGGAGGCACATCGGGGTTGTCCTTAACAAAACGGATTCCGGTGTACATATAAGAATCGCGTCCGAAGTAGTAAGTCTTACCGTCGATCTGAGCCCATGTACGAGTGTAGCAAGCGGGACCGTAGCTGTAAACAGTGCCGCGATCTGTGGTAACCCACGCGCCGCCTTGAAGAATACCGTTTTCGTCAAAGGTGTAGATACCTCTGCCGATAACCTTGGATATACCGGCATATACCTTATATGTGGAGGTGCTTGCGTAGCAGTAGCCGTTATCGGCAGACTGCCAACCGGTCTTGAGAACGTTATTAATGGAGTAGTAAAGCTCGCCGTACATTTCGAAGATTCCGGTACCGGACAAATATACTACGAAGCAATCTTCTCCGTTATGCTGAGCCATACAAACGAACTGACCGTTATAGATCTCATACTGATGATTGGTAAAGATCTTATCCTTGATGGTTCCCCAATCAACTACGGACTTACAGGTCTCGCAGTAGGTTCTGTTCTCATAACCTTTTTCCTCAGCTGTTGCTACCTTGTTGAGAACAGTGAGAACTTCGTCGTGGACGTGATAAGGCGAAGAAATAGTTGTCAGCTCGGTTGCAACGTTGATAGCACCGCTGAAGGACTTGCCGTCTACTACACCGTATACGATCTCAGCCATTACATTTACAACGGGCTTGTTACCCATATCGGCAGGATCCAGATACTTACCGTTCACAGAATCATAAGCATCATAAGTCCAAACTCTTACGGGAATGCTAACGAGAGTGTTATTAAAAGTTTTTCCGTCAACGCCTACTCTCTCAACGATAACGGTGAGAAGCTCAGAAATCTCATTGTAGCTGAAGGTTGCCTTGAAGCCCTTTGCTACAACTGCACCCTTGGTTTCCCAAGTATTGGCATTGTTAAGCTTGATCTGTGCTACAAGCTTGTTTACCTTTGCAATATTTGCTACTTTGATATCTACATAGTAGATAGACTGTGCCTGAGGCACAGTATAAGAATCGTTGTGACCGCTGAGTGCAATCTCAGCAAGACCTACAACCGTAAATGTTCTGGTGAGTCTTGCAGGGTTGCCAAGTTCATCCTTAACCTCGAAAACAACGGTATGAGTACCAGCTACGAGGGTTACATCTTCCTTGGTAGAAAGAGTAGAGCCTGCAATAGCAGCCTTGATCTCAACGCCGTCAACAAAGATCTTACCGGAAGTAAGGTCAAGCGCTGCATTATCTGTTACGGTTGCGGAGAATGCAAACTTTTCACCTACCACAGCTGTACCGTTTTCGAGGGAAACAGCAGTATCAGAAGTTGAATAGGTGGGAGCAGTAATAGTGGGAAGTACTCTGTCGTCAACAGCGGAGCTGTAATCGAGAGTAAAATCGTCAAAGTAGAATGTGTGAACCATAGGAGAAGTCGGCTTAATATAAGTACGAATAAATGTAGGCTCACGATACTGATTCTTGGTGGGATCTACAAGCGAGACATAATTATCGGTGAGAGCAACGCTTGCATAAACCCATCTGGACTCAGGAATATCTTCTTCTTTAGCGGAATTGAGATTGGTATTTTGGCCACTGGCAGAGGTAAAGTAGAAATGCAACTGAGTACCGGTAGTTGCGGTCTCTTTAGAAGTGCCTTTATATACAGTCAACTGCATAGCAAGACCGGCAGCACCCTCGGGAATGTAAACCCACATACCAAATGATGTTGCCTTCTGACCATTCGCGACGTCACGAAGAACCTTGGGGCCGCCAACATAATAAATAATGTTATATGTCCAGTTAGCAAAGTTAGCATCGGTATTATCTAATTTGAATCCGAGCGCGCACTGACCGTTTCTTACCTGACCTCCGTTTTCCTTAGTAGCCAGGAAAGAATGACCGTCAACGTTTTCGGAGAACTGACCGCCAATAGGCTCTGATGAAGTTAGCGTATTTTCAATACCGTTGTCAATATTCCACTGTTTTGCTTCATCAAATCCCATAAAGTCAGAAATATCACCATCTTCAAAATCGAAAACGATTTCAGAGCCCTTACCGAATTCAATCGCATAGGTCAAAACGGTTCCACCGTATCCGATGATTACGTCAACTCCTGTGATCGTAGTATCGTCGGTTGCGGTAAACTTGAAGCCGTCAAGAATACCTGCAGCAGCGTTGGAAAGCTTAACGGATACAGCATTTGTATCAACGTATACATTTGCCTCGCCTGTCATAGCAACGATGGGAAGACTGATGGTACGAACCTTATCCGCAGTGGTATAAGGAATTACAGTAGAGGTTGCAGAAAGCTTGAATACTTCAGGATCAGCAACAGTGATAGTCTTCGTACCGACAACCTGACCGCCGGAAATGATCTGAACGTCAACGCTACCTGCAGTACCGTTCGAAACAAACTTACCGTTTGAAATAGTACCAAAGGAAGCATTGGAAAGTGCCCAGGATGCATCTGCGGGCATATTCATAGCGTAACCGTGAGTATCGATTGCCTCTGCGCCGAAGGTGTAAACAGTATTGGGCGCGAAAATGTCGTACTCGGACTCAACGTTTACGTTGTTGAGAATGCCGGTAGGAGCAACGTTGGATGCAACGAAGATACCGTGTGCGGTAGGACGCTGTGCACCGTCGCAGGGAACGGAACGCATAGTGAAATCATCTTCACCTACACGCTTGGTAAGGAAAGTGGAGGATCCGCCTCCGTCGCAGTTTGCAGCCCACTGGCATCCGAGAGCGAGCATTACTTCGCCTTCTTCAAACTCACCGCTAAGACCCTCGGAGTTGTTAGCACCGCGGCCGTCATTCATACAAATAACGAGAGTACCGTCAGCCTTAACGCCGACCATAGAACGAGCTGCATCACCGGAAGATTCACGAACCTCTGCGGTTTTTACAAGTTTTCCATCCTTAACGACCATACCGAAGGATACACTTACAGCGTGAAGAAGTCTGCCGGAAGCAAGATAACTGTCAAAATCAGCCCTATTGAAAGCTTTAACATCACAAGAAATTGTGCCGTCAGCTTCCTTGAATACATAGAGAATAGAGCTGGAGGGGGAAGTCTTGCCCTTAACACCGATATCTTTACCGTTGTATACAAGAATACGGGGAGCATAGGTATCATAGTAAAGGTCAGTATTCATACCGCCGACAATGTTGTATCCGAGGTTGTCCTCGTAATACTTTGCCATTTCGGTGAGTTCCTTATGAGACCAATAAGCTTCGTTGGTAGGATTTACTGCCAACTTATCAATCTGGTTGTATCCGGGAACAATAGATACATCCGGGTTGGACGGGTCCACCTCGATAACGTGAAGAACCTGTCTGCGGGAGCCGGCATCATTGTTAAGTACCATTTCATACTCAACAGCCGCACCGGGGACGAGTACATAATCTTTTCTCGAAATTACGTTGTAGTAGCCATTATAGCCGAATTTACCGTTTTCATAAATCACTCCGTTCGTTGCTTCCAATTCTGCTGCAAGCATCGTAGTCGGAAGTACGCCGAGTATCATTACGACGGTAATAATAAACGCTACTACGCGAATGGTTGTTTTAGTCATAACATTCCTTCCTTTCCTAAAACAAATATTATTCTCAATGACCCAATCTGATCATTAATGAATCATAATAAACTGTAACTCTGACAGTTACTCTTTTACACGCTAAAGATCTGATTATTAATTATTATTCCAAAACGGAACGTAAGGAAAAACATTCAAAGGATCATTATCAACTATCATATCTTTAAAGAAATAGCATATAAAGAAAACCGTCATTATAACTACAGATAACTTACCGATATCACGAAATTTCTCTTTGCAACGATTCGCAATTTTGGGTATCAAAATGGGAACGTAAATCAAAAAATAATAATTCATTCTCATCGACAGCGGGTGCAACGTTGCAAATATCTGAATTGTAACAGACAACAGCAATATATTGCGCAAAGCGATAGTATCTTGATCCAGATCCTTATCGTCAACCATTACGTATGAATATACCGCAAATAATATAAGCAGCAGCAGAATCATAAATGCACCCGTCGCTTCGGTAATATTATAGTCCTTCCATAAAAACGTAAGAAGAAAACTGAAGATAGGTTCTCTGAAGAAATATACCGTAATTATTATCGGAATGACAAACAAAAGCCATTTTTTTGTTATTTTGGCATGATACAAAGGATATATTGCAATCAACATAAATGCCGAAGTATGGAACAGAAGCGCAAATGCCACCCAAAGGATGAAACTCAAAATTTTCTTATTCTTTGCAGCATACCAAGCAAAAACGCCGATGGACATCGCAATTGCTTGCCTGATTCCCGATATATACATTACAAAAGGAGCAACTGTCAAAAATAACGCTATGGTCAATATCGGCTTTTCAGCTTCTTTTCTGTAATAATACCACAAAGGAAGAATACAGAGGAGCGCAGTAATAATCAAAACAATTTGAAAACTACCGCCTGCCTCAACTATTGCTTTATTAAGCAACTTAAATCCTAATTCGTGATTGTAATCGGTAAATATCTCCTGAACACTATATGAGCCGTACCGGTTAAACAATCTGAAATACTGTATTGTGTCTATTCCGCACCGCTTTCCGCGCAATGCCAATAATATCAAAAAACAGAGCATAAATACATCGATACTTCCCGTATCCGTTTTATACAAAACTCTGTTTTGCATTTTCACAACGTATCTGTTACCGAATGACCATACAATAATCGGTAAACAAATCAAAATGACATATGGTAACAAAATTACCTCCAATTATGTGATCAAGCATCAACTTTTTAACAAAAGCAAGATCTTCTTGCCCACAAATACAATTTTATATCTGAAGAATCCTATGATCCTGTGAGCTTTCAACTTTAAAAGATCCATCCTGCTAAAATAGCAATTCTTCACTGCACTGTCTATCAAATAATCAATTGCTTGACTGCATTGATATTTTGTCAATCTTTTTATATACATAAACAACAGCTTATGATCATCTTCAGCCAACGCCAACGGATCCGACAGCTGCTTTGCAATCTCTAAAGAATCGTGCTCGAATAAATCTCTTCTGAGCTGAGAGGTTTGGTTTCTGTGCAAACGGTACATAACGTTCGGCATATTGTCTGAAACCAACGAATAGCCATATAAAAACATCTTGTACCACATCAAAGAATCCTGACTGTATCGCAGTGCTTCGTCAAAACCGCCTACATCATCAAAAGCCGTCTTGGGAATCAACATACAGCAGCCGTTCAAGGTGCCTTTTTCCGTCATTACTCTGACAACCTCGACACCCGAATACATTTTATTTGCGGCAAAATAAGTCGGGAAATTTCTGATTTTTGAACCGGCGGAATCTATATAATATCCTCCCGAAAAAGCTATGACCTTTTTGCCTATGGCGTCATTTTCCGTAAGTAAATCCACAGAACATTTTACCTTGTCCGGAGAATACGCATCATCGTGTGAAAGCCACGAAAAGTACTCACCCGTCATATTGGCAATTCCATAATTTAAAGCAGAAGATACGCCTCCGTTTGGCTTGCTGAAATAGCGTATACGGTCTCCGTAGGACTTGGCAACCTGCTCGGTAGCGACACCGTCCGTAGATCCGTCGTTTACTACTATTATTTCGGTATTCTCATAAGTTTGAGACAAAGCACAATCGATAGCGTTTGCAAGATAATTACTACCGTTATATACGGGAATAACTATTGATACCTTGGGGAGGGCCATATTAAAAATTCAACTCCTTATATGTATTTGTTCTCTTCTGTATTAAAACCGTATTGTCGGGTACTTCGCCGGTCACTACGCTTCCGGCAGCAATAACACAGTTGTTTCCGATTTTTGCTCCAAGCAATATAATAACACCCGCGCCGATCCAGCAGTTATCACCTATCTCAACATTGCCCAAAGAATAATCTGTACCTCTTGCTCCGGCTGCCGCGTTCATAATATGATTATGATCATAAATAGTAACGTTTGGACCAACGGAAACATTTTTTCCGATTGAGATCTTACTTCTGCAGATAACAGTGCAGTTAACGTTAAAGCTTGTACTGTCATCAATGCTGAGATCTCCTCCCGCCAATGACACTAATCTTCCGCCGGAATGAATACTGACCCGCCTGCCAAATCTGATTTTGGATTTTTTATCGGTATCGATCACCACATTGGGCGAAAACCTTTCCACACACGAAAAAAATATATTTTTCGGATAGAAAAGCTTCATAAGCGACAAGCGAATCAACGAGTGTGATACAGATACAATATTTGCCAATTTATGACGTAGTGTTGCCATATCAGATGATTACCTTTCCGTCAAATTGAATTTTTCACCCAAAACGAAGTCGAATTCATCAGGTTCAAATTCCATATATCCGCTCCAAGGATAGAAAGTAATTTCGCCGAAGTAGACTTTGCCGGCAAGAGAATAAAGATCAATTCTCGCAAACGGAAAGTCTTCCGAGAGCTTTGCGGCGATTTTGAGCATTTCATCCAGATTTTCAGGCTTGGGCGCATCCTCATCAATTCTCGCGTCCTCGGATGCAACGCGGACTTTGTTCCAGTCGGTATCGTAGACAAGATGATTGCATCTGTCGGTATAGCGATCCGAAATGCATATTACGTATGTAGGTTTTCCATCATAACAAAAGATTTTATAATCATTGATGGCATTATTGATATGAGTTTCGTCTTCAAGCAGACGCTCGACTACGATCCTCGGCTTTGATTTTGTATAAGGCCACTCTCTTCCGAGATTGGCTTTTGCCTGAAAAACGAAATCTTTGAACTGTTTTATAACTTCTTGCTCATTCAATCCGCTCTTATCTCTGCAAATAAGATTCGTTCCGCTGCCGTTGGTAAGCTTCATAACAAATTTATTCGGCAAAGCCTCAAGCTTAATATCATCCGGACGTTCATAAACGCAATATAACTCGTTTAATATATGCTCAAGCCCTTTGGATTTTATATACTCCCGAACAGTATATTTGTCGGAGCATTGAACCATCTTCTCATTTTTATAATAAAGCTTATACCATTGAATCTTTTCGGTAAAACGTTTTGGAGACCTTAAATCCAACTTCCTTTTGAATTTTATGCGATACTGCAGTTTCAGCATCGGCATATCGGGGATAAACTTCAAACCAGACAGAATACTGTACCTCAACCTCTTGCTCTTCAGAATTCTTTTATAGCCGTCCACAAGCTTCAACCTCCCTTAAATACTTTTCAACAACAATATTGCGGTCGAATTCCCGCTCAATTTTTGCCCGCCCTGCGCTGCCCATAGATTGCCGTTCGTTATGGGAAAGAGCGATTACCTTTTCCATGGCTTTAACCAGACTGTCAGCATCACCGGTTTCAAAAAGATACCCGGTTACACCATCATCAATAACGTCTTCCGTTCCATTGATTTTCGAGCCTATACATATTCTTCCCGTTGCGGCTGATTCCAAAAGCACGTTCGGTACACCTTCGCCTCCGTGAGAAGGCAAAACAGTACAATGGCATTTTTCAATCCAATCAGCGATATCTTTACGGAAGCCGATATAATTTACAATACCCTTTTCCTGATAATCCGAAACACACTTTTGATACTCAGCTTCTTCGTTCCAGCCTGCGATAATAAATTCCGTGTCAGGATATTTTTCTTTAATAATCTCAGCCGCCCTCAGATACTCCTCAATGCCTTTCAATTTCATAATTCGTCCTATAAAAATAAAGCGAATTGTTTGACCTTCGGGCATTTCCGCAAACCGATGTTCATCCAGATTGCATCCGGAACCCGGAAGCATATCATAGTTATCACTAACCAATCTATTCTTAATGAAAAAATCGCGGTCCCCGGTATTTTGGAAAAATACTTTGTAACATCTTTTTATTGAAGCACGATAAAGGATCTTTGCCACTTCACTGACAAAGTTCTTTTTGATAAATGTGGCGCCGGTTCCGGTTATGTTGCAAACCTGTCTGAATTTTCCGTTACTTGCAATAGTACCGTATATATTCGGCTTAATTGTGTAAGAAAAAATAATATCGGGATTTAATTCCGCAATTATCTTTTTATAAAAGCGAATAAGCTTAAAATCATTGATCGGATTGATTCCTCGTCTGTCGATTTCGGTCGGAATAATTTTGCATCCGATATTCTCGAAATACTGATTTTCCTCGCTCTGCGGCAATGAAAGAATTACTTCATAACCGTCATCAAGCAATTTTGCTATCAATTCTTTGCGAAAAGAATATAAAGTGATAAAGTGATTCGCCAAAAATAAAACTCTTTTCATTTTTTCATCACCCTTTTCTGATCTGCTTTTTGCTTTTCTAACTCACCCGTCCCGCCTTCAACGACACCGTCGGCTTTCAGTACGCTGACTATTGTTCCGAAGAAGCACTTAACGTCCATAGCAAAGCCTTTGAACTTTCCCGCATTCAGGGCGGCGGTATATTCACCGTCAAATTTTGCTTTAACGGGAATTTCCAGCTCGTCTCTGCCGTTAATCTGCGCCCAACCGGTAATACCGGGCTTTACGTCGTTGGCACCGTATTTTTCTCTTTCATCAATAAGATCGTACTGTGACCAAAGAGCAGGTCTCGGACCTATAATAGCGAGCTTGCCTGTAAAAACCTGATAAATCTGAGGAAGCTCATCAAGACTTGTTTTACGAATAAATCTACCGACGCGTGTTATGTATTGATCCGGATTATCCAAAAGGTGTGTGGGAACATCGTGAGGTGTGCTCATCTTCATACTTCTGTACTTCAGAATCTTAAAGTATGTAATCTGACCGTTCTTCTTTTTTCCCACTCTTTTTTGCTTAAATAATACGGGTCCCGGGTCGTCAATCTTAATCGCAACAGCAATAATCAGCATCGGAAGTGCCAAAACAATAATGGCTATACCGGACAGGATAATGTCTATAAATCTTTTAATAACAATCTTGTACATACAGTTATAATCTCCAAAATGATAATTGCTTTTAAAAAACCAAAAGCGGGCACAACACCCCATCTTATATAGTAATAATTATAACATATATCCTTATTTTTAGCAATAGTTAATTTAAAAATTTATTTTTTTTGATAACTATTATACCGGTCACTCACATTTCTATTGCCAACTTACAGAAGCAATGCCAAAAAGCACCATCCGAGAGATTTGAAGCAAGGTAACAGCAATTAATACAAAAACAGCAAAAAACGTAACAACCGAAGAGGAGTAAAAGCCGTGCTTTTACTCCTCTTTTTTGCAAAACTTATATAATCAATACCGCGAATCGGACGTTAATCAACCCGTTATTTTTGAGCTAATAAGCAGAAATCAATCAACAGATCGCCGAAACAAGAACGTTATAAAGCATATCCGCCATCTTCAAATAACCGTAAACCGACGGATGAACGTTGTTGTTTGCCCTTGTGATCACGATGGGATTTCTCGCCGACTCCGCAACCTGCACTCTTGGGAAGTCATAGTCTCTGTGAATGGCAAGATACCACGGGATGATGCCCACGTTATCCGTTCTGTTGCCAAATGCCGTGATATACGCATCAACAAGCGCCAACTGCTGACGTTTCCATTCGTCCGTATTCTGAATGCTTCTCCAACCGTCCTGAATTGCGGGTGGCGTAATAAGTGCGACAAACACCTTGATATCGGGGTTGTAAGCGTGAATACTGTCAATCATAGCATTTATACCGTCTACGTTGGCACTAATTGCCGTTACACCGTTAGTACCGAGACCGATACATACCGCATCAACTCCCGAATATCCTTGCTGCGCCATATAATAAGAGAAATCAAACGCGCCCGTATCGGGATTGTAGAACGAATTTACAGCACCGTTAAACGATGCAGCGGAAAGATAATTCGTCACAGACCAACCGCTTCTGCCCTCGTGCGGAACGCGCATTCCAACATCGTTGATATAGACGTAATTGCTCCGTGTACCGAGACTTGTTATACCACCGTCCGAAAGATTGTTCTGTATTTCAGCGGGATAATAAGTCGCTTCGGTCAAGCTGTCTCCGATGAAAATCACTTTCTTACCCGAAACAGTAGGTTCTGTAATGACCTCAACGGGAATCTGTACCGAGGCAATAAGCGTTCCCGTTGCCTTATCACGCACTCGCAAGGTCGCAATATCTGTCATCGCGCCCGTGATCGTTGCGGGAAATCTCAAGCAATCTTCCTGCGCAACCGCTTTGCCGTTGAGATCGCCTGTAAAGTTCCAACGCACCTCATAATTCTTGATGTTATCACACAGAAGCATATTGTCCGTGTAAATATTCAGCTCGTGACCTGCCAGAACGGTTATTTTAGGCGGAGCGATAATGCGTACTGCCTTGGCTATGCCTTCCAATTCAGCAATGCGGCTTTCGTGGCCTGCCACCTGTTCGCCCAACTCATCCACGGCATCCATAGATACAAAGCGGATTCCGGTAGATGAGAATTGATACCGGGTAGTTGTACCACCGCCCTCCGTAATTTCCTCGTTAATGGTGATAACCGCTTCTGAAGGGTCACTTCCGTCCGTCTGCAAGGAGAAACGAACAAATTTTGCATACTGCAGATTCTCGAAACCCGAAAGAGTTTTCAACACTGAAAGATCAAGACAAACAACGTTGTTATTGCTTCCCATAGTGACCGCGGAAGATATCGAACCGATCTGATTGGGTCTTAACGCAACAAGCTTCGAACCGTTCGCATCGAGGAACCAGTTATAAAAGCGTGAAGAAGAAAAGTTAAAAAGATACGCCTTGTCAAAATAAAGCTTTTCCGTCATATCAACGGGAATATGACCCGTGATAAAGTTGGTACCGCCACTCATTTGTGTTGCGAACGTAGACGCATTCTCCGTTGCATAAGTGCTCGTAAAACACAAATCCGCCTGATAACCCGTTCCGTTAAAAGGAGATGCATCTGCCGCGCTCGTCTGTGCAGTCTTTAATACGTTCGTATAGCTCGGCTTACTCTCTCCCCCCGTCAGCATATGTGCATAGATAAAGCCATCGGGCAGAACGTACAACTTCGTTATGTCTGTGCATTCCTCAATGTTATTTACATATTCCGGAACAAGCTGTCCGCGCTTGGCAAGCTCGGAAGCGATATACTCTGAAAACTCACTCTTATCCGCTTCGGTGAAGTAGTCAACGCCACAGACGGGTGTGTAACCGTTTGTTCCGTCCCTACCGGGTTCGCCGTCTTTGCCGTCAAACTCACCGCTTTCTTTAGCCTGAGCAAGCGCGCATTCAACGGCTTCGGCAACCTTCTCTTCTCTGACAGCCTCATTCAGAGCGTCTTCAAGTCCGGTGATAGCAGAGATAGGGTGCTGATCGGCAATATCCCGATCCTCCAGCTGAACGTGAGAGTTAATTGTCACCGCACTGCTTACAATAACATTCTCAAGAGAAGCGCAAAGAGTCGGAAGCTCACTTATGTTGATATCGAATTCTTCCATCAGAGCACCTCCTTTGAAAGCGCATCGGTAAACTCAATGACTCCGAGGTCTCTGCCAATGACGTTGCCGTTTAAGTATTTGCAACGAACGTTTACTCTCACTCTGCCGCGCAAGCCGAAGGTTTCTTCCTGAGTCAGCGGTACAAGAAAAAGAGTGTGCTCGCTATCAAATTTTATTTCGCCCGATGAATGCGTTTTGCGGATAGTATTACCGATGCAAACCTCAATCTCCTTAAAATCTTCCGGCGTTGCACAGCCATCATTGGTTTTAAGCTTAAGCGACAGACTGTAAGAATCTCCCTGCATCATCAGCACTCACCTCCGCGCACAGTTAAATAATTGAAGTAAATATTCAGTTTTTTGATTACAGTAATAATAAATCTTTTCATATAATTCCTTTCATTTGATTATATTTCGTCCCGTTCACCTCCCGTTTTGCCCGACACTACGAGATCTTTTGCCACATTCGATCAAAAGAAATATTAAGTGAACGCTCCGATGTACCTAATGTACAGTATTATTATAACTCAAATGGCGTCGATTGTCAAGAACAAATGTTCTATTTTTAAAAAATCTCCACAGTCCATAATGGAACGGCCTTATAACATATCGAGTATCGTTGAGATTTACCAATCAGCGGAAAAAGTATTTATCCAAAACGAACTTAATTAGAAATGTTAAAATATTCCGTGTAGATTCAAGGACAAACTTGTGATAAAATTAAAGTAACCAAACACATCAGGGAGAATATAACCATGACAAAAATCATGTTTGTATGCCACGGCACTATCTTAACAAGCGTCAAAATCGCTTGATAAAACAAGACTTTCCGCACATCGAACGTCTGATTTACGACACTTTTACGACACCAAAGAGCCAAACTATGAATATTTAAATCGATCAAGAGACTGACCATTAGTTGACCAGCCGATGTTTTCCATAGCGATGGATACCAACATTCCCACGCTTACAATATAAAAATGAGGTAGGTAAAAATTTTGACCAACTCAATAATATTGATTTTTTAGCGGGACATCCATTTGTCCCGCTGGTTTCCTATAATACAGGCAAGACACAATTTGATTTATATGTTATTGTGTATAACCCATCGCAAAGGCTCTCTAGCGATATATTTTCATAACATCACCAACCACCGATTGGAAGTAATCCGATCGGTGGTTGATTTAATTATATCAATCTGTTTTTAATTTGATCATCATCACAATAATGATCAAATTGATGTTGACAAATGACGAAATCGGTGCTATAATAAACATATATTATTATACCAAGAGGTTTATATGCGTAATTACAATTACAAAGACAAATGGCAAAAATTACTCACACCTGAAGTAGTATCCTTGCTGACACAAATTCACGAATACAAAGGTGAGCAAACTTTATTCATAGAAGCAAAATCCGATACGCTTACGCAACTTGTTGAGATGGCGAAAATACAGAGTACTGAGGCATCAAATAAGATCGAGGGTATTTACACCTCCGATGACCGTCTTAAGAGCCTTGTTACAAACAAAACAACTCCCAGAACGAGAAATGAGCAGGAAATTGCCGGATATCGAGATGTTCTCGCTACTATTCACGAAAGCCATGATTTCATTCCGGTAAAACCGTCCATTATTTTACAGCTTCACCGTGATCTTAATAAATTTAACGGAGCATCCAAAGGCGGCGCATATAAGAATGCCGACAATGTAATTGCTCAGGAAGACAGCGCCGGCAATCGATTAATTCGCTTCAAACCTGTTCCGGTGTGTGAAACGCCCGTGGCAATTGATGCGCTTTGCGAAGCTTTTGATGAGATTCTGGCACAAACGAAGGCAGATCCGCTTCTCATTATTCCGATGTTTATATTGGACTTCCTCTGCATTCACCCATTCAATGACGGCAATGGAAGAATGAGCCGACTGCTTACCTTACTGCTCCTTTATCGTTCGGGTTATATCGTCGGCAAATATATCAGTATCGAAAAACTAATTGAACAAACCAAAGAAACTTATTATGAAGCACTCGGAAACAGCTCTGCAAATTGGCACGAAGACAAAAACGACTATATTCCCTTCGTTCAGTATACGCTTGGCGTAATTGTTGCCGCATACCGCGAATTTTCCTCAAGAGTAAAGCTTCTTACAACGAATAATATGTCCAAACCCGAGCGCGTCAGAGAAATTATAAAAGAAACTCTCGGTAAAATAACAAAAACTGAAATTATGGAAAAATGCCCCGATATCAGCCAAGTCACGGTGCAAAGAGCACTAAATGAACTGGTCACAAGCGGAGAAATTTTGAAAATCGGTGGCGGTCGCTACACCGCATATATGTGGAATCACGATAAGGAGAACTGAAAATGATCACAGGCGAACTTAAAAATAGAATTGACGGACTTTGGGATGTGTTCGCGGCAGGCGGACTTGTCAATCCGCTTGACGTTATTGAGCAGGTCACGTACCTGATGTTTATCCGCGACCTTGACGACACCGACAACCTTCGTGCAAAGGAAGCTGTGATGCTCGGACTTCCACACAAGAGCATTTTCGCTGACAAGGTAAAGATCGGTGAGCGTGAGATCGACGGCAATCGGCTCAAGTGGTCGGTATTTCACGATTATCCTGCGGGAAAAATGTACTCGACAGTCCAGGAATGGGTCTTCCCCTTTATCAAGAATCTGCATGATGACAAGGACAGCGCGTACTCGAAATATATGGACGACGCCATCTTCAAGATTCCGACACCGCTGCTTCTCGATAAGATCGTCACCATTCTCGACGATATCTATGCACAAATGGCGCAGATCAAGGATACTGACATCCGTGGAGACGTGTATGAGTATCTTCTCTCGAAGATCTCGCAGTCGGGACTGAACGGTCAGTTCCGCACGCCGCGCCATATCATCAGAATGATGGTCGAGCTGATGGATCCGGGTGCTGACGAGGTCATCTGCGACCCCGCTTGCGGAACGTCGGGCTTCCTCGTTGCGGCGGGTGATTATCTCAAGGAGAAAAAGAAGGAAGAGATCTTCTTCAACCGCCAAAAGAAGGCGCACTATATGAGCGGAATGTTCCACGGCTACGATATGGACAGAACCATGCTCCGCATCGGCGCGATGAATATGATGACGCACGGCGTGGACAACCCCTATATCGAGTACCGCGACAGCTTGTCGGATCAGAACCCCGATAAGGACACATATTCGCTGATCCTGGCGAATCCCCCTTTCAAGGGAAGTCTTGACTATGATACCGTTTCCGCCGACCTTCTCAAAGTGTGCAAGACCAAGAAGACCGAGCTGCTCTTCCTTGCCCTGATGCTCCGAATGCTCCGCGTGGGCGGCAGATGCGCGGTGATCGTTCCCGACGGAGTACTTTTCGGCTCGTCCACCGCGCACAAGGCGATCCGTAAGGCAATCGTTGACGATAACCGCCTCGAAGCCGTGATCTCAATGCCCTCGGGAGTGTTCAAACCCTACGCGGGCGTGTCAACTGGAATTCTGATCTTCACAAAGACGGGACACGGCGGAACGGATAAGGTATGGTTCTACGATATGACCGCCGACGGCTTCAGCCTTGACGATAAGCGCACAGCCGTGACCGAGAACGATATTCCCGACATCATCGCGCGCTTCCATTCGATCAAATCCGTAAGGGACGGCGCCCTCGACGTCCCGTTTGACGAGGCAAACAACCCGAGAACGGCAAAATCCTTTATGGTTCCCAAGGACGAGATCGTGGCAAACGACTACGATCTCTCTATAAACAAATACAAAAAGACCGAATATAAACCCGTAGAGTACCCCTCCACCGCCGAGATCATGGCAGATCTGCATGAGCTTGAAATGGAGATTACGAAGGGACTCGAGGAATTAAAGGAGATGTTATAATGATTTTTGATATGCCAAATGTTGAGATCAGCGATGCGGATTGGATTCGAATTATTATTGAATACTTAAACGGATGGACAGAAATACCATTGAATGCCATGGAAGGTTATGATGCTGACGAACTTAAATTTTATGACGGATTGCTTGGTACTCTGCTGAAACAAACAGAAAAATTCTATGAGTTCAATCCCTCATTCGTAGACAAGAAGTTTGTTGAATCATGGAAATACCAAGGAAAGCTCTATCGGGTAATTCATGGAAACTTTGCAACATATGAAGATTTTATAAATCGAAATTATGCTTTACCCAAAGTTAATTATCACGGTATGATATCTCATTGGACTGATGATTATACTTTCAAAGGCTTAATGTATAAGTTATCGCCTGACGAAGAGTATATTATTCTAGAGACTGATACCATGGGGCATCTTGCGTTTGACGTAAACAAATTTCGAAAAAAGTATCACTGTAGAAGTAGAAACACCGAAAAAGAGAGAGAAATAATCTTCCCTATGTATAAGGAAAACACCAAGGAATATCGAATGACTATAAGCGAGTTTATAAAGATGAAAACGCAGGAGAAAAAACATTAATGGCTAAAAAGAAAGATAAACCGCAGGTTATCAACAATATCGGAGAATTGAAACTCGAAATTGATTACGATAAGCTTGCAGAAGCGATTGTGAAAGCAAAGCAAATTGAAGAAGATAACGCAACCAAGAAAAACGCCGAAGACTTGGCAGCGTGGAGAAGAAGTATCGGCAAGAAAGATCACGAAGACAAAAAAGGACTAATGAAAAAAATCTTTGTGGTTTGCAATCGCATAAAAGTATCCGTTAAAATTATTTTTAATCCCAAAAATAAAAGTCTTTACAAATCCATGACGGGTGCTTTTATGCAAGGAGTAACTGCAACCTTTTTCAATTTAGTGAAATGGTTCTTATGGATTTTATCTGTTGGATTTATTGGAAGTCTTTTGTTCCACGGTGAAGCAGAAGTCACCATTTTACAATATTTCACCTCAATTGTTCGCGCAATACTTGCATTTGTGTTAGCAGGCATATTTAGATTGATGGCAATTGAAACCGAACAAATGACTGACAGAGAGCGTATTCTTGGCATTTTTACTGCTGTTATATCTGTTTATCCGCTGATAGAAAAGGCAATCGAGTTATTTAAAGGGGTGGGATGATGGCAAAATTAGGAGATGTTTGCACTGTCATTTCCGGTTCGACACCAAGAACTAGTATTGGTGAATACTGGAATGGTGATGTCAAATGGATTACACCGGCAGAATTAAATGAGGATAGTTTCTATATAAATGATTCTGTTCGTCACATAACAGAAGAAGGTAGAATCAAAACCGGGTTATCGTATATGCCCGCAGGAACGGTTATTCTTTCATCGCGTGCGCCTATTGGAAAAACAGCAATTGCAGGCTGTGAGATGTGTTGCAATCAAGGGTTCAAAAATCTAATCTGTTCAAATAAGATTTTTAATGAATACCTGTACTTCTTTTTGAAAGCGAAAACTGAATACCTAAATTCGTTAGGGCGAGGTGCCACATTCAAAGAAATATCGAAGGCAATTGTAGAAGACATAGAGATACCGCTTCCTGATTATGAGAAGCAGAAACAGATTTCTAGTCAAATGCGAAAACTTGATTCACTCATAGCACTTCGCAAACAGCAACTTTTAAAATTGGACGAGCTTGTCAAAGCACGATTTGTCGAACTGTTTGGTGATGCAGAACACAATGAAAAGGGCTTGCCCACCTCACCAATGACAGAACTCTGTGAGATAATTGATGGAGACAGAGGTAAGAATTATCCTAAACAGGAAGAGTTCTCCGAAGAAGGCTTTTGTTTATTCCTCAATGCCAAAAATGTTACATCTAACGGGTTTTCTTTTGAAAATTGTATGTATATCACGGAGGAAAAAGACAAAATCCTTCGTAACGGTAATCTAAGTCGCGGAGATGTCGTTTTGACAACTCGTGGAACCCTTGGTAATTTGGCTTTTTATGACGAATCTGTTCCATATGAGCATATGCGAATCAATTCTGGTATGGTCATTCTGAGAATGAAGCGTGACCGTATTACAGAAAGATTTTTCATTGAACAGTTCAAAATGCAACTGGCATCTATAAAAGAGCGGATTGCAAGCGGTTCTGCACAGCCTCAGTTGCCAATCTCAACGATGAATAAGATTGTGATGTTGGTGCCCGATGTTGAATTACAAAACCAATTCGCAGCCTTCGTTGAACAGATCGACAAATCGAAATTTGAAATTCAAAAGAGCCTTGAAAAGCTCGAAACACTAAAAAAAGCGTTGATGCAAAAATATTTTGGGTGAGGTGACATTATGAAATTGAATGATTTAGCCCCATGGATAGCAATAGCGGTGACACTTATACTCTCAATTCTTGTTCCGCTGTTTACGCAGATTGCAAATAACAGTCATCAGCGTAAAATGCAACGCGAAAAACTTGATTATGAAGAAAAGCAAAAGAAAACGAAAGTATATGAAGCATTCTTGTCGGATGTTGGAGCAATGGTAACCGCTGCAGCGTGTGCCGAAAACAAAGATTTTACAAAAGCTGGTTCAAGTTTATACCAAGTTTACATATACGCCCCTACTGAATGGCATGAAAAACTTGATTCTTTAGCTGCCTTGATCAAGCAATATAAATGGGAAGAAGCAAGGCTTATTATGCAAGAATTAAGCAGATTGATATCAAGAGAATTAAATAAAGAAAAGCATTCAAGATCTAGAAATGCTAAAAAGTATTGATGCAATAATATTTTGGGCGAGCTATTTGTCACTTGTCCGAAAACTGCACGAAAATTGCACTTTAAATTCATTGTTTTATTGAAAAATATTTGATATAATTATTATACTAACAATGTAAAGGAGTAAGACGATGAATACCGAGCAAGAATACATTAAGTTTTGGAATAGTGTAATACACAAGTGCACTGAGGTTCAAAATGATTATTGTAGTTTATCTAATATAAACAAATATCGTGTAGATAATGTTCGCGACGCGATTTTACGCGCAAACACTATTGCAGAAGTATTAAATATTCTTAATAATCAAGTGAAAAAGAATTAAAGTAAAGAACGCTAAAAAGCGGTGATAAGATAATATTTGGGTGAATATAAATGAGTAATAAAAATACTGGAAAAACATACGAAGAGAATGTTAGGGATATATTTCAAGCAATAATTGACTATGATAATCCTGATTGTGATTATAAAAAGATTTCAGTAGAACATAATGTTACATTACCAGGAAAAAGTGGAACAACACATCAAATAGATGTTTTTTGGGAGTTTGAAATAGGTGGTATATCGTATAAAACCATCGTGGAAGTCAAAGACTGGAAAAGTCCAGTAAAGCAAGAGCAGATACATAGTTTCTATACCGTTATTAATGACATTGAAGGATGTTCTAAAGGGATTTTTGTGTCAAAAAACGGCTTCCAAAGCGGAGCAATCACATTTGCAAAAACGCACGGGATTAATTTGTTTCAAATAGATAAGGATTCACCGATTAAAGTATGGGTTGATGATATAACAACAAATTATGCCGACGTGCATTTTTATATTGACGAAGAATGGATCGCAGAAGACGGTAAAAGAAAGGTGTTTTTACAAAATTATTATCCCGATATGGATAATGATGAAATTATAGTTGTTCATCCTTTGGGGCAGAGATTTAAATTGATTGATATGATATATGAAGATGCTGTTCCGTATTATTATTCACCTGCCGGTGAAAGAAACAAAGTTTCAAAGATATTAGAAGGACCTTGGTTTTTTGAAACAAAGGAATCTGTCCTACCATTAGTAAAAATATTAGGTTATGAATTTGTTTGCTATAATACTGAAGAATCTTATATGCTCGTGTTGGATAACATTTGCGACTATGTTATAAAGGATGTTTTGGGCAAAGTTCCAACAAGGTATTATAAAGGAGTTAACCATGACCAACTTTGATTTCCTACTCCCCACCCCCGATTTTGCGTCGTTTGCAAGCGTGGCGGTGTCGGCGGAGAAGATTTTACATATTGACATTGACTCCTGTGTGCTGAACTGTCGGCGGGCGATGGAGTTTGCAGTCAAGTGGATGTATTCGGTTGACCGTGATCTCGTTATGCCTTATCAGGACAACCTTGTCAGCCTTATGAACGACGAGAAGTTCCGCGATATTATCGGGGGCGACATCTGGCGGCGTATGGACTTCATCCGCAAGCTCGGCAACAATGCCGCGCACGGTGGTAAGAAGGTCACGCTCGAGCAGGCGGAGCTTTGCCTTGAAAATCTCTTCGTCTTCCTCGATTGCGTCGCGTATTTCTATGCGCCCGAGTATACCGAGCGCGAATTTGACCGCTCTTTGCTTGCGCTGACGGTTGACGAGGCTCTTTCCTTCGTCCCCGATATCGACATCGACGTCCATCAACTGATCGAAGAAAACAAGGCGCTGAAGAGCAAGCTCACCGCTCGCCGCGAGGAGCAGCAGCAGACCTACGTCCCCAAGCCGCTTGATCTTTCCGAATACAAGACGAGAAAGATCTACATCGACTTTATGCTCCAGGATGCGGGCTGGACCGAGGGCAAGGATTGGCTCAATGAAGTCGAGCTCCCCGGTATGCCCAACAAGAGCGAGGTCGGATTCGCCGACTACGTTCTCTACGGCGACGACGGCAGACCCTTGGCAGTTATTGAAGCCAAGCGTACCTGTGTTGACGTCGCCAAGGGCAGACAGCAGGCAAAGCTTTATGCCGATCTTTTGGAGCAGAAATACGGTCGCAGACCGATCATCTTCCTCTCGAACGGCTTCGATACCCGCATTCTGAATGACAAATATTATCCCGAGCGCCGCGTGGCGTCGATCTACTCCAAGCGCGATCTTGAAAAGCTCTTCAATCTGCAAAGTATGCGGACGAGCCTCAAGAACGTGATGGTCGACAGCAATATCGCCGGACGCTACTATCAGGAAGGCGCGATCAAGGCGGTGTGCGAGTCCTTTGGTAAGAAGAACCGCCGCAAGGCTTTGCTCGTTATGGCAACCGGCTCGGGCAAGACGAGAACCGTCATCGCACTCTGCAAGGTGCTTCTCGATCACGGCTGGGTGAAGAATATTCTGTTCCTCGCCGACCGCAACTCGCTCGTTACACAAGCGAAGCGTTCATTCGTGAATATGCTCCCCGATCTGTCGGTAACGAATCTTTGCGAGGATAAGGAGAATTATGACGCGCGCTGTGTTTTCTCCACCTATCAGACTTTGATGAACTGCATCGACACGGTAAAGGATGAAAACGACCGAAAGCTTTATACAGTCGGTCATTTCGATCTTTTAGTAGTGGACGAGGCGCACCGCTCGATCTACAACAAATACAGAGATATTTTCAATTATTTCGACTCGCCGCTGGTGGGTCTTACCGCGACGCCCAAGGACGAGATCGACAAGAATACTTATGAGATCTTCGAACTCGAAAACGGTGTTCCGACCTACGGCTACGAGCTTGCTCAGGCTGTTACCGACGGATTCCTAGTCGATTTTATGTCTGTTGAAAGCAAGCTGAAATTCATCGAGCAAGGTATCGTTTACGATGATCTGTCTGATGCCGACAAAGAGGCATACGAGAACACATTTGAGGACGAAAACGGTGAGCTTCCCGAGAGCATTGCATCCACCGCGCTCAACGAGTGGGTGTTCAACGAGGATACGATCCGTCAAGTGCTTCACATTCTGATGAAGGACGGACTTCGAATCGACTACGGCGAGAAGCTCGGCAAGTCCATCATCTTTGCAAAAAATCACGATCACGCCGAGAAAATTCACGAGATCTTCGGCAAGGAATACCCGCATCTGCCGGGATACACCAAGGTTATTGACAACTATATGACTTACGCGCAGAGCGCGATCGACGAGTTTTCCGATCCGAAGAAATTACCGCAGATTGCCATCTCGGTCGATATGCTTGATACCGGTATCGACGTTCCCGAGGTGCTGAATTTAGTGTTCTTCAAGAAGGTGATGAGTAAGGCGAAGTTCTGGCAGATGATCGGTCGAGGCACTCGTCGCTGCGACGGTTTGATGGACGGAAAAGATAAGGACAAGTTCTATATCTTCGATTTCTGCGGAAACTTTGAGTTCTTCCGCATGAATAACGGCAAGCCGACCGCAAATCTAATCGCATTGCAGGGCGCAATCTTCCGCCTCAAGGCGCAGATTGCGTATAAATTGCAAGATCTCGCATATCAAACAGAAGATCTGATTGCGTTCCGAAAGAGTCTGGTAGACGATATGGTTCGCAAGGTACGCGAACTCAACCGAGAGAATTTTGCGGTTCGTCAGCATTTGCGCTACGTCGAGCTTTATTCGAATGCGGATAACTATAATGCGCTTACATACGAGGCTACGCTTTTGATGGCTGAAGAGCTGGCTCCGCTGATCACACCCGATGCGGACGAAGCATCTGCGGTTCGTTTCGATGCCTTGATGTACGGAATCGAGCTTGCATATCTTGCAGGCAAGAAGTATTCCCGTGCGCGCACAGATCTGCTGAAAAAGGTCAACGGCATTGCAAGTGTTGCGAACATTCCCGAAATTATGGCGCAGTCGGAATTGATCAACAAGATCCTGCACACCGATTATCTCGAGAGGGCTGGGATCAATGAGTTCGAGCATATCCGCGAAAATCTTCGTGGTTTGATGAAATATCTTCCGAGAAGAAACATAAAATATATTACTAACTTTGATGAAGAAATTCTTTCTGTTGACTGGAACGAATCCGATCTTGAAAGTGACGATCTCAAAAATTATAAGGCAAAAGCAGAGTTCTATATCCGTCAGCATCAGGATGAGGCAGCTATTGCTAAGCTCAAGACAAACGTGCCGCTGAACGCAGACGATGTGAATGCCTTGGAGCGCATTCTGTGGAGCGAGGTTGGCAGTAAGAAGGATTATGAAGCCGAATACGGTCAAAAGCCTCTCGGTGAGTTTGTCCGTGAGATCGTCGGACTTGATATGTCGGCAGCCAAAGCAGCATTTGCGGATTATCTTAACAGCGTTAATCTAGATTCAAGACAGATATATTTTGTGAACCAGATTATAGAATATATTGTACGAAACGGTGTTATGACGGATATGTCCGTACTTCAGGAACCGCCGTTTACCGATAAAGGCAGCATTGTTGAAGTATTCACTGACATATCTGTTTGGTTTGTGATCAAAAAAATAATTGACCAGATAAATGCTAATGCGGCTGCTTAATATTAAACACAAGGCACTCCGGTTCGGGTGCCTTGTGTTTATATTATTCTCAACATTCTGACACAGGATAATCATCCCCAAACAACATATGATTGATTCTCGCCACTTCGTCACTGAGCTGTTGGTAGCTGCGTTTTCTGTATTATCCGTCAAATTTAATCTCGGCTTCAAGACTTTCGATAGTAAACACATATACCCATGCTGAAGATGAAGATGAGTCAAAAGAAATGCAAATTTTTAACGGCAAGTATCTCGATACTGTTCTAAATCGCATCGAAAATCAAGCGTCGTAAACATTCTTAATGTAAATTAGATTAAAACTTACCAAAAAGCGCGAACCGTTTCGTCATTCGAAAACGGTTCGCGCTTGTGTATATGTTTTTAAATCCAAGAGCCGTCCTTCATTTGAAGAACGGTATCGGCTTGTTCTGCGACGGAGGGGTCGTGGGTGACTATGATGACGGTGCAGCCGTCGTCGTGGGCGAGGGAGCAGAGGATCTTGACTATGTTTGCGGTGTTTGTGGAATCGAGATTACCCGTGGGCTCGTCGGCGAGGATGATCTTGCATCCTTGCGCAAGAGTACGCGCGATCGCAACTCTCTGCTGCTCGCCGCCAGAAAGATGGGCGGGCAGACGCTTGTCGTACGCGGGTGAAAGCTCAACGCGCTCGCGCATCTTGACTGCAAGCGCCGCCGCGTCCTTTTTCGAGGTCTTCTTGAGATCGAGCGGGTACATAATATTCTCCTGCACGGTCAGAAGCGGGAAAAGGTTGTAATTCTGATAGATCACGCTGACGGCATCGCGGCGCAGACGGTTACGGTTCCAATCCTTGGTTGATTTACCATCGATGATGACCTCGCCCTCGGTGGGAACGTCAAGTCCCGCCATAAGCGAAAGGAGCGTGGTCTTGCCCGAGCCCGACTTGCCGATTATGGCATAGCACTTTCCGGGCTCGAAATCATAGGATACTCCATCCACCGCGCGGACGGTCTGAAATTTTCCTTTATAACTGTAAGATACGTTTTTAAGCGAAATACTCATTTATTCATCCTCCTTAATGGTTGTGAGAAGTTTTTTACTCATAAATATCGCAAGCGCGAGGGTAAGGGCAACGAAATAGGTAACAGCGAAGATCGCGAGATTATTTATAGGATTCCACTTATAATACGCGCCGCCGACGGCTATGCCGAGGACGATGCAGATCATTTGCTCAAGCGCGAAGCCAAAATATACTCTCGCGTTCGATTCTCCCACCATACGCATCAGCAAAATATCCCTCTTGCGGCGACGGATCATAAGAAATCCTACCAAGAATCCTGCGACGGCTGAAAGAACAACGGCAATCAAAGTTACTGTGCGGTTGAATTTGATGCTGTCTTCAAGTATGGTTGCCAGATCAAACAAATGATTATCGTCTATATCAAGTGCATATGTATAAGATTTCTCAGTATATTTCGTCGCCAAGCCGGTATCAATTTTAGCATTCCAAGAAGTTTTCTTTCCATCCGGCTTAGGCTCCAAGAAGCATACGCTCATTTTTTCGCGGAATTCATCAAGACGTCTATTATCTTTTAGTGTTGCGCTCAGCGAGCGAACTATTATAATTTTCTCAAGTTCGTCATATACTTGCCTAATTATATCAGATGGGCAATAAATGCTTTTTCCGTCGCCTTCGGTGTATGTTCCGACAATCTTAAGTGTGCAATTATATTCGGTTTTCGGCATATCTATAACGGGAATACCGTCTTCCCGCACTATTTCGCCGTTTTCGTCTACGCGGACGACAGGTTTTTGTGATTGCCCTTTTAAATATAATTCCACATTGCCGTTATTGTCGTAATTCTCAATCATTCCCTCGGGAACGATACAAAGCTGCTCATTGCCCGAAAATATACTTTCATCATATCCATCGAACCAAGTGATCTCACATCCATATTCCGGCAAGAGTTGCTTGTCGCAATGGATAGAGGTAATTCCGTGCAACATAGTTGTTCCCGATGCACCGGTATAATTTTTGCCGTTAATAGTGGATATGGGTAGATTTGCAAAGATCTGAACGTCTTTTACATATTCACTCAAAGATAATTCAACAGGAACTTCTGTGATAAAAAAATCCCACGGATCATCATAATTTTCGTAATTAGATGCATCATAAATTTTTATGGGTTCCTCTCTTTCAAACAAGTCAAGAACCCAAGAGTCTATCAGGAGATCGCC
>JAZRGT010000002.1:0-45219 GCA_045644325.1 Eubacteriales bacterium | reverse complement strand
CGTTCGTTCCGGTGTGGTCAGACGTGCAAAGCTCTACTATCTGCGTGACAGAGTGGGCAAGGCTTCCAAGGTTAAAGAGAAGATCTAAGCTTACCTGCATCAATAAAAGACACCTCGATTACGGGGTGTCTTTTATTGTTTCTATTGATTTTAACTGCGCTTTATGATATAATGAAATAAAATCCTACACAAGAGGTGTACGAATATGAAGAATAAGTACGATATCATCGTTGTCGGCGGAGGTTTTGCGGGAGCTGCAGCGGCTATCAGCGCAGGCAGACTCGGCAAAAGTGTTTTGCTTATCGAAAAATATAACTGTATGGGAGGCGCGGCTTGCTATGACCTCGTCAACCCCTTTATGCCGTATTTTACAACCGATCCTGTGTCGGGCGAGCGCTTAGACCTAAGCTGCGGTCTGTTTACGGAGATCGTTGACCGACTCCGCACTCTCGGCGGTGCCAATAATGACAAAAGAAGTCTTCCTTTCAACGAGGAGGTCCTTAAATATCTCCTTAACACAATGGCACTTGAAAGCGGCGTTGAGCTTCTTTACCAAACCTATGTCACGGGCGTCCGTAAGGATGGCGATAGAATAAAAGCCGTTATGATCTCGAACATTTCGGGTAATTCCGAGATTGAAGCCGATTGCTTTATCGATGCCACCGGCGATGCGAATCTTGCGGTGATGTCAGGATGCCCTTATCAGCTCGGCAGAGCGAGCGACAACCTCTGTCAGCCTATGACGCTATGCTTCCGCCTTGCAGGAGTAAAGGGCTACAATTCCGATCTCAAAGCCAAGATCAACGCTCTCTATACGGAATATCAGGCGACGGGTAAGATCAAAAATCCACGCGAAAACGTCCTCATATTCCGTACGCTTGTTGAAGATATACTTCATTTCAACACCACTCGCGTTGTAAAGCTTGATCCCACAAATGCCGAGGATGTGACCAAAGCCGAGATAATCGCTCGCGAGCAGGTTTTTGAGATGTATAATTTCCTCCGCGAGAATTTTGAGGAGTTTAAAAACTCCACTCTTATCTCCACGGGCATACAGATAGGCGTCCGCGAAAGCCGAATGATCGAGGGTGAGTACGTTCTTACCAAAGAAGATCTCCTTTCCTGCGCCCGATTCGACGATTCAATAGCCGTTTGTAACTACGATATCGACATCCACAGCCCCGACGGAAGCGGAACGAGCCACTATTACTTCCCGAAGGGCGAGTATTACACGATCCCTTACCGTTGCCTCGTGCCGAAGAATGTCGATAATCTTCTTGTAGCCGGCAGATGTGTTTCCGCAGATCACGATGCTCAGGCGTCGCTTCGCATTATGCCGACCTGTGCAACTCTCGGGGAAGCCGCAGGAATCGCGGCGACTCTTGCCGTCGGAAAGAACTGTTCGGTTCGCGACGTTGATGTTGATGCACTTCGCTTGATACTCCGCAAAAACGGGGCAAAAGTGGATTAAGTGCCAAAAAATGCTTGAAGTCGAAATTTGAATAACAGCCTCCGTGCCTTGCCGATACTATTTTCAGCAAGAACACGGAGGCTCTTATGTATTGCGGTAAAGTAGAGATAAGCGGAATTAACACCGCTAAATTGAAAGTCCTCACGGATGAGGAAAAGGAAGAGCTTTTGAGACGGACGAAAATGGGCGACAACTATGCCCGCGAAGAACTTATATGCGGAAATCTGCGTTTGGTTTTGAGTATAATCCAGCGCTTCGGCGGACGCAAGGAATCACCCGACGATCTTTTTCAGGTCGGCTGTATCGGACTTATCAAGGCGGTCGATAACTTCAATATTGATCTGAACGTAAAATTTTCAACCTATGCGGTGCCGATGATCATAGGCGAGATACGGAGATATCTGCGCGATAATAACGCCGTAAGGATCAGCAGATCGATGCGCGATCTTGCGTACCGCGCACTCAGCGTGAGGGAGGAGATCTCACGCGAAAAGCAGGAGGATCCAACGCCCGACGAGATTGCCGTCCGCCTCGGCGAAACGAGAGAGGATGTCATAAGATCAATGGAAGCAATAGTCGAGCCCATATCGCTCTACGAGCCCGTCTACACCGAAAACGGCGACTCACTATACGTTATAGATCAGCTCGCCGACACGGGCTCGGGCGATGAATCGTGGCTTGAAAATATCGCGCTCACCGAAGCCCTTGACAGACTCGGCGAGCGCGAAAGAAAAATCATTGATATGAGATTTTATAAAAACAAAACTCAAATGGAGATCGCCGCCGAGATCGGAATTTCTCAGGCGCAGGTCTCGCGTCTTGAAAAGGGGGCGCTCGAGCGGATGCGCAAGCAGATCACTTGAGATATATCACTTTGTCGGCGATTTTTTCGGCGAGCTCTGTATCGTGTATGACAGCGACGGTTAAGGCACCCGAGGTGCGCTTCTTTATGACGTCGGCGCAAAGGAGCGCGGTTTCTTTGTCAAGATTTGCAAACGGCTCATCGAAAAGGTAAAGATCGGCTTTAAGTGCAAGCGCACGTGCGATCGAGGTGCGTGCCTTCATTCCCCCCGAAAGCTCGTCGGGATACAAATCGGTATCGGTGATACCAAGCTCACAAAGCAGCTCTTCCGCTTGCGGAAGGGTTGCTTTTTTGTCTCCGAGAACGAGGTTGACGTTTTCAGCCGCAGTTCGCGTGGCAAGCAAGCGGGGCTCTTGAAACGACATCGAGATTATAGGCTTCGCAATATCGAAAACAACATGTCCGCCGTCCGGCTTCGTAAGCTGTGCGATAAGGCTCAGCAAGGTGGTTTTTCCACACCCCGACGGTCCGCATATCGCGATGAATCCGACTTGCGGAAGTTCCAAGGTCAAATTATCAATGACCTTTTTTTCGTCATATTCTTTAGATAAATTAATCAATCTTACCATCGGTGCGCCTCCTTTGTATCCTTTTCAGAGTGATGCGCAGGAGGTATTCCAGCAACAACCCGATAATGAGTATCGCCGCCGTCCAGGCGAGAAGGTCCGCGGGCTCCATATAGCTTTTTGCGTCAGAAAGCTTTTTTCCGATCGAGGTGGGAATATAAGCAATAACCTCCGCCGCGATCCCTGCCTTGAGCGCCAAGCCGACCGATGCTGTGAAAGCCGCAAAGAAATACGGCGCGATAGCGGGAGTATATATTCTTTTTAATTTTAGAGGGATGGCAAGTCTGAACACTCGCGCCATTTCGAGAAGCTCACGCGGCACGGATTCGATTCCTTCACGGATGTTTCCGTAAAGAACGGGGAATACCATCATAAAAGTGATCGCTGAGGGGATTGTTTTGCGGTCGAAAAGGAAGATGGCGATCAGGATGAAGGAAACCACGGGAACCGATTTCATCAGGGTCACAGCCGGTGAAAAGAGCACGTCAGCTATTTTTGATGAAGAACACAGCCAAGCAAATAGTGCGGAAAAGGGAATAGCGATGGCAATTCCGATAATGACTCGCAAAAGCGAGGATCCAACGGTCTTCCAGAATTCCGCTTCAAGCGATAGCTCAGCAAGTCTTGCGAAAGTTGCAAGCGGAGATGGCAATATCAGCGGGTTTCCGACTGCCATTGACGCGCCGAACCACAAAAGAAGCCAAAACGCCGCAGATGCAAGCGCGAGCACGAGTTTTTTGACAGCCTTCATTTAACCGAAAATACCGTCGTCGGGAATCTTACCACCGATCGAGGTAGGAACCTGCGCGAAAAGTGCGCCCCAGAATTCGGTAAGTCCGCGCTTCATTTCATCGCCAACAAGATAAGTGATGTTACAGCGGGGAAGCGCGTTCTTAACGAGTGCCTCGTTTGCTGCAATACCTGCGGCAACTACTGCAGCTGCGCCTGCCTCGGGATTTGAATTGAGAGTATTTACGGATTCCTTGTAAGCTTTGAGGAAGTTTTCGACTGCCGTCGGATGCTCGGCGATGAATGCCTTTCTTGCAATGATGCATCCCTGAACAAGCTCGGTTCCGGTAAGAGCCTTCCATTCCTTAGAAAAATCAACCGCAACCTTGAGCGACGCGTTCTTGCTCATAGCGGCAGTGACCTTAGGCTCGGGAAGAACGCCGAGCGACGCCTTTCCGCTTGCGAGTGCTGCGGTAAGCTCGTCGGGAGTTGCGTAGGTATAGTCAAGCGTAACTTTGTCCGTAAGACCCGAAAGATTAAGTAAAGTTTTGAGAACGTATTCGGGGTTAGAACCGCTGCCGGGCAGATAAACCGTCTTACCTGCAAGATCGGCGAGGGATTTTACGCTTTCTCCGCTTTCGATCAGGTAGAGAACGCCGAGAGTGTTGACGGCAAGAACCTCGATTCCGCCGTTCGTTTTATTGTAAAGCGTAGCCGCAAGGTTGGTGGGAACTGCGGCTATATCAACGCTGCCGCCGATAACGAGAGGAGCGACAAGCGTAGCGTCGGCATAGAAGTCGATCTTCGCATTTATATTGTGGTCGATGCCGTTCTGAATGTCGTTGTAAAGCGGCGCAATTCCGAATCCCGTTGTGCCGTTGAGGACAGCTACGCGGATCTCGGTGAAATCTGCGGGCGCGGTGTCATCGTGATTAACTGTTTCTTCGGTCTCACCCGCATTTGAGCAAGCGCAGAGCGAGAAGAGAAGAAGGAGTGCAAGAGTGAGGGATAAAAGCTTTTTCATTATTTTATGTGTCCTTTCAATAGTTGTCAAGTGAATCTCGGGAGAGCACGGTTATACAGTCTCCGTCGCGGATGATTATTCCGTCGTTAATAAGTGAATCAAAAGCTCTGTATAGCGAAGCTCTGCTGACATCAAGAGCATGCGCAAGCGCCGTCATCGACATATCAAGCGAGATCTCGCCGCTTGAAGTTTCGGGTGAATTTTTGACAAACAGGGCAAGCCGCCGCTCGGCACTTCCGCCCGTAACGCAATCTATCCGCGAATTGAGGAAAGATACTCGGTCGGAAAGGAATTTTATGAGATTGGTTCTGAGGCACCCGTCGGTTTCCTCAGCCATAAGACGCTCGAAAGCCTCTCTGCCTATGAAGAACATCTCGCTCTTTCCGTCGCCGCAGGCAAGAATCTGCGTCGCAGGAGCTTTGTCGGCAAATAAACCCGCCACTCCAACGGCGTCGCCGGGGGAGATAAAACGCAATAGAGTTTGTCTGCCTTTGTCAGAAGAGTATATCACGCCTCTGCCCGAAAGCAGGATTCCTACAGAACGAAAATCAGTTTCCATAACCTCTCCCGAGCGGAAGGAAAGAGACTTGCCACCGTCGATTATTATTTTTTCAATATCCTTTTCGGGGCAACCGCTGAAAAGCTTCTGAGAAAGTATAATATTTTTGTATGCTTGTTTCATAATCCACCTAAAGTGTATCAAATGATACAGAATCGTTATTATTATAGCATCCCTAACGAAAAAAATCAAGTGGCAAATGTAATAAATGTTTGCTCCTCTTGAAGATTTTTATTTTATATTCTATTGACATATCACGCCTTTTGTTATATAATATAATAGATGTAAAATGCGAAAGTGTAGGTGCTTATTATGACACTTGTAATTCTCGCGGCGGGTATGGGTTCACGCTTCGGCGGAATGAAACAGATCACCCCCGTTGGACCTTCGGGTGAATTTATAATCGACTATTCCTGCTATGATGCTATCAAAGCGGGATTTGACAAAATTGTATTCGTGATCAAGAGAGAGAATCTCGAGATATTCCGCGAGACGGTCGGCAAGCGCGTTGAGCCGCACGTCTGCGTCGAATACGCTTTTCAGGATATGGACGATATTCCCGCGCCCTTTACCGTTCCGGACGGTAGAGTTAAGCCTTGGGGCACGGGTCACGCGCTCCTTGCGGCAAGGGATTGCGTCAAGGATAATTTTGCAACGATCAACGCCGACGACTTTTACGGCGCGGAATCATATCAGATCATGGCAGAGTTTCTTAAGGATACTCAGCCTATGAAGTTTGCAATGGCGGGCTACCGTCTTTCCAACACGCTTACCGAAAGCGGAAGCGTATCCCGCGGAATCTGCCACGCAGATGAGAACGGTCTGCTTCTTGATATCACCGAGCGCACCGCGATCCGCACGGCGGGCGAGGATGCGGAATATGATGACGGAGAGGGCAATTGGATACCCGTATCGGGCGATAGCATTTCCTCGATGAATTTCTTCGGCTTTACACCCGAGGTGTTTGCGTTTGCCGCAGAAAAGTTCAAGGATTTCCTCGCCACTATGAAGGATCCTATGAAGAGCGAATATTATCTCCCGAGCATTGCATCTCTTGCAATGCAAGCGGGACTTGCGACCGTTAAGGTATGCCCCACTCCCTCGCGTTGGTTCGGCGTGACATATGCCGCAGACCGTGAAGGTCTTGAGGCAAAAATACGCGAAATGATAGAAATAGGCAAATACTCTGCTGACTTATGGAGGTCACTGTAATTATAATGAAACAAATTTTCGAAATCGCAAAGAAATTCAACCTTTCTGCAGAACCCGTTGATGCTCAGGAATGTAAGATAGGTCACATCAATTCCACCTACTTCATTACCTGTGATAACGGAGAAAAGTTCGTTCTGCAGAATATCAATACCAATATCTTCAAGGACCCCGATATTCTTATGAATAATATCGTCGGAGTTACCGCGCACATTCGTAAGAAGCTCGTGGCAGAGGGTAAGGATCCCCTTCGCGGAACACTTAAATTCTATTGCTCCGAGGACGGCCTTTACTATTATAAGGATGAAAACGGAAGTTGCTGGCGCCTTTATAAGTACGTTGACGACGTTGATTGCTTCCTGATCGCGGATTCGACAGATCTTCTTGAGCGCGTAGGCTGGGCTTTCGGACATTTTCAGATGCAGCTTGCGGACTACGATGCGGGCACACTTCGCGAAACTATTCCCAATTTCCATAATACTGTGTCGCGTTTGAACGACTTTAAAATCGCTCTTGAAAAGGACACCGCGGGAAGAGCGGCTTCGATCCCCGAGGATATTAAATTCGTCCTCGATCACGCAGAGGTCTGCTCCTACATTATGGATAAGATCAGGGAGGGTGACATTCCGCTCCGTGTAACTCATAACGATACCAAGCTCAACAATATTCTTATGGATCACGAAACCGGAGAGCCCGTCTGCATCATCGACCTCGATACCATTATGCCCGGCTCGGTGCTCTTCGACTTCGGCGACGCAATACGTTTCGGTGCATCGAGTGCGCTCGAGGATGAGACCGATCTCTCGAAGGTTTATATGAGAGAAGAAGCTTTTGATGCTTTCGCCAAGGGCTTTGTAAGCGGTCTTGAGGGCTCTCTCTCCGAAACCGAAATTTTGGAGCTGCCTATGGGTGCGCTTATTATCACTCTTGAAACAGGTATCCGCTTCCTTACCGACTATCTCAACGGCGACGTGTACTTCAGAGTACATCACTCAGAGCATAATCTCGACCGCGCGCGCAATCAGTTTGCCCTTGTTCGCGATATGGAAAAGAAAATGCCCCGTATGCGCGAGATCGTAAAGCAATACATTTGAAATTAAAATTCATTAAATACAGAGGTGAAAGATAATGGCTGTTCTTGTAACCGGCGGTGCCGGATTTATCGGCTCGCATACCGTAGTTGAGCTTATCGAAGCCAACCGCGAAGTTATCATCATTGACAATTTCTCCAACAGCAAGCCCGAGGTTCTTAATAGAATCGAAAAGATCACTGGCAAACGCCCCAAGCTCTATGCTTGCGATCTTCTTGATTTCGAGGCTACCCGCAAGGTGTTTGCCGAGAATGAGATCGACTCCGTAATCCATTTTGCGGGACTTAAGGCAGTAGGCGAATCCTGCGCTCAGCCTCTTCGCTACTATAGCCACAATTTTGATGCTACCTTCAATCTCATCCGAGCTATGGTTGAGTTTGACGTAGGTACTATAGTATTTTCATCCTCGGCAACCGTCTACGGCTCGCCCAAGACCGTTCCGATCCGCGAGGATTTCCCGCTTTCCACCACCAATCCCTACGGTGAGACCAAGCTCGTTATCGAGCGTATGCTCAAGGATATCTGTGATGCAGGCGAGCTCAAGAGCGTTTCTATCCTCCGTTACTTCAACCCCATAGGCGCTCACGAATCGGGACTCATAGGTGAAGACCCCAAGGGAATTCCGAACAATCTTCTTCCTTACATCAGCCAGACTGCGATCGGAAAGCGCGATAAGCTTCACGTGTTCGGCGACGATTATCCCACCCACGACGGCACGGGCGTCCGCGATTACATCCACGTTGTAGACCTTGCTCAGGCGCATCTTGCAGCGCTCGACAGAGCGAAGGCTGTTACCGGCACCGAGTATTATAACGTCGGCACGGGTGTTGGTTACTCTGTTCTTGACATCGTTAAGGCTTTTGAGAAGGCAAGCGGTAAGAAGGTTCCCTATGTTATCGATCCCAGACGTCCCGGTGATATTGCCGAGTGCTATGCAGATCCCACTCTCGCGCGTGAAAAGCTCGGATGGTCTGCAAAGTTCGACATTGAGCGTATGTGCCGCGATGCAGACCGTTGGCAGACTATGAACCCCGACGGATACAATGACTGATATGACTGAGAAGCTATACTTTGGAGAGATAGAGGGCAGAGAAGTATCTCTCTACATATTGAAAAACAATAATCTCGAAGTAACTCTGTCCGATTACGGAGCAACCATCATCCGCGTGCGCCTTACCCTTAAGAATGGCGAGGTCCGTGATCTCGTCCGTGGCTATGACGATCTTGATTCTTATATCAATGCCGACGGTTATCTCGGCGCGGTTGTAGGACGTGTCGGAAACCGCATCTGCCGCGGTAAGTTCACGCTCGACGGCACCGATTATGAGCTTTACTGCAATAACGGCGTAAACCATCTCCACGGCGGTAAGATCGGTTTTGATAAGAAGATCTACAATACCGCAATTGACGGCGATTGCATCATTTTCTCTGCCTCCTCTCCCGATGGTGAGGAAGGTTATCCCGGACAGCTTGATTACTCGGTAAAGTACACACTTTCCGATAATTCGCTCCGACTTGATTATTATGCGGTAACCGATAAAGCAACTCCCGTGAACCTTACCAATCACGTTTACTTTAACCTGATGGGGGCGGGAACCGTTTATTCCCATAGAATCACCGTTGATGCCGACCGCTATATCCCTACCGATTCCACTCTCATCCCCACGGGTGAGATCGCATCTGTAGACGGTACTCCCTTTGATTTCAGAGCGGAAAAATTCCTCGGCTCGGGAATCCTCGGCACACATAAGGATATCACCCTCGGCGGCGGACTTGATCACTGTGTCGTATTTACCGACCGCGGAGAGGGAATGCACGAGCGCGTCAAGGTGACTTCCCCCGACGGACTCGTTACGCTCAAGGCATATACCGATCTGCCCGCAGTTCAGCTTTACAGCGGAAACTTCCTCGGTAACAAGAAATTCCCCTTCAGAGGCGGCGAGAAGCAGATCAAGCGCGCGGCGTTCTGCCTTGAAACAGAGGCTTATCCCGATTCGGTAAACCACGCAAACTTTACAAATACAATTCTCCGTCCCGGAGAGGAGTATAAGACCGCAACGGTCTATGAGTTCATTGCTAACTGATATGAATAATACATTCAAAGCCAAAGCGACGGGGAAACTCCCCGCCGCTTTGCCCTATATGATCGCGCTTGCCGTATGTTGTATCGCTATGTCGGCGATTGAGCTGATATTTACCCCGACTTATTTCGTAAAAGCCGCGATAAAGCTTGCGCTTTTCGTTATAATTCCGATGTCGCTCGTTCTGATCCGCAAGGAAACGAAAATGCTCCGCTTCTTCAAGCCAAACAAGAAGACGCTTCTTCCAATGCTCGGCTTCGGCGTGCTGATGTACGGATTTATAATAGGCGCATATTTCTTGCTCGGTAAATATTTCGATCTTTCCGGCATAACCTCGTCGCTCGACGAGATAGGCGTTACAAAGCAAAACTTTATTTTCGTCGCACTCTATATTGCCGTTTGCAATTCCTTTCTCGAAGAATTCATATTCCGAGGATTCGGTTTCATTGGACTCTCCGAAAAGCTCGGCGCAAAATGGGCGTGTATTTTCAGCGCAATTTGCTTCGCCTTGTATCATATCACAATGATGATAGGCTGGTACACGATTTGGCTGACCGCGCTCATCATTTTCGCACTCTTTGTCGGAGGTGTGATCCTTAATATCCTCGACAGCAAATGCAAGACTGTCTACCCCGCGTGGATCGTGCATATCTTTGCCAACCTTGCAATAAACACGATAGGAATGATCCTGTTCGGTATATTTTAATTTGAAAAGGAAATGAAAAAGACACTATTAATTGTTTTGACGGCTATTTTGCTCCTTTGCGTAGTTTTTGCTATGTCTATTATTCTAATAGATGTGGTAGGTTCATCCGAAACTCCCGAAACATCGGGGACGTCTGCCGATGTTCTGCCTGACACCACCTCTCCCGAAACAAGCGAGAGTTTTTCGGAAACTACGACAGAAATCACAACCGAATATATTACTGAAACAGTTTCACCGGAAACAACGGAAGAAATAACAACCGAAATGATTACTGAGGTTCCCGACACTATCCAACTTCCTTCAAATACTACTACCTCTCCGTATCAAGTGTTTAATGATAAGGTAGATGCGAATAAATACGACGTTTGGTATAAAAATCAGAATGAATATGCCACCACTCAACTTGAGATACAGATGATGATTGATAATTATCATATGTTCTGGGAGGAAGAACTGGCGTTTACTCTGAAAATTGCAAAACCTCTTTTCAAAGATGCGGATGATTATGAATCTTGGAAAATAGGTTTAGAAAGCTGGCTTGAAATTTCTCGCGAGGTTTGTCGTATCGAGAGAATGAAATTTTCTTCGGCATATCAAGCGATGGAAGTTATAACTCGTTTTACGGATGCCGTCAAGCAGAAGGTCATAGATACCAAATATTTTTTATATTTACTTGAATGTGAAGGAGTCGGCAATTACAAAGATCCCTATATAGGTATCTCTTGGAATGAAGACGAGATAATTCAGAAGGTGACCGCGCAGATCAACGCTAACAGTACGAGCGGAAGTCAAGGTTTGAGCTATCAGATCAAAACAGAAAACGGTAAGACATTTGCTGTGCTTACGGGAATAGGCACTTGCGCAGCCACCGAGATCATTGTTGCGGAGTATTATAATGGCTACCCGGTTACCCAAATAGGTGAAAAAGCATTTTACAGACAAGATCAAATAACAAGCGTAACCTTGTCGAATTATATACAAGTAATCGGCAGTTATGCTTTTTATGAATGCAGATCACTTGCGACCTTTAATAACAGCCACAATCTTTACGGAATTCAAATCCATGCGTTTGATGGCTGCTCAAGCCTCGAGGCTATTTCTTTGCCGAGTTGTTTGGGATATATAGAAAGCTTTGCATTCAGTGGCTGCAAGAGCCTTGTTGAAATCGATATTCCCGATCAGATACGATTTATAAATGATAATTCTTTTTCATATTGCAATTCTCTCGAAACGGTTGATCTTCCGAGTGCTCTTGAATACATTCACTATGATGCATTCAGAAATTGTACGAGCTTGAAAGAAATAGTTTTTCCCGCTTCGATACAGTTCATTTATCAAGGTGCTTTTGCGAATTGTTCAAGCCTTGAAAGCTGCCGCTACCGGGGAGCCGTTGCTGAATGGCTTGAGGTTGAAAAATACGGCGGTTGGAGAACCGGTGCACCGTTTTTGCGTGTTATTTGTACAGACGGAGAGGGACACATTGCAAATACCGAGCTTGATGCCTCGGATTTTGCCGATCTCCCGGAGATATACCGCGCGGTGTTGAATAATGAAAAAACATTCATTTACTCGGTTGGCGAAAGTACAGTAATGCTGCTTGACGACTATTTGTTCCCATATCTGAGGGAAAGTATACTTTCTTGCGATGTTAAATATGCAAAGGTTGATATGAACGGCGACGGAGAAGTCGAAGTTCTTCTCGAAGGCTCCTGCGGCGACGTACTTGTGCTTCATCACGAAAACGGTGTTGTTTACGGCTACGACTTCCTTTTCAGATATATGTACAATGTTAAAGCCGACGGTATGTTTTTGTGGAGTTACACGGGCAATAAGCATACATATGGAATTAACAAACTTGCCTTTTCTGCAGACGGTTATACCTTGATCGCTGTTTGCTACGTCGAAAGTGAAGGCGAAGATAAAACTACCTACTTTATCGGTGAGAAGGCAGTCAGCAAATCCGAGTATGATGCTTTCTATTCAACGATGACACAAGAAGAAGTAGTGTGGACGAAAATTGACAGATATCCGATTGCTCAAAAGAGCCCGCCTATGTAAATATTTATGAAGCTTGTTTCCGAACAAGCTTCATATTTTTATAGCCTTCCGCATATATTCAAATGCAAAGGAAGGTGGACGAAATGAATATTCTTACACGCTTAACTCATATTTATTATAAGCTCGACCGAAAAAGGCTTTGGTTGATCTGGGCGGCAAATATCTTGTGGTTGGTCTTGCTGTTTTCATATCTTTGCTGTGTAAAAGTCAATGCCGTGGCGTGGGAAGAGAAGATCCCTGCGCTTGCGCCGCTTAATTGCACCGGTGCGGTATTGATGGAAGCTGAAACCGGGCGGGTGCTTTACGAACAAAATGCCGATGAAGCTCTCCCGCCCGCATCGGTAACAAAGGTTATGACTCTTCTGCTTGTTATGGAGGCACTTGAAAAAGGCAATATAACGCTTGATCAGATGCTTACAACATCGGATAACGCCGCATCGATGGGCGGCTCACAGATATTCCTTGAGGTCGGTGAGCAGATGAGCGTTGAAGACCTGCTCAAATCCGTCATCATATCGTCCGCGAATGATGCCGCAGTAGTCCTCGCCGAGGCTATTGCAGGAAGCGAGGAATCCTTTGTGGCTATGATGAATTCCCGCGCCGCCGAGCTCGGAATGAATAATTCGCATTTTGAAAATACGAACGGACTTGACGATACGGTTACCAATCATGTTACTTCCGCGCGCGATATAGCAATAATGTCTCGCGAGCTTATATCGCACGAAAAGATACTGCAATACAGCTCCATATGGATGGATACCGTGCGTAACGGTGAATTCGGACTCACAAACACCAACCGTCTCGTTCGCTTTTACAGAGGTGCCACGGGACTTAAAACGGGTTCTACATCTAAAGCGAAATTTTGTATCAGCGCAACTGCCAAGCGTGATGGAATGCATCTGATAGCAGTTATTATGGGGGCGGAAACCAAGGACGTCAGGAACGCCGAGGCGGCCAAGTTGCTTGATTGGGGCTTTGCAAACTATTCTCTTTATACTTATGAAGCGGCAGAGCAGGGCGAAGTCAAGCTCCTCGGCTCAAAGGAAAGTTCAGTGACCTGCCAAAACGCAAAGATTTCGTTCCTCGTACCCAAAGGAAAAGCGTCGAAGGTTGTTGCGGAAACGGAAATCCCCGAAAGCGTCAACGCACCGATCAGCAAAGGCGACGCCGTGGGCAAGATCACGTTCAGGCTCGACGGGGAGATCATCGGTGAGCAGAATATTACGTCAACTGCCACCGCATCGCGAATAACCTTCGCTGAATTGTTCTATATTATGCTTCAAAGATTTATTTTGTGGTAAAATATGCGATAAATCATCAAAATAGTGTTGAAATTTCAAGAGTTTTGTGATACAATATATATGTAAAAATATATTCTAAGGACGGATACTTAAATGGCACTTAGACTTGATGACAAGTTTGTTAAACCTTTTATCACAGATGAAGAGATCGCGGCTATTGCTCCCGAGGTGGATGCGGCAGCAGCTTCGCTTCGCGCAAAAACAGGCAAGGGCGCCGAGATGCTCGGTTGGCTCGACCTTCCCGAAAACTATGACAAGGAAGAATTCGCAAGAATCAAGGCAGCGGCAGAGAAGATCAAGAAGACCTGCGACGTCTTTATCGTTATCGGTATCGGCGGCTCCTATCTCGGATCCCGCGCTGTAATCGAATTCCTTCGTTCTCCCAGATATAACCTTCTCAAGAAGGATACTCCCGATATTTATTTCTCCGGCTGTAACATCAGCGGCAGCGACCTCGACGAGCTTCTCGCTATCTGCGAGGGACGCGACGTTTGCATTAACGTAATTTCTAAGTCGGGCACTACCACCGAGCCCGCAGTCGCTTTCAGATATTTCCGCGCGTGGCTTGAAAACAAGTACGGCAAGGAAGGCGCAAAGGAGCGCATCTTCGTTACCACCGACAAGGCTCGCGGAACTCTCAAGTCCTTCTCGACCGATGCAGGCTATGAGACCTTCGTAGTACCGGATGATGTCGGCGGACGTTTCTCGGTTCTCTCTGCAGTCGGACTCCTTCCCATCGCAGTTTCGGGTATCGACCTCGACGAGCTTATGGGCGGCGCTGCTGACGCTATGACCGCGCTTTCCGCAGGCGACGTTTACACCAACGACGCTTACAGATACGCCGCACTCCGCAATATCCTTTACCGCAAGGGCAAGGTCACCGAAATCCTCGTTGGCTATGAGCCCTACGAGCAGATGTTCTGCGAGTGGTGGAAGCAGCTTTACGGCGAAAGCGAAGGCAAGGACGGCAAGGGACTTTATCCCTCTTCGGTAATTTTCTCGACCGATCTTCACTCGCTCGGTCAGTATGTTCAGTCCGGTCTGCGCACCATCTTTGAGACCGTTCTCTCTATCGAAGCTTCCGATAGCGATGCAAAGGTTCCGAACGATCCCGCAAATATCGACGGCCTCAACTTCCTCTCGGGTATGCCTATGGCAGAGGTAAACCGTACCGCTATGAACGGTACCCTACTCGCACACGTTGACGGTGAGGTTCCCAACATCGTTCTCCGTCTTGAGGAAAGAAGCGCACGCGCTCTCGGTTATATGATCTATTTCTTCGAGCTTGCTTGTGCTGTTTCGGGATATGTTCTTGACGTCAATCCCTTCGACCAGCCCGGTGTTGAAGCTTACAAGAAGAATATGTTTGCCCTCCTCGGTAAGCCCGGATATGAGGAGATGACCGCAGAGCTCCGAGCAAGACTCTAAAAAAATAAAAAAATATTCAATTTTCCTTAAAAACACTTGATTTTATTGAAAATCTATTGTATAATATAATAAAGAATTATAGTTACCCAACTTCCAGGAGGTTAATATGCTTAAATTAATTGTTGGTAAAAAAGGTTCCGGTAAGACCAAGGCTCTCATCAATATGATCAATGAGACCCTCGATACCACTAACGGCTGTGTTGTATGCCTTGAGAAGGGCATTAAGCTTCGCTACGACGTAAACTACCGTTGCAGACTCATCAACGTTGACGAGTACTATCTCTACGGTGCGTCCCAGCTCTACGGCTTCATCGCAGGTATCCTTTCGGGCAACCACGACGTTACCGATCTTTACGTTGACGGATCTCTCCGCATCTGCAACGGCGATGTTGAATCTTTCGAGAAGTGCGCTCATCACCTCGACGAGCTTGCTGACCGCTACAAGATGAACATCACTCTTACCGTTTCTCTCGATGCAGAGGAGCTTCCCGAGGCTCTTAAAAAGTATATCTAATAAAATCGGATAAAAATGTCTCAATAGCCGGGTCTTTTACGGATCCGGCTATTGCGAAATTTTACTCAGAATCAATTATTTTAAGGATGTGTTAAAAAATGGCTTATTATTATAACGAACCTTCGCGTACTTTCAGCGAATATCTTCTTATTCCGGGCTATACTTCGCCCGACTGTATTCCCGCAAACGTATCCCTCAAGACTCCCCTTGTAAAGTTCCGCAAGGGTGAAGAGCCTGCTATCTCTCTTAACATTCCTATGGTTTCCGCTATTATGCAGTCGGTTTCCAACGATAAGATGGCAATTGCTCTCGCGCGCGAGGGCGGAATGTCCTTTATCTACGGTGCGCAGTCTATCGAGAGCGAGGCTGCAATGGTTGCAAGAGTTAAGAACTTCAAGGCAGGATTTGTTGTAAGTGATTCTAACCTCACTCCCGACAACACTCTCGCAGACGTTCTTGAGCTCGTACAGCGCAACGGTCACAATACCATCGCTATTACCGCAGACGGTACCGGCACCGGCAAGCTCCTCGGCATCGTAACCAGCAGAGACTACCGCGTTTCCCGTATGTCCACCGATATTAAGGTCTCCGAATTTATGACTCCTCTTGAGAAGCTCATCACCGCTCCCGCGGAAACCACTCTCAAGGCTGCTAACGATATTATCTGGGAAAACAAGCTCAACTCGCTTCCCATCGTTGACGCTAACGGTCATCTCCTTTATTTCGTATTCCGCAAGGACTATTCCGCTCATAAGGATAATCCTCTCGAAATGCTCGATGCTCAGAAGAGATATATGGTCGGCGCAGGTATTAATACCCGTGACTATAAGGAAAGAGTTCCTGCGCTCGTAGAGGCAGGCGCAGACGTTCTTTGCATTGATGCGTCCGAGGGCTATACCTGTTGGCAGAAGATGACTCTCGACTTTATCCGCGAGAAGTACGGCGACACCGTTAAGGTCGGCGCAGGTAACGTAGTTGACCGCGAAGGCTTCCGCTTCCTCGCTGAAGCAGGTGCGGATTTCGTTAAGGTCGGCATCGGCGGCGGTTCCATCTGTATCACCCGTGAGCAGAAGGGTATCGGTCGCGGACAGGCTTCGGCTCTTATCGAGGTTTCCGCTGCACGTGACGAATATTTTGAGGAAACCGGTATCTACGTTCCGATCTGCTCGGACGGCGGTATCGTTCACGACTATCATATGACTCTCGCTCTCGCAATGGGCGCAGACTTTATGATGCTCGGCAGATATTTTGCAAGATTCGATGAATCTCCCACAAATAAGCTCTTTATCAACGGTCAGTACGTTAAGGAATATTGGGGCGAGGGCTCTAACCGTGCACGTAACTGGCAGAGATACGACCTCGGCGGTGCAACCGGCCTTGGCTTCGAGGAAGGTGTTGACTCTTACGTAGTTTACGCCGGCTCGCTTCACGATAACGTTGCCAAGAGCCTTTATAAGGTTAAGTCCACAATGTGCAACTGCGGTGTTATCACCATTCCCGATCTCCAGAAGAACGCGCGTATTACTCTCGTTTCCTCCACAAGTATCGTAGAGGGTGGCTCACACGACGTAATTCTTAAAACAGCCAACGCTAAGCTTTAAGTATGAGTAGCGGTGTTCATGCAGGTCACCGTCAGCGAATGAGGGAAAGATTCCTCGCCGGCGGGTTTGAAGGCTTCAGTGATCACGAGGTTCTTGAACTTATACTGTTCTATGCGATACCGCGCCGCGATGTAAACGATCTTGCCCATAGACTCGTTGAATCCTTCGGATCATTTAAGGGTGTGCTTGATGCTGAATGTGAAGACCTGTGCAATGTTGACGGCATCGGAGAAAATGCAGCAACTCTTATCAAAATATTTGCGGAATCATTCCGTCGTTACGCGCTTTCCGATGAGGACGTATACGTTTACGATAAAATCTCAAAGGTTGGAGATTATGCTGTAAAGCTGTTTATAGGCGTATCTGTGGAAAAACTTTACGCATTACTTTTCGACAATAAAATGAAGCTTCTTGATACGGTAATGCTTGCCGAAGGCGCAGTTAACTCTGTCAGAGTTTCAACAAGAACGGTTTGCGAAAAGGCACTCAAAAAGAACGCATCTTGCGTAATTTTAGTGCATAATCATCCTAACGGTACACCCGATCCCTCAGACGAGGATGTAAGGTATTCAAGCTTTCTGCGCGATTTCCTTGCAAATTTTGATATAACGCTTATAGATCATATAATCGTAAGCGGTAGATATTACAGAGCCATATTCGAGGGCAGGAGCGGTGAGAATAAATTTGCCGCATGCGGTTCATTCAGTTACGAAAGCGGCACTATTCCTTCGGGAATCAGAGTGGTTGAGCCTTCCGTAGCTGCAGGAATCAATTATTCGGAGAATGACGAAAAATGATACTTCTTTATTGCTTTGATATTGAAGAACGCTTTCGTTTGCACGGATATTTCAAAGAAAAAGGCATCCGCACGGTGGCTGTGCCGCCGTCGGAATTTCGCATCCGTTCTTACGAGTTAAGCACGGATGCGATTTTAATTGCGGGAAGAACGCCATACGGCTTTATCAGCGACCTCAATCCCCAAGTGCCGCTGATCACGATAGGAAAATATCCACTCGGCGATTCGGTTAATTTCAAGGATCATACCGATCCGCGCCTGTTAGATCAGCTCCGTTCCTATCCGCATACCGACGAAAGCTTTGACTACAACGGAATACTTTATTCCTCGGGAAAAGAAGTAATCTATCTCGGCTACGAATTGAAGCTGACCCCAACCGAGCGAGCAATACTTGCCTTTCTTGTTTCGCAGAGCGATCGCGACGTTGCCTCGGAAGAGATCGCAGGCGCGTGTCTTGGTGATATCCATACGCGCGGTGCGACGCTTGCTAAGCATATATCTGCGATCAACGCGAAAGCCAAAAAGATCGGCGGAAGAATGATAATATATTCTCCCGCGGATCACTACTATAAGATCAAAAAATATATTTGAATAAAAGCGACGAACGATTTAAAACCGTTCGTCGCTTTTTATTATTTTATATCGGTAACGGTCAGCTTGTTACCGTCAACCTTGAAGCAGATCTCAAAAGTTGAATATTGCATTGTGTAGATACGCTCGGGATCGTCCTGATATCCGGGGCGCGGATCCTCCGCGAGGATATCGATAGCACTTTGACGCAGCTCGTCGGGGATCTTGCTCATCAGCTCTTCCTCGGCAACCACGTCAAGCCTTGGTGCATCAGAGGTCAGCGCAAAACCGCTTGAAGCCTCGGGATGCGAATCTGTGTAGGCAAGGTAGGGCTTTATATCGTAGATCGGCGTTCCGTCAAGCAGATCAGCGCCCGCAACCTCGATTACGGGTCCCTTGTTCGTGTAAAGATCGATCGAAACGATCTTTACCGATGAAAGTCCGATCGGGTTAGGTCTGAACGGCGATCGGGATGCAAACACTCCCATACGCTTGTTGCCACCCAAGCGGGGCGGACGGACTGTCGGAGACCAATCGCTTCGCACAGCCTCGGAAAATTGCCAGAGAAGCCAAAGATGAGAATATCCGTCAAGACCGCGAAGCGCATCGGGATTTCGGTATTCGGGCAGAAAAACGATCTTTGCGCGCACCGAATCTATAAGCCCGCTTTGGCGCGGTATGCCGAATTTCTCTTTGAATTCGCAATGGATATGAGCAATCGGACGGATCAGCATTTCTTCGTTTTTCATTTGCTGCCTCCGTCGCCGCCCGAAAGAAGCGAAAGCATTTCGTATACGCTCTTTATCGGGATAAGACGTATTTTAGTATCAATAGGACGCTTTTCAATGTTGCGGTAGGGAACGATGACTCGCTGGAAGCCAAGTCTTTCTGCCTCTTTTACACGCGTTTCAAGGTTTGATACTGCGCGACATTCGCCCGAGAGACCTATCTCTGCGATAGCCAAAAGATCTTCGGGGATGATCTTGTCCGTTATGGAGGAAATCAGCGCAAGTGCCGCTGCGGCGTCGGAAGCGGGCTCGTCAAGATGCATTCCGCCGATAACGTTCATATAAACGTCGTAAGACGAAAACTTGAGTCCAAGTCGCTTTTCAAGCACGGCAAGGATGAGGAAGATCCTGTTATTGTCCATTCCGTTGATCGTTCTGCGGGGAGAAGGGAAGGACGTGGTGCTGACGAGTGCCTGAACCTCCGCGATAAGCGGACGGGTACCTTCGATAGTGCAAACGGCGCAGTTGCCCGAAACCTTTTTCGGTCTGCCTGCAAGAAGCACCTCTGATGGATTTGGAACCTCGCAAAGTCCCTTTTCCGTCATTTCAAATACGCCGATCTCGTTGGTTGAGCCGAAGCGGTTCTTGACCGACCTGATTATTCTGTAAGCCTGCTGATGCTCCCCCTCAAAGCATAAAACGGCGTCAACCATATGCTCGAGAAGCTTCGGGCCCGCTATTGAGCCCTCCTTGTTTACGTGACCTACGATGATAACAGAAATTCCGTCGTTCTTTGCTTTTGAAATGAAGGAAAGCGCACTTTCGCGAACCTGAGAAACGCTTCCGGGCGATGAAGCCGACTGCGGCGAAAACATCGTCTGAATGGAGTCAACGATAAGCACGTCGGGCTTTACCGAGTCACATTCCTTGAGTATCTTGTCGATATTGGTTTCTGTAAGAACGAGCAGATCAGTGCCCTTGACTCCAAGGCGAGCCGCGCGAAGTTTGAGCTGACCGCTCGATTCCTCACCCGAAATATAGAGCACACGTCGTGTTTCACCGAGAATTCCGCTGATCTGCAAAAGAAGCGTTGATTTACCGATGCCGGGCTCACCCGTAAGCAGAACGACGGACCCCTTAACAAGACCGCCGCCGAGAACTCGGTCAAGCTCTCCAAGTCCCGTGCGTGAACGAATACAGCTGTCTGCCTCGAGCTTATCAAGCGGAACGGCGTGCGAATCCGATCCTACACTGTATCCGCGCTTGGATTCGGCAATGCTTTTCGCCTGCGGAGAGGTGTCGATAACGTCCTCAACAAATGAGTTCCATGCTCCGCATTTGGGACATTTACCCATCCATTTGGGACTCTCATACTCGCAGGTCGAGCATATATAAACAGTTTTTAAGCCTTTCATTTCTTATTCCTTAAACGATCTTATGTGTTTCAAGAATTTTGCCGCCGAGCGATTTTCTGATAAACTTACCGCCGTCGAGAATCATATACGAATGCTCGCTTCCGTTTTTCGGGATTGAAACCGAACCGGGATTCGTAACGATCACGCCACTATGTTCCTCAAAGCAAGGAATATGCGTATGACCGTGTAAAAGAATATCTCCCTTTTTAAGCTTGGGAAGATTTTGTGCGTTATAGTGGTGACCGTGCGTAGCAAATATCATTCTTCCGCCGAGATCGTCGTTGTATATGATAGCGTACTCGGCAAGCACGGGAAAGTCGAGCACCATATCGTCTACCTCGCCGTCGCAATTTCCTCTGACGCATATAATGCGATCGGCAATTTCATTGAGCATAGAGATCACTTCCTTGGGGGCATACTCCTCGGGAAGATCATTCCTCGGCCCGTGATACAGCACGTCACCGAGAAAAAGCAGACGGTCTGCTTTTTCGGATTGAAACGCATCCATAAGCTTTTTACAATAATATGCCGATCCGTGAAGATCGGATGCAATCATTAATTTCATATTTAGTCCTCGTTTTTTAAGCTTTATAAATATTATACTATACTTTTAATATGATTTCAAGAGAAAACCGAAAAAGCGATGCTTATTCTGCAAAAAAAGAAGAAACCGATGAGAATAGAACAAAGGATAGCTTGTTGCGGTATTCTTTTGTGCAAAGCAATTCGCATTCGGCATCGTTTGAAAGAAAGCCGCATTCAACGAGCACCGAAGGGGTGTCCAAACGGTTAAGCAGATAAATGTTGCTTCCCGCGCGTTTAAGCTCGCGATTGTTGCCTGGCTGAAGCAGATTAATAACGCTCGTTCTCATTTCCTCGGCTGCAACCCGACTTTGCTCGTCGTTGGGTGAATAATAAACCGTCAGCCCCGAATATTTGCCGTCAGGAAAGGCGTTCATATGAATACTGATAAATAGATCGGGCAATAATTCCTCCGCTATCCGAAGTCTTTCGGCAAGATCGAGCATCTTTTTTCTGCCCTTGAAATCTGCGGTTTTATCATAAAGAAGAACATCCTCGGTTCGCGTTTGAACCACCTCAAATCCCGCGAATCTGAGATAGACCTCAAGTGCCGCGGACATTTCAAGGTTAAGTGTTTTTTCATATACACCGTTGACACCGACCGTTCCTCCGTCCTCTCCGCCGTGTCCTGCGTCAAGAAGGATCAGCTTTTCCGAAATATCGGAGCTTGCCTCTGCGTTTTCGCGACCTGACTCGGCGTTATCGAAAATGAAAAACGCCACTTGACCGTAAACAGAGAATAAAAGACAAAAGAGAAATATTAAAGAAAGATTTGACAGCAATAGCCGCTTGAACGCACAGATCATTAAATCACCTCGTTAAAAAGGTATTAACCGTCCATCGTCTTTATGCAAAAAAGCATCAAGGAATTTCCTTGATGCTTTTTTATCAAATTGATTACTTCTCGAGGGTGTTAAGGTATTCAACGACGTCGCCGACCGTTACGAATTTGTGCATTTCTTCTTCCTGAATATCAATTCCAAATTCCTCTTCGCAACGAAGAATAAGCTCTGCAAGCTCGATGGAGTTGATAGCGAGGTCGCCCGAAAGCTCAGCGTCGAGAGTGATCTTGGACTCGTCAACCTGAAATTCGTCGATAAGCAGGGTTTTGAACTGTTCAAACATAATTGTTGCCTCCAAATAAGTATCGCGGTTATTCCCGCAAAATTATACGTGCAATATTATACATTATTTGATTAAATTTGTCAATACAAAATTTGTTAATAAAAATCAACGATAAATGAAAATTGAGCGGAAATTTATTTTAGCCTTCTGAAACGGCTGTTGTTCGCATAACCGCGAATAAAAGCTTTAATAATGATATACAAGACTATAAAAATGATCGCGAAGGCAACCGATGCGGTAAAAATACGGCTTTGTGAAATCTCGCGGATCTTCATAAGCGAGTAAAGTACCTCACTCTGCGCAACTGAAGTCTTTGTTATAAGATCGACTGTTACGAGCTCTTTTCCCTCGTAATAAGCGGTGATTATACCGACGTGCGCTCCTTCTGAAACGGGTGCCTGAAGCTCCTCGGAATTCAAAGAATAACTGTGAGTGATTCCGCCGCCGACGGCAGAGCTTTTGGGGAGATATATGCTGACTGTCTTGGAGGGGATTACCAGCACGGAATCTATATCAAGCGACATAGTTACGGGGATCTCGCAAACGGGTGTATTGCTTGAAACGACCTCGACGTATCCCCAATCGCTGTAAGCCCACTTGATAAGATCGTTTGCCAATGAGTAAGACTGTATATTGCCGCTTTCGTCCTCAACTGCGCCCATAACGATACAAAGATAAGAAAGATTACCGTCGTCTGCGATCGTCGCCACACAGTAACCGCTTTCGCTTGTACTGCCCGCCGCAAGACCGTGGCACAGCTTGTTATAGTATTTGGCGGTATAACCCGTGCCCACAAGATAATTTCGGTTTTCAAAGGTGAAATTCTTCTCGCCGAGCATCTCGGTCTCGTGCGCGTCAACCGTAGTTATCTGCATAAGCAGGGGGTTCTTTGAAGCTTCAAGGCAAAGCTTTGCAATATCGTTGACGGTCGTATACATTTCATTGGCGTGCATTCCGGATACGTTTGAGTAAAACGTATCCGTCATACCGAGCTCCGCGGCTTTGGCGTTCATTAAGGAAATGAAGTTCAGCACGTTGCCGGAGATCGCGTGGGCAAGTATATTTATCGAGCGATGGCATCCGCCGCAAAAAGCAAGGTAGAGCAGATCTCTGAAGGAAAGGGTGTGCCCCGCAACGATATTGTAATGCTGGCCTGCAACTCCCTCGATCATTTGCGGGGTGACGGTGATCACTTCGTCAAGCTTGCCCGAAAGTGCTTCGGTCGCTATCAGACCCGCCATTATTTTGACGGTTGAAACAGGCTGAATACGCTTGTCTTCGTTCTTTTGAAGGAGTATCCGATCGTTTTCAATATTGTATATATATATTGCTTCTGCATTATCCGTTTGTATATCCTCGAGAGGCTTCGCGGATGCGCAAAGCGTCAGAACGGATATAGTAAGTATAAATGAAATTAAAAGAGCCGCGGAGAGGAGCAAAGCCGACCCGCGGCGGAAAATATTTTTGAAAATCATTTCTTAAAACATATATTTTCTGAACAGTGATTTTATTTGTGCCGAAAGTGTTCTTTTGCAAATTCGGTGTCGTGAGCAATTTGTTTTTTTAATTCGTCAACAGATCCAAATTTGAATTCACCGCGAATGCGCTCGATGAATTCTACCTTGATCTTGCCGGGTGTATAGTCGAGCTCCGTGTCTAGCAGGTGTGTTTCAAGCCTTGTCTTGCCGCTCATATCAAGAGTCGGCGCGAGTCCTACGTCCGTGACCGAGTTGAAGATTTGCCCGTTGTCAAGCGTGGTTCTTGTTACGTAAACGCCGAAAGCGGGAATTGCACGTTCCGCGGCGGGCATCTGATTCAGCGTAGGAAATCCGATCTTTCTGCCGTCTTGTCTTCCCTCGGAAACCTCGCAGGTTATAGAATAATTTCTTCCGAGCATATCCGTGACAGATTTTATGTTGCCCTCCTTGAGAGCAGCTCTTATTCTGCTCGAGCTGACGGGATAATCCTCATAGAAGATAGGATCAAGCGTAATGATTCTCTCTTTGAAGTAATCGCGCAGAAGAGAGGGGGGTCCCGCGCGGTTCTTGCCAAAAGCGAAATTAAAGCCACAGACAACGCCTACGGCACCGCATTTGTTTATCAGAATTTCTGTTATAAAATCCCTTGCGTCAAATCCGCGAAGCTCGGCGAATTCCGCAACGAAAAGGGAAGAAACACCTCGGTCGGAAAAAAGAGCAGCTCTTTCGCTTGCATCGCCGAGTATTTTGAGATCACTACCGGCGGCGTAAAAGGCGGGCGGTACGTCAAAGCAAAATACGGCGGGCTCGGCGTTTAATTCCTTTGCAAGCGCGACAGCAGCGTCTATTACGGCGCGATGACCGATATGAAGACCGTCAAAGCTCCCGAGAGCGAGCACTCTTCCGTGAGTATTTTCCAAGGACGCGGAAGGTAAAACAGTATAATGGTTCATTTATTCTTTGCTGCCCTCAGAGAGCTCCGAAAAATAAAATCGAGCGAGAGCGTCGAGTAATTCGTCACGGTCAAGTTTTGCGATCAAGCCTCTCGCGTTGCGGTGACTTGTGATGTAAGCGGGATCTTCTGAAAGAATATATCCCACAATCTGACTTACCGGATTGTATCCTTTTTCTTCAAGAGCTGTATATACTGCGAAAAGAATTTCGCGGATAGTGGCATCTCTGTCAGAAGCGGAAGGGAATTTTCTTGTATCATTGTTGGTATCACGTTTTGTATTGTTAAACATTTCCAATACTCCTTCAGCATATAAATACTCATTAATATTATACCCCAAAAATTTCCGAATTTCAATACCTTTTCAACATAAAAATTATAATCAAATGCATTTTATTCGTTTTTATATATTTTTTAATGAGAAATTAAGAATTATAATAAAAAATAAAATATAAAAAGCTGTTGACAGATTATAAAAAATAGGTTATAATGATATGATAACAAAATTCGGAAAGGAGCGCACGAGATTGGACGGCGATAAAAACAAGAAACAGTCGATGGATGACTTTTGGGATCTTGGCTCAATAGTTCCTAAAAAACGCGGAAGCACGGCTTTTGACGAAAAACGGACTCAAGCCGTTGAAATAGAAATACCCGTGCCCTCTGACAGCAGCAACGCTCATAGAGAGGCTTCCACCGAAAAGATCAATAACGGAGGAGTTATAAAACGCTATATCCATCCCTACACCGAGGAAAGCGAAAGAAGACCGTCTCCGGATGAAGAATATGCTCCTTCCAATTCCTTGATCCATAAGGTCAGACTTTATTCTTGGAGCAGCCCCCTTGCGTATTACGACAGATTCAGAAAATCTGCGATTTATTATTATAACAAAAGCACTAATGTAAACGCAAACGAGCCCTATTTTTCCTATATGCCCCAATATTCCCAACTGAACGATGCCCAGCTTGCCACATATCTGCGATTCAGAGGAGAGGTGCGTCGCGGGATTTATCCGATGGTTGATTACAGCTATATTTTGTTGCTGATCTACGAAATCATAAATCTTTCCGATAAGATCCCCCCTGAAAAATCGCTTGCGATGCTTTGCAATCTGTGGCTCAATTACAGATCCGAATACCAAAGATTGGACGCACAGCTTTCAGAGTGGATATTTGATCTGTGCCTTATTAAAAGGCTTCCCCCTCCCGCATCTATTCTTGACGTGGTTGGCAAGGCTTTACCGTCTACCGCGGGACTAAGAGAATTCTATGCCGATTCGGTTGGAAACGCAGATGCATTCGTATCCCTGCTTCTTTGCCATTGCTCCAACTACGATTACCGAAAGAGTAAATTTGCCGTCGGAGAAAATAGCGCTTTGTACGAAAAGCATATGTCGGGCGTATTAAGATATATCATTTCAAAGGCAAGCGATCCATCACACCCCTTCGAGGCGGCAGGGCTTAAGCTTCAGGACAGCAAAACCAAGCGCGATACGTTTACCGGCGCACTGTGTTGTCCGTTTATCAAAAAGCGAATTGAAATTGAATATTGCTCCTTTTCACATTCGCACGAATTGCGCTTTATTATTACAGACATACTCAAATATGCGGAAAACCGCATCAGAGCGCATATAGGCGTCAAATCGCGCTTGTCCGTGAATTTACTGCAGGACGGTATAAAGCGCCTTGCAGACGAATATTTCGCGTCTGAGCTGCCCATAAGAGTGGCACAACCAAGCAACCCCGACGAGATTCCTGAATACGAAAAGCTTTACGAGCCGTCCTCAAGCGGACTGTCGCTTGAATCTGCGGCTAAGATAGAGGAGCTTTCCTGGGAAATTACGGGCAAGCTTGTTGATGCTTTTGAGGGCGAAGAGCCCGATCAGCCCCTCGAGCCCGAGCCCGTGCCTCAACCGGTTGCAGAGGAAGATTCGCTTTGGAATTTACTCAGCGAAACCGAAATCGATTTCATCCGTGCCGCGCTTGATGAGAACTTTTCTCTTCAGGCATCCATCGCGTTGAAGGCAGGATCGCTTCCCGATATCATCGCGGACAAGATAAATACGATTGCCGCGGATTCTATGGGAGATATCCTTCTTGAGGATGTCGGCGGAGGTTATGCGGTGCTTGAAGACTATATTGAAGAAACGAAAGGAGTGATATACAATGACCAATAATCAGAATCAAAAGATACCGAAGAGAATTCTCGCCTCGCTTATTGCCTCGGTTTCAGCGGGTGTCGTGCCGAGAAGCGGTGCGCCCTATATCGCAATAGGCAGACAGGACGAGATCGGTGCGCTTCTTTCTGACCTTGAGCTGATCAACGAGGGCGGCGGAAGTATGCGTTTCCTCGTTGGCAGATACGGAAGCGGTAAGAGCTTCCTCATTCAGCTTATCCGCGGCTACGCGCTTGAACGTGATTTCCTTACGGCGGATTGCGATCTTTCTCCGGAAAGAAGACTCTACGGAAGCGGTGGCGCAGGTGTTGCTACTTACCGCGAGCTGATGAAGAATCTCGCGTCAAAAGCCGCACCGGACGGAGGTGCGATGCCGAAGATCATTGCAAAATGGGTATTTTCTCTCCAGAGTGAGCTGATTGCGGAGGGCATCTCTCCCGATTCCCCCGCTTTTTCCACACGCCTTGACGCCAAGCTTTTGGAATGCCTCCGCGAGATCGAATTTCTCGTTGGCGGATTTGATTTTTCCCGCGTTATAGGCGAATACTACCGTGCAACGCAACGCGGTGACGATATACGCGCCGCATCCTGTCTTCGTTGGCTGCGCGGTGAATTTTCCACCAAGAGCGAAGCACGCCGCGATCTCGGATTTGACGTTTCCACAATCATCGGTGACAATAACTGGTACGATTTCCTTAAGCTTTGGGCGTCTCTCTCAAAAATGATGGGCTATCGCGGTCTTATCGTGTTCATCGACGAATGCGTCAACCTCTATAAAATCCCCCACAGAGTTTCAAGAGAAAACAATTACGAAAAGATCCTCTCTATGTTTAATGATACCCTGCAGGGAAGGGCACCTCATCTCGGACTCGTGCTTGGAGGAACTCCGCAATTTCTCGAGGATCAGCGCCGCGGACTCTTCAGCTATGAGGCTCTCAGAAGCCGTCTTTGCGACAGCCGCTTCTCATCCGAAAAGCACAAGAATTTCGTAGGCCCCGTAATAAGGCTTGCAAGACTATCCGATGACGAGCTTCTTGCTCTTGTTGTAAGAATGACCTCGCTTCACGCGCAGAATTTTAATTGGCAGCCGCGTATTACGGGAGAGGAGCAGGTCGCATTCGTCCGCCTCTGCCTCGAGCGTGCGGGTGCAAATACTATGATAACCCCCCGTGAAATGCTCCGTGATTATATGACCTTGCTGAACATTCTTATGCAGAACCCAAGCGTGGATTTCGCGTCAATCGTCGGTTCGACGGTTACGCTTAAGACCGAAGAAGACGCTGATCGGAATGCCGCTCCCGCCAGAACCTCAAAGTTTGATCCCGCGGATATTGATTTTTGACGATGAATAATAACGAAAGCATTTTTGAAAGATTTCCCGATTATATTCGCGAGTATATCTATCAGCATTCGTGGGAATCTCTGCGCGAGATACAGGTGCTTGCGGCGAGATCGCTCTTTGATACGCAGAATAATCTGCTTTTGACCTCATCAACGGCATCCGGAAAAACCGAAGCCGCGTTCTTTCCGATTCTTACGATGCTCGAGGGAGAAATGCCCGAAAGCATTGCTGTGCTGTATATCGCGCCCCTAAAGAGCCTTATAAACGACCAGTTCGGACGAATCGAGGAGCTTCTTGATATCTCCGGGATACCCGTGACACATTGGCACGGTGACGTTGCGCAATCTCATAAGAAAAAACTTCTTATGAAGCCGCGCGGGATCCTGCAGATTACCCCCGAGTCGCTCGAGTCGATGCTGATGAACAGATCGAACGATCTTATAAGACTATTCCACGGTCTTCAATTCGTGATAATCGACGAGATTCACACCCTCACGGGCTCGGACAGAGGCAATCAGATTATATGTCAGCTCTGCCGCCTCGGCAGACTTATAGGCCACCATCCGCGCAGAATAGGTCTCTCTGCTACTGTCGGTGATACCGAGCTTGCCGCTGCGTGGCTCGGAGCGGGAAGCGGAAGGGATACCGACGTTCCCGAACTGACCCCCGAGTCGCTGCGTTGGCGTCTTGGTATGGAGCATTTTTATATACAAAACGACGATCACAGCCAAGTCCCCGATACTGATAAGTCGCCTGAAAGCTCAGGACTATCGAAGCGCGCACAGATAGATTCGGGCTACGAATATATGTACGACTGTGTTAAGAACGCAAAATCCCTCGTTTTTTCGAATTCCCGCGAGGAAACCGAATTTGTAACCGCAACTCTGCGGCAAATTGCGAAAAACAGGGGAGAGCAGGATATATTCCTCATTCACCACGGCAACCTTTCCGCTTCCATCCGCGAGGAAGCCGAGCAGAAGATGAAGGATGAGAATATTCACGCCGTCACCTGCGCCACCGTTACTATGGAGCTCGGTATTGATATCGGCCGTCTCGAGCGCGTGGTGCAAAACTCCTCGCCGCACTCTGTCTCAAGTCTTCTCCAAAGGCTCGGGCGATCGGGCAGACGAGGACAGCCTCCCGAAATGATGCTCGTTTTCAGAGAGGAAAATCCGCTTCCCAATACGCCGCTTCCTCAGCTGATCCCGTGGGAGCTTATCCGCGCGATCGCTATCGTTCAGCTTTATATTGAGGAACGCTTTATCGAGCCTCCTCGCGTAAAGAAGCTTCCGTTCAGCCTTGCTTTCCATCAGACCTTGAGCGTGCTTGCTTCAAGCGGTGAGCTCACTCCCCGTGCGCTTGCCGAGCGAGTGCTCTCCCTCCCGCCCTTATCGGGAATATCAAAAGAGGATTATAAAACCCTGATGATATCAATGATCGAAAACGACTACATTGAAATGACGGAGGAAAAGGGGCTGATCGTAGGTCTTGCTGGTGAGCGTCTGATTTCAAGCTTCAAATTCTATGCTGTATTCAAGGATAGCGAGGACTTCACCGTTCGTCACGAATCCGAGGAGATAGGCACGATCACCACTCCGCCTCCCGTCGGCGACAGATTTGCCCTTGCGGGCAGAGTCTGGGAGGTCGAAGAGCTCGACGTCGCGCGAAAGCTGATCTACGTCAAGCCCGTTGAGGGCAAGATGGAGGTCTCCTGGCCGGGCGACTACGGAGAGATACACACAAGAATACTGCAGAGAATGCGCCGTGTTCTGGGGGAGGATACCGTATACCCCTATCTTAAGGAAAACGCTGTCCATCGCCTTGAGGTAGCGCGTCATCTTGCGAGAAACACGGGAATGCTCGAGCACTCCATCGTTCATCTTGGCGGCTATTCCTGGTGCCTTTTCCCTTGGCTCGGAACTCGTTCGTTCAGAACCTTCCGTAAATTCCTTGCATCTCGCGCCGCAGAATTCCGCATCAGCGGAATCGAACACGAGGCGGGAGCATATATTACCTTCAAAATGGAAAGCGGAAACGATTATTCTCTCGCCAAAGGACTTGCGTATGAGGTTAAACGCAACGGCATAAATCCGATGTCGCTTATGTCACAGACCGAAAATCCCGTTTTTGATAAGTACGATGAATATCTGCCCAATTCGCTTTTGCATAAAGCATACGCGGCGGATAAATTGCTCCCCGCCGAAGCGGAAGAGCGAATAATCGAAATTTACAACGAATATATTGAATAACAAAGTCCGCAGGATCAATTTCCTGCGGACCTTTCTTTTTCGGCTAAGTCAAGAATAAACATTCCACCCCAAAATATAATGAAAGCGGTCATAACGTATTCAAGCATCGGGGCGTAATAAATCTCCAGTCCAACGCTTCCGCGCTTTGCCTCTTCGTAGCATGTTGCGCAAAGACCGCACAAAACGCCTATCATTGCTGTACATCCGATTTTGAAAAAGTTTAAGGGCATACGTCCGATAGTCGAAAACTTCAAACTCAAATATTTTATCATAATATGTAACTCCTTGTAATGAATATTTTGAAAATATACATTTATATATCGCTTAAAACTGCTGTAAATTAATTATACTATAAAAAATATTAATGTTCAAGGTTAAAATATTGGAAATGTATATACATTTGATTGCAAAAAATCACCAAAATTATCCAAATTTCAGCTCTGTAACAAACACATCCGGAGAATACATAACGTTCTTATTGCGCATTGTGCAAAGCTTGTCGTACCCTATGTCGTTGATAATGCCTGAATGATAGAGGAGAATGTAAATATTTGTGGAAGGTGTACAAAAAACGGGTATAAAATCTTCATCGCCAAAATAATACTCAATATGGTATAATATTGTAAAAATAAATCACGCGTTCAGGAGGACACTATGAATAATACGGGAAAAGATTCAAGTCGAGGGCTTTTGCTTCGAAAGAATAAGATTGATTTTTCGGGTGGCATATTGGTTTACGAGTTGCGCGCGGTCAGAACTGCTGACGGTGTTTTGCTGTCGGTCACGGTAAAGCTCGATGAAGAAACGGCAACCTGCCTCTTTGCCGCTAAAATGGGAGGCGTACTGAAATTTTATGAAATGGCAGTTCAAAACACCGTAACTCCGTGTACTTTGAAGGACGTTGCGGAGGATTTTAAAAATCAATTAATTTTAGATGGAGTAAATTGACAGGAATTTCACATTAAGCCTTTACAAATCAATAAAAATGTGGTATCATATAATAGAAAATTATTTTTTTTCTTTGAAAGGATGGTATTTATTATATGAAATGTCCCCATTGCGGTTGTCTTGAAAGTAAGGTAATAGATTCCAGACAAAACTTGGAAAGTAACAATATCCGCCGCCGCCGTGAATGTATGGCTTGTCAGAGGCGCTTTACAACCTTTGAGGTAGTTGAATCGGTTCAGACCATCGTTATCAAGAAAAACGGCACAAAGCAGCTTTTTGACCGTCAGAAACTCCTTACAGGACTTATGAAGGCGTGCGAAAAACGCCCCGTAAACGCGGAGAAGATCGCCGCGGAGATCGAAGCCGAGCTCCACAATTCGCTTCGTCAGGAGGTAACCTCGGGCGACCTCGGTGAGATGGTTATGCGCAAGCTCAAGGACGTTGATGACGTTGCATATGTCCGCTTTGCAAGCGTTTACCGCGAGTTCAAGGATATTGAGACCTTCATCAAAGAACTGAATGAGATCAAGAAGACCAATACTGATTAAGGCGGTAGAATAATGAGAAAAACCAAGATTGTATGCTCGATAGGTCCTGCAAGCGAGAGCGAAGAAGTGCTTCGCGGCCTTTGTCTTGCGGGTATGAACGTGGCGCGCCTCAATTTCTCCCACGGCACCTACGAGGAGCATCAAAGGCGTATCGATGCTATCAAAAAAGTGCGTAAGGAGCTCAATCTTCCGATTGCAATAATGCTTGACACCAAGGGCCCCGAGTTCCGTATCAAAACCTTCGAAAACGGTAAAATTTATCTCGAAGACGGCGAAAAGTTCACCTTCACGACCGACGAGGTGGTTGGCAACGAAAAGAAGGTCTCGGTCACCTATAAAAAGCTCCACGAGGAGCTTTCAGCAGGAGATAAGGTACTGCTTAACAACGGTTTGCTTATCTTTACCGTAGACAGCGTGGAAGGCAATGATATCAATTGCACCGTTGTTTGCGGCGGCGAACTTTCGGACAGAAAGAGTATGAGCTTCCCCGGCAAGCATCTCAAACAAGAGTATCTGTCCGAGCAGGACAAAGCCGATCTTCTTTTCGGCGTTCAGAATGAAGTCGATTACGTAGCGTGCTCATTCGTATCATGCAAGCAGGATATGCTCGATATCCGAAGCTATCTTTCCGAGATCGGAGGCGGGTATATCGACCTGATCGCAAAGATCGAAAATCAGTCGGGCTACGATAATATAGAAGAGATTTGCGATCACTGCGACGGTATAATGGTGGCAAGAGGAGATATGGGCGTTGAAGTGCCTTTTGAAAAACTTCCCGCTATTCAGAAGCATCTTATAACAAAATGCCGCCTTCTCGGCAAGCGCGTTATCACCGCGACCGAAATGCTCGAATCTATGATACATAATCCCCGCCCCACAAGAGCGGAAATTTCCGACGTTGCAAATGCCGTTTATGACGGAACGAGCGCGATTATGCTTTCGGGCGAGACCGCTGTTGGCGCATATCCCGTGCTTACCGTACAAACTATGGCAAAGATCGCTGAAACCGCCGAGAGCGATATTAATTATGCTTCCAAATTTTACGCTTCTGAATTCAAGATCAAAAACTCGGTGGACGCTATATCGCATGCAACCTGCGCGGTGTCAATCGACATAGATGCAAAGGCTATAGTTGCCTGCTCGCTTTCGGGAATGACAGCGCGGCTTGTTTCCCGATTCCGCGCACCCGTACCGATCATCGGTCTCACCACAAACGAGATAACTTGGCGTAAGCTCGCTCTTTCGTGGGGAGTATTGCCCGTTATGTGCGAGAAATACACGTCGATCGACGTACTGTTCTATATCGCGAAGAATACCGCCGCAGACGTGCTTTCTCTCCAAAAAGGTGATAAGATCGTTGTCACCGGCGGCGATATTACCGGCAAATCCGGAAATACAAATCTGATCAAGGTTGAAGAGATAAGTAAATAAAGCAATAACCCCGACCGAAACGGTCGGGGTTATTATTATAAGGATTAAACTTAAGCGTTAAGTCTTGCCTCGAGAGCAGCAAGCTCTTCGTACATCTCTGCGGGAACGCGGTCGCCAACGAGAGCATAGAATTCCTTGATGTTCTGAACGTCTTCAAGCCAGGAAGCCTTGTCAACGGTGAGGAGGTCCTTGATGGTGTCAAGAGTAACGTCCTCGAGACCCTCGATGTTGATGTCTTCTGCCTTAGGAACGTAACCGATAGCGGTCTCAACAGCGTCAACCTTATCTTCGCAGCGAGCGAGGATCCAGTCAAGAACGCGGAGGTTGTCACCGAAGCCGGGCCAGATGAAGTGGCCTTCGTCATCGGTACGGAACCAGTTAACGTGGAAGATCTTGGGAGCGTTGGGGATAACCTTGCCCATCTCGATCCAGTGCTTCCAGTAGTCACCCATGTTGTAACCAACGAAGGGACGCATAGCCATGGGGTCACGACGAACTACGCCGACTGCACCTGCAGCTGCTGCGGTAGTCTCGGAAGCCATGATAGAACCAACGAAGGAACCGTGCTTCCAGTCGAAGGACTGGTAAACCAGGGGAGCGGTCTTTGCGCGACGTCCACCGAATACGATTGCGGATACGGGAACACCCTTGAGGGAGTTGAACTCGGAAGAAATGCAGGGGCAGTTCTTTGCGAGAGCGGTGAAACGGCTGTTGGGATGAGCACCGCAGGTGGACTTATCCTTCTTATCGAACTTGGTGCAATCCCAAGGTCTGCCCTGCCAATCAATAGCATTGCCGGGAGTAGGAGGATTGTTATCAAGACCTTCCCACCAAACGGTGTTGTTCTCGGTGTTGTGAACAACGTTGGTGAAGATGGTGTCACGCATACAAGTGTGAAGAGCGTTGGGGTTGGACTTCTCGTTGGTACCGGGAGCAACGCCGAAGAAGCCGTTCTCGGGGTTAACAGCATAGAGCTTGCCGTCTTCCTTGTTAACGCGGAGCCAAGCGATATCGTCGCCTACGCACCATACCTTGTAGCCCTTCTCGCGGTAGATTGCGGGAGGAATGAGCATTGCGAGGTTGGTCTTACCGCAAGCGGAGGGGAATGCAGCGGTGATGTACTTGATGTCGCCGTTAGGATACTCAACGCCGAGGATGAGCATATGCTCAGCCATCCAGCCTTCCTTGCGGCCGAGGTAGGAAGCAATACGGAGAGCGGAGCACTTCTTACCGAGAAGTACGTTTCCTCCGTAACCGGAGTTAACGGACATGATCTCGTTGGTCTCGGGGAAGTGAGTGATGTAACGGTTCTCTTCGTCGATGTCAGCTCTTGCGTGGAGACCCTTGATGTAGTCAGCGCTGTCGCCGAGTGCCTCAAGAACGTTAGTGCCAACGCGGGTCATAATAAGCATGTTGAGAACGACGTAGATAGAGTCGGTAAGCTCGATACCGTACTTAGCAAAGTCGGAGCCTACAACGCCCATGGAGTAGGGAATAACGTACATGGTACGACCCTTCATGGAGCCGGTGTAAAGCTTGAAGAGCTTTTCCTTCATCTCGGCGGGAGCCATCCAGTTGTTGATGTTACCTGCATCCTCTTTCTTCTCGGTGCAGATGTAGGTTCTGCCCTCCACACGTGCAACGTCGTTGATTGCGGTGCGATGGAGGTAGCAGTTGGGGAGGAGATCCTGGTTGAGCTTAATGATCTCACCGGTGGAGCAAGCCTCTGCTCTGAGAGCCTCAGCCTGTTCCTCGGAGCCGTCGATCCAAACGATCTTGTCGGGCTTGGTCATAGCTGCCATCTCGTCGATCCAATTAAGGACATACTTGTTGTTGGTCATTCTTTTTTATTCTCCTTGAATAAGATTTACAGATTTAAAGATAACAAAGTTATCTACCATACTATTTTACAATATTCCGATTAAAAATGCAATAGCGAGTTTCAAATGTTACATTTTTTTAACATATTGCCTAAAACGCCAAGTGAAAGTTTATGCAAAATGTATATCAAAATTCGCGAACAAATGTTTGCAATTTGTGTAAAAATTTGATATAATATAATTGTAGTAATTTAAGCCTCATTTGAAAGGCAAAATATGGAATATTGTTTTAGCGGAGAATAAAGAAATGAAAGAAATGACTCCAAGAGAACGCTCGGTTTTCGAGTATATAAAAAACAGCCTCAGTGAAAACGGATACGCACCGAGTGTCCGCGATATTCGCGATGCTCTCGGCTTCAAGAGCACCTCAACGGTTCATATGTACCTCACCCGACTTGCGGACAAAGGGCTGATCTCCCGAGACGGCGGAAAGAGCCGCGCGATACATATGGACGCTGTAAGCGCATCAAATCAAGTTCCCCTCATCGGACGCGTAACTGCAGGAAAGCCTATCCTTGCAGAGGAGGATTTTGAAGGCTACATAAGCTTCTGCGCCGCCTCCGTCGGCTGCAGACCCGATAATCTGTTCGCCCTTAACGTAAAAGGCGAAAGTATGATAGAAGCGGGCATACTCGACGGTGACGTGGTTATAGTTGACAGGCGTACTTACGCCGAAAACGGTGAAATAGTCGTTGCCCTTATCGGAGACGAAGCAACGGTCAAAACCTTCTACAAGGAGGAGGGGCATTACCGTCTGCAACCCGAAAATAAGACAATGGAGCCGATCATTGTGGAAAGTGTTGCCATCCTTGGCAAGGTAGTAGCTTCCCTCAGGCTTTATTGAAAGGAGTAATCAATGGCTCATAGAAAGGATAAATACGTCGACCACGTATTGGTGCGTTATACACCTAAGCAAGCGTTCAAAGACACGCTTGCGGCTATCGGACGTTTCTTTACGTATTCAAATCTCAAACACGGTTTCCGAAGCGTTACGGGCGGATTCCGCGAATTTTTCGTATTCTTTTTTGCGATGCTCCTTGTTCAGCTCCTTTTCTGGTGCCCGATGCTCGCTATGCAGTCGAGAGAGGCAACGATAAAGAAAGAAGCATATGCCGCGGCAGACTATCACGTCAAGATAGAGGGAATGTCGAGCAGCGAGTGGAGTTTGTATTTTAATGATACGTTTATCATCACCGATACCTTTGAGGAAAAGGACAGACTATACAAATCCTACGAAGCGAAAAAGTACGTAAACGGCTCGGGCAGGGAAATGTACGAGCTTAAGATCCTTATGCGCGAGGACGGAATGGATCAATCCCGCTTGTTCCTGCTTCAATATCCGATCAAGGGTGAGGCGGTAACTATCGAGTACAGTCCGCGCTGTACTTATCCCGATGAAATTGCAAAAGTAAGTGCCACCTTCGTCCCTATCATTATCGCAATGGGCTTGCTCGGCGCGCTGATACTGCTTGTACTTTACAATATCCGAATCAACCACTATAAATTCCGATACGGAGTTTATATGTCCTTCGGAGCCGATTTTGAAAAGCTGTTCCAGACCGCGGCGTGGGAGTTGTTCTCGATCGCATTGTTGACATTTGTTCCGTCCTTGGCTTTAGGTCTGATAATTCAGATCGCCGTAACCCTTTCCCTCGGAGGAGCGATGGCGTTTTCGCCCGTCCTGCTTCTTTGGGCGGTGCTATGGCAGCTTTGCGTAATTCTCCTTGCGGTATTTCCGTCAGTCAGGATTCTTGCGACAAAAACTCCAACGTCACTTATCGTTGCGGGTGACAATTCAAACTATGTATCTTCACCGCGTTTGTCCTTCAGAATATTCCGCAAGAGCTTTCCGATGCATTATGAGCTTTACGGCTTCTGGCGCTTCAGAAGATATTACGCAACCTTGCTAGTATCCGCAATCGTATTTTCCTCACTTTTCCTCTGCGGTTTCTTCATCAACAGTATGGTCACCGCTTCGGAAAATACCAAGACGTCAGAATTCTCCCTGACAGCAAATTCAAACGAAGGTATAGACCCTTTTCTCATTGAAGAGATCGCTGATTTTGAAGGAGTAGAATGTGTTTCTTGGGAAAATTCGATAGATGCGACCGCGATAAACGGATACGTCGTTCTGAATAACAGACAAAGATCGGGCATTTCGTCTAAAACCGTTAAAACCGATAACGGATACGCCGACAATAACTATAAATATTCTTTGATCGATGACGTTCTATATACTCAAGTCACGCGCGAAGGCGGATGGCAGATCGAGGGCGATCTCTCGAGAGTTATGAACGAACCAAACTGTGTTGCCGTATCAGAATACATCAACAATTCAAGGTCGCTGAATTTTAAAGTAGGAGATACCGTAAAGCTCGCGGTTTTTGAAATGTCGCACGGTTCGATCTCGTACGATGTTCCCGATAACAAGTACCTCCTCAGCCAGCTTCTTTCAAAGGGCGAATATCACTTTGTAACCGTCGAGATCGCCGCCATCGTCGATACGGGCGACAACGATGACAGATATATGATCGCAATGAGCGGCGAGCTTTTTGATAGCGTTGTTCATAAGGATATTAATGCGATGAAAGCCGATATATTCGTCTCCGAAACGCTGACTCACGAAGAGACCGAGTTGTTATATGAGAGAATACGCTCGTCAATCGCGATTTTTGATGCTCTTACTTTAGATAATTTAAGAAGCGGACTTGCTCATAAAACTGCGCAAAAGAGCAGTATTACTCCCGCGGTATTCATTTGCGCGTCGGTATTTCTCCTTATCGCTCCCGCTGTCTGGCTTTTCTCACAGTCAATGTTCGGCGCAAAGCGAAAGATCGAGAACGAAATGCTTTCTGCGTTTGGCGCAACCGATGCCGATCTCGGCAAGCTATATCTGTTCTCGGGCGGAGTGCTTACGGTGCCCGCTACCGTTGCGACCGTAGTTATCGGATGGGGCGTTACGGAATTCATTTATTGGCTGATAAATGAATTTCTTACCTCACTCGGAATGGGCGCGGATTTCAGATACAGCTACAGCTTCTCAATTGTAGGGCTTTTGGTCTGCATACTTGTTTCAGCCGCAAGCGCAATGATCGCAACATATAAGCCTTTTGCTAAATGGAAAAAGGAGCGCAATGCTCTCGCACGAAAGCATCTCGGCGAATGATCGGAGGTTAATTATGGAAGATAGAAAAGTAATACTTAAAGCGGAAAACGTAATAAAACAGTACAAACAGTACGATACCACAGTAACCGCCGTCAACCGCGCAAACGTCGAGATTTTTGACGGTGAAATGGTTGCGATAATCGGTTCATCGGGTTCGGGTAAGAGTACCTTCTTGCATATCTGTGCAGGACTCGACCGTCCCAATTCGGGAAAGATATACATAAGAGGTAACGATATCACAGCAATGACAGCCGATGAGCTCGGCGTGTTCCGCGGCAACTTTATGGGAATGGTTTTCCAGAACCACAATCTCATTCCGCAGTTTACCGCTCTTGAAAATATCCTCATTCCCACACTTATGTGTAACAAGCCCGACCACAGTTATGAGGAACATTTCAAGAAGCTTGTGGCTACCTTGAATATCCACGACAGACTCCACCATCTCCCAAGCGAGCTTTCGGGAGGTCAGCAACAGAGAGTATCGATCGCCCGCGCGCTCATTAACCGCCCGCAGATCGTCTTTGCGGATGAGCCTACAGGCAACCTTGACAGAGCAAACGCCGACGAGGTACTTGAACTCTTGATCAAAACAAAGGAAGAACTCGGACAGACTCTCCTTATCGTAACTCACGATATGAAGATCGCAGAGCGCGCCGACAGAATCCTTGTTATGGATAACGGCAATCTCTCGCCTTACAAGAAAAAGCAATAAAAGCTATACAGTCCCGTCTTTTCGGCGGGACTGATTTTTTATGCCAAGTGAGGAAGCCAACCAACTCCGCAGCTCCTTATCGCATACACCGAATACGGTAAGCAGAGATATGAACACGGCGATGATAATGATACCGTGTAAGGTGAGAGTCAGCGCGCCTGTCGGTAAAGTAATGAGCTCAAACAGTGCGTTGCAGAGGCGAGAGGTAAGTATCAGTAAAGCAGACGGAAGTACGAACCATTTTATTATTTTAAACTCAAATCGGCATCGCTTGATCAGCCGCGCCGCTGAAAATGCAAAATTAATAAGCTCGGCTATATACAGCACCGCAACGTAACCGAGTATCCCGAATCTCGGAACAAGCAAGCGAACGAGTATAACCGAGATCGACGCATCGGCAATGTTCACGTTCATCGTATATACCTGCTCGCCCATTCCCTTGAGAAGCGAATCAGTAACCGTGTCAAGGTACATCAAAGGCATAAGCGGTGCGAGAATATAGATGAACCGCCCCGCTTCGGAATTTGAATAAAGAACGTCACCAAATTCTTTAGAGCATACGGCAAGCACACCGACGCCGCAAAGTCCGAATATTACCGTTAGCCTCCACACGCGCGACGCAATATATTCAATATGTTTTTTCTCGCCCGCGGCAATACCGCCCGAAACTTCAGGTACAAGCAGTCCCGTGAACGAATGTATCAATGCATAAGGAAAAAGAACTACCGGCAAAACCATCCCCGAGAGTATGCCGTAGCTTTCAAGTGCCGCCGCCGAGTCGAGTCCGAACTCGCGAAGCCCGAGAGGGATTAAAATGTGCTCAACCGTAGTTAAACCCGAGCGTATATAAGCGCTGAAAGCGACGGGCAGAGCAATGGAAAAGATCTTTTTATTGAGATAAGAGTGAAGACCGGTTTTGGATGCGTTGCCGATTTTCCTTTTTCTTTCAATCAAATATAAAAGCGCGTAAAGAGCAAATGACAGTATTTCTGCAATCGTACCGCCGAGAGCTATCGCAATGCAAGCATATTCGACTCCGAGGGGCATAAGAGGTGTGAGCAGGAGCGCGACTCCGAAAATCTTTATAGCTTGCTCCGCCATCTGAACAGCCGCAGATTTCCATACGCGTCTGACCGCGGAAAAATATCCCGATAGAGCGGATGAGATCGAGATTGCGGGAAGCGAAAAAGCCATAATACCGAGCGGTTTCGCGGCGCGCATATCGTTAAGCCATAATGCCGATATCGGTCTTGCAAGAATTAAAAGCAAAAAAGCCGCCCCCGCGCCGAACGAGAGGGAATAGACTATACATTTTCGCATAGCCGCTTTGATTTCGGATTGTTCGCCGCCTGCCTCTGCAACACATCTCGTAGCGGCAAGATTTATGCCGGACGTGGCAAAGGTCAGCGCAAATCCCCACACGTTCGTCACGAGTGAGTAAAGTCCCATTACCTCCGCGCCTACCCGGTTCGAAATGTACACGTTGTAGCCAACACCGACTGCGCGCATCAGAACAGCCGATAAGGTCAGCAAAAGCGAATTATAGATGAAGGTCTTGGCTCGGTTTTCTTTTACAATAGACATATAAATATCCTCCGTACGCTAAATAATATTCGTCTGCTACGCGGCAAATGATAACAATTTTTGTAAAAAGTCTTTACAAATGCGCTGAAAAATGATATAATGTATACAAGAATAAAGTGAGGAGGTCGGGTATATGGACAGCCAAAAGAAATTTGTAATAACGGTAGCAAGACAGTACGGTAGCGGAGGACGCGAGATCGGACTTCGACTCGGCGAGCTCCTCGGAGTCAAAGCCTACGATAAAGAGCTTATAACAATGGCGGCTCAAAAATCGGGTATGTCAAGCGAGGTTCTCGACCACGTTGACGAAAAGGCAACGAGTAGTCTGCTTTATACCCTTGCTATGGGTTCATCCTATTTCAACAGCGCGGCGCAGAATATGAATATTCCGATCAACGATAAGCTCTTTATGACCCAGTCCGAGCTCATTCGTGAGATTGCGGAGGAAAACTCCTGTGTCTTCGTCGGAAGATGTGCCGATTACGTCCTCAGAAAAGCAGAGAATAAGATTAGCATATTTATTTATGCTCCGCTTGATTATAAGATCAAGCGCATTATCGAGCGCCACGAAGGCATCGACGAAAAAGCGGCGAAGGACCTTTCGCAGAAGACCGACAAGAGAAGAATCAATTATTATAATTACTATACCGGTAAAAAGTGGGGCTCCCCCGAGAACTATCAGATAATGATCGATAGCTCCGTCCTCGGCATCGAAGGCACCGCACAGGCACTCGCAGCGATCATCAAGGCGAAATACGGTATTTAAGACATCAGTGAGCGGCACAATATTTTGTGTCGCTCAATTTTTTGAAAATTATTTGACAAATTTCAAAAAAGGGGTTGATTTTTTCTATAAACTGTGGTATAATATTCAAGTCGCGTGGAGGCATAGCTCAGCTGGTTAGAGTACTTGCTTGACATGCAAGGGGTCACTGGTTCGATTCCAGTTGTCTCCACCATAGAGAAAAGCACACCGCTCGCGGTGTGCTTTTCTCTATGCCGGCGCCAAAGAATCAAACCACTTGCTTTCGCAAAGCGAAAGCAAAAGATTCGCGCTACCGCAAATTGAATTATAGCAGAAACTATGCGCGAATCGGTGGTTCAGATTCCAGTTGTCTCCACCATAGAGAAAAGCACACCGCTTGCGGTGTGCACATTTATTTATAGTGTCGCCAAGAATCGAACCACTTGTATTTCGCTGAGCGAAATACAATAAGTTCGCGCTATCGCCTAACAAAAGGTTAGCGCAAATTATGCGCGAACTGTTGGTTCAGATTCCAGTTGTCTCCACCATAGAGAAAAGCACACCGCTCGCGGTGTGCTTTTCTCTATGCCGGCGCCAAAGAATCAAACCACTTGCTTTCGCAAAGCGAAAGCAAAAGATTCGCGCTACCACAAATTGAATTATAGCAGAAACTATGCGCGAATCGGTGGTTCAGATTCCAATTGTCTCAACACCGCAAAGGCGTCTTCCATAAACAGTTTTTACCAGCAAAAACAAAAGGAGTGCGAACATTTGTTTACACTCCTTTTCACATACCTTGCCCTACAAGATATAGTGTGTTACAGCTTTTAGGTGTACTGTCGGGTAGTAAGAGAGGCTCTCTTTACACAAGTGAGCCTTTGATTTGTTCGCATCAAAAGTTCGTCTGCTTTTCCTGACAAGCACTGCTTTTGTGGACACAAATGCAAAGCCCCGCGCGAGGCGGGGCGGAAGAAATATTATTTATACTTATCTAAAACCGCTCTGTAATCGGAATTCTTAAGAAGCTCGGCGCGTCTGCCGTTCGTAGCATTAGCGCGATAATCAAGACTGAATTTAAAGAAATTACCTCTCCTTGCTTCACCATAACGTTCAAAGGCGCGATTCAATGCTTCGTTTTCCGCTCTCAATTCTTCAATCTTTTTCATCGCATACAAATTTTTATCCATAACTGCGATTACCTGCTCATCTGTTCCGCCGCGATAGTATAGATCATTTTCCATTCTTCCAAGGAAAGAGCGTGCGAGCATAAGGAAGAATTCTTCCCCGGTTTCTTCAAACGCATTTAGCATCAGATTTCCATACTGCAATGCACGTTCCGCCTTTTTCTCCATAGAAAGTGAAGGATCAAAGAACACGGTTCTGCCAAGTTTATCTGCTGCAAAATCAATAAGCTCAAACATATTTTTTTGAACATGAAAATAATATTCGCTTGTGTCTTTTGCAAACAATTGCTCAGTCTTTTGTCCGCTGGTTGTAAACCAATCTGTAAATTTTGTCTTATAAATGTCAAGTGCCTCGTCTGTCTTTCCTTCCGCATGGAGAATTTTTGCACGCATATTCCATGCCCCGAGTCGCAGATTTTCTTCGGTACAACCTTCCAATATTTTTTCACAAATAGCAAGAAATTCGTCCTTGTGTGCGATTAGAACAGAGGGGTCGTTATCTGCTAAGTCACCACCAACATTCCACATATAATAGTGCATAATCCAATAATCATTCGGATAATCGCGATATGCCTTTGTGATTATCTCACGGCCTTTCTTGTCGTTCCAATGCTGTCGGTACAGGGCGATTACTTCGTCAATCTCCGCTTGGATCTTTTCTTGATTGTAGCCCATGAGTTCGTCGAGCGTTACTCCGAAGAAATAAGCCAGCGGCTGCAGAAGTGTAATGTCGGGATAGGTTTCACCGCGCTCCCATTTGCTGACGGCTGCGCAAGTAACATTCATTGCAACTGAAAGCTGTTCTTGTGTGATATTTTTTGATGTGCGCAAACGCTTAATATTTGCACCAATAGTCATTTCCATAATCATACCTCCATTGAGATAAAAGTAAGCTGACGTCTGCTTCTGCTTATATTATAGCATAAAAACAGTTTCAGTAAAGGTATTGTTAGGAAACTTTATGTTAACCACAGGTTGAATAATAGTAGTATTAAGAAAGATGGCGTACCTGCGATATGCTAAGTAGCGATAACGAAGTTTTCTCTTATGAGTCCGTGTGGCTTTCAAGCCACACGGACTTTCTCCGTTTATACGGCTAATTTTGAAGCTGAGGTGTCTTGACTACTTCCCGTATTGGTGGGTAAATCAATGATACCGACAGCGTTGTAGTAAATTTCAATCTTTTGTTTTCTGTGTCCGCTGCTCTTATCGGGAGCGTGGACGAGTATCTTATCAACCAAATCATTCAACATTTCGGGAGTAAGCTCCTCGGGATCTGTGTACTTGCGAACATTTGTAAGTAGCTGTTTCAAATCTTTTACCTGCTCCTCGCCGTTTTCCACAAGATCTTCAAGCATAATGATTTTGCGCTTTACATTCGCTTGCTCTTGTTCGTATCCTACAGAAAGAGTGTCAAATCTTGCCTCGGATATTCTACCCGACACCATATCCTCGTAGGTTCTTTTGAAAATTCTGTCAAGCTCTTCATCTCGTCGCTTCAATACCGTGATTTCCTTTTTGGCGCTCTCTACGGTTATTTGACGTTCCTTGTCAGCTTTTTCAATTTCCCGACGAACAAAGGTTTCTTCAAACTGTTGCACATACACGAGCATACTCTTGATATGCTTGAAAACCAAATCGTATAGTACAGAGTTTCGAATATAGTGTGCCGTGCAGGTTCCCATATTGCTTCGATAGTTCGCACAAGTATAATGATCATCCTTCTCGTTGGTGTTGCTACCTGCAAAATGAAGCTTTGCTCCACAATCCGCACAAAACAGTTTGCCCGAAAAGAGTTGAAAGCGTCCTGTCGCTGTTCTTCTGCGCTTATTCTGCCGCATCTTTTGAACGATTTCAAAAGTATGCGCATCAATAATAGCGGGATGCGTATCTTCAAAGGTCTTTCGATTATCTTTGTCGTTCATCACCCGCTTTTTGCTTCGGTAGTTTTTAGCGGTAGTTTTGAAGTTGACCGTGTTGCCGACATACTCTTGCCGTTCAAGAATTTTGCCTATGGTGTTATGATCCCAATGGTAAGGATCTCTATCACCAAGCTCACCAAACAGGGGGTAGAGATAAGCGGTAGGTGTTAAAACTTTTTCTGCCTCCAATTGCTTTGCTATTTGTTGAGGTCCCATACCGCCCATACAAAGCTTAAATATCTTTCGTATGATTTCGGCAGCGGGTTCATCAATGACCCATTTGTTTGGATCCTTTTCATCCTTCTTGTAACCCAACGGCGGTCTTGTAGCAAGATGTTCGCCTTGCTCACCCTTCATCTTGAAGGTGGTTTTGATCTTCTTTGCGGTATCTCTTGCGAAAAGCTCGTTGCAGAAGTTACGAATCGGTGTCATATCGAACTCAGTTTGCACATCGGAATCAACATTATCGTTTATGGCAATAAACC
>JAZRGT010000001.1:0-18223 GCA_045644325.1 Eubacteriales bacterium | reverse complement strand
CCTTAAGTCGCGCTCCGCAGAGCGCGAAATTTCCCCTGCGCTTCAAGCGGGCGACGCCCCGTCGACCGCTTGGAAGGAGTAAAACCTCCCCCTAAGGGGGAGGTTTTCGCTCCTTCACTCCCCGCGCGCCCGTAAGGCGCGCGGCTTTTATTTTTTAAGGTTCGGTTGGGAGATTTCTCTTAAATAAAAAAATGAAGTCTCAATACCTCCCGCGAGGGGAGGTATTGAGACTTCCGGACCGCCTGCGGGGCGCAGTCGGGTCGGGGCACACAAGAGAGGTTTTGCGCTCTGCGGAGCGCGCCTTAAGGGACTTTTTTGAAAAAAAGTTCCTTAAGAATCTTCAAAAAACTTTCTCGCTGCGGTTTGGTTTTAGTTAGTCTTCGTCGACGAGGAGGATTCTACCCTTAACAGCGCCGGGGATAAGATACTGCTCGAATGCTTCCCACGCCTTTGAAAGCGGGTACTTCGCAAATACAAGTCCGTCATCGTACTTGAGTCTGCCGTCGCCGAAGCAAGCGGCGGTGAGCTCCCATTCCTTGCCCGGGAAGGGTGCGGAATAGCTCATCCACGAGCCGACGAGGCGGAATTCCTTACGGTTAAGGTTCTCCCACATCTTGGGAGTAAAGGTGACGTCGGTGTGAGGTGTGCCGATGAAGCAGACGTGCGCTTTATTAGCCGCAAGCTCAAACGCCATCTTCATCGTTGCGGGGCTGCCCGCGGTCTCGTAAACTGCACCGAATCCCTGACCGCCCGTATATGCCTTGATCTTTTCGGCAAAATCGGGGTCGGTGGAGTTGAATCCCTCGTCCGCGCCGAGCTTCTTTGCAAGCTCAAGTCTTTCGTCGAGGATGTCGATAACGACAACCTTCTTCGCGCCGAAGATCTTTGCCCACTGCGCAGTGAAAAGACCGATCGTTCCGCCGCCGCAAACCGCAACGACCTCGCCGCCCGCGCACTCGTTGAGAAGAACACCGTGGAGCGCTACGGTCGAGGGCTCGAACATCGCGCCCTGCTCGAAGGAAACGCTCTTATCGAACTTGATCGCGTTCTGCGCGGGGATCGCTACGTACTGCGCGAAGCTTCCGTTCTCGCGCGAGCCTATGAAAGAATAGTGCTTGCAAAGGGAGTAATTACCCTTTTGACAGTCGCGGCACTTTCCGCAAGGCTTGAGAGGCGCACCCGAAACGCGGTCGCCGATCTCGAATCCCTCAACACCCTCGCCGATCTCTGCGATCTCGCCCGAGAATTCGTGGCCGAGGATTATGGGGAAGAAATGCGCGCCCTTATGAAGAACACGGGGGATATCCGATCCGCAAATTCCGCTGGCGCGGACGCGAACAAGCACCTCACCCGCCTTCGGGGAGGGCTTGTCGGTTTCTTTATACTGAAGATCTCTGTCGCCGCAAAGCACGGCAGCCATCATTTTTTCGCTCATTTTTAAGTTACCTTTTCTTATGTTTTGTGTGATTACTGTACGAAATTATATCACAAATTATATTACGGGCTCGTAGGGGACGGCACGCTTGCGTGGATCGACAGTCCCGAACCGCACTGAATTATATAATTGCTTATATTCAGAAGCTATTATTAAATTATTTCCGTAGGGACCGACGTCCTCTGCGGTCCGTGGGCACTAAATTATTTATGTGTGTAAAATCAAGAAAACTGTAATTTTATTATATTGGTTTTATGCACAGCAATATTTTCATTGGGCTCGGACCGCCGAGGACGTCGGTCCCTACAGATATAATTCAATTTTGGATTTCTGTACAATATTATCAATAAATCTGCGTACTGCAAGGGGACGTCGAGGGCGCCGTCCCCTACAGATTATAATTTCAATTTACTCCTCACAAGCCGCCTTGCGCTGGAGGATCGCCTTGAAGATCGCGGGATCGAACTTAACCTCGCGGTTATATGTGTAAAGTCCGTTAACCTCCTGCTCGACGTCGGTCAGCTGAGTGTAGCAAAGACCGCCGATTGCGGGGTTATCGAGGAGGGCGTCGGTGAGTCCCTTGAATCTCTCGATGAATTCTTCACCTGTCTTCGGCGCGTTGCCGTAACCCCATCCTGCTCCTTCGGGAGCCCAGCGGATTCCGCCGTACTCGGAGACGAAGGTGGTGGTGTAGCCGAAGTGGTTACGCGGCATACCCTGAAGCGTGCCGTTTACGCGCATATCCTCGTATCTCGCGCGGAAGGTTTCGGGATTCTGATCGTAATCGTGAACGTCCATGAAGTCGGAGATGTGGCGAACGTGAGTCCATCCCGATGTGTCGATGTAGGCACGGGTGGGATCGAACGCGCGGTTTACAGCCGCGAGCGCGCGGAGGAAGTCGGGATCCTGATTCTTCTGAGTTTCGTTGAGAGGACACCAACCGATGATTGCGGGGTGGTTGAAATCTCTCTCGAGGCACTCGACCCACTCGGGAATGAAGCCCGCCCACGCATCAGCGCGCGCGATGTCAAGTCCCCAGTTGCCGTGCTCGCCCCAAACGATGTAGCCCTCGCGGTCGCAATGGTAGAGGAAGCGGGGCTCGAAGATCTTCTGGTGAAGTCTTGCGCCGTCGAATCCGCAAGCGACGGAGCGCTTGATGTCGTTCAGAAGCTCCTCCTCGCAGGATGCGGTGTAGATTCCGTCGGGGTAGAAGCCCTGGTCGAGAATGAGTCGCTGGAAGACGCACTTGCCGTTGAGGTAGAGGAATCCGTCCTTGACCTCGACCGAGCGCATACCGAAATAGGTGTCGACCTTGTCGTCGCCGAGGGTGATGGTCATACCGTAAAGTCTGCCCGCGCCGATCTCCCAGAGCTCGACCTTCGAAAGCTTGACGGTAACGGTAGCGAAGCCGCTGCCAACGAGGGCTTCAGCACAGCCGGTGCACTCGGAATTATAGGAGGTAGCAACCTTGACGGTCTTGCCCTCTGCCGCGATCGCGTTGACCGAAACGGTAACGGTGCCGGCGTGGATGTTGGTATAGATCTTGAAATTCTTTATGTAAGAAGCGGGCACGCGCTCGAGCCATACGGTCTGCCAGATACCGGTGGTTCTGGTGTAGGAACAGCCGTGGGATGCCCATTCGGGGCACTGCTTACCGCCGGGCTGATTTCCCGAACGGATAATATCGTCCGCGCAAACGGTGATGATATTCTCACCCGCCTCGAGAGCATCGGTGATATCTGCATTGACGGGAACGTAACCGCCAACGTGATTTACAACGTTTTTGCCGTTTACCCAGACCTCGGTCTTGTAGTCGCAAGCGCCGATGTGGAGGAGGATGCGGTCGGAGCCGTTATTCCAACCCTCGGGAAGGGTGATAGCCTTGCGGTACCAAACGCACTCGCAGAAATCGGTGTGACCGAGGCCCGAAAGCACGCTCTCGCGGCAGAAGGGGACGGTAATTTTCTGATCAAGTGCCGCATCGGCGTGATAAAGTTTTCTTGCTCTGCCGGAACGGCTGTAATCCTCGTGGAATTCCCACTCACCGTTGAGGTTTACCCAATCGGCACGGTAAAAATCGGGACGCGGATGCTCGGGACGCGGAATATTCATCATAATTGTTTCCTCACTTTTAATAGATTAAGGATTATTTTTATCCACTATATATGATACCAAATTTTCGGGCGTTTGTAAAGAGTTTTTTGAAAAAAAGCAAAATTGAGGTCAATTTTCGCCTTTGGCGAAAATTTTCATTTTTATTGGAATGCGAGTGCGAACAAAGCTTTCCGGGCGATCTCCTCATCCACCGTGCCAAGCACGGTCCCCCTTCCCCGCTGGGGGAGGCTTGTTTAACAAGTGCGAACATTAGTCACAGGGGTATAGTTGTGAAAAAATGCTTGTTAAATGCTCGTAAATTATTTACTTGGCTTGTAACTTACTCTAATAATTGTAACTTAATGGTTTATATTTTCACCATAAGTTTTCTATGGTTAAATCGGTTAACGACGTTTAAAAATACCAAGCGAGATTATTAATAAGCCTTCCCCAGCGGGGAAGGTGGCAGCCGAAGGCTGACGGATGAGGAGATCGCCCAGAAAGCTTTGTTCGCACTCGGCTTATAATTTAATGGGAAATTTTCGAGCAAAGCGAGAAAATTCTCCTTATATTTGCACTTTGAATTTTTATCCAAAATCGTTGACCTCACGCCCCAAATTATGCTATAATATTAATGAGGGATTCCACCCTAAAGGAGAATCAAAATGAAACTTGTACTGCTAACAGCTCTCGGTGTCGGCGGAGCGACTTTGCTCGGCGCGCTGCTTGGCTTCATATTCAAAAAAATTTCACACAAGGTAGGCGACATAATCCTATCCTTCGCGGCGGGAGTTATGCTCGCGGCGGCTGTGATCGGACTTGTTCTGCCCTCCGTCGAGCTCGGCGGCGGCGCAAAAGCACTCCCCATCGTCATCCTCGGCATCTTCCTCGGCGCGCTGACAGTCAATCTGCTCGACAGGCTCGTGCCCCATCTGCACAAGCTGAGCGGTGTCGATAGCGAAAGCCACCCGGAGAGCGGAAAAATCGACAAGATACTGCTTTTCGTCCTTGCTATCGCCATTCATAATTTCCCCGAGGGAATCGCGGCGGGAGTCGGCTTCGGAACGGGAGACGTTTCCGACGGACTTATAATCGCCGCGGGAATCGCACTTCAGAATATCCCCGAGGGTATGGTCATTATCGCACCGATGCTCTCGGCGGGGATCAGTCAGCGCCGCACCTTCCTTATCGCCGCATCAACGGGCGCGGTAGAGGTCATCGGCACGCTGATCGGATATTTCGCAGTCACCGTCTCGCAGGCGATACTTCCTTTCGCGCTTGCATTCGCGGGCGGAACGATGCTATACGTCATCAGCGATGAAATGATTCCCGAAACGCACACGCACGGAAGCGAGCGCGGCGCGACCTATTCTCTGCTCGTCGGCTTCTGTCTGATGCTTGTGATGGATGTGCTTTTGGGTTAAATAGAAGAGGCTGGCAATCAGCCTCAGCTTACTGACAATATCAAAAACGAATAAAAAACAGAAAGCTATGTTCGCAGTTTTGAAGCGGGTCTGACGGTTTTCCGAAGGAAAACGGAGGCGTTTAGCCGACGAGTCAGAACCGGCTGTTCGCGCAGCGAACCAAGCCTTCCCCGGTGGGGGAAGGTGGCACGAAGTGACGGATGAGGCGTTTTAATAAGATACCGTTTTTCGAGCGTAGCGAGAAAATCTTCCCCGATTGCCTGCACTAAATACTTTTTCTTTATCAAATTGGCAAATATCCTTCGTTTTTTGTATATTTGCAATCTAAATGCAGAACGAAATATTTTATTGGGTATGTTTTGGAAGATTTTCGCTTCGCGAAAAACTATATCTTAAAAGGCGCCTCATCCGCCGCTTTGCGGCACCTTCCCCCACCGGGGAAGGCTGATATTGAGTGTGCTAACATAGCTTTCTGCTTTTTGTGCATTTGGCTATTTGATTGATATTATTGATACTTTGTCAGTAAGCTGAAGGGGCTGCAATCAGCCTCTTTATTTTTCCACATAAAAATCGCCGAAAACCTTGAAATCATCTATCGAATTGTGGTATAATATATTTTAACAAAATTCGATAAAATCATCAAGGAAGGACAAAAAATGAAGGCTGTATTGTTAACCGCGCTCGGTGTCGGCGGGGCAACTCTGCTCGGCGCGGTACTCGGATTTATATTCAAGAAGATTTCTCACCGCGCGGGAGATATCATTCTCTCATTCGCGGCGGGCGTAATGCTTGCGGCGGCGGTGCTCGGACTCGTTATCCCCTCGGTCGAATACGGCGGAGGCGGCGCGAGGGGACTTCTCATTGCCGTGGTCGGCATCTTTCTCGGCGCGCTGACGGTAAACGCGTTCGACAAGCTCGTTCCCCATCTTCACAAGCTGACGGGAGTGGACAACGAAAACGGCGAAGTTGGACAAAAAAGCGGAAAAGCCGACAAGGTGCTTCTTTTCGTCCTCGCAATAGCAATACATAACCTACCCGAGGGCATCGCGGCGGGCGTCGGATTCGGCACGGGAAACGTGGCAGACGGAATCCTGATCGCTGTCGGAATCGCGCTTCAGAACATCCCCGAGGGTATTGCCATCATCGCACCTATGCTTTCGGCGGGCATCAAGCCTCGCCGCACCTTCCTCATCGCCGCCGCAACCGGAGCGGTCGAGGTCGTAGGCACTCTTTTCGGATACCTCGCGGTCACGCTCGCGCAGGCGATCCTCCCATTCGGACTTGCATTCGCGGGCGGCACGATGCTCTACATCATCAGCGACGAAATGATCCCCGAAACCCACGCGCACGGAAGCGAGCGCGGCGCAACCTATGCCCTGCTTATCGGCTTCTGTCTGATGCTGATTATGGACGTTTTGCTTGGTTGATCCTTGGTGGGGCAAAATCAATATATGAAAAGACGCTGATTTGCTTATACAAGTCAGCGCCTTTTTATAGTTTTTTATAGTTAAGATTTCTCGTTATTTTATTATGTGCGAACATACAAAACTACGAGCTCATTTTAATAAAGCCTTCCTTTTTACAAACCAAAATACTAAAAGGTGCTGATTGTAAATCAGCACCTTTTAGTATTATTCAACCACTCTGATGCTTTCGATAACAACGCTCTCGCGGGGAACGTCTGCCATGTAGAATCCGAGGGTGCCGGTCTTGACGGATGCGATGAGGTCGATGACCTCGAGGCCCTCGATAACCTTACCGAAGCCCGCGTACTGCGCGTCGAGGTGGGGGGAATCCTTGTGCATAATAAAGAACTGCGAGGATGCCGAGTCGGGATCGGAGGTACGAGCCATCGAAAGCACGCCATTGGTGTGCTTGAGGTCATTCTGAACCCAGCCGTTAGCCGCGAACTCGCCCTTGATCGAGGGAGCTTCCTTGTGCTCAAACTGCGCATTGTATCCGCCGCCCTGGATCATAAAGCCCTTGATAACGCGGTGGAAGATGAGTCCGTCGAAGAACTTCTCTTCGATAAGCTTCAAAAAGTTCTCAACAGTCTTGGGCGCAAGCTTGGGATAAAGCTCCGCCTTCATAGTGCCGAAATTTGTTACTTTGATTTCAATAATAGGATTTGCCATTGTTTTTATTTCCTTTTCTATAAATATTCTGTCGCGCTTCGCATTAAATCGAGACTCCGTCTCGAGCTCTGCAAACTTTTGAAAAAGTTTGATCAAAACTTTAATCTTTTTAATTAATCGAAAATTTCCGAGCAAAGCGAGGAAATTCACCTTACCTCTGCCCTCTGCCCTCTTACCTCTGCCCTACCGCAGATCGGGATACCCAATATCGAGCAGCTCATTCATCCTCCGCGTGTCGCCATCTAAATAAAGCTGCCCAAACAAGGTCTCAAGTCCCGTTGCGCGGCGGTATTCGCTGACGGATGCGCTCTTGGGCGTATTCTTACCGTGACCGAGATTGCGCCCACGCTTGTAGGTCGCTTCTTCCGCTTCGGTCAAGTGCGGGAGCATTCGCTCGAGCGCTTCGCTCTGCGCCGTCGCCTTGACGTATGCAAGGGATGCGTTATTCAGCCTTTTCGACGAGCAAAGTCCCGACCTCACAAGTCTCTCGCGGATAAGCACCTCCATCGCCGCGTCGCCGAGGTATGCGAGTGCTTCAACGGCGATTACGCCGCCACTCTCACTCAAGGGAGCCTCCCATACGCTCGATCGCCTGAACGATAGTGTTTCCGATTCCCTCTGCCATCAGATAGTAGCCCACGTCGTTGGGGTGAACGCCGTCGATAACGAAGTCGCTCTCGCCCTCCATACCGAGGAAGAAGGACTCGCCGTCGATGTAGTAAACGTTCTTGTCGCCCGCATCAAGCGCCGCGCGGTAGGTGTCGATGATGATTTTCTTTCTCTCCTCAGCCTTGGAGGGGTTGGTTGCCACGTTCGGGCGCGTGATTAGAATTATCGGAATATCGGGATGCGCCGCGCGAATGATATCGAATCCGCGCTTGTGAGTCTCGGTGAGATACTCGGGATTGGGCGCGTTGTGGTCGTAATCGTAAACGAAGAGGCTCATTTCGAGCGAGGCAAGATAATTCATTATCGGAAGCTCCGCCTTTGCGTTGCCCGAGAAGCCGAGGTTGACGACGTCCATATCGAGCTTGCGGCTGATGATGTTCGAATAAGCAAGTCCGGGGCGGGATGCGCCGGTGCCGTGAACGATCGAGGAGCCGTAGATGATGATCGGCTTCTTATTCTTATAAGGCTTGCCCGCGCCGATCTGCGCGTCCTCCTGCAGACCCACGTAAAATTCGGAAACTACCGAATGAAGCGGGAAATTGATGGTGAAATATCTCATTTTGCGGCTGCCGAAGCGGATGATTTGCTCGTAGCCGTCCTCCATCTTATAGGGAGGCATGAACGCCTTGACGAAGCGGCTGCCGGTGGGAGTGTCCTCGTAAAGGTCGAATCCGCCCGACATAAGCAGGGTCATATGCGAGTTTCTTGCGATGACGGGCATTTTTGTCTTGATGAGAATATAACCCGAATCGGTCGAGAAGCGCACGCGGACGCCCGCGGTCTCCTTTGCGAGCTTATTTACGCCCGCGCTCGTTGCCTCGGCAACTGCCTTGGGCAGACGGCGGTAAATTTCGTCCTGCTCGCCGTAGAGATTGTAAAGCTCGAAGGGAGCGTTTCTTGCGTTATGGAATTTGACGTCCTCGGTGTCGGGGAAAACCGTTTCGACGATCAGATTTTTATCTACTTCAACATAAGCTTCTTTTTTGATGTCACTCATGATTGTCTCCTTTCAATTTTCAATGATAGGTGATTATAAAAATATTAATAAAATCCGTTTTTTCGGGGGCTTAGCCTCCGAAAAAACACCTTTTAGGCAAGCTGTGCGAGCCCGCGCGCCGAGGGGAGCCGCCAAAATCCTCGGTTTTGGCGGCGGCGATAAGCGCGCGTTCTTCACTTGTAAAACGCAGTTTTACAAGTGGTTAATTTCCTATTACCTTTTTAGGATACGCTTCGGGATAGAAGGTGTCCATATCGACAGCCTTTGCCTCGATTCCGAGCTCGCGCGAGATACACTCGATGACCTTACCGCCCACGCGCTCGATGCCTGCGGGGGTGGAATAGTGAGTCATGTCGCTGTGGCATTCCTCGGGGGCGGTCGCGGTGACGGCGTAAAGGTCGTCGATGACTGTGTCGGTACCCTCGAGAGCCTTAAGTGCTGCGGCATTGAAAGCCTCAATGGTCGCGTTTTTGCGCTTGAAAACGGGGCCGTATTTTTCTTCCTGAACCGCGGTGCTGGTCGCGAAAACTATCTTTGCGTTGGGGAAAAGCAGGCGCAGACGCTTGTCGATGCGCGCGATCTGGACGGCGTACTGGTCGACGGGAGTCACGGGTTCGTCACCGAGAATTTCGGGAACGTCCCAAAGACCCGCGTTCCAATGCACGAGATCGGCATCCTCGGGCCATTCGCCCTTTTTCTTCCATTCGTGCACAAAGCGGAGTATGTAGGTAGCAAAACGGCAGTTATCCGCAGGATAATAGACCGCTGCGACGTCGGAAAATGCTTCCTTTACGTATTTATCGTATCCCATACGGATAGAATCGCCGATAAGAACTATCTTTTTCATTGTCTTTACCTCCTTAAATACGGCTGCGGAGAATGCGTGTGAGAAGCTGACCGATAGATTCCGCCATCTTCATCATACCGATGTCGTTGGGATGCGAGCCGTCGGTGGAGCATTCTTCCTTGTGGTAGCCGCGGTAGAGTCCCTGACCGTCGATGTAGAAGACGTGCTTATCGCCCTCCTCACGCGCGCGGTAGAAGGTGTCCTCAATTACGCGGCGGCGGGCAACGCTCGCCTCAAAGCCGTTGTCGAAGTCGGGCTTCGAAACGAAGATGATGGGGAGTTTGGGGTGCTTTTCGCGGATGGTTTTATAGAAATTGTAGTGGGTTGCTTCAAGATGCTCTGCTGTGGGCGCGTTGTGGTCGTAATCACAGACGAAAGCGGTCATTTCGCGGGAAGCTATGTAGTCCGCCATCGACTGCTCGCCCTTTGCGTTGCCCGAGAAGCCGAGGTTGACAAAGTCGATCTCGTTACGGCGGGAGATTATCGACTGATAAGCGATACCGGGACGGCTTGCGCAGGCACCCTGCGTGATCGAGGAGCCGTAATAGATGATGGGAGCAACGTCGCGGTATTTCGCGCCCTCTCCGATAGTCGCGCCATCGTCGATACCGATCTCGAGGTGCGAAACGGGGCTGTAAAGCGGGAAATTGATGGTGTAATATCTGATCTGACCGCCGAGGACGCCTCTCTTTGAGGTATAACCGTCGGTGTCGGTCATCTGACAGCGGAAGGTGCAGACGTAGTGATGCGAATTTTCGAAATCCTCATACATATCGAACGCCGCCGCGCCGGTCATGGGCATGTGGTCGTATTTGGTCATATAGGGCATCTTGACACGGATGGCGATGCGCTTCGAATCGGTCGAAAAACGGACGCGTCCGCCGCAGGTGTGAGAAGCGTTGCGTGCGGTTCCGGGATTGGTAGCCTCTGCAACGTCAGCGGGAAGACGGCGGTAGGTGTCTCCCTCAACACCCGCAAAGCCGTAAAGATCGAGATTAGCGGCATCATACCACACAAGTCCCTCCGCATCGGCTGAAACTATCATATTCTGGTCAAGTTCTTTCGGAATGTTACTCATTTTGACGTACCTTTCTATGTAAAATATTATTTATTCAAATTGATATTACGTCGGCGAAGCCGACATATCGTGCGTAGCATATCGTATCCGCAGGATATATCGTGCCGCAGGCATATCGTGTCGAAGACCCGAATGGGTAAACACGATATATTCGCTGCGCTCATACGATATGTGAACACGATATACCATTTGCCTTCGGCAAACAATACGATATGTTTGCTTCGCAAACGTGAACTCTCGTATTTTAATTTGGTGCGTACAAAGTGCTCAAATCATCGCACATATCCGCAAAGGTGGGATATATCATCTCCGCGCCCATTTCGGCGAAGGCTTCGGCTGTGACGGCACCCGTGCAGACGGCGGCGAAATCGACTCCGGCGTTGATTGCCGTTTTCATATCGGTCACGCTGTCGCCGACGTAGAGGATATCGCAGAGCGCGATGCCCGTCTTTTCGGAGAGGTAAAAGATTCCGTCAGGCTCGGGCTTGTGTGCCGCCACCTCATCGGGACCGATGACGGAGTCGATGTACTTGTCCACTCCCGCGCGCTCAAGCGGACGCCATATCTGGTCGGATGCTTTAAGCGAAAGAACGGAGAGAAGAATGCCCTTTGCGTGAAGATCTGCAAGTCCCTCAGCGACGCCGGGATAAAGCTCGGTCTTCTCGCGCATAGTTTCGGCTGAATAGGGGATGTATTCATCGTGAAGCCTTTTTGCATCGGGGGCACTGCAACCCGCATCGAGATAGATCGACTCGGCGGTCATTCCGATGCCGTCGCGCAGGATCTTTCGGTCAAGATCATAGCCGAAGCGCGCGGCATTTGTGTAAAGGCAATCCTCAATCAGGAATGCGGTATCTGCTAAAGTCAGATCAAAGTCGGTTATTATTGCTTTATATTTTTTCATTTTTCCTCATAAACGAAGCAATCCATATATCTCAGCTTAAAGAGATTGATGGCGTGCTTGCGGTCGATCGCCGCCTTCTTTTCGGGCGTCGGCTCGATACCCTCGCGGATATATCTGTCAAGCTCCGCATATGTGAAACCAAGGTTGTCCTCGTCGGTCTTGCCGCAAAGTCCGTCGATGGGGGTCTTGTCGACAAGCTCGATGGGCAATCCAAGATAGCGTCCGATCTGCTTGAGCTCGGTGACGGTGAAGCAGGATATCGGCGAGAAATCGCCCGCGCTGTCGCCGTAGCGGGTAGAATAACCCACCCAGTCCTCGGAGAGGTTGCAGGTGTTGGCGACTCTGCCGTTTACCGACTGCGAAACGGCGTAAAGGGTGGTCATTCTGATTCTCGGCGGGATATTCTGGAGGGATTGAGGCGTCAACGTGCTTCCGAGGGCGTCCGCGACGGTCTTGTCCATCGCGTCGGCAACCTCTTTGATGTTGACGACAACGTGCTCGATTCCGAGATGGTTTACAAGCTGATGGCTGCAAGAAATGTCGAACTGCTCACCGCGGGGCATAAGAACGCCGAAAACGCGGTCCTTGCCGAGTGCCTTCACGCAGAGCGCGGCAACTATCGAGGAGTCCTTGCCCCCCGAAATGCCGACGACGGCGCGGCAACCCTTGCCGTTCTTTTCAAACCAATTCCTTATCCACTCGACACATTCCTCTGTCGCGCGGACGGGATCGAATTTATATTCCTTCATATTTAATCTTCCTTCTTTTTAATAATAAGTACAGCCGCGGGAATGAGCGCGAGGATCGAGAGCGAGATCATCGAGCCGCATCCGCCTTCTGCCACGGGCTCGGTTATAGGCTCGGTTGCGGGCTCGGTAACTGCGGGAGTCTCGGTAATAGCGGGAGCCTCGGTGGTCACTTCCTCGGTGGTCTCAGGGAGGGGCTCTGCCTCGATGTTCTCGGATGCGAGGATAACGGGAGTTACGGTGTAGTAAGAGGTTCCGTTCGAGAGTGTCTTTTTAAGCTTGAAGAAGAAGCCTTCCGCACCCTCGGAAAGGGTAACCTGACCGTCCTTATAGGTTCCCGTACCGCCGATGACAACAAGCTCTGCCTTAGCCGAACCCGCGTTGTTGCCGGCGTAAGTAACGGCATTCAGAACAAGCTTGCCGCTTTCGTCAAAGGAAGCAGTGAAATCCTCAACGTAAGTGCCCGCCCACTGGCTGTAGTTGGTGGTGATACCGCGGATACCGCTGATGAAGAATTTGTTGAAATTATCCTCGTTGTTTACCGTCCAGTTCCACACGGTAATTCCGCGCGCGGCGAGGTCGGTATAGAGATTGATGCCGAGAGAGCCTGCCGCCTGAGAGGGGGAATACGCCGTGTTGAGAGGAACAACGATATCAACGACCTGCTTTGCGATATCAAGGCTGCGGCTTTCCTCAGCGGTGATGCTGCTGGTCAGGAAGTTGACCGATGAATCGGGCATTGCCGCGCGCATAGCCTTGATCATATTCTGATTGAACGCGATGATAACGACCTGCTTTTCCATCTTGTATTCCTTGATGAGCTTCGCGAGAGGCGCGCACATCCTGGTGTCACTCGACTTGAGCTCAATAACGAGAACCTCGCCCGTGCCTGCGAACTTATCAAAATAGTCCTTCAGAAGCGGAATCGGCTCTGCCGCTACGCCTGCCTTGGAATCGACCTTATACTGCTTGATCGTTTCAGCGGTGAAGTCTACGGTGTTACCCGTACCGTTCGTGGTGCGGTCGATGGTGCCGTCGTGCATTACAACGATGTTGCCGTCCCTCATAAGGTAGATATCGTTTTCAACCATCGTTGCGCCGAGTCTGAACGCCTCAACCGAGCCCGCAACGGTGTTTTCCTGCGCCGTCGAGGGATTTCCGCGGTGACCGATGATCTCGGGAGTGCGGACGAGGGTGTTTTTATCGTAATATTTGGTGAAGCAAGCCTCTGTCGCCTTGACGTCGGGCGTGATCAGACCGAGAACACCGTTATTGATCGCGCTGACGGCGGAAATATCCTTCTCGGTTACCGCCTGCCATACGACGAGGTATCTGTCCTGAAGATATGATACAAAATCGCGTGTTGCAATATGAAGACTATTTGAGATGATCGCGCCGCGCGCGCCTGCCTCGATACAGCGAGCGCGAAGCTCCTCAGCGTCCCAGACATTTCCGGTCGTATCGAACATGGCGTAGACCCTATTGTTCTTGGAGCGCACCTGCTGGATGATCTGGACGCTCGATGAGATAATGTAAAGGTCGCAAAGCTCGAGAGATGCCACGTATTTTGCGAACGCCTCAGCCTCAGGCGAAGTTTCAATGCGGAATGCGGGAATAACACGATCGCAGATCGTAATATCGGAAAGCTTGACAAACTTTCTGTCGAGTGTAACGCCGAGCGCATTGCCCTCGACCTCGCATTCAAAGATCGCGATAGAAGGAAGAGTCGTCTCGAGTGCCTTCAGCTGCTCCGTGGTGGCTACCTCGGTGATGAGGTTAGGCTCGAGAGCGATATTGGACTCGGGATCGCGGGTGTCGGTGAGAGTGATTGCCTTCTCGTTTACGGTGGTCTTCGGGTTGAGAGTGATCTTGATGCTGTCAACCGTCAGGCGCGCGCCGCGAACCTGAAGTCCCATTGCGCCCGCGGTATAGGGAGCACTATTTTCGGTAAGATAGGTCTTGCCGTTTACGGTGCTGGTTACGAGTTTGCCGCAGAAGTTTGCGGTGATATCAAAGTAATCGCCGCCCTTGATGCCCGAAGCCGCGCCCTTCTGAGTTACGCTCCAGGCGTCACCCGAGGTGCGCTCCGCGATCTCAAGACCGTTCGATGCCGAAATATTGTATCTGAATGCGGTCTGGAGATAGGGAATCTTCTTGCCCGAGGGAGCCTGAAGACGGAACATAAGCGCGCCGAAGCGGGAGTCCGCCGTAGGCTTTGTAACCTTTACGCGCGCGGTGTAGATCGCGTCGCCAAAGGAATCAAGGTACGAGGGAAGGAGCACGCGCATGTGGTTGGATGCGCCGTTAGACGCGTCAAGATAGATCGCGCCCTCAGCCTCATCGTAGCCGAAGGTAGTGCCCGAGGGCTGCTGAATGATGCGGAACTGCGAAAGGTCGGGCTTTGCGGTGTAATCGTCCTCATAAAGAACGTATTCGCTCTCGTTTGCATTCTTCGCAACGATGTAAACCGTCTTCGACTTGCCTTTTGCGGTTGCGGTAATGGCGGTAACGCCCTTTTCGGTGGGAGTTATGCTCTTGATTGTCTGACCGTTATGTGTCCAGACGATATCAGCCGCGGGAACGCAGTTCTGCTGATCCTCAAACTGAACCGAAACCCATCTCAGATCGACCATCTTGCCGACGTCGGTACCGATCGCGGGGCTCGAATATCCGATCTTGATCTCTTCAACCGCCGAAGCAGGCATAGCCGAGAGAAGCATCGGAAGGAGCATAAGTACGCATAAAACTGTTGCAAAAATTCTTTTCATAGGTGCCTCCGTACATGGAAAATGTGCGTTTGTGTCACCATCATTACGAGATACTTGTTTTATCCAATCGCAAAACAATATTACGAGCCGTAGGGAACGACTCGCAATATAAATCAGCGATAAAATCGAATACTGTACCCGTAATGATATATAATACAAACAATTATTTATTATATTATATAACATTTCTTCTCCCCAGTCAATGAAAATTTCAAAAAAAGCATTGATTTTCCTTCAATTATGTGATAATATATAATTAGAAAAATATGCTTTTTAGAATAAAGGAGCAATACAATGAAAAATTATGACGTTATTATAATAGGCGCGGGTCCCGGCGGTATTTTTACTGCGTATGAGCTCAATAAGCTTTCCCCCGAGCTCAAGGTTGCCGTTCTTGAAACGGGTGCCCCCCTCGCGGAGCGCAAGTGCCCCATCGACGGCAAGAAGATAAAGTCCTGCATCGGATGCAAATCCTGCGCTATTATGAACGGCTTCGGCGGCGCGGGCGCGTTCTCTGACGGTAAATACAACATCACCACCGAATTCGGCGGCACTCTGCACGAATATATCGGCAAGGAAGAGGCGATTGACCTGATGAACTATGTCGATCAGATCAACCTCTCGCACGGCGGCGAGGGCACAAAGCTCTACACCACCGCAAATTCCCAGCTCAAAACCAAGTGCCTGCAGAACGGTCTGCACCTGCTCGACGCATCGGTGCGCCATCTCGGCACGGACGTAAACTATATCGTGCTCGAAAATCTCTACAACAAGCTCTCCCCCACCGTTGATTTCTTCTTCCGCACGCCCGCGACCGACGTCGAGAAGATCGAGGGCGGTTACCGCGTAAACACCAAGAACGAGACCTTCGAGGCACCCATCTGCATCATTTCCGCAGGTCGCTCGGGAAGCAAATGGATGGAAAAGGTATGCTCCGACCTCGAAATTCCCACAAAATCGAACCGTGTTGACATCGGCGTTCGCGTTGAGCTCCCCTACGAGATCTTCGCGCACCTGACAGACGAGCTTTACGAATCCAAGATCGTCTACCGCACCGAAAAGTTCCGCGACCTTGTCCGCACCTTCTGTATGAATCCGCGCGGCGCGGTCGTTAACGAGAACACAAACGGAATCGTCACCGTAAACGGTCACAGCTACGAGGATCCCGCGAAGCACACGGGCAACACCAACTTCGCCCTGCTCGTTTCGAAGCATTTCTCGCACCCCTTCAAGGATTCGAACGGCTACGGCGAGAGCATCGCGCGCCTTTCGAATATGCTCGGCGGCGGAGTTATGGTTCAGCGCTTCGGCGACCTCATCCGCGGTCAGCGCTCGAACGACAAGAGAATGTCGGATTCCTTCGTCCGTCCCACACTTCAGGCGACCCCCGGCGACCTCTCGCTCGTCATCCCCAAGCGAATCCTTGACGGCATCATCGAAATGATCTACGCCCTCGACAAGATCGCCCCCGGCACGGCAAACGACGACACCCTGCTCTACGGCGTCGAGGTCAAATTCTACAATATGGAGGTCGACACCGACAACCACCTCCAGACCTGCCACGAAAACCTCTTCGTAATCGGCGACTGCGGCGGAACAACCCACTCGCTCTCGCAGGCATCGGCATCCGGTGTATGCGTTGCGCGTTATATCGCGTCGAAGGCAAACTGAATAATATAAAAGGAAGCTTTTCGCCACGGCGAAAAGCTTTTTTATAAAAACCGATCAAATAAAAGACACCAGCAGGGGGAAAGTTTTGATCAACCTTTTCCAAAAGTTTACGAATTCTTAAGGCGGAGCCTTAAGTCGCGCTCCGCAGAGCGCGAAACACTCCCCTGCGCTTCAAAGCGGCGCCGCCCCCGGCGACGTTTTGGAAGGAGTAAAACCACCCCTCGCGGGTGGTTTTACTCCTTCACCACTGATGAACTATATTCTCCAACCCAACAAAACCAATATGCACAAATAAAGAGTGCGGTATAATACAATTTGGAGTTTGCGCCGTCTGCGGACGGCGCATGATATGCTCGCTGCGCAAGCGCGATATATCCTTCGGATACGATATATCGGCTTTGCCGATACGATATATTTCGCTATGCGAAATGTTAAGGTAGAAATTTGCCGAGGCAAATTTCAATTAAAATAAAATCGGCTCAACGATCTTGCGAACAAAGAAAAAAGCCCCTCCCGCGTGCGGGAGAGGTTGGGGAGGGCAGTCAGCACCTTTGCGAAGGATCTCGCACCCAAGGATTATCAAGGGCGAAATATAATTAAGATGAAAAAAATCCGCCGCGCGGATTTTTACCTTCATTATTCATTATTCATTATTCATCAAGAACGAATGAGCAAAAACCACCCCTGATCGGGGTGGTTTTACTCATTCCAAAATGTCGCCGGGGCGGCGCCATTTTGAAGCGCAGGGGAGAGTTTCGCGCTCTGCGGAGCGCGACTTAAGGCTTCGCGCGGCTCTGGCGGTTTTCCGCAGGAAAATGGAGGCGGAAGCCGACAAGACAGAGTCGCTGCTTGCCGCAGGCAAGCATACTTTTCTGAAAAAAGTTCCTTAAGAATCTTCAAAAACTTTTCCGCTGCTGTTTTATTTTAATTTAATTGAAAATTTTCGAGCGAAGCGAGAAAATTAACCTTAACTCTGCACTCTTCACTCTGCACTCTGCACTGTCGCTTCGCGACAACTTACTGTGCAGCGTTTACGATAGCAGCGAACTTCTCGGGAACGAGGGATGCGCCGCCGATGAGACCGCCGTCAACGTCGGGCTTTGCAAGAAGCTCAGCTGCGTTTGCGTCGTTCATGGATCCGCCGTACTGGATGGTTACGGACTCTGCAACTTCCTCGCCGTAAAGACCTGCAACTACCTTACGGATAACTGCGCAAGTCTCCTGTGCCTGCTCGGGGGTAGCGGTGAGACCGGTACCGATTGCCCAAACGGGCTCGTAAGCGATGATTACGTTCTTGAGCTCCTCAGCGGTGATGCCTGCGAGGTCGAGCTTGGTCTGCATGCCAACAACCTCATCGGTGATGCCTGCAAGTCTCTCTTCCTTAACCTCACCGAGGCAGAGGATTACCTTCATGCCTGCTGCGAGAGCAGCCTTGGTGCGGAGGTTAACGGTCTC